>CAWUIO010000154.1:0-12642 GCA_963922455.1 uncultured Microscillaceae bacterium
TTGTCATCTCGACCGCAGGGAGAGATCTTAGTCCTTGGGGAATAAGGCGCTTCATACAAAAACGGGCGCCGGACAATTCTAGGGTGAAAATGCATGCCTCACGAAGTCTTAGCGAGACGCTAAGACTAGGGAAGCTAATTGGAAAGCAGTTGCAAGGTTTTGTCATCTCGACCGCAGGGAGAGATCTTAGTCCTTGGGGAATAAGGCGCTTCATACAAAAACGGGCGCCGGACAATTCTAGGGTGAAAATGCATGCCTCACGAAGTCTTAGCGATATGCTAAGACTAGGGAAGGGGGCTTAAAGGCTATCAAAAATGTCTTGGATATTTAACTCTAGATCCCCCAAGCATGGTACCGGATCATTCCAGTTAGTGATTTCCCACTTAGTTCCAGGAGTGGCTATCAGTATTTTATGGGTATCGGTAAAGATCCAGATCACTTTTTCTACCCCAAATTGCATAAGTTCTTCGGTTTTTTGCTGGTAGTAACTGAAGGGGTTCTCCAAGTCCTGTAATTCAGCTTTGGTATCTACCTCAATAATTAAGCTAGGGGGAATATCGATATATTTATTGTCTTTTGACTTTCCCTGGAGAGCACTAGCCCGATAAACGGCTATGTCGGCAGCTCGCCAGGATTTCTCCCCAAACTGAATCCCCAATTCATTGGTCAAAATTTTGTAGTCTGCTCCCAAAGAGTTGTATAATAAGGACACGAGTTTGCCGATCAAAAGGGATTGCAAATATCCACTTCCCATAATTTCTTCGTGCGTTTTTTCTCCGGATAAATACGCCCGATAGTCTCGATAATAAATCGGGCGCCCTTCCACCATTTCGTATACCAAGGCTTTGGGAATATATTCCAGTTCTTTAGGTATTTCCTTGCTTTGCATTCGCGTATTTGAATATTCGAGTCTCAGACGAGATCATTTTCTAATATATAAAATATTACTGATTAGAAAGATGTTTTTTTCAAATCTTGATTACTTATAAAGTTGCCGAGTGGCTCAATCGGATTCTCTTACCCAGCTTGGGTATGAAGTTGGAAGACTTAGGCCTTGAGGGATAAAGAGCTTGATTAAAAAATATCTCCTAGGCATTCAAGCGATAAGGTCCCTTCATACAAAAACGGGCGCCGGATAATTCTAGCGGGAAAATGCATGCCTCACGAAGTCTTAGCGAGACGCTAAGACTAGGGAAGGGTGCTTGGAAAGCAGCTGCTAAGCCTTGTCATCTCGACCGCAGGGAGAGATCTTAGTCCTTGGGGAATAAGGCGCTTCATACAAAAACGGGCGCCGGACAATTCTAGGGTGAAGATGCATGCCTCAAGAAGTCTTAGCGATATGCTAAGACTAGGGAAGTTTACAAGCCGAGCTTATAGGACCTTTAAGTGCATTTTGCCAGCTTGCCCCCGCTATCTCTCTTCTCTGCTCTCAGATTGGCTTAGGGATGGAACGGCATGTTTGAGCTCGTGTAGGCCTGGCGGGGAGAGGCAGCGAGTAGTGACAGCCCGGCCCGCGCGGATAGGGAAGGGCTTGTTTAGATCCAATTTTTTTTGCGCGGGCAAGCCCCAAATAAGTCCAGGTAGTCGAATAAAAAAAGGAGAGTTGGACTCGATACCAAACTCTCCTTCGGGCTGTTTTCTGCAATAAATCTTAACGACGACGGAATTTCTGCGAACGGCACTTAGGAGCTTTTCCTCCACTTTTGCGTCCGATGTGTGGCCCACGGCCTTTGGCTCCACCAGCAATTGCTTCCAATTCTTCTTCGCTTAACTCACCTTCTTCCTGGTTGTTTAAGGCAGGGATTAACAAGTGAATTTCGTTAGCTGTGTTTTCGTGGAAGTAAATTTTGAAATCGGCAGGTACGTAGAAATTGGGCAATTCAGCGGCCAAAGTATCTCGAGGATCAGCCATCAATAATTTGCGGAAACTTTCGTTTTCGATCGCTTTATCCATAATGGTTTCAACATCAGCATTCAAGGTATCGTTGAATACTAAGTCTTCCTGAGGGATAAGGATGATGTGCATTTCTTTGGCAGAATTTTCGTGCAAAGAGATGGTAACGTCGGCTGGTAGGTTCAAACCGGCGAACTCTTGCTCGATAACCGTCTTAGGGTTGGCCATGAATGCATTACGGAATCGGATGTCAGTGCTAAGTTTTTCTAAACCAGCTACACTTTCGAGTAATTCTTTTTGTGTCATGAGCTTATAAGTTTTAACTATAGGAACGGAAGAAATCGACGAGGGTTTCTTTTTTATGGGTAAAAAGCACCCGATTGGCTTCAAATTAGCCAAATAATTTCACAAACGCATATATACCCCGAAAATTCAAGGAGAAAAAACAAATGGGATTGGAAGATTTTCCTTCTCTGTAAGTTTACGAGCCGAGTAAGCAAAAAGTTGCTTACATGTGGTATTAGAATTGCTAATTAATTTTTTAATTGGAGCATTAATCTACAATGTCTCCGGTGAGCCTCCGGCACTCCTTTATTTTCTTATGCATCCTATTTTTCCAGAAGGGGCCATTTTTGAAAAAGAGGCGTATATTGGCCCAGGCATTGTGAAAGAAGTAACGGGTACCTGAGATACGTTGGTTGGGGGGGACGACTGCATAGCGAAACTTATAATCGCGCATAATATCCTCGGCGCATTTATTTCCCAGAAGTAAGTTTTTGGTGTTTCTACGAAAGATGGCGATCTGGTTTCTACGAACCGGGGTGTCCAGTTCGCGCTGGTTTTTATAACCTACCTGGTAGTAGATGGTTTTGCCGGTAATCAGCGACTTTTCTTTGATCGTTTTGACTTGGGCTTGTGTGCTAGGAAAAAAACAAGCTACAGAAAGGAGTAAGAAGAGGAAAATGAATCGTTTCATATTACCGTTGTTTGCTGAAAACTCCATCAAAAATGCTTCCAACCTTGGGCTTGAATGCTTACTTCGTTTCCTCCCCGGGTTTGCATTCGGATGCCGTCTTTGGCGGGGGTCATATAGCCTATAAAGCTTATTTGGTCGTGATATTTAATTTTTTCGTAGTCTTCGGCCTGGATTGTAAATAAAAGCTCGTAATCTTCTCCACCATTTAAGGCACATGTACTGGGATCCATGTTGAAATGGATGGCGGTATCGTAGGTTTGGCGGTCTAAGGGAAGGTTTTCTTCAAAAATAACGGCTCCTAGATTGGATTCTCGGCAGATATGCATCAAGTCAGAGGCTAAGCCGTCTGAAACGTCAATCATAGAGGTAGGCAAAACGGCTAAGGTTCTTAATTCGTGCACTAGGTCCATACGGGCTTCGGGCCGGAGTTGCCTTTGGACCAAATAATCTTTACCTTCTAATTCGGGCTGCATATCGGGATTTGCCAGAAATACTTGCTTTTCCTGCTCCAATACCTGAAGACCGAGGTAAGCCGCCCCCAAATCACCAGTGACGCATAAGATCTGTTTATCTTCGGCTTGATTGCGGTAAGTAATCAACTCTTTTTCTACTTCACCCCAGGCGGTTACCGAGATCACTAAGCCGGAACGGGACGCGGTGGTATCCCCACCTACGAGGTCCACTTGATAATTTTGACAAGCCGCCGCGACCCCTTCATATATTTCATCAATGGCCTCAACCGAAAAGCGGTTACTTAATGCCAGGCTCACCGTAATTTGCTTGGGAATGGCGTTCATGGCGGCAATGTCTGAGAGGTTGACCGCCACCGATTTGTATCCGAGATGTTTTAAGGGGTAATAGCTGAGGTCAAAATGTACCCCTTCCAACAACATGTCGGTAGAAATGACTTGGAGTTTGGAAGTTTCAGATTGGAAAACAGCGGCATCATCTCCGATACCGCGTATACTTTGTATATTTTGGGGAGGGAATTTCTGTCGAATCCGGTCAATTAATCCAAATTCACCTAGAGACTCAATCTCAGTTCGTTTCATAGCTTGCTATCTCTTGCTTGCTCCATATAAAATATAGCAACGGCCTCAAGCAGTTTTAAGTTCAATAAGAGTTATTTCGGGCAGGATTCCCACCCGGCCCGGGAATATGTCTGCGTAGCCAAAACCTCGGTTGACGTAAATATACTGATCTCCTTCCTGATACAAATCCATCCATTGTTTGTAGACATATTTTATGGGGCTCCATTGCCAACCGTCTACATCAATGCCACATTGCATCCCATGGGTATGCCCAGCCAAAGTCAGCTGTATCTCGGGAAATTCAGGACGGATCTGCGCATCCCAATGACTGGGGTCGTGCGATAAAAGTATTTTATTGGGGATCTCTTCCACACCTTCTAAGGCCGAATCCAAACGTCCGTATTTAAAACTCTTCCCCCGGGTTCCCCAATTTTGTACCCCAAGCAAGGCCAGCGATTCGCCATCTACTTGGATGATACGGTTTTCGTCCATTAGTAAGTCCCAACCCAAAAGCTCGTGCATTTTGAGCATATAACGTAAATTTTTGGCTTTGGCTTGGTTGGAGTCCCAATACTTATAATGGCCATAATCATGGTTGCCAAGCACAGAAAATGAACCTAGGGGAGCTTTAATCTGCTTAAATATGTCTAGGTAGGGTTCCATTTCTTTGGTTTGGCTATTCACCAAATCTCCTGTAAAACAAAAAATATCGGGCTTCTCGGCCAAGAGCATGTCTACCCCTCCTTGCACAGCGGTTTTATTAAAAAAACTGCCGGCGTGGATGTCGGAAAGTTGTGCGATGCGAAGACCATCAAAGGCTTTGGGAAGATTGGGGAGGTTCAGGCTTAGGCGTTTAATATGGTAATCGTGTGAGCCCTTACTGATCCCATAGGCCATCGTAGCCAAGGGGAGCCCCGTAACAACAATCGAGGCTTTGCTGATAAATTCGGAGCGACTAATTCTGGATTTCTGGGATAGGCCTTCCCAGGCTTGGCGACGTTTTTTTAGTAAGCGCCTCCCTATGATTATTACATCTTCTAAGATTAAGAGGCCTGTACCAATAAGTTTTGGGATATAGATTACAAAAAAGCTTCGGATCACCCATATCTTAAAGTGACGGCCTAATATAGCGCCTTGGCTAAGTGTATCAGCTATAAAATAGGTGCTATAAAACGCCCCCATGACAAATTGGAGAATAATGAGCCCTTTTCTTAACCAAGCCGGAGCATTTTTTAAGCGAAGGCGAAGGTTTCGATAAAAATACCAATCGGTAAGAAAAATAATACTCAGGAAAGCCCAGGTAATCCAGTACTTAACCATAGCGTAAATGGATAGCAAATGATGTTCACAAAGATACGAGATTTGAATGCGATTGGTAGGATATTTTCTCATAAAGAAGCCTGGAAAACTTCTTTGTTTGCCAGGCTTCTATAAATTGGAGGAGCAATAGTAATTAGCCAGGGATTAGACTTGGACTTCGCCTGCCAAAACAAGCTTCGTTTTTTTACGGACATTTTTGAGCCGTTGCGTAATCAAGTACATGATGGGTACAATGACCAAGGTGAGGAAGGTGGCAAAGCTAAGCCCGAAAATCACCGCCCAGGCCATGGGGCCAAAGAAGGCAACATTATCCCCTCCGAAGTAGATGTTGGGTTCAAAACTGGCAAAAAGGCCGTAAAAATCTATATTAAAGCCAATAGCCAAAGGAATAAGCCCCAAAACGGTTGTAATAGCTGTGAGTAATACGGGCCTTAAACGTTTCTGACCCGCTTCGGCAATGGAGGCTAAGAGCTCATCATCGGGTAGGGGATCTTCTTTGGTGAGGCCTAATTGTTCTCGGCGACGATTTTGCACCAGGATGGTATAATCTATCAGGACTATGGCATTGTTTACGACCACCCCTGCCAGGGAGATGATACCGATACCGGTCATCAAAATGATGAAGTCCATTTGAAAAGCCACTAAGCCAAAGAATACGCCCATGGTACTAAACATGACCGACAAGAGAATAACCATTGGAGCCGAAAGCGAATTAAACTGCGTAACAATAATGAGAAAGACCATAAATAAGGCGAGCAAAAACGCTTGAATTAAAAAATTACTCGACTCTTGTTGCTCTTCTTGTTCTCCGGTAAACTTTATATCAAAACCGCCAGGCATATCATATCCGGCAATTATTTGCTTCAATTGGGCCACGATTTCATTGGCATTATATCCTTCTTGCACGTTGGATGAGATGGAAATAACCCGGTCCATATCAATACGGTTTACAGAACCAAAGGTAGAGCTAAAGCTCATATTGGCTACCGACGCAATAGGAACTTGATTATTATCATCTCCTCCCAAGGGGATGGTTTTATTCCTCAAGGCTTCCAAACTATACCGTTGGCTGTCCCGGAGGCGTAATTGGATAGGATAGTCATCTTCACCATCCTTATACTTCGATACTTCCTTACCAAATAAGGCGGTTCGTAATTCCATGGCAATATCGGAGCTGCGAATACCCAAACGGCCAGCTTTCTCACGGTCTACTTTTACAAGTAATTCGGGCTTACCGGTCTCGAGATCGGTTTTAAGCTCCTCAATACCGGGGACGTTGAAGCTACTTAAATAATCTTTTAAGTTTTCAGCTACGGTGATCAGCTTCTCATAGTCTTCGGCACTTACTTCAATATTGATAGGAGGCCCAACGGGAGGGCCAACCGGATCACGACCGACGGTTATTTGGGCACCCGGATAGTTTTTGACTTCTTCTCTTACCAATTCTAAAATATCGGCTGTACTTTGACCATCCCGAAACTCAAATTCCTTAAAGGAAACAGTAATGCGGGCCCGATGGGGAGTCACTCCGGGGCTTGGGCCAGCCATAGGGTCATTGGTTCCTTTTCCTACTTGAGCGATGATGGCATCGATCATATAATCATAAGGTTCCATCATCTCAATAACCCGGTTTTCTATTTTTTTGGTAAAACGGTTAGTTTCTTCAATATCTGTACCGATGGGTTTTTGGATAAAGACATTAATATACAAGGGGTCACTGTCTGGGAAGAAGTCCACTTTTAGCCCACTATTACCAATGAGGTAGAAAGAAAATATTAAGAGAAGCACCGTTAAGCTTAACAGGGCATAAGGTCGGGCACCCTTCAAGGAAAAATTGATGACTCGAGAGTAAAAGTTTTCCAACATAACCAAAAAGTGCTGCTGGAACCATCGAGCGGCCTTACCCAGGAATAGAATATTGCATAGCATCAGTATGGCTGAGAGGGCCAACAAGTTAGCTAAGGTCATGGAGCCAGTGAGGTAAAGAGGCAGGGAGAGTAAAAACATACCCAGAACGGTAAGCAAATTTCGTCGGGTTAATTTGCTCTCATTATTTTCCAAGCGGGCAAAGATCAAAGCCATAACGGGATTGATCACCAAGCCAACAAATAAGGAAGCCGAAAGTACTACGATTAAAGTGATCGGCAAAAACTTCATAAAATCTCCCATCAAGCCCCCCCAAAAAGCTAGGGGTAAAAATGCAGCTACCGTGGTTGAGGTGGAAGCAATAATGGGCCAGGCAATTTCCCCGACGCCTTGTTTTACGGCGTCCATTATACTGTGCCCTTCTTCCAACAAGCGGTAAATATTCTCGATCACCACAATTCCATTATCAACCAACATACCCAAGGCCAGGATGAGAGAGAAGAGTACCATCATATTGAGGGTTACCCCAAAGGCATTGAGGGTTATAAAGGAGATAAACATAGAGAGCGGAATGGCCACCCCCACAAATACCGCACTTCGCCAGCCCATAAAGAAAAACAGGACGGCCATCACCAGGATAACCCCAGAAATGATACTGTTTTCCAAGTTGCTTACCATAAACTGAATCTGTTTGGATTGGTCATTGGTGATAGAGACCTGTAAGTCATTGGGAAGCTCGCTGGCTTGGGCTTTATCCAAGATCGTTTTGATTTTGGCAGAAGCATTTAATATATTTTGCCCACTTCGTTTTACAACGTTTAAGGTGACTACCGGAAGCGAATCGGCCCGGGCATAACTTTCCGGCTCCTCATAGGTGTCCCGAACGTCGGCTAATTCTCTTAAATAGATGAGTCGGTCTCCCTCGTTTTTGACGACCACCTTACGGATCTCCTCCATATTTTCAAACTCCCCAATCACTCGAATAGACCTTCGGAAGTCGCCACTTCGGAGATTTCCTCCGGATATCGTTACGTTTTCGGAGGCAATGGCTTGCTCTATATCCCGAAAGCTAACTCCCAGGGCTTGCATTTTGAACAAGTCGGCGTCAATCCGAATTTCTCTTTCCAAGGCTCCCTGTAAATCCACGTAAGAGATTTCAGGCATCTTCTCAATCTCATCTTGAAGATACTCGCCATAGGCTTTTAACTCATTGATGGGGTAGTTTCCGAATAGGTTAATATACATGATCGGAAGTTCCGAGAAGTTGAGTTCATAGGCATCCGGATCCTGATCCAAATCTGTCGGTAATTCACTTTTGGCTTTATCAACGGCATCTTTTACGTCTTGGAGGGCCCGGTTGATATTTGTTCCGGCTACAAACTCAACCAGGATTGTAGAATAATCCTGGATGGAAGTAGATGTGATATCTTTCACATTGGCTACTGACTGAATTTCTTTCTCAATCGGCCGGGTAATGAGGTTTTCTATATCCACGGGAGAGTTTCCGGGATAAGAAGTCCCCACGTAGACCTGAGGCACAAGCACTTCGGGATAACTCTCCTTAGGCATGGTTACATAAGAAAGCACTCCAAACAAAATGACAATAAATCCCAGGATCATCACACTGGTTTTGTTATCTAAGGCAGCATTGGTGAGTGAAAACTCTTTTCGTATATAATTTTTATCTTGTTTCATGTTCATGGTTCATCGGCTTTTTTGGGGGCAAAAAGAATGATTTAGTGGGCTTGGACAATAGACTCACCCTTAGTGCTTACATCTTTAATTGGTGTTCCATCAACCACTTCCTGAAAGCCTTCCACAATGAGAACACTCCCAGATTGTAAACCTTGCTGAACAAGGGTATGCTTTTCGTTACTATCTCCACGCTTGATGCGGACTTTCTTGGCTAGAAGTTTTTTATCCTTTTTCTCGACTACAAATACAAAATCCCCTACTTTATCTTGTTGAATCAGGTTGGTCGGTACAGCCAATACACTATCGGCTTGACTTTCTTTAAACTTTACCTTGGCGATCAGCTCGGGTTTAAGCTGATTTTCAGGATTGTTCATGGCCACTTCAATCCGAAAAGTACGGCTATCTGGGTCAATAGTCTGACCAACCAGGCTTACTGGGGCATCTTTTTCAAGACCCAAAGAAGGAAAGTGTACGCTAACCTGGTCACCCCGGTTAATACGGCTCAAATAAGACTCCGATACATAGGCTACCACTTGCACATTTCGAGAACTAACCAAGCGTAAAAGCGGGCTCCCGGGGCCGGCATTTTGTCCTTTACGAATAAAAATCTCATCGACCACCCCGGCAAAAGGAGCATAGGTTTGGGCCTGGTTCATTTGCGCCCTTAAGGTATTGAGTTGCTTCTCAAAGCGCTCTTTGTTATTCTTGGCTTCTAAATACTGGAGTTCGGTACCAATTTCCTGCTCCCATAAATTAGCTTGTCGTTTAAAGACGATATCGGCCAGTTCTAAACCCGTCTTTACTTCATCGATACTTTTTTGAATAATGTGGCTTTTTTGGCTAATGAGTAACTGACCGGACCCGACGTACTGCCCTTCTTTGACAGGAATATATCCTACTACTCCATTGGTTTCGGCACTCAAAATTACATTTTGATCCGATTCTACCACCCCTTGTACCTCAACATAGCGGGTAAAGGATTGCGGTGCGATCCCCATCGTAGTGACCAAGACGGGCTTTTGCATTTGCTCGGCAAAGTTGGGGTCTTCTTTGGCAATTTCTTTTTTTAAGATATTGATCTCGGCCTCCAAAGTCTTTAGGTCTTTTTCCTTGCTTTGAAGGATTTCTTTTTTGCCCTCCAAGGTTCTCGAGTCGGGTCCCTGGGAGCAAGATCCTAAGTATAAGATAGAGACGAACAAGAATCGGGAAAATAGGTTTCTCATGGTTATATCGGGCTATGTTTTGAAGTTCAAGGTCTGTTTAATTGTATGGTAAATTACCCAAGGCTTTATCCAGGTCTACTTTATAAAGCAAGGCTTGGTATAAAGAAGAATAGTAATTGGTTTCGGCTTCTTTATAAGAAGTGAGGGCATCGGTTACTTCTAAATTAGAACCCACGCCATTTTCATACTTAATCTGACTGATCTTCACCAACTCATCGGCTAGTTCCAGATTTCGTTTTTGGATTTCCAAATCACCCAGACTTTGGCTCAGGGAAAGTTTAGCATTATCGGTTTGGTATTGGGCACTCTTTTCAAATTCGGCTTTATCAACCTCTACTTGTTCTATCTGGTAGCGAATTTTGCGAAGGGTATGTCGTTTTTTGAAGCCATCCATAATCGGGATGTCCAATTTGAGGCCGTAATAACTATAGCTTAACCAGTTTTGCCGATAGCGCCACAGATCTCCAAATTCGTTGGTACCCGTATTCCAGCCATAACTGAAAACTCCGGAGAGGCTTGGGTAGTAAATGGAGCGATTGTATTGTAAGTTGATTGTGCGAAGCTCTTTTTGCTTATTAAAAATGGTATTTTCTATCCGGTTTTCGGGGTTAAAACGTGGGGCCAGGGCCGCTAGAAAGTCGTACTCTATATTTTCCAGATTACCCTCTATATACAAGGAGTCTTTCATAGGCATGCCCATGCTAAACTTGAGCGCTGCCTTGGCTTTTTCCAGGTCTAGTTGGGCTTTTTTACGCTCGGTGACCAAGTTATTAAAGCTCACCTCTGTACGCATGACATCAATCCGTTCGGCAAAACCGTTTTCATTGAGCGCTTTAGTTTCGCGGAGTAAGGTGTCCAGTCTTTGGTAATTCTGATCGAGCAATTCAAGACGCTCTTGGTTTACTAAGACGGCATAATACGATTTACTCACTTGCTCGGCAATATCAATATTGGTGAGCTTGGCCCGGTCTTTTTGTACATCTACATATTTACGGGCCGATTTGAGCCCCCGTAAATAGGAAAAATCAAAGAGTAGCTGTTCTAGGGTGATACCCATGTTTCCGGTAAATTTTGTATTAAACTGTACGGTGACAACGCTATCTCCGCCCCCCGATTCGGGGCCCCCAAAGGAAGACGCCGAAATAAAACCTCTTTGAATACGGAGGTTATGGTTGAGCTCATAAACGGCATTTATTTTGGGAAGGCCAATCGATTTATTTTCTCCCACTTCGGCATCGGCTATGCTTACTTCCAGCGAAGCTTTTTTAACGGCCTCTGCGTTACGGAAGGCATAAGCGATACAGCCGTCCAGGTTATAACTGGCAATGGCCGGGGTCTCGTCCTCGACCCAGAAGTCATCTTCTTCATCGGTTTTTACTTGGCCTAATACGGGGCTCCCCAAGGTCCAGAGAAGAAGATATAAGCAGCTTCGTTTTAAGATTAGGTTCATGGATTTGTATGGTTATGGCTTATATAGGTTTCAAATTTTTCTAATCCTTCCCGGGTTACGATCCCCCTAAAAAAATGAATACTGAGCTCCCGTATTATATCGGCAAACTCAAATATGTTGGGGGGGAATATCTCCGGATTGCACGTTACTTCCATTTGGCTTAGGCGCATCCGGGTGAGGATCTCCATATTCAGATCCTTTCGGTAAAGCCCCTCTTGGATACCTCGGTGCATATTTTCTAGAATCAGATGATAGATTTTCTGATCCATATAGGTTTTATGTACCCGCCAACTTTCCGGATAATATTTCTCAATATCATACATCATAGAAGGGTTAAAGTTTTGGTGCACTTCCAAGATGTAACGCGTAGTGCGCGAAGCGGCTTCAATGGCATTATGTGCCTCACTCTCAATATTTAGCAAAACCTGAAAGTCCCGCTCCCATAAAAGCTCAGTGACGCGCAATACTAGCTCGTCTTTGTCTTGAAAGTGTTGATAAATGGTTTTTTTGGAAATACCCAGTTGGCGCGCAATCTCGTGCATGGTGACACTACGGATGCCGTAGGTAACGAAAAGTTTTTCGGCCGCCTGGGTAATTTTGGCAACAGTATCCGGCATGGAGCATCTAAAAAAATGATACAACAAATTTAAATAAAAAAACCTGCGGAAACTTTAATGTTTTACAGAGTTTCCAAAAAAAATCTTGTTAATATAGGTTTTATTGACTTATCTGAAGATAAAACTTGTATTTAACAGAGCTATTATGGCCTAAATGAATTAGGGCAAACTTGTAAAGTGATAAAAATATACTAATATAGATTGGCTAGGGAACCGAACAAGCTCCCCAAAGGTTGAAATCGGGGGCTACATGTTCTAAAAATTCAAAATAGATGCGTTATTATTCTATTTTAAACGCGTTTTGAATAATTTGGGGCTTCCCGGCGCAAAAAATAAGTTTCCCTAGGCCACTCGTGCCAGGCGCCGGGCGGGCTACCCAGCCAAGCCGGAGCCGGCCCACCCACAGGCCCCTTCGGTCTCCGCCGCCAGCGGTGGGTATCCCTAAGCCAGAAGAAGGGCAGCGAAGTGCGAATAGTGGTATGGGATTATTAGAAACTGTTTAAATTTAATTGCGTTGGGCTACAAAGGGCCATTTTAAAATAGAAATACGGGAACCTGATTTCATCAAAT
>CAWUIO010000155.1:0-12516 GCA_963922455.1 uncultured Microscillaceae bacterium
CCCGCCTCCCGGTTCCCGGTTCCTTTTTCCTTCTCTCCTCTCACCTCTCTCCTCTTCTTCTTAAGCTTAGGGATGGAGCGGCCTGTCTGAGCCCGCCGCTGGCTGAGGGTGGGTCGGCGAGTAGCGAGAGCCCGACCCGCGCTGGCAGGATATTTCTTTAAGCAAATACGTTTTTTATGCGCGGGGAAGCTCCTGTAAAATAGAACTTCGGATAGAACAAGTCAAATAAAAAGCCCCAGGACAAGATAGGGGTCTCGGGGCTTTTAGAGAATATGGATAAGAAATTAGGTATCAATATTGGCGTATTTGGCATTCCGCTCAATAAACTCTCGGCGAGGGGCTACTTCATCGCCCATAAGCATAGAGAAAAGCACATCGGCCCCGGCAAAGTCATCGATACTGATTTGCTTGAGGTTACGATTTTCCGGGTTCATGGTGGTTTCCCACAATTGCTCGGGGTTCATCTCACCCAAACCCTTGTAGCGTTGGATGTGGATATTCCCTGATTTGCCATCGTTCTTCATTTGTTCTACGGCCCGGTCTCTTTGCTCATCCGTCCAGCAATATTCCTCCGACTTGCCCTTTTTGACGAGGTAAAAAGGAGGGAGGGCTACGTAGAGATAGCCTTGCTCGATGAGCGCGCGCATGTACCGGAAAAAGAAAGTCAAGATAAGGGTACGGATATGGCTACCATCCACATCGGCATCTGTCATAATGATGATTTTGTGATACCGCAGTTTTTCCAGATTGAGGGCCTTATCATCTTCTTCGGTTCCGAAGCTGACCCCCAAGGCGGTGATGATATTCTTGATTTCTTCGTTATCATAGATTTTATATTCCTGGGCCTTCTCAACGTTTAGGATCTTACCCCGTAGTGGCAGGATGGCTTGGAAAATTCGATCGCGGCCTTGCTTGGCACTCCCCCCGGCACTATCTCCCTCCACCAGGTAGAGTTCGCAGTTGCCCGGATCGGTGTCGGAACAGTCGGCCAGTTTGCCGGGAAGCCCAGAGCCACCCATGACGTTTTTACGTTGGACCATCTCCCGGGCTTTACGGGCAGCCATCCGGGCCTGAGCGGCCAGAATAACTTTTTGGATGATAGCCTTGGCTTCTTTGGGATTTTCTTCCAAATAGACGCCTAGGGCTTCGCTGGTAGCCTGATCTACAGCTACTCGTACTTCCGAATTGCCCAATTTGGTTTTGGTTTGTCCTTCAAACTGGGGTTCGGCTACTTTTACCGAGATGACGGCGGTGAGTCCTTCCCGGAAATCTTCCCCACTGATCTCCACCTTAGCTTTTTCGAGCATACCAGATTTATCGGCGTAAGATTTGAGGGTACGGGTCAAAGCAGCCCGAAATCCGGACACGTGAGTTCCCCCTTCTTGGGTATGGATATTATTGACGTAAGAGAATACATTTTCAGAATAGGAGCTGTTATAAACCAAAGCCATTTGGACAGGCACTTCGGCTTTGAAGGTCTCGATGTATACCGGCTCAGGTAAGAGGGCTTGCCGGGAAGAGTCGAGAAAAGTGACAAATTCTTTGAGCCCGCCCTCGGAAAAATACTCTTCATATACGGGGCCTTCTTGGCCTTCTACGGGTCGTAAATCTTTGAGGGTGAGTTTGATACCTTTGTTAAGAAAGGCTAATTCCCGAAGTCGTTTACAAACGGTTTCAAACTTAAAGTCTGTAGTGCTTGTGAAAATACTAGGGTCAGGGTAGAAATGGATATGCGTACTGGTACGATCGCTTTCACCGATTATCTGGATATCGCCTTGGGGAGCCCCTTGGCGATATTCCTGACGGAAAATTTTACCTTCCCGCTCAATGGTAGCAATCAAGTGCTTAGACAGGGCATTTACGCAGGATACCCCAACCCCGTGAAGCCCCCCTGAAACTTTATAGGTTTTTTTATCAAATTTACCTCCGGCGTGCAATACGGTCATCACCACTTCTAGGGCCGAGCGGCCAGATTTGTGGGTTCCGGTGGGGATCCCTCGACCGTTATCGGCTACGCTAATAGAATTATCTTCGTGAATGACTACATCAATGAGGTCACAGTATCCGGCAAGGGCCTCATCTATGGAATTATCAACAACTTCCCATATCAAATGATGTAAGCCTTTGGGGCCAACGTCACCAATATACATGGATGGACGCATGCGTACCGCTTCCAAGCCTTCCAGGGCCCGAATGCTATCCTCGGAATAAGTGGACTTTTCCACTTCTTGCTGATTAGAGATTAAATCGCTCATAGTGTATTTTAATATAACACATAAATATACAAAATTTTACGGAGATTTCTACGTATAATTCTAAGAAAATCAAGAATTTAAGCTCAAGGTACATTTATTTTTAAAAAACCTTTTGGAGCGCATTTCAGGAGAGCTAAATTGGGGAATAATTACCCATTTATATTTGCCAAAAATTGGATAATTCAAGGTTTTTCTCTCCAAAATAGTGTCTTAGTACTGTCGAGTAGAAAGCATAACGAGGGTGCATGCTTCCAGGGTCTCAATTCCTGCTTCTTGGGCCAGTTTTCTTAGCTCTGGGTTTTCGGTGCCAGGGTTGAAAATCAGGCGTTTAGGGGCCAGTTTTAGGATATAATCATACCACTCGGCTTGGTGTTGTGGCCCAATGTATAGGGTAAGTGTGTCAATATCATCCAGGAGGGGCCGGTCATTGTGGATAGCTTGGCCGAATACCTCCCCTTTTTTGATGCCTACCGGTACGATTTCGTGATCATTTTCGGTAAGGCGGGCCGCCGCCAAGTAGGCATAGCGTTGTGGGTTGGGAGTTGCTCCCAAAATCAGCGTTTTTTTGGATGTATTCATAGATTATACGACACAATATAATTTGTGGGCTTTAGGGGGCCGGGATGGGTTTTGGCTCGGGGAGGATGACATACACATCTTCTTCCGGCTTCTTCATGTAAAATTTTTCCCGGGCCAATTTTTCAACCACCTTGGGGTTGTTTATCAGGTCTTCTTGCTGTTGCTCAATTTTTTTTATTTCCTTCTGAAAATATTCTTTTTCTTTTTTTAGCTTTTTTAACCGGCTCCGTCGGAGGGATTGGGTAATTAAGTCATTAGAGTCGAAGAGCAAAATCCAAATGAGGAAAATGGACAAAGAGATGAGATAAAAGTTTTTAGCAAATGCGGGTATTTTCATAAACTTAAATCCGGTAAAATGGCTAGCCTTTGAAGACTAAAATAAACCCCAAAAAGTGAAGCTTCCTAGCCTGAAGGAAAAAGGCTTTTTTTGGATTTAATTTCAAATTTAAAGTATTTTCGTCTCAGTCCAAAAATTATTCATCGGCTTTACACTCAATTTTTCCTGTTTTTTTTCGTCAAGAATAAAATATTCAATTAATTTAAGCTTCCTATTTTTTGCCTATGGTAAGTTAGGTTCCTATACAATTTGTCTACCTCCTATTTGATTGATTCATGCAGTACGAAGTAATAGTAAATAAAGCCTCAAAAGAAGCCACCACCTATACGGTCGACTATCAAGAAGATACCTTGAAAGTGGATGATCAAGTTTTAGCCTGGGATTTGATCCAGGAGGATGAGGGCAGTTTTCATATACTGCACCAAAAGCAATCATACCAAGTAGAAATAATGTCGGCCAACTACGCTGAGAAAACGTTTCGAATTCGCGTGAATAATCAAGATTTTGATTTGAAAATGGTGGACCCCATGGATAAGCTACTAAATCAATTAGGTATGCAAGTGCGCAGTAATGTCGTGAAGGAAATCAAAGCACCTATGCCTGGTTTGATACACGATATTCTGGTAAACCCAGGGCAAGCCGTAAAGAAAGGAGACTCCCTGCTCATCCTAGAAGCGATGAAAATGGAAAATATTATTAAATCTCCCGGTGATGCCGAGGTAAAGGCCGTATTGGTTAAGCAGGGTGAAAATGTAGAAAAGAACAATATTCTAATTCAGTTTGCTTAATTTGAATTGGCAGGGAGATAGCGGGCCAGCCAGGATTCTTCTAGTTTTTGTTCCCAAGAATCTTTCAGTTGTCCTAATTGAATGACGCTATTATTGTAAATTTTGGTGTCGCTTGCCAAGTCACCAGCTTTTACTTTTTCCTTCAAGGATCTCATAGAAGCAAAGCCTAATTGCGACCCTTGACGATATGCAATCTGGGCACGGTCTAAGAGCTTGACCTGCAAATCACGCTCTACTTCTTGTAGAAAATGTACCGAAGCATCGATGGAGCAACCCGTAGCCCCTTGATTGCTTTCATCTACGGCTAACATGATAAAACAATTATCCAAAATCTGGTAGGAAGCCTTTAGGTCTTGACGATGCGCGGTCCAACTGATTAAAAAGGGTTCTACTCTTTTTTTCAATTCACCAAGTTCTGTATCGCTAAGCACTCGGTTGGATTGGTATATCCAAAGACGGGCTTGGCTAGGTAGGGTATCAAAGGGTACAAGCATGGTAATTATAATTTAGTTTGATCGGTCGGGGTAAGCAGTGCAATCAAATTCAACCCAGACTTTATCAGCAAGAATAAAACTTTTTTGTCCAATATTAAAATCACTCCGGCGGAGGGTAAAGTTCCCTTTAACGTGAAGCTTTTCGGCGGTCGCGTGGCATTGAAAAGTAAATTGTAAAGGCCGGCTCCGCCCTCTAATGCTGAGCTTGCCTTGGCATTTGCCCCCAGATTCAGAAAATTGGATCTGTTCGGATACAAAATGGATCTCGGGATATTTTTTGACAAAGAAATATTCAGCTTGTAAAAGATGGGAATCTCGTAAAGAAAGCTTCGTATCGATAGATTTGGGATCAAGTAATATATCTAGCTTACTTGCCTCATCGGCAAGCATCTTACTTTTTAAGGTAGCGTTGAGTAATGCAATGCTACCCGAGACGGGAATACCAGCATTTCGGATAGTAAAACGGATAACGGCTTCTTTTGGCGGAAAAACCCAGGGGATCATAGCTGTTTTTTATTACTAGTACAGTTTGTCAAGCCAATGGGTTTAAAATATTAGTTGTCTTCTTGTACTTCGCGTATCTCTGAGTCTAGCACTTGGTAAAAGTGGGTCGGAATGCTTTGCCTTTCTTGCCAATATTGCTGATACGTTTCTTCAAAAGCTATGCGATGGCTAATGACTTCGTCATAATCATTATTTACTTGAATTAAAAACTCACAGATCTCCCTAATGGCATACTGATCGCCCGGATGAGCTGAGCGGTAGTCGACCAATTGCTTGCTCCGGATAAATGACATAAAACCTTTTCCCGCTTCTCGGCGCACTAAAAAACGGAGGCCACACAAGGATGCCATAGAGAGGTCATTGATATCATCAAAAAAACAGGCAACTTCCCGGGTCTTGAGTTGGTTCATTTCACAAAAGTGCATTAAAGCCTCAGCTTTGTTTTTAATGCCGGAGTATACAGACACAAACTTTTCCCTACGGGCCAAATATCGAGCTACGGGATTATTAGCCCCGGTAATGATAGCCAGCTTTGGTATTTGTCCGGTACGCAGCCACCCCTCCAAGCGAAGCATATTGATACCCATTGAGTCGGCTTCAGCAAAAGGACTGGGTACTCCGGGTTGCTTGATACCGGCATTGAATACCCCATCCCAATCACTGATAAACGCTTTTATACCACTCAGCTTTTCGGTAAACTCATCAGAATTTAGAAGCAACTCAGCCCCTGGCTCAAGTAAATACTGCATAGAATTTTAGAAATAGAATTGTAGTAGAGAACTTTATTGAGCCGCAGCCCGCTCTTGCGATTCATTTAGCTGTCTTAAATGGTGCCGCATGTGCATTTCGATCATTTTAAACCACTCGAGGGCATTCAGATACCCTATCACGGGGTGCAATACTTTGTATTCGCCAGGATCTTGGTCAATCTGAGGTTTTATTTCTTGAACTGCCTTCCGAAATTCTTGCAAACGAGGAGGATAGGTTTCAAGACTTTTAGTCTGCAGGCCAAGTTCTCTTAGGGATTCGGGCTCTTTGATACGGATATTGGGAAATTGTCCGTGGGCATACAGGGATACACCCCTATCATTCATATGTACATTAAGGGCTCCATTGTTTTGATTAATACTATCCCGGAGAAATTGTAAAAAAAGGCTATTGCTTACACATAAATGCTCATAGAGTTCGGCAATTGACCAGGTAGCGTCTTGGGGTTTGAAAACAAAATGGGCCTCTTCTATTTGCCCTAAAGCTAGTAAATAGCGGTCAAGTATTTGTTCAATTTGCAGAAGTATCTGATCCGTATTCATATGATTAAGAAAATTGTTGCAAGTACTTAGCCATTTCTTTTTGTATCGTTTGGGCTTGCTGGGCGGCAGCGTCGGCAAAATCTGCCTCAGAGGAGGCATAAATGATACTACGAGAAGCATTTACCAAGAGCCCTCCGTTAGCGTTTAAGCCATATCGGGAGACTTCCTCCAAACTTCCCCCTTGGGCACCAATCCCGGGAACCAGCAAAAAATGCTGAGGGGCCAATTGGCGGATATTTCGCAAACCTTCTATTTGCGTGGCACCCACCACATACATCATACGTGATTTACTAGCCCAATTTTGAGAGTGGCGTATCACTCTTTCGTAAAGGTATTCTGGCCTTGAAGAATGATTTGGGGAGGCAGCCTGTTGTAGCTCTTCCAGTTCGTCTGCGTGTAGGGAAAGGTACTGAAAATTGGCACTACCCGGATTGGAAGTGAGGCCTAGTAAAATCACCCAAGCTTGGGGAAAGTCGAGAAAGGGCTTTACAGAATCTTCTCCCATGTAAGGAGCCACTGTTAAAGCATCAAATTTCATCTGCTCAAAGAAGGCCCTTCCGTATTGTTTTGCGGTATTCCCAATATCGCCTCTTTTGGCATCGGCGATACAAAAAACATGTTTAGGGACCATCTCCCGAGTGAGTTGGAGATATTCCCAGCCTTTTGCCCCTTGTGCTTCGTAAAAGGCCGTATTAATCTTGTAAGCCACACAGTACTGTTGCGTAGCCTGGATAATCGCTTCATTAAATCGTAAAACGGGATCGGAAACGTTTTGCAAAGAACGAGGCAATCGATCTGGGTCTGTATCTAATCCTACACATAAATAGGTAGATTTTTCGGTAATCTGATCACCAAGTTCTAAGTAATTCATGGCTAGGAAAGGCTTTAATGCTTAGCGAAGATCTATTACATCGGGTTCACAAGGATAACGGGAAGCGATATATTTGAAGTAAGAGTCGCCTACTTTAACGGTTGCAAAATGAGTAACGGTATACGTATAGCGCGTGGCATTTCGCTCAAACAATTCCCAGCTTTTGATAGACTTAGAGCTTTCTACCACTTTCAAACGAATTTTGAAGAAAGGGGCATCAATATCCAAGGGCTTTAGATCTACTATATGGTAGTTACGGCCATTCTCTAGGGTATCTTTTATATATCCGTAGCTGTAATTCTTCTCGTAAATGGTATAAATATTACTGGGCGTAATGTCATTGTCGCTGGGTTCATAATCCGTTACATTCACTTCGCAACCTTCTTTTAAATAAGTCCATTGGGTTCTCCCATTGGTAATAACCTCCTGCTCGGGTAGTTTAAGGTAAAATTTTTCTCCCCTTACGACAATACTGCCATCCATTTCCTCATCCACCTTGGTATTGGCATTCTTGAGGTTGATTTTAAACTCAGCTTTAAAAGATTTGGCCGATTTATAACGATCCTTAACGGCATCTAGTATTTGCTTGGCTTTCTGAATATTTTGTGCTTTTGCTTGACTATGAAATACTATAAAAGCAAATGAGGCAAAAAGCCAAAGAAAAGATTTGAATTTCATTAAATTACAAGTTTGTTAATAAATCCTGTCATCTTCACAAACGTGGAAGGGTATACCCACGTTCAGGAAATAATCCTAAACGCCTGTTAAGTCCTTGTTAAGCGAAGGTACGTAATATCTAAAATTGAACGAGAAAAAACAGGAATTATTAAGGAATTTAGCCTCTCAGACCGTTAATGTACAGAAAATACCTTGGGAATTATTTATTTTCTATATTGCTAAGGAGTCTTTCTAGGGCATATTCATCGGGGATCAGTACCTCTCGGGCTTTACTTCCCTCAAAGGTGCCAACGATGCCTGCTTTCTCCAATTGGTCAATCAAACGGCCCGCTCGGTTATACCCCAGCTTGAGCCTTCTTTGCAAGAGTGACGTACTGCCTTGTTGATGCATTACAATAATCCGGGCAGCTTCTTCGAATAAGACATCCCGTTCAAATTCGTCACCACCTTCCCCATTTAGCCCATCTGGGCCTTCGGCTTCGGGAAGTTCATAGGCTTGTGGGAAGCTTTGCTGTACATTGATGTAATCACAAATGCGCTCTACTTCGTGGGTATCGATGAAGGGGCATTGCAAGCGAATAACCTCTGAATCCATAGAGAAGAGCATATCTCCCATCCCCACCAATTGTTCGGCTCCACCCGCATCGAGGATCGTACGGGAGTCAACTTTGGAAGACACCTTAAATGAAAGGCGCGCCGGAAAGTTAGCTTTGATGATACCGGTGATCACATCAACCGAGGGCCTTTGGGTAGCTACAATTAAGTGTATCCCGATGGCCCGGGCCAACTGTGCCAAACGGGCAATGGGCTGCTCTACTTCCTTGCCGGCTACCATCATCAAGTCGGCTAATTCATCCACCACCAAAACAATATAGGGTAAGAAACGGTGCCCTTTTCTTGGGCTCAGCCTACGTTGTACAAACTTAGCGTTATACTCCTTTATATTTCGGCAAGCAGCTTCTTTAAGCAAATTGTAGCGAATATCCATTTCCCGACATAGAGAGGCCAGGGTGCTAATCACTTTATTCGTATCGGTGATAATGGCTTCATCTTCACCCGGTAGCTTGGCCAAAAAGTGCTTCTCAATCTTATTAAAAAGGGTCAGCTCCACCTTTTTAGGATCAATCAAGACGAATTTTAGCTCAGAGGGGTGTTTTTTGTAGATAAGACTGGTTAGAAAAACATTCAGGCCAACCGATTTCCCTTGTCCGGTAGCTCCCGCAATAAGTAAGTGGGGCATTTTGGCCAAATCGGCAATATATACTTCATTGGTTACCGACTTACCCAAGATCATTGGGAGGGTTCTTTTCGTATTCCGAAATTCTTCCGACTCGGTTACCAAGCGAATCCCAACTATCTCTCGCTTTTTATTAGGGACTTCAATCCCAATCGTACCCTTACCTGGGATAGGGGCAATAATCCGTATTCCGAGGGCCGCCAAACTGAGGGCAATATCATCTTCCAAGTTCTTAATTTTGGAGATCCGGACCCCTGCCTCTGGGATAATTTCATAAAGCGTGACCGTCGGGCCAATAGTTGCTTTAATCTGGGAAATCCCAATGCCGTAATTGCTTAGGGTTTCCACGATTTTATCTTTATTAGCTTCTAGTTCTTCTTTGGATACCTGACGTCCCGTTTGATTGCTCTCGTCCATCAACTCCGGGGTAGGTCTTTGATATTGACTCAACTGAGCCGTAGGGTCATACGGCCCCGTTTCCGGGCCAAGGGCACTCCCTTGCGCCCCGGGATCTTCATGGAGTGCCGCAATGGTATTCGTTTTGCCTTGAGGAGGGTTCAGGTCAGAAGGATTTAGGCCCAAATATTCTTCAAAAGAAATTTTGGTTTGCTCTCCCTGATTGGGTACACTTTGTCCCAAATCTGCCGGGTTCATATCAGAAATTTGCTCTGAGGAAGCCACCGGTTCTTCGGGGAGGGAATCCGGATCAATTTCCAATTCTAGTTTGGTATGGGCCGATGTCCCAGACTTTGGCGGCTTTTGGGAAGAGCTGCGCTTGCGGGTACGCGGATTAGTTTTAAACGCGCGCGTTTTACGATGATGGTCTTCTTCTTCCTCTACTTGTAATTCGTCGTTTACTTCCAGGACAATATCTTTACTAAACTCATCGGGCTCGTCTGCCTGAGGCTCTTGCTCGGGTTTGTCAAAAAAAGTAGGCGTTTTAAACTGGGTATTTACTTTAAACTTGCGTTTAATTTTAATGGGCGAATGGGCCATTAACTGACGGAACTCCTGCCCCAAAGAACTAAAAAAGGAGCCATCTTGGGCCATGCTGGGAGTTATTTGAAAGAAATATACTAAAAATACCAAAAGCCCGAAGAGAATAACCGGCACCGTAAACAAGCCAAACAGATAATTGAGTAGGCTGGCCAGCGAAAAACCAATGCCCCCGGCCCAAAAACCCATAAAGCTTGTGGGATCAAACAAGGCCCCCATCAAAAGACTAAACCAAAAAATAGCGAAAGCACTAAACTGAATGCTATTGCGAATAGGAAGTAAGGAGACTTTAAAAGCCAGTCGCCATCCCAAAACAAAGATTAAGGGAATTAAACCAAAGGAGGCAATCCCAAACCATTTGAATATGAATACGTGAGCCAAAACGGCCCCACTGAGTCCCAACCAATTTTCTACTTCTTCACCACTTTTTCTAATATCGGTGTTCATGATCACCTCTACTACACTTTGGTCCGCTTTACCGGTAAAGAAATAGGAGAAAAATGCAATGAAAAGAGCAAAGGAGCTGACCAATAAAAAGATACCCAGGACAAAATGAAATTGAGGGTCTTTTGTAAAAAAAGACTGAAAGTTACGGAAAACCGGGCGGCTTTGTTTGTTGCTCTTATAGGTGTTTTCTCGATAGACCGTCTTTGCCATTGCGACCTGAGTTTGGTTTTCAAATCTAATATAGATAAAATCAGCTTAAAATTTTAGCAAAAAACCTGTTCATATGATCAACTGACTAGGATTTTGCTACTGGTTGATTTTTCGTTTTTTATAATTAGTTGAGCTCCGCAGAGTCAATTTTTTCTGGTTTTGGACGCAAATTTTTAAGAATTTGGGTAGGCAAACCTGGCCCACCGTACACAAATCCCGTGTAAATTTGTAGCAAATTTGCCCCGGCATCCAATTTAGCTTGGGCCGTAAGCGCCGAACGAATCCCGCCTACGCCTATAATCGGGTAATCTGGGCCCAGGGCTGCGCGTAAACTTCCTAGTATTTCATTGGATAGTTCTTCAAGGGGCTTACCACTTAAACCTCCAGCTCCAATAGCTTCTATGGCTTTGGCCGAGGTCTTCAAAGGCTTTCGCCGAATGGTCGTATTGGTGGCCACTACTCCGGGTATTCTTGCTTCCTGTAATACCTCTACCACATTTTCCAACTGTGGCTGGCTCAAGTCTGGGGCAATTTTTAATAAAATAGGCTTCGCTTGCTTCAAACCAGCATTTAACGTTTGTAAGCCCATCAAAAGGGCCCGCAGAGGCTCACGGTCTTGCAGTTCCCGCAAATTGGGCGTATTGGGCGAACTCACATTAACCACAAAGTAATCTACCAAGTCATGCAAGCCCAAAAAACACGTTTTATAGTCCGAAAAGGCCTCCGCATTGGGAGTGGCCTTGTTCTTACCAATATTCCCTCCGACAATCAGAGAGGACCGGCGTTTTTCTAAGTTTTTCCGTACGGCGTCTAGCCCGGCATTGTTAAAACCCATCCGATTGATGAGGGCTTCATCCGTTTTTAAGCGGAACAGGCGGGGCTGCGGGTTTCCCATTTGTGGTTTGGGCGTTACCGTGCCAATTTCCACAAAGCCAAACCCAAAGGTCTCCATGGAGTCTATCCATTCCCCATTTTTATCAAATCCGGCGGCCAATCCCAAGGGGTTTTTAAACCGGATCCCCCAGTACTCCCTTTCCAGCGAAAAATTTGGCCCCGCAAAAGGCGAACGGAAGAAAGATTTCATCCCAGGAAGCTGCAAAGCCCTCATGCTGAGGTGGTGAGCCTTTTCCGGAGCGAGTTGAAAAAAGAGAGGACGTAAGACGCTTTGGTACAAAATTTTTTTGCTTTAATTTCCAAATATACAGTTTTTTTTCAAGAATGAGCGGTTCTCCCAGGCTTTTTAGGATAAGCGCCCGCCTAGGCATGTTCGGGGGTATTTTGGAGGGACTTGGGAGCTGCCCCCGGCGTTTGACCAGGGTGCCCTTTTGGAAAGTTAGTGCCGCCAGGGTCGGGCTTTCGCTACTCGCCGGCCCCCGCTCGGCCAGCGGCGGGCTCAAACAGGCCGCTCTATCCCTCAGCCATTTGAGAACAGAGAGGATAGAAGCGAGAGCAGAGAAGCGAGAGGAGAGAAGCGAGAACCGGGAGCCGAAAGCTACGCTCGGCCGCAAATGTTTTGCGGCCGCATCTTCGTGGCATTTGCAATGCCCTTTGCAGAAGATTTCGCCCTTTGGGCAAAATGATCAGTGTTTTTTCTCATTTCACCTGCTTGGTATTTTAGCATAGCATCATCAACTGGCCTCGAGTAAGTGCTTCGCGAAACCAGTTCCCCCGGCAACCCATCGTATCTCTGCTGTTTCAAAAAGTCCCGGCTCTCGGCTCCCGGTTCCCGGTTCTCTTCTTTCCACATCCTCCAAGGCAGAAGATTTCGCCCTTTGGGCAAAATGATCAGTGTTTTTTCTCATTTCACCTG
>CAWUIO010000156.1:0-12245 GCA_963922455.1 uncultured Microscillaceae bacterium
TTAATTTTCTCACATATGATAGTAAAAATGGCTTAATTGGGCGACTTGGAGAAAGAAAGAGGAGCAGAGAAGCAAACGCCAATACTGCGTTTTATTGTAAAACTGTTTTTTATTATTTATTGGGTTTGGCTGAGGGATAGAGCGGCCTGTTTGAGCCCGTGGAGGTCTGTGGGGAGCAGGCGAGTAGCGAAAGCCCGACCCCGGCCCGCCCAACTCCACAAATTGGCTCGGATGGACCTTGGCCGGGGGCAGCCCCAATATTTCATCAGAAGAATTTTATAGTTGATGGACAATCTGATCAATAAGCCGGGCCGCTAGTTTGGCTGTGTGTTGATCTATATCCAATTTGGGATTAAGCTCAGCCAAATCACAAGAAATGACTTTGCGGGATTGGAAAAGATAAGAAAGCACCTGGAATACAAAAGAAGGGTTGAAGCCCATGGGAGAGGGCGCACTCACCCCCGGCGCATAGGCAGAGGAAAACCCATCTAGATCAATGCTAAGGTAAATCCAGTCATTTCGTTCAATAAAGGGATCCAAAAATTGCGTTATTTTAGTGTGTGGCCATTGCTCACAATCAAAGTTACTAAGGTGCTGAACCTTATATTTTTGAGCTATTTCAAAGAGTTCAGGGCTATTGGCAGGGCTTTGTATACCCAGCACAAGATATTCTACATCGTGGGGATGCTCTTGCAGGATTTGCCAGAAGGGTGTACCCGAATTGGGTAATTTTTCAACCGGGCGCAAATCAAAATGGGCATCAAAATTGAGTATTCCCAGCTTTGCTTTCCGAGTGGCTCGAGCAGCTCGGAATAGGCCGTGGAAATGCCCATAAGCAATATCATGCCCTCCACCCATCAAGATAGGAAAGGCCTGGTTACGAATTAGTTGTGAGACTACATCGGCCAGGGCGTGTTGGCTGGCCTCCATATCTCCATCCTGACACGTAATATCGCCTAAGTCTAAAATATTTTTACCCGCGTGATGAAAAGCCAGTTTGGCCAGGTTATTCCGTATGACTTCGGGGCCATGAACAGCTCCTACCCTACCCAAATTACGCCGGACGCCTTCATCGCAAGCGTAACCGAGCAGGGTAATATCGGGTTTGGGAAGGCTGGGTAACCCTAATTTTAAGTCAACCAACTGTATGGCTTGATGCCAATATTGCGCCTCTAAACCGGGCCGGCTGGCCCTACCCGACCAGTTTGCAATTTCGCCCGCTTGATATCGGAAACTATCCAATTGTATGGTATTCATAAGCGATTCTAAACTCTTTGCCCGTTTAAATATACGTGCTGAATCAGATGAGAGCCAAATGCATAGGGCAAGACTCCATAGGAATTTATGGCTTGGGTAAGAAGTAGGTTGGCTTTCTTTCCCCGCGTGATGGAGCCGAGTGTTTTCTCTTGTCCCATGGCGTAGGCTCCATTTAAGGTAGCAGCGTTGATGGCTTCTTCGGGACTCATGTTCATTTGGATACAGGCCGTTGAGACTACAAAATTCATATTGCCCGAGGGAGCCGAGCCTGGGTTGTAATCACTCGCTAGGGCCAGGGGCAATCCGGCATCGATGAGGGTACGCGCAGGGGTGTAAGGAATGCCCAAAAAGAAGGAACAAGCAGGTAATGCTACGGGCATGGTTTTTCTTCCTTTGAGTGCCCGAATGTCTTCTTCACGCAGTACTTCTAAGTGGTCTACACTTAGGGCTTGGTATTGTAGGCCGACTTGCACTCCTCCAATCGCCGAAAATTGGTTTACGTGAATTTTGGGAATTAAACCGTATGCTTTCCCAGCTTCCAAGACTTTTGCCGTGTCTTCGGGGCTGAAATAACCGGTTTCGCAAAAAACATCGATATAATCGGCCAGGTTTTCTTCGGCAATCCGGGGCAGGGCTTCTTCTAGCATGCCTTGCAAAAAAGCTGCTTTATCTTCTTTATACGCGGCCGGAAGGGCATGCGCCGCCAAAAAGGTCGACTTAATAGGAATAGGATAATTTTCCTTCAATCGCCGGATAACCCGGAGCATTTTAAGCTCGGCCTCCACACTTAGTCCGTAGCCCGATTTGATCTCGAGGGCTCCGGTGCCCAATCGAATTACTTCTTCGAGTCTTCCTTTACTCTGCTCATAGAGTTCATCTTCGGAGATGGCTTGGAGGGTTTTGGCTGAATTGAGTATTCCGCCACCCTTTTGAGCTATTTCCTCATAGCTTAAACCTTGGATCCTTTGAACGAACTCCCTTTCACGATTCCCGGCATACACAAGATGGGTGTGGGAATCACACCAGGCGGGAAGTATCATCTGACCAGTAACATCCTGTATGTCGGCACCGGGGGCGGCGGGGCATTGGTCCATAGGCCCATAATCGACAATTATCCCGTCTTCAATCAGTAAAAAGGCCTCTTGGAGGCTAGGGAGGTGTTTCATTGCCTCTCCAGCTACCCAAGCGAGGGGCTCTTCTCGAACTTGTAAGAGCTCTTTAATATTCACAAATAAAAGTTTCATGAAAATAAGCCTTGAATTAATTGATCATCAACCCTATGTGGCAAGGTAACATGTAATTGTGGACTTCGCTCCATCTCTCTTTGAATGGCGAAGCGTGCTCCGGGATTACGGGCCCAAGATCGCCGGGCAATGCCATTATTTACATCATAGAAGAGCATACGGGTGAGGCGCTCCTCTGCCTCGGCGGAGCCATCCAAAAGCAACCCGAAACCACCGTTGATTACTTCTCCCCAACCTACTCCCCCTCCATTGTGGATGGAGACCCAGGTAGCCCCCCTGAAGCTGTCACCAATTACATTATGTATGGCCATATCGGCGGTAAAACGACTGCCATCATAAATATTGGAGGTTTCTCGGTAGGGGGAGTCGGTGCCACTCACATCGTGGTGGTCACGCCCTAAAACTAGGGGGCCAATTTCGCCTTGGGCTATTGCTTGGTTAAAAGCTGTGGCAATTTTCATCCTGCCTTCGGCGTCGGCATATAGGATACGGGCCTGAGACCCTACAACCAATTTATTCTCCTGGGCATCCCGAATCCACGTGATATTATCTTGCATTTGTTGGGAGATTTCCTGGGGAGAAGCTTCCATGATACGTTCTAGTACCTGCTGGGCAATTTGATCAGTTTTTTTCAAGTCCTCGGCTTTTCCCGAAGTACAGACCCATCGAAAGGGACCAAAACCATAGTCAAAACACATAGGCCCCAAGATATCTTGGACATAGGATGGGTATTTAAAATCATGGCCATTCTCAGCCATCACGTCTGCCCCGGCCCGTGAAGCTTCTAAAAGAAAGGCATTCCCGTAGTCAAAAAAGTAGGTACCTCTGGCGGTGTGTTGGTTTATAGCATCGGCCTGTCGGCAAAGGGATGCTTGAACCTTAAGCTTGAAAAGCTCAGGCTTGTCTTTGATCATTTCTGTAGACTCCTCATAAGACAGTCCGGCAGGATAATACCCCCCTGTCCAAGGAATATGCAAAGAGGTTTGGTCGGACGCTATGTGAATAAAAATATCTTCCTCTAAAAAGCGCTCCCATACCTCTACCACATTACCCAAGTAGGCAATGGATACCGCTTCTCCATCTGTCTGGGCTTCTTTTACGCGGGCAATCAAGGAGTCTAGATCTTCCACAAGAACATCTACCCAACCTTGCTCATGGCGCTTGCGGGCTGCTTGGGGATTTACCTCTGCGCAAACCGTGATACACCCCGCTATTTTTCCTGCCTTGGGCTGGGCGCCACTCATACCGCCCAGCCCAGCGGTAAGAAATATCTTCCCTTGGGGGGACTCTTCTGGCCCTAATATTTTACGAAAAGCATTCATTACGGTAATGGTCGTTCCGTGTACAATCCCTTGAGGGCCGATGTACATATAGGAGCCAGCCGTCATTTGTCCGTACTGGGTTACTCCCAGGGCATTGTATTTTTCCCAATCATCAGGTTTGGAGTAATTAGGAATCATCATCCCGTTGCTGACTACTACCCGGGGGGCTTCGGGGGAGGAAGGAAACAGCCCCATTGGATGTCCTGAATACATATGCAAAGTCTGCTCAAGGGTCATCTCGGACAAGTATTGCATGGTGAGCAGGTATTGGGCCCAATTTTGAAAGACGGCACCATTGCCTCCGTAGGTAATGAGCTCTTCGGGGTGCTGGGCCACGGCAGGATCTAAATTATTTTGGACCATGAGCATAATCGCCGCCGCCGCTTGGCATTGGGCAGGGTATTCTGCTAAAGGGCGGGCATAAATGGCATAATTAGGCTTAAAGCGGTGCATATAAATTCGTCCGTACTCTTTAAGTTCCTGGGCAAACTCGGGGGCTAGTTCGGGATGCCATTCTTTGGGAAAATACCGTAGGGCATTACGCAGGGCCAATTCTTTTTCTTCGGGGCTTAACATATCTTTTCGCTTAGGGGCCCGGTTCACTCCCCTGTCCAATACTCGGGGCGGGGGAAGTTCGGCCGGAATCCCTTGCCTGATTTGTTCTTGAAAAGTCATACTATTGGGGTTTTACAATAAAGCTTCGTTTTTGAACCAAGTGGAGCATGGCTTGGATATCCTCTTTTAGTAGTCTATCTTCTTCTAATTTGGCCACGTGCCGACGGATGAGCGCAAAATTTTCTTCTAAGATTGCAGCAAAGCGCAAAGGTCTTCTAAATTCCATGGCCTGGGCGGCATACATCAACTCTATGGCTAGGATTTTCTCTAAATTACCCAGGATTTGGTTGAATTTCCTTCCAGATATGCTGCCCATCGATACGTGGTCTTCTTGGCCTAAAGAGGTAGGAATGCTATCGGCCGAAGGGGGAAAACACAAGGATTTGTTTTCGGTCACCAAAGCGGCCGTTGTATACTGAGGGATCATATAGCCGGAATTCAAGCCACCTTTTTGGGTCAGGAGGCGGGGCAAGCCGTATTTCCCTTCTAAAAGTAAATAACAGCGTCTATCGGAGATGTTCCCTAGCTCAGCCGCCGCTATGGAAGCATAATCTAAGGCCATGGCCAAAGGCTGCCCATGAAAATTCCCACCCGAAATAGCTTCGGTTTCGGATAAGATGATGGGGTTATCCGTAACAGAATTCATTTCTATCTCGGTAAGCTCCTTTAAGTGCTCAAAGGCATTGCGGGAAGCACCATGCACTTGGGGAATACAACGAATAGAATAAGGGTCTTGCACGCGCTGGCAATCTGCGTGGGATTTTAAATTTTCTGAGCCCTCCAGCATACTCCGTATGCGTTGAGCCACATAGATGGTTCCTTTAAAGGGCCGAAGATTGTGTAAAGCAGCTCGAAAAGGGGCCGAACTTCCTTGGAGGCCCTCCAAACTCATTGCTCCCGCCAGATCTGCGAGATGTAAGAGGTAATCCATTTTTTCTAAGCCTTGCATAGCGTACGCCAGGATAAACTGGGTACCATTGATCAAGGCTAGGCCTTCTTTTGCTTCTAAGCGCACAGGGGCTAAACCATGGGTTTTTAAAACCTCCCGGGCCGGTACGATCTCTTCTCCCACCCAAAACTCTCCTTCTCCCAAAAGCGGTAGAAACAAATGGGAAAGGGGGGCCAAATCTCCCGATGCCCCAACCGAGCCCTGTTCGGGAACCACCGGGATCAGGTCCTGATCTATACAATATAAAATGCGCTCAATGACCTCCAAGCGGATCCCCGAAAAGCCCTGGCATAAGGCCTGTACTTTGGTGATCATCATCATTTTGGCCAAGCTTTGCGCGATTGGCTGGCCCAAGCCCACAGCGTGGGTGAGCAGTAAGTTTTCTTGCAAAAGGCACGTTTCTTCCGGGGAGATTTGGGTATCGCATAAGGGACCAAAACCGGTATTTACGCCATAGATCGCTAGCTCAGATTGGGCCATGCGTTCTACTTTGTATCGGCAAGCCTGTACCTGTTGCTTGGCTTCATCTCCCAGGATACCTTGCCGCTTTCCTTCGGCAATTTCCCAAGCCAGTTCTAAGCTTAAAGCTTCTATCCCGTAGTAAAATTTCATTATTTAAAGTTTAATTATAACAAAATTACCCTTAGTTTTGATGCCTAACAAGACTATTTTATTCAATAATTGATACCTATAATGCATCAATATGAATTAAGACATATCCGTTATTTTTTGGCAGTAGCCGAGGAATTACATTTTCGTAAGGCTGCCGAGAAGCTTTATATTTCCCAACCGGGTTTGAGTAGGCAAATCAAGGAATTGGAAGAACGTTTAGGAGTTCGTCTTTTGGAAAGACATAGCCGAAAAGTGAGCCTTACCCGAGCCGGAAGTTTCCTATACCAGGAATTCAGCATGCACCTCAAACGCTTGGAGCATGCTATCCACCAAGCCCAACTCCTGGAAAAGGGCCTTTTAGGCGAATTACGCATTGCTTATGTAGGCTCGGCCATGCAAGAGATCATCCCTAAGCTCCTTTTGTCATTCCGTGAAAAACATCCCGATGTGCGATTTGATTTGAAGGAAATGGATAATCCCAAGCAAATTGAAGGCTTACAAGCCTACTATTTGGATATGGGTTTTGTGCGTTGGGACCGCTTCCCGAGGGGTTTGAAGGCTTACCCTGTACTAGAAGAGCCATTCTGCTTGGTTTTGCCCCACTCCCACCCCATCGGGCACGAAAACTTTGAAAGCCTGAGGCAATTTGAACATGTTTACTTTATCTTATTTGACCCTAAGTATAGCCCTCCGTATTACGAAAAAGTCATGCAAATCTTTGATGAAAGTGGGTTTACCCCCAAGGTGAGCCACAGTACCATTCATTCTCGATCAATCTACAAATTGGTAGAAAATAACTTTGGGGTTTCAATAGTTCCCCGATCTTTGCAATCAGAATTGCCAGGGGTGAAGTTTATTGAACTGAATAATATAAGCCAACGCACCACTTTATGGGCTGTTTGGAAGGAAAGTCATCGCAACCCCATTTTAAACCATTTTATAAAGGAAATAGAATCCTAAAACCCTATAATCAGGGGCTTGCCCGCGCTAGAAGTTTAGCTCAAAATTAGCCCTAATAGGCCGCGCGGGCCGGGCTAGGCTGCCGAGCCGGCTTACCCGCAAACCAGCGGCGGTCTCGGCCCTCTCGGGCGCCTATCCCTAAGCCAGAGAAAAAAGTGAGGAGAAATGAGTAGGCTAGCCTTAAAAATAAGTACCTTGGTTTTGGCCAGCTTAGCCTTTTTGGTTTTTCTAGGACAATTCTTCAATCTCTGGGATGGCAAACAAGCCCCACTCGCTATGCCAAGGGTCATGCTCTTGTATCTGCTTAATGTCTATTTAGGAATCCTCTTACGTGCCGATAATGTGGATACCCTCTAGCCTTAAATGTGAACCATGAAAAGCATCATTATCCAAGCCAGCTCTCGCAGGGCAGGCCATACCCATCAGATCGTAGAGCTCTTTCGGCAGCATTGGCCTGCCGACTTTCTGGACCTCAAAGCACGCACGATACACCCCTACACGTATGAGCATGCCCATCAAGACGATGACTTTATGCCTACCTTGAGGAGACTCCTCGACTATGAGCTACTCATTTTTGCTACTCCCGTGTATTGGTACACCATGAGTGGAATTTTAAAAAATTTCCTAGACCGTATTTCCGATTGCCTCAAAATTGAGAAAGAAACGGGCCGGAAGCTCCGAGGTAAAAAAATGATAGCGATTTGCTGTGGTACCGATGAAATTGAAATTGAGGGGTTTTTTGTACCCTTTCGTTTAACTGCCCAATACCTGGGGATGGAATATTGGGGAAACCTCCATACCTGGGTGGAAGAAGGAAACCCCCATCTAGAGGTCACAAAAAGGATTGAGACCTTTGTCCAAGGTTTACAATCGAGAAGACCTTAATTTAGGAATAAACCTAGTTTTACCTTCTAGCCAGAAACCCAAACCCATACTGCTTAGAAAAAGCTATTTTTCATCCTAACTTCCCGCAGGTACTATTCATTTATTAAGGTACATTAAGGAAATCTTATTATTTTATTTGTTATATAAACAAGGTTATACTTAACTACATATCTATGAAAAATACAAAAGTTCTTGTTTTTGGGGCCAGTAATAGTAAAAACTCATTAAATAGAAACTTTGCCACTTGGGCCGCAGGTCAATTGGAAGGGGTAGCCCTTGAAATTGTAGATTTAAATGACTACGAGATGCCTATTTACAGCATCGATCGGGAAAAAGAATCGGGCATACCCCCATTGGCCCAAGATTTTAAGGCCAAAATTGAAGAGGCAGGAGCCATTTTAATTTCCTTGGCCGAGCACAATGGCAACTATACCGTAGCATTTAAGAATGTGCACGATTGGGTATCCCGAATCAATACCAATATCTGGATGGACAAAAGCGTACTGTTGCTGGCTACTTCACCCGGTAAAAGTGGGGCGCGCAGTGTCTTAGGCTTTGCCGAAAAAAGTTTTCCTTTTATGGGGGGCAAGGTTATAGGGACTTTTTCATTGCCACAGTATCATCAAAACTTCAAGCCCGAAGAGGGCATTTTGGATGAGGAAAGAAAAGCAGCTTTTCAAATAGAATTGAACAAGTTTCAAGAGGTGCTAAGCCAGTAAGATCCATCAAGAAAGAGCTTGGCAAATTCGTCTAGGGGAAGGATTTAGCGAAATTTCGCAAAATCCTTCCCCTTTCTTTGTTTTCCTTTTAAATTATTTGCATATTAGATTTTACTATTTCAAGATATACAATCTCATATCAAGTCTTTGTGCCATGATTTATCTCACCCAAAGTATTCATAGAAATGCCCAAATCCGGGGCAAGCAAACAGCTACCATCTGCGGAAACCGTGAACATACGTGGTTGCAAGTAAAGGATCGAGTGGCCCGCCTAGCCGGAGCCTTGCAACACTTAGGGGTACAAAAGCAGGACCGGGTAGCTATCCTGGCCCTCAATTCAGACCGTTATTTTGAGTATTACTTTGCCGTGCCTTGGGCCAATGCCTGTGTCGTTCCATTGAATATTCGTTGGGCCGTACCCGAAAACGCTTATGCTATCCAAGATTCTCAGTCTGAGTATATTTTGGTAGACGATGCCTTCGCCCCCATGGTCCCTGCCTTGCAAGCACAAGGTGTGGCCTTTAAAGAAGTTATTTTCTGTGGAGATGGCCCCACCCCCAAGGGCATGCACAATTATGAGGAATTGATCCAAACGCATGCGCCTATTGAGGATAGTCGGCCCAGCAATGATGACTTATCGGGGATTTACTATACCGGGGGCACGACTGGCTTTTCTAAGGGGGTCATGCTCAGCCATACCAATGTTTGGTCTAGTGCGATGGCCGCATCTAGCCAGCTCAAACTTGATGCGAAGAGCAGGGCGCTGCACGTAGCCCCCATGTTTCACATGGCCGATAACACGATGACCCAAGGAGGCGTTTTATTTGGCACTACCCACGCGTTCATCCCTATGTTCAATCCGGCAGCCACGATAGAGGCGATTTCTCAGCACCAGATAAGCCATGTGGTCTTGGTACCTGTGATGATCCAAATGATTGTGCAAGAGCTACAAAAGAATCCCAGAGATTTATCCAGTCTGAAAATGATACTCTATGGGGCCTCCCCCATTTCTGAATCTCTACTTATTGAAGCTTTTAAGGTTTTTCCAAAGTCTCAATTCTTACAAGGCTACGGGCAAACGGAGCTCTCGCCCATGGCCACTATATTACCTGCAGAGTACCATGTTACCGAAGGTCCTAAGGCCGGTAAACTCAAATCTACGGGGCAAGCCATTTCCTGTGTCGAGGTAAAAATCACGGGAGAAGACGGCAAAGAGCTGCCTCTTGGAGAAATCGGTGAGATCACCGTAAGGGGGCCCAATGCTATGCAAGGATATTGGAACAAACCCGAAGAAACGGCCGTGTCGCTTCGCAATGGCTGGATACACACCGGAGATGCCGGGTATATGGATGAGGATGGCTTTATCTTTCTGGTAGACCGGGTAAAAGATATGATTGTCTCAGGGGGAGAGAATGTGTATTCTGCCGAAGTAGAAAATGCGGTCATGAAGCACCCTGCCGTGAGCCAAGCGGTTGTAATCGGTATCCCTTCAGAAAAGTGGGGGGAGCAAGTGCACGCGGTAGTGATCTTAAAAGAAGGCCAAACGGCCAGTTCGGAGGAGATTATTGCCAAAACTTACGAATTTATAGCCAATTACAAGTGCCCCCGGAGCATCGATTTTCGTACAGAACCCTTCCCTCTTTCGGGAGCCGGAAAAATCTTAAAACGGGAAGTCCGAAAGACCTACTGGGAAGGCAAGGAGCGTCAGATTAACTAATGTCGCCAAGTAATAGGAATTTATATGCTCTATCTTGAGGGGCTTGCCTGCGCAATTACGTATGTGCCCACGGGTAGGTACGTGCCAGCGCGGGCCGGGCTCAAAATATTTTAGACTTGCGATATGGCAATTTTAGCCTCTGGGAGGTGAGTAAAAAAATAAATTCTAAAATCGTACTTCGTAAATTGTAAATCTTATTGGACGCTCCATTCCTAAGCCAAGCCAAGAACCTTTCGCTTTTTTCATGTTAGAGATCTTACCAAATGTTCAAAAAAAGTCCATTTGGCAGGCTCTCTTTTCCCATCTTACATCCGCTTAAAAACATTTTATCCAATTATTGGAGGGCTAATTAGATACCTGGAGGCTGCGGCCGTATATACGCATGATTCCTTATTAATCTAGATTACATTCAATCATATGAAACTCCATCTCGATTTTGCTAGCGACAAAACACCCGCTCAAATCACCAAAGAAACGCTCGATTATTTTTTAAGGCAAGGCTTTCAGTTACATAATCAAGAAGCCCATACGCTAGAGTTTTCCCGAGGGAGTGGGTTTAAAAATTTGTATACCTATGACCCCCTACAATGGAAAAGTGTATCCCGTATCAGTATGCAAGATCAGCGTGTACTAGTCGATATTGAGATTAACACCATCCATCAATCGGTGAGCCCGGCCGAAAAAAGTATTTGGCAGGCCTTCGTAGCCAATTATCAAAAATCTATCGAGACGGGGGTATCGTTTATTGAGCAAACACAGGAATTCAAAGAAAAAAACCGCTCCTCTATGAGCAAAACCCTCCGTTTGGGGCTGACCGGAGCTTTACTATTTGCCCTACCCAGTGGTATCTTTGCTTTTTTGACGGGCATTGACAGCGCCGTAGCCATTGGTACTGCTTCTGGAGCCATGTTGTATATCATGAGTAAGGTGCAAAAAAGGAAGGTAGAATTGCCTTGATAGTCTTCAGGTATCTGGGTAAGTCTTAAATTTCACAACCTAGTAACTAATTACTAAATTGGGGTGGAAGGGGGAAGTATGGCTTTAAAACTTCTCCCGAGCATTTGTAAAGTCATTGTCCAGAGTGTACACACTAGCTACGAATTGAAGATGAACCCCAAGCTTGTATTCTTCTTATTCTCCCTCTACCTACTCGGAGGCTGCCAAAACGAAGAGACCACCCCAAGTTGTGATCTAAGACAGAGTGATCTCATAGGAACATGGGAAATCCAAAGCTTAACGATTGATGGTATCTCCAGTCTGGCTATCGTCTGCTGCCAGTTTTTAGAATTACAAGAAGACGGGCAAGCCCAAGATTGTCAAGGCGGGTTTATCTATTCGGATGCCCAAAACTTGATCAATCAAGGATCTTTTGTGTTGGCCCCTTCCAGCTTATCCATTTCTTTTAATACGGGTAGCCGCCAATTTACGTATGCGTATCAGGTTCAAAATGAACAGCTTACTTATATTTATCAAGAGGACGGGGCCGAGTTTGTCGAGACCTGGGCCAGGATAAATTAATACGTATCCTGGTACAAAAACGCATAAAACTTGCTCTTCACATATCTTAGCCGCATATGCGGCTAGCCCTTCTGTATTTGCCTCCGCCCATGTAAGGCCCAAGTCTCCTAATGAAATGATACCCTATCCCAGTCTAGGTTTATGAAAAAAAATTTCATTAAAAAAAATTACGAGTTTCAAGAGAGAGTCATTGTACTCTGGGGCTTGTAGAAGAAACTTCCGCTTTAGAAGCGGGCTTTAACTGTCCAGGATAGGTACCATTGAAGGTTTTCTTCTTGGCTGAGGGATAGAGCGGCCTGTTTGAGCTCGAGGGGGCCTTGGGGGGAAAGGCAGCGAGTAGCGAAAGCCCGACCCCGGCGGCACTTAGGGTTCATCGGGTATTTATCTGGCATTGCCGGGGGCAGCCCAATGCCATTGCATTAAGAAAAAAAGAAAGGGTTAAGTTTG
>CAWUIO010000157.1:0-12026 GCA_963922455.1 uncultured Microscillaceae bacterium
AACCCCAAACTGGCCCTTTTCGCCGACAAAAAATAAACTTAAACAGTTTCTTAGTTCTTTTTTCGGAATACTAAAAATAACAAACCTATGACAACTAAGCTACCTAGGGCAAAGATCCAGGTAGGAATACCCCCCTCGTGTTCGTGTTCGTGGGTATGCGTACTACTATCGTGCTTGTGGCTTACTTCAAAGGTCAGGGTGGCCCATTTAGAACGGTGGGTCAATTCTTCACTATCCGTAGCAAGGGTCATGTATATGGTCCGTATATAGTATATGCCCTCATGGGGTAGATCTAGCGTAACTATACCCTGGGCGTTGGTGCGTAATTGTTGTCCACCTGTATGGCTATGCTCTTCACCTCCTTGAGATTTGTGGGTATGTTGGGGGGCATCCCCATCAGCGTGTTCGTGGGCGTGTGTTTGCCCATCGTGCTCGTGCTCTTGGTTTTGAGCGCTATGCGAATGCGAGGGAGTACTTTGGATATAGTCGGCATAGACGAGTTGCTTAGGGAGTGGTTTTCCATCTAGTAATAACTGCACTTCAAGCTTTTCACCGCTAAACTTTTCATAAGGGTTTGCCAGGGGAACAAACTCAATAGGATAACCCAGGGCAGTTTTCCAGTCATTTGTTTTGACATCCCCAACCTGGTATATGGCTTTTACGTGTTTTTGATAACTCTCTAGGGCATCTTGGTCTAGTACACTATCATTCCTACGTTGCTCAAGCATATCTAGAATCCCATCGTGTTCTAGGTAGCTGTTAAATTTTTCGGCGCTAAGTTCTATGTTGCGGGCTTTGGTAGAGACACCTACCACATAGGTTCCCGCTTGGCCCGTATTAAACGGTAATTGGGTAATGGTGCTGTCTTGGTCTTGCCATTGTTCGGGCTTGATGCCTATTCTCTCTCCTTGAGCCATGACAGAAGCATCTAACATGCGGTCGCGCGTGATGATATTTTCACTTTTTTCAAAGGTTCCGTTGTACAGGCTTATGGTCGCTTCCTGATTAGGCTTCAAGAAGTAGGTTTCCATTTTTAAAAACAGATCGTGGCTGGAGAGTACAGTAAAGATGAGTAGTAAACCAAAGGATAGCGTGAGTGACTTGATTATCGCTCTTGAATGTAGTTTCATATTATGATTTAATAGTTATTTCTTTGTATGCTTTGTATGTGCTCCAAATACAACATATGCCATTGGAGATATGGAATAAGTGCCAAAATAGGGGTTTTACCTGTGAGTTTCAAGTAATCTTACACATCTGGAAGGTCTAAGCGGAGCATCTTTTGGATAGGGTATGGTACAAATGCCCAGCTCGGTGGATTTGATATCCCGATTATCTTTGAGGGGATAGCAGATGCTAGGTCTCTCGAGCAATTTTCGGGATGGTAAACTGGAGGGAAGGAGCTCAGCGCGGCTAACCCCAAATAAGAGGTAGGCAAAGTTTCTGCGCCTTTGGCAACTATGATATTAGTTTTGAGGCATGTATCTAATTCTGAATAACCAGCCTATACAGCAAGGATCCAGGCTTTGGCTTCTGCTTCATTGTCAAAATAACGGGTATAAAACTTGACACCTTCGCTCTCATCCATGAGTTGCTCAGTGGCAAGATCTGTTATCATTTCTTTACTAAGGAGGATGGCTACTTTACTGAGCCCTACAGCTAAGAGTTGGGGGAAAACCGTTTGATTTGTCCATTCTTGAAGTTCAGGCGAAATTATAAACTGCATAGCTTGCAGGTTTGCCAATAACTTTTTAGGACGATACTCTACCACTATATCCCGATAATTCAATATTTCTTGCTTATACTCTTGAGCGATCATGTTCTTGGTTGCAGGTAGCCAGAACCATTGTATGAGTTCTGTCTCAGCCAAAAAAAACAGGTGTAAGTAATTACTTTTGTATACTTCCATATTTTTTTGATTTGATCAGATAAAACGTGTAAATACGGTCTATGCGTTTACCCTTCCTATGGGCTTATACGCCTTGGGCTTTAAACATGATAGAACGGATTTCCCCTGTTTTGGGGCGAAAGTTACTTCCGTGCCTTGTGCATACTAAGAAACGTTTTGAATTTTACGATACCCGTTTATAAACTCCAAACGATGTACTGGTTTTTAAGTTAACTTATAGATTCCCAGGGTGCGAAGGGTATCCTCTCATATCTTGGCCCTAAGAGTCCTTACTCGGAACGTGGGGAAGCGGATTATAAATCTGTTGACCAGTGATTCAGGATTGTAATCCGAAGGGAAGGAGTTCAACGCGGCTAATCCTGCATAGGAGGATCAAAAAAAGCTGTCCCAAGAATTGCTTTTGAGACAGCCATCAAGTTTCATAACCGAAAAATATGCGTTTATTTTAAAAGATGATAAATTTCCCCATCGACTTCTAGGATGTAGGAGCCAGGTTTTAAATATGCAAGATCCATAACGGCTTGTCGATTGTCTACTGACAAAGTGCCAGTCTCAACTAAATTACCTTGAAAATCAAGTAATCGATAAGCCGATTGCCCAGTGACTTTGTTATCAAATTCTAAATTGACTTGGTTTTGTACGGGATTAGGGTAGACTTTTGTGATTCCATTTGAGGTTTGCAAATTTGATTGATTAGGTGTACTTCCAGGGGTTATTTCAAAAAAAGTAAATTTAAGGGTTACAGGAGCTCCTTGGGAACCCATCGCTTGATTGTCACTAAATGGTGTAACTATGAGGGTGTAAGACCCTAGGGTTAAGGGTTCACCAAAGAAATCAACGGGATTTGAATTTCCATCACCAAATAAAGCATAAGGTAATACACTCTCAACTCGTGTACTATTAATAGGCCCACTCAGCTCCAAACGCACACTTTCCACCTCACTACTTGTGTTTACTTGGATAGAAAAGTTATCAAAAGTTAAGTTTCCTATATTAATAAAATTAGGGCTACCAATTGTGAATAAATTTAAGTCTACGAATGTATCATTATCTGAATTTACCATTGTAAAACTATTGATCGTCAGATCCAGGTTACTGTCGATTACAGTAAGTTGGAAAAGTAGACCTGGTCCCTGGGTACCCTCGGCTCGTTTCTCACTAAAAGGTACAGCGGAAATATTGTAAATTCCTAGGTTAAGGGGGTTACCCAAATAATCTTGCGGATTGTTTGCCCCATTACCGAATAATGCAAAAGGCAAAACATTCTCAGTTCGGGAGCTTGAGGCTGCTCCACTCACAAACATGTTTACACTTTGAACATCAAGGCTTGCATTGGCTCGGATACAAAAATTAAGTAAATTAGGAAAGTTTGCCCTGTCTAATATGAAAGTAGGGCTAGTAAAGGTTAGTAGAACTTGGTCTGTGTCAGCATCAACTAATGAAAAACTAATAATTTCCAAAGTCATAGGAGCCGTATTCGTTAAGCTAGTTGATTCATTCGTGGTGATCGGTTTGGCAAAAACACTACACGCCAAAAAAAGTAAGCTAAAAAACATGAAACTAATCTTTCCCATAATAATAAAAGTAAGGATTTTTGGTTTATAAACTGATTTGAAAAAAGGTGTGATAATAAGTCGGTTGAAACTTAATATATTGAATATAAGCATAATTAAGTATTACGCAGGTTTTAGTATATTAAATCTATGTTAATATATTTTCAACTATGGGTAGGATCTTATTCTATACTTCTTAAGCTGTTCCGGCTCTCAGCTCCCAACCCCAATTTCTTCAGCTTAGGGATAGAGCCTTTGTCTGAGCCCGAAATGGCCGGGTGGGGGGCAGGCGAGTGGCGAAAGCCCGGCCCGCGCCGGCACTTGCTAATACGTTGGCAGGTAATTTCTTAGCGCGGGCAAGCCCCAAAAAAACTCCGCTTGCCTAGGCTTATGGGCCTGGGTAAGCGGAGAAAAAAAGAGGGTAGGAGGGACTTAGCCCTTAAAGTTGACGTGGGAATTATCGCAATAAGGCGGATTTTTGGTCATTTTGCAAGTGCAGAGCTTCACTTTAACATCGCGCTTGGGTTCAAACAAGACGGGTTTATGCTTGGTGCCGTGGTGGGAACCGTCACAAAAGGGCTGGTCGCCGCTATATCCACACGAGCACCAAACGTATTTTTTTCCGGCTTCTAAGGCTACTACGACGGGTTCGGCGGTTTTGGTACTTTCTTTTTGGTAGCCCTTTGCGATTTCACTTTCGGGTTTATCGGAGGTGACCAAGGGGTAGAAAAAACTGGCCGTCCACTTGTCTTTAGGGTCATTGACCAAACCAAAGGCCTGGGGATACTGACGGGTGAAGGTGGCGGTGCCAAATAGCTGGTCCCAGATGGAAAACATATTGCCATAGTTGCCATTGGGATCACTAATGCCATCTACTTTAGACTTACCGTGGTGGGCAAAGTGGAAAGCGGGCGTGATGATGATACGTTCCACAACACTGGCCAGTGGGCTGAGGGCAGGATAACGATAGAGGTATTTATCCCAAGTGGTGGTACTATGCGAACCTATGATGACCAATTGCTTCAAGATAAGCCCCAAAGCTACGCCCTTGGCCCCTCCCAAAAACAAGACAATACCCACCCACCAAAGGTTGGGCATGAGCAGGTAGTATAGGGCCGCATTGCGATACGATACAAAAAAACCCATTTCTTCGGCTTGGTGGTGGGGCCGGTGGAGCTTCCAAAGCCAAGGATATTCGTGGGCCGAGCGATGGTACCAGTACTGTAAGAAATCGTCTAGGAAGAGATAAAAAGCGAGCATCAGCCAGAGGTTCCACCCGGCGATACTTTGGGCAAGGCCTGGCAGTATAAGGCTGAATGATTGCATAACCGCCAGGACGATCAAAGGCTTAATCATGGTAGAAAGCAATAAGAAACTTCCTGCCTCTTGAATCCAATCACTAAAGGTGCGTTGGCTACGGTGCAAGTATCCGGAGAGGACTTCCAGGAGCCCGAAAAATAGGATGATCCCTAGTACAAAGTAGGCATCTATTTTCTCGATAGAGAGGAGTGCATCAAGCATATCTTTGTGGGTTTATAGTGTATCTTATTAAAATTATACAGCAAAAATAAAGACTTGGGGGCTTATGCCACTTTACACGTGTTAAGAATCGGGGAAATCTTTGGACTGCATCCGCTTGATGATGCGAGAGAGGGATACGGGGGTAATGCCGAGGTAGTTGGCGATGTGCTTGTGAAAGGCCTTTTGGAAAAATTGAGGGCTTCGTTGGATAAGCTCTTGGTAGCGTTCTTCGGGGGAGCGGTCAATGAGGGCTTCTACCCGGCCTATCAAGGTTTGGATATTTTCTTGTAAGCCAGCAATGTAAACTTTATACAAAGAAGGGTATTTTTGGGCCAGGTCTAAGTAGGCATCGAGTTCAAAGAGCAGGAGGTGACTTTCCAGGATAGACTCAAAATTATAACGCGTGGGCTCATTGCGAAATAAGGACTCGGGAGCCCCCGTAATGGTATGCTCCGGACGCAAAAAAATATTTTTTTCCTCCCCTTTTTGGTTGATAAAGTAGCCCCGTATCATACCTTGGAGGGTAAAAAATACCTGTCGACTTCGCTGGCCCGAGCGGATCAAGATTTCTTTATTACTCAAAACGCGGTATTGGGAGATAGCCAATAGCTGGTCTAAGGCCTCAGGGGCCACAAAAGGGAAAGTACGTTTGAAAATCTCCTCAACTTGGCTTGGACGCATAAGATATTTAGTGGATTTTCTAAGATATTAAAAAGAAGCTAATTTCCATAGCAATAGTCTTGATGGCAAGGTTTAGGGAATAAGAAAAAATCCGGCAAACCTGGCTACTTGCCTAGTTTGCCGGATTTGCCAAGATTTTGTACCAAGCCGCTAAGGAATAGATTTCCTGGAATTAATTCTTGGATAAATCGCCTTCATTTATTCCTTTGGGGTTTGCCTCCTCCGTTTCGGGAATTTGCTCTTGGAGTTTTTCCTTTTCTTCCAAGAGGACTTTATAATCTTCCTGCAATATGGTATAGCGACGGTTCATCTCTTCTTGGGTAGTTTGCAGTTCTTCCTGGTTCTGGCGTAGTTCTTCTTCTTGAGCCTTTAATTCTTCCGTCATTTTTTGAGAGTTTTGCAGTAGGATGCGGGTTTGCTCATTGACCCGTACAGCGTTGATGGTAGAAGCGAGGCTTTGGCTGAGGCTTTCTACAAATGCCACTTCAAAGGGCTCCAGTTGGCGAATGCTGGCCAACTCCATGACCCCATAGCAGACATCATTATTGAGAAGGGGCACGATCAAAATATTCTGGGGCGGGCTATCCCCTAAGCCTGATTTGATATTGAGATAATCTTTGGGGGCATCCACCAGGGTGATGCTTTGCCGATGCAGGTAACTCTCCCCAATCAATCCGTCTCCCAATTTGAAGCTTACGTTGAGAAATTTCTTCCGGTTGAAGGCATAACAGGAGATCATTTGCAGCAGGCGTTCTTCTTCTTCCAGCTCTTCCTGATTTTCCAGAATGACGTAAATAGCCCCCAGGTTGATTTGAATATGTTCGCTCAAGAATTTAAGCACGTGATCCCCTAGATTTTTTACATCGGTGTTGTGGGTTCTCAGGATTTCCCCAAATTTGGCCATGCTTTCGGCCGTCCACTTGCGTTCTTTTTCTTCCTTAGAAGAAGCCTTTAAGTTTTCTCGCATACTCAAGAGGGCGCTTCCTAAAATGTCGTGTTCGCTAAGTGGCTCGAAGGTAATGTCTAAATTGCCTTCTCCCACTTCGTGGGCAAATTGCGTGTAGACATTGATCCCATCTACCAAGGAATTGAGGGAGTCGGTCATTTCTTTGATCTCATCTTTGCGCTTGATTTCTACCTTGGCAACCTTCTCTCCCTGAGACAATTGCTTGAGGCGGTCTTTAACCATATGAATAGCTTTAACCAAGCCATGGCTATAGCGTTCGGCCAAGCCAATAAACAAGAGAAGCATGAGAGACGATAGGATGATGACCGTAAAAATCACTGTCCGTACCTGTTGGGAAATTTTAAGGGTCTCTTGGGCCACGGCTTCTTCAATCTGGTCGGTATAGATACCGGTTGAAATAATCCAATTGAGGGGTTGGAAAAGCCTGGAGTAAGAAATTTTGTTTTCAAACTCCTTAGAGCCCGGCTTGTAAATTTGATACTCCACATAGCCCTCCCCGTTGAGTTGGCATAGCTCAGATTGGGCCTGATATAAGTTCTTTTGATCGTACTTTTCGGTATTGTACTTATCCTGATTCATAATCTGCCCGTTTTCCTGGTGGCGAATGGGATGGTTGACCATCTTGGGGTAAGGCAATTGATCGTCGGTGATCCAGAAATAACCCTTGCCCCCGTCGTAACGGATTTTATCAATGATCTCAATAGCCCGGTTTATGTGGGTTTTTTTCATCTTACTCCGGTAACGCGTAAGCAAAACGACGTCATCATTATCTTGGTCAAGGGGAAATTCTTTCTTGATCATGGCCAACATCACACTATCATCTTGGGTCTCTCGGTAGTACTTGAGGATAAGATCGTAGGGCGATGCAATCAGATCGGTGAGATGATCTTTTAATTTTTCCATCTCCCGGGCCCGGAAAGTGTCAATGTCTTTTTGATTTTTCTGGTAAATCAGGTACACTACCACCGAAGTAATCACCAAGACATTCAGTATCATCAGCAAGCTGAACGTAATAAGAATATTTCTTTTCATCGTAGTATTGAAGGATTAAAATAATATAGCTGGAATTAACTTGATCAGTGTGCTGTCTGCTGTGGGTTGTATAGCTAGTAAGAAGTTTTGTGGATACTATTTTCCAAGAAAGAAAGCGCGAATTTTTGGCTGGGCATAATCTTTCTCCCGTGAAAATTAGTAGGTCAAAACGCTCAAATAAAATGGCTCAATCTTAATACCAGCTTATGTTATGACCTTGCCGCCTGAGGAGGCTTTTGGGGGTGAATCTTTCTGAGGAAATGTAAACGGAGAAAAAGACAGGTTTATCATGCCTTATTATCTTTTAAAAAGGGCAAATGTATAAGCAAGTGCCCCGCTCGATGGCTCCTTAGCATATTTTAGCCCTTTAAAATTATCTTTGTATGACGATGAGAATAGGGAAATACTAGACGGCTGCCCTCTTATTTGAGTAGTGGAAGGGGCAGGGCGCGTATTTTTATTGTAAGGTTTTACTCGCTTTTTTCAAATTGTAAATAAAGCAAGTGCTTGCCCAGCCCACTCATTTTCTAAAATACATACTTCACTGGGCTTGTCATAGGGCATTTAGGCCTGTAATGTGCCAGTTTTGTCAAAATAATAGGGCAATTATTTCTTACTTGACTAAGAGAATTAAGGGAGTTTTCTAGGGCTTCCACGTGGAGTTTGCTAGGGGTTTCTTCGGGGAAATTTCCTGAGATGAATAATCATAACTTTGCCCCTCCGATATGAGGGCAAGTTTATACATTCAAAGCAAGCAATTATTGGGAGGATTGGGGAACGTGCTATCCTATTATTTTAAGTGCTTATCGAGAAAAGTAAGGATTTTGGCTAGATTTTCCTCTTTAGTAAATTTTGCTCCCCCGTGTTTTCCTCCTTGGATAAGCTCAAAGGTGACTTTGTCATCTCCTAAGACTTTTGCCAAGGTATCCGAAAAATGTTTACTTTGGAGATAGGGGATGTTGGCATCCTGATCGCCCGCCTGTACATAAAAAGGAGGGTCATTTTTATCAATATATGAGCTGGGATTGGCTTGTTTTACCAAATGAGCTTGCTTGGGGTCGGAGGCATCTGCTCCTAGATAAGCACTCTCAATAGCCACGTCAAAACCTTCCTTAAATCCTAAGACCTGGGCCTCTGGGATCATCTGGGCAAAATTGATAGGGCCAAACCAATCAATACAAGCTTGAATGCGAGTAGATTTTGTGGGAAAATCCCCAAGTTGGCCATCAGCAAAATCATCACCGGCCGATGTGCCCATCATAGCCGATAGGTTCCCACCAGCCGAAGCCCCCCATGTAGCGATTTTATCTTCTTGAATGGCGTATCTTTGGGCATTTCCCCTCAGAAAACGAAGCGCTGCTTTACAATCGTGCACTGCCGCCGGAAACTTAGCTTCTCCACTTAATCTATAATTGATTGTTACCGCTACGTATCCGTGAGCTAGCAGGTACTTAGCCAAAGAATACTCACTACTTTTGTCGCCAAATTTAAAACCTCCACCGTGGATAAGCATCACCGCTGGAAAGGGGCCTTCCCCTTCAGGAATAAAAATATCCAAGGTTTGGGCCTTGGAGTCCTGGGCGTAGGCGAGGTCCAGATATTTTTTCTTGATAGATGACATATCAGTTTGACAAGCCATTAGGAAGACAAAAGCAAGTAGGGTAATTAGGCTTTGCATACTGCCAGATATGAGCTTGGGCATTTGCTGGCCAGGTTTAATCAGACAGTAGTTTTTGAACATCGGCTTCGGTGATTTGGCAAGCCATAGGTAGGGGCTTATGCTTGGAAATATACTGGCCACTCGCTGGGATATCCAGGGAAAAAGCGGCATCATAAAGTCTTTTAGCCCCTTGCTCGGGACTTTGAAAAAACATGTTGCGGAAAGGTTTTAGCCAAAAGGGCATGCCTTTTCCGGCCGTCATTTTGGTTTTAATAGCTCCCGGGTTGACACTAAGGATTTTGACATTTTTCCAGGAATCAAGCGTACTCAGATAATTCATCAACAGGACCATCGTGAGCTTAGAGTCCATATAGGAACCAATCAATTTGGAAAATTTTTTGGGTTTTTTGAAGGCAGCAATGTCGTAAGACTTTTTAGCGTGTAGTCCAGCGGTGGCCGTATTAATTACTATGGGGTTCGGGGCTTTATCTAAAAGCGGTTTCAAAGCTTGGGTCAAGAGAAACGGACTAATCGCATTGACCTCTAGCTGTAATTCATTACCGTAGTCAGAAACGTAAAGCTTGTCAAGTAAAAGGCCGGCATTATTAAATAAGCCATCAAGTTGTTCATATTTGCTGGCAATTTCTTGGGCTACGGCCTCTATTTGATCTCTTTTACTCAGGTCGGCCACAAAAATATCTGGAGTGCTTCCTTCTGGGAAAACAGCCAGAGTTTCTTTCTTTCTAGTTTCACTTCGTACTATCAGCCCAAGGCTATGTCCCTCGGAAAGCAGTTTTTGGCTTAAAGCGAGACCCATTCCGCTGTGTCCCCCCGTTATTAGTATATGCATGCCTTGATTTTGGTTTTATACAGCAAGTATACAATTTAGGCATGGGCGATGCATTGATGTAGATTAATATAGCAGGCAAAACAAGGAAAGTTTGCGTAGATGGGGGCAGAGATGCAGCTTACTTGTAAGGGAGAGACATGTCTAAGATTTTCATTCCTAGCGCATGGTTGAGCAAGTCATCATCTGGGCCCAACCGCTGAGGGTTGGCGATATGGGTATACACAATCACTGCCTTATGCTTTTTTTGTTACTGGCAGCGAAGAAAGAGTGGTCCCGGGTGCTTCCTCCTTGGGGCCAAAATTCTTTGATTTTGGGGTCTTGGGATATGCCACCAGACGATACCCTGGCGGGCTTAATCGTAATATAAATCAAGGAATTTGTTCACAAGATGGTCTCCCAGTGGATGATGCGCAGCTTGAGTAAATTTCAATTTGGCAGGTTTTTGGATAAGGATATGCCCCAGCGGGAATATGGCCGTGTCTAGTAGTTGAATGAATATATGGGGCTTCCCCGCGTGAGCACCTCGGGGCAAGAGGGAAGTAGCTGCCAGCGCGGGTCGGGCTTTCGCTACTCGCTGGCCAACGCACATCCAGCGGCGAGCTCAAACAGGCCGCTCTATCCCTAAGCCAAGTGAGATGTCTCTAGGATTACCAAACCCCCAGCTTTTTAAAAATAGCCTTTGTAATGTCCTTGCGGCACCGACCAAAATTAGGATTTGCTTCCTGTCTGTCTTTAAGGAGTCGGGTGGCAAAAAAATAGACATTGTCCTCGGTCTCAACATAGCCCACCCACCAGCCAGTGTCTTTACCTCCATCGCGGGTCCAGCCCGTCTTGGCCCGCAGCGTATACGTATCGGTTTTTTCTACAATCATCATGTTTTTGAGGGTTTGAAAGGATTGGGGGGAGAAGGGAAGGCTTTCTTCGTAAATGCCCCTCAAGACTTGAATTTGATTGATGGGAGAAATGGCAAAGGGGCCAAAGTTCCAGAAATCGGGATCTTTTTGGGACAAATCCACATTCCCGTAGCCGATTTGGCTCAAATAGTGTTTGTACTGCTTTTTCCCAATTCGTTTGGCCAGCTCTACATAGGCCCACCCGGCCGATAAGGTAAAGGCCTCTTGCATACTCATGCTATGGTAAATATTAGGACGATGTCCGTACTTAGTCGTGTCGTAATCATCTATCCAGGGGATAATCTCCTGCTCATCTTGGACTACCTTCGTTTCTAAGGCAATGAGGGTATTGACGATTTTGAATGTCGAGGCAGGGAGGGTGGCTTTTTGGCTATCGAGGATGTCATTGCTCATCCATTTTTGTTCTTGATAGTCGTAGATTGTGATGCTGCCGCTAAGACCGCAGGCCTCGAAGGCTTGGTTCCAAGAATCTTGAGCAGAAGCTCTAAATGTAGAGAGAAATAAGAGAATAAAATAAAGTTTTCGCATGGGATTAGAAATAATAGATCTGTATTAGAACCCTACCCAAGATCAAGAGGATTGTTACCTTACACATTTTTTGAGAAATCCATTTTAGGTTTTTTAACAGGAACAATGCTGGCAACTGGGACAAGCAGACACGCTTTCTTTGAGAAGTCATAGGACGGACTGCCTTTCATATGTCACATCAAATTTATTTAAAATTTGTAACCTTTTGCCAAGTACCACGACTCTCCATTTACATAAAGCAGTTCTTCCTCTTTTGTGAAAATTCGAATGGGCTTAACTACATATTTCATTTAGACGATGCTTGCTAGAGCCTATCAGATAAGCCCTACTTAATTCGTGTTGAAGAGGCATTTCATAAATAACCAAAAACCCATTGATTATGAAAAAATGGATCATAAGCGTATCTTTTGT
>CAWUIO010000158.1:0-12008 GCA_963922455.1 uncultured Microscillaceae bacterium
TTGGCTCCCGGTTCCAAATTCTCTTTTCTCTGCTCCCTCTTCTCAACTGGCTTAGGGATAGAGCCTCTGTTTGAGCCCGCCGCTGGCCGTGCGTGGGCCGGCGAGTGGCGAAAGCCCGGCCCGCGCCGCTAGAATTGTACAAGGATTCCCAATTCTGAATAGCGCGGGCAAGCCCCCAGCCTTAATCTAGTCCCAACATTTTACGGTTTTGGGCTTCATCTACCTCTCCTCCAGCAAAGTCGTCAAACGCTTTGTTGGTGGGGGCGATGATATGCTCGGCGATAAAGTCGGCCCCTTCCCAAGCGCCTTGCTCGGGGTGTTTGAGGCAGCACTCCCATTCCATGACAGCCCAACCCGTGTAGCCGTATTGGGTAAGCTTGCTAAAAATGCCTTTGAAGTCAACCTGGCCATCGCCCAAAGAGCGAAAACGGCCGGGGCGGTCTATCCAGCCCTGGTAGCCCCCATAAACCCCGGAGCGGCCGGTAGGGTTAAACTCGGCATCCTTGACGTGGAACATTTTGATAAACTCGTGGTAAATATCGATGTATTCCAGATAATTCATTTGTTGCAAGAGCAAATGGCTGGGATCATATAGCATTTTGCAGCGATTGTGATTGCCAGTGGCTTCCAAAAAACGCTCAAAAGTGACCCCATCGTGCAGGTCTTCGCCCGGATGAATTTCGTAGCAGAGGTCAACGCCCACTTCGTCAAAGGCGTTAAGGATGGGGAGCCAGCGTTTGGCCAACTCGGCAAATCCGGTTTCTACGAGTCCGGCCGGGCGTTGGGGCCAAGGGTACATCATGGGCCAAACGAGGGCACCGGAGAAAGTGGCGTGGGCATTCAGCCCAAAATTTTGACTGGCCAGAGCGGCGTAATGAAGTTGCTGAACGGCCCATTCGGTGCGGGCTTGGGGCTTATTTTTGACGGCATCGGGGGCAAAGGCATCAAAACCAGCATCGTAAGCGGGATGTACGGCCACCAATTGTCCTTGGAGGTGGGTAGAAAGTTCGGTAATTAGTAAGCCGGCATCCTCTACAATCCCTTGTATTTCTTGGGCGTAGTCTTTACTTTCGGCGGCTTTTTGAAGATCGATGATGCGCTCGTCCCAGGTGGGGATTTGTACGCCAGCATAACCCAGTTCGGATGCCCAGTTACAAATATTGGGCAGGTTGTTGAACGGTTCTTCATTGTCTAGGAATTGGGCCAGAAAAATGCCTGGTCCTTTGATCATATCAAGTTCCATGAGTGTCTTGTGATTTATGGTTTAGATTTCGAAGGGATACCATTTTTGGTCGCTTTTGCTGGAGGCAACAATGGCTTCCAAGAAAGCCATGCCCCGTACGCCGTCTTCTACTTTGGGATAGTCGGTATAGAGGGGATCAGGCGTTTTGCCATCTTGATAGGCCCGTAACGTAATGGCAAAATTACGATAGATATTGGCAAAGGCCTCCAAATATCCTTCAGGGTGGCCGGCAGGTATGCGGGCGGCGGCCAAAGCCTCTGGGGAAAGGTATGCATGATTGACTCCCGCCCGATAAATTTCGATAGGCTTATCGATCCACTTGACGAGTAAGGTATTGGGTTCGGCTTGGAACCACTCGAGCCCGGCAAGTTCGCCATAGATCCGGATTCTTAGGTTATTTTCTTCGCCCACCGAAATTTGGCTGGCGTAGAGAATGCCTACGGCTCCATTGTCAAAGCGCATCAGAACGGTACCGTCATCATCGAGTTGGCGGCCTTCCACGAGAATATTGAGGTCGGCACAGACTTCTTTAATTTTTAGACCAGTAATGTATTCGGCTAAGTTTTCGGCGTGGGTACCAATATCGCCCATAGAGCCACTGATGCCGGCCCGCTTGGGATCGGTACGCCAGCCGGCTTGTTTTTGTCCGCTGGCTTCTAAGAGGGTCGCCAGCCAGCCTTGTGGGTATTCTACCACTACTTTGCGGACTTTCCCTATTTTGCCGGTTTTGATCAATTGTTGGGCTTCTTTGACCATAGGGTAGCCGGTATAATTATGGGTGAGGGCAAAGGGAATGCCCGTCTTCTCAACCAAGGCTTGTAAATCTTGGGCTTCCTCCATGGTGAAGGCCAGGGGCTTGTCACAGATGACGGCAAAGCCTTCTTCCAAGGCCATTTTTGCGGGAGGGAAGTGCATATGGTTGGGAGTCACGATGGAAATAAAGTCTATACTCTCAGACTTAGGGAGGGCTTTTTCACTTTGGATCATCTCCTCGAAACTGCCATAAACGCGGACTGGGTCCAGGCCAAGTTCGGCCCCAGAGGCCTTAGATCGTTCGGGATTGCTGCTGAAGGCGCCGGCTACGAGCTCGATTTCTCCATCGAGGGCGGCGGCCATGCGGTGGACGGCTCCGATGAAGGCACCTTGCCCTCCGCCAACCATACCCATCCGTAATTTTCGTTTCATTTGTTGGGGGTTTTAGGGGTTTTTGCGATTGCAATCGGGAAAATTTACCAATATTCCCCGAATTGTTCTAATTTTGGCTGAATTACCAAAACAATAAAAATCAAACTCTACATTACGTAAAAACGATGGCAAGTACAAATCAAATCAATCCTTCCCGCCTCTTTTTGGCCAGTTGTCTGGCCCTTATTACTACCTCGATGACCTTCGCCTTTCGGGCTCGCCTTGAGTCGGTATTTATGGGAGATCCGTTTGGCCTTTCGGCTCAAGACATAGGCTTTGCTTTTGGGCCTGCTTTCTGGGGGTTTACTTTGGCGATGGTAGTGGGAGGCCCTTTGGTTGACTTCTTCGGGATGAAGCGGATTATGGGCTTGGCTTTCATCGGGCACGCCCTGGGGATTGTCTTGACGCTATTAGCCACCGATTTTATGATGCTGTTTTTAGGAACTTTGGCCATCGGGATCGGTAATGGTATGGTTGAGGCCGCCTGTAACCCCTTGGTTGCGTCTTTATATACCCAGGATAAAACGAAAATGCTGAACCGTTTTCATGTGTGGTTTCCGGGGGGGATTGTGATTGGGAGTGTCTTGGGGTATGTGATGATGGAGCAACTGGGCATGAGCTGGCAGTTGATGGTGGGTACCTTGTTTATCCCCTTGATTGCTTATGGGATCATATTCTGGGGGGAGGCCTTTCCTAAAACGGAGCGGGTAAGCTCAGAGGTGAGCAATAGCGAGATGTTTGGGGCCACTCTGAATCCTTTGTTCATTTTTATGGTGATCTGTATGCTGTTTACGGCGGCGACCGAGTTGGGGACCAATCAAAGAATTGAAAGCTTACTGCAAGGGGTGGGCGTAGCGCCTATCTTAGTATTGGCTTTTATCAATGTGATCATGGCTTTGGGCCGAGGGTTTGCCGGGCCGGTGGTACATCGTTTATCAGCTTCGGGCGTATTATTATTTTCTGCTATTTTCTCTGCTATAGGCTTGTATTGGTTGAGTATGGCCGAGGGCTATACTACTTTTGTAGCGGCGGCAGTTTTTGCTGTAGGGATTTGTTATTTTTGGCCTACTATGCTAGGTTATGTAGCCGAAAACTTTCCGAATACCGGAGCTCTTGGACTAGCAATTATGGGGGGAGCCGGCATGCTTTCGGTATCCATTGTATTGCCGGTGGTGGGAGGAATCATTGACGGCCAGACGGCAGCGGGAGCCGACTCGGGCCGGGTAGCCTTGAGATATATGGCTCTCTTGCCCGTGTTGCTCACGTTGGCTTTTACTTTTTTATATTTTACCAGTAAAAAACAGAGACATAAGGTCGCGGCCTAATTATTGCGCGGCCCCTGTACTTTAAATGTAGCAAGCTATGCATGTGCAGCGATTCAACTGGGCCTGGGATACGCAATTACCGAGTGGGCCCATTCCTTTGGGAGAAAAACTCCCCGAAAAATGGATTCCTAGACTAGAACGAGATCCGGTAGATTATGGGGATTTGGAGAGATTTCGGGTGAGCGATCAAGAGGGTACTTGTGTTTACTTAAAGCACGATCGAGTGGTGCGGATGGCCCATACCCGAACGTTTCAATTTCAAGGAAGGGATCTTTTTCAATTTGACCCCGGAGAAGCAATAGCGTTCTTAAACCAACATTTACCCTTTTTGGGCAAGATCAATGAAATCCATCCGAGCCTGCGGGTGGTTTTGGGTGATGGCTTGGTGAAGATGGTGTTTTTGTTTGGGGAGTAAAGAGCCGAGAATTGATACAGTAAATACCGATGGCCTTTCTCCCGGCAGACCATTTTTTTAATATCCGCAAGTAACGTAGATTTGGCAATACGTCTAGAAGATTATGTGTATGACCTTCTGCTCAATTTTACCATAAGGGCACCGATCCTTGGGGGATTATGAGCCATGATCTAGAACGAGTATGATTTGTGTCGTATTTCGGTCTGTCAGGGGACAGGCCGAGGAGGGGGTAAGAAGCTGGCCTATCGCCTGATAGACCAGCTTTTTTGTTAGTATTATCGAGAACCAGGACGCTTCCATCGTACTGGAGCCGGAGGCTCCGGTTTGAGCTTGATGGTTTGCGTAGGGATTAATTTAAGGGCTTCTTGTACGGCCCTTTCGAGTTGCGGGTCTTCACCATTGGCAATCTTGGCTGGGTCTTGGATCACTTCTACGTCAGGAGCGATGCCTTCCCCTTCAACAGCCCACTCGCCATTCAAATCGTAAAAACCTCCCCGAGGGGCAACCATACGACCTCCATCAATAAAACGGGGGGTATCCCAGGTACCCACCAAGCCCCCCCAGGTTCGGGTACCTACCAATGGGCCAATCTCCATTTTACGGAAGAGGTAGGGAAGCAAGTCTCCCCCGGAGCCGGCTCTTTCATTGATTATCATAACTTTAGGGCCCCAAATTCCGGCACCTGGAGTGGTAAAAGGTCTATGGTCATTGGCTCGGCTGTTAAAGTAGCCATGTAAATTCCGGGCCATGACATCAACCATATAGTCGGCAGCGGAGCCTCCTCCATTGTTTCTCTCATCGATTACGGCTCCTTTTTTATGCTGCTGAGCAAAGTAGTATCGGTTGAAATATGCGTACCCTTGACCGAAGGTATTTGGAACGTATACATAGGCTAGTTCGCCATTGGATAGTTCGTCTACCTTTTTTCGGTTGCCCTCGATCCAGTCAAACCGACGAAGAGAAAATTCTGAGCGTACGGGAATTACGGTAAGGGTTCGCGCGCCCTCACGGGAAGGCTTGTCATTGACTAAAATCTTTATCTGTCGGTCGGCACTTGCTTCAAAATACTGATAAAGGTTTTGCGGAGGTTTGACTTCCAAGCCATTAACCGAGATAAGGTAATCACCGGCTGAGACATGCATGCCGGGCCCACTGAGGGGAGCTCTAAAGTTCGGATTCCAATTTTCTCCGGTGTAGATTTTTTCAATCTGATAATAGCCCTTGTCAGCTTTAAAATCGGCCCCTAGCAGGCCAATCGGAATAAATTCAATATCGGGAAAATCACCACCCCGGGTGTAGGAGTGGCCTACCGCTACTTCACCCCCAATAATATCCACCAAGTAATTCAGATCGGAACGGTGCCTCACATGATCTACCCATGGGCTATACCAAGAATATACCTTATCCCAAGGAGCTCCGTGAACATTCTCCACGTAGAGAAAATCCCGTTGATAGCGCCAGCCTTCGCGAAAAATTTGCTTCCATTCGGCCATTGGATTAACTTTCATGCGCATACTGCTCAACTTAAGCTTGCCTGTACCTGCTTTGGGAGGGGAGGCGGCTGTCCCAACGATGCTCCAGGAAGAGCCCTTACGATAAATTAGTTTTTTTCGGTCTAGCGAGACGTTACCGTAGTTGATTCCTGTCAAAAAGACTTCGCTTTTACGCTTTTTTAGGCTATAGCGATGCAAGTTAACTCCTCTTTGATTGGGCACACTCTCCACATAAAAAATATGAGACTTGGGGCCAGGGTGTAAGGCAGTATAATTCCTCTCAGGGATATCCAGGGCCAAGATCCTCTGGCTGAGACCATCTTCATCAATTTTTACGACCGGCTTGTCATTCTCTTTGGCTTTAGATTCGCTATCTGACTTATTTTCCTCTTCATCACTTAATGGAGCTAGGGGAGAAGGCTCATCTTTAGACAAAACGATAAGGTATAGCCCCCGCTCAATGGGGTGTTCATACGAGCTCATGTCTAGCCAACCCGAATTGAGGCCGTAGTTGGTGCTTGCTAGGAAGTAAAGGTATTTTCCGGTGGCATCCCAAACTGGAGAAATTGCATCCGACATCCCGTCGGTCAATTGAATCGTTTTGCCAGTCTCTACCTGGTGGGCTTTTATTACCTTAAATTGATTTTCCAGTAGGCGGGCGTAAGCAATCCACTTGCTATCGGGTGACCATACCGGGTTAAGGCTACGGTTGGGGTGGGCATAGCGTTCCGTATCTACTTTTTTGGCTTCTCCGCTGTTTACGTTGACGTACCAAAGGTTGTAGTCGGTATCGGTATAGGCTATGTATTTTCCATCAGGAGACCAATCGGGCCGAAAATAAAAGCTGGGGTTGGGTAGGGCAATAGCTCTAGCAGGATTTAGGCCTTCTTGATCTCGGATATGCAGTTGGTACTCTCCACTGGCATCACTAAACCAGGCAATTTTACTTCCATCCGGGGACCAAACGGGGTATCGGTCGGCTGCGCTGGGATCTTGACTAATATTGCGCCAATCGCCCTCCTTTTGGGGGGCGGTAAAGATTTCTCCACGGTACTCAAATAGAGCTCTTTGGCCGCTAGGAGATAATCGGGCATTGATTAATTGTTGGGGGTTGATTTTATCCCAACGTTCGCGAGCCCAATGGAAATCACCACGAACTTGGATGGTCAGTTGTTTGGTCTCATTCGATTCGGGGTTAAGAAGATGCAGATAACCTCCTTGTTCATAGACAATCTGGTCTCCGTGTGCATCCAAACTTTTGACATCAAAGTCGGCATGCTTGGTGTGTTGTTTTAAATCTTTCGTCTGAGGATCAAAGGACCAAATATTGTTGGCAAAGTCCCGCTCAGAAAGAAAAAATACTCGATTGCCTAGCCATACCGGATCAGTATGCCTTTCTTGATCGGTTTGTGGGGTGCGAATGAGAGATAAATCTTTCAAATTAACTACCCAAATGGGTTTGGCTTGCCCTCCCCGATAATTACGCCACTCCGGATCCCAGAAAGAGATCATTTGGTAAGCTGCATATTGACCATCGGGGGAAATTTCTCCGGTAGTAGCCCTAGGGATACGCAAGGCTTGGGGCATGCCCCCTTGGGTAGAAACGGTAAAAAACTTTTGTTCCTGGGTTGGAATCCCTTCTCTCCCAGAACTGAAGAGTACTGAGTTTCCGTCGGGAGTCCAGCCGCAAACCCGGTCGGCTCCCGGGTGCCAGGTAAGACGCTTGGGCTGCCCACCGGTAAGGGGAACCGTATAGACATCGGTATTTCCGTCGTATTGAGCGGTAAAGGCAATATTCTGCCCATTGGGAGAAAAGTGAGGGAGGGTTTCGGCTCCCTCCGAACTAGTTAGGCGACGGGCATCTCCTCCCTCTTTGGACACAATCCAAAGATCATTGGCATATACAAAAACGATATGTTGATCACTTAAGGTGGGTTGCCTAAGGATGCGGGTGCCTTGGGCGAGTAGTTCAGGACTCCCTAAAAGGAAAAGCCCAAGACCTAAGGAGACTCTTAGGAAATGTAAAAATGATTGCATGCGATTGTATTTTAGAAATTATATGAGACTCAATATAAGAAGAATCTCATAATTAATAAGTGGGGATTTTGGCACAAATCGGCTGAGGGATAGAGCGGCCTGTTTGAGCCCGCCGCTGGAATGCGGGTGGGCTGGCGAGTAGCGAAAGCCCGACCACTGGGGTTTTGGGCAGGTTCGCGGGGGGATTTAGCCCGGTGGGCAGCCCCTCCGTTTATTAATTCAATTTTTTGGGGAAAATTTAAATAGGAAAACCTCTTCAAATTTAAATCAGATTCGGGTTGCAACTTTGAAACAGTTAATCGTGATAAGCATGAAAAAATTAGTATTAAATTTTATTTTTTTAAGTCTGAGCTTTGGGGTACACGCTCAGCTGATCGATGTGCAAGGAAGCATTCGAGATCAAAACACTCAAGAAAGTCTTCCGGGAGCGCATATTTATCTTACCCGTTTGCCCGATTCGGCCCTAGTAGCTCAAATCAGTGATGGACAAGGGAACTTCCGTTTTGAAGGGATCCGTCCGGGGCGGTATTTTGTGCGAATTACCTACATTGGGTACCAGGAACTGCGTGATAATATTCTCCTGAGTCGGCAAAATGCCCAAATTCCTGCTTTCAATTTGGTGCAAGACCAAACAACTTTAAAGCAAATTGAGGTAGTTGACAAGATGCCGGTAGCCGAGCAAAAGGGAGATACCATCCAATTTAACGCCGATGCGTACAAAACCAATCCCGATGCCAGTGCCGAAGACCTGGTGACCAAACTGCCGGGGGTTCGCTTGGAAAATGGCCGGGTAACGGCCCAAGGGGAAAATGTGCAGCAAGTGCTCGTAGATGGCAAGCCTTTTATGGGCAATGACCCCCAGGCGGCTTTGAAAAACCTGCCGGCCGAGGTGATCTCTAAAATTCAAGTGTTTGACCAGCAGAGCGATCAATCCCGGTTTACAGGGTTTGACGACGGGCAAACCACCAAAACCATCAATATCGTTACCAAAAAGGAGGCAAGAAATGCCGAATTTGGTACCGTATACGGTGGGTACGGAACGGATGATCGGTATAAGGCTGGCTTAACCTTGCACCGTTTTCGGGAAGATACCCGTTTCTCTATCATAGGCCAATCTAACGATATCAATCAACAAAATTTTGCCACAGATGATCTCTTGGGAGTAGTGGGTGGAAGCGGTAATCAAGGCGGCAGGGGAGGCGGTCGCGGAGGAGGACGCGGTTGGGGAAGCTTCTCTACCCAAGGGAGTGTCAATGATTTTTTGGTGACTCAACAAGATGGAATAACCCAGTCTCACGCTGGGGGATTTAATTTTTCTGATTCTTGGGGGAAGAAGGCCGAGTTGACTACCAGCTATTTTTATAATTATGGAGATAATGATGCCATCAGCCGGATCAACCAACAGTTTGTGTCAGACAGTGACTCCGGACAGATTTATCAAGAAAATAATTTTAGCAGCAGCATTAACCAAAACCACCGTTTTAATCTTCGTTTTAAATACGATTTTAGTCGGCGGACCTCCATGTTGGTAACCAGCCGGGTCAACTATCAGCTCAATGAGGGTTTACAAACGATTGATGGAGTTACTACCCAGTCGGGTTTGACCTTAAACCAAACCGTGAATGATTATACTACCGATCTGCAAGGTTGGGATACCCAAAATAATATCATCTTGCGCCATCGCTTAAAGAAATTGGGGCGTACCATCACATTTAGGCTTCGTACGTCTTACAATAACCAAAAGGGGGAACGGTTTTTAGAGGCCAATAACCAGTTTAATGAGGGAGAGGAGGTGCAGCTTGATTCCTTAAACCAATTTAGTGTTTTGGATGCCCCGGGCCTAAATGTAAATGGGAATGTAAACTTTACCGAAATGCTCAGCCGGCGTACCTTGTTGATGTTCAACTATTCAGCGGGCATGCAAGCGAGCGATTACGAGCAAAGTACCTTCAACTTTGTAGATAATGAACAGAATTTTAGTGAGCTAGATACGGCCCTTAGTAGTGTTTTTGAAAGTAATTACTGGACCCAATCTGGGGGTGTGAGCCTGTTGCGCCGGGGTAAAAAATTCACCGGAATGATCCGGCTCAATGCCCAATGGGCACGCCTGGAAAGTGATGCTGTCTTTCCGGAGGTCCAAAATATTCAACAAGATTACTTCAATATTTTGCCCTTTGGGTTTATACGGTATAAGTTTTCAGACAATAAAAACTTGAGGGTTTTCTACCGTTCTAGCACCACGCCCCCCAGTGCCTCCCAACTTCAAACGGCCATTGATAATAGTAACCCGATCCAGTTAAGCACAGGAAACCCCAACCTGGACCAAGAAGTGAGGCATTTTGTGGTAGCCCGTTACTCAGCCACCTTAGCAGATCAAACGGCGGTTTTATTTGCCCTGATTCGGGCCGAATATCGAGATAATTACATTGGCAATAGCACCTTAATTGCCAATCAGGATATCCCCTTAGGTGATGGGTCTGTGTTAGAGCGGGGGTCTCAACTGAGCCAACCCGTCAACCTGGATGGTTATTGGAATATCCGGTCTTTGTTGAGCTATGGTTTTCCGGTGAAGGCCTTAAAATCCAACCTGAACCTGGACCTTTCTTTGAATTACTCTCGTACTCCGGGCCAGATCAACGATGAGATCAATTATAACAACAACCCCGCCCTTGGGCTTGGCTTCACGTTGAGCAGTAATATCAGTGAGAAAGTTGATTTTACCTTGTCTAGTCGTACGCAATACAATTGGAGCACCAACTCTCTCCAAGAGGATTTAGATTCTCGTTTTTGGGACCAGCAGACTTCCTTACGTTTTTACTGGAATATTTGGAAAGGCTTGGTTTTCCGCTCAGATGTGAGACACCAAGCCTACCGGGGATTATCCGATGGCTTCAATCAGGATTATGTATTATGGGGGGCTAGTCTGGCGTATAAAGTGTTTAAAAATAAACGGGGAGAAATTCAACTATCGGCCTTTGATCTTCTCAAGCAAAATAACAGCATTCAACGGAATATTACGGAAACGTATATTGAGGATCAAGAAACCAATGTGCTGACCCGCTACGTCATGCTAACTTTCACGTATCGCCCGCGAAGCTTTGGTAAGAAGCCTAACAAGAGCGGCAATACTCGATAAAGGGCCTAAAATTTAATTTGCCCGAGGCTTGACTTCCCGGATCTTAGCTTTACCTTAGATCCCGGAAGTCAACTTTGTTATATGTCCTCTTTACAGCTACCCATCACCGATCCGGATAATTTTTCTTTTCAAGCTTGCCTGAGTTTTTTAGACCGGGGCTACGATGATGTAGAACTGGCCGTGGGCGAGGACTATGCCGATACCTTGCTGCGCGGACCAAAGGGCTTGGCCTACGTACGAGTGAGGCAAGAGGGCAAATTTGTAAGAGTAGATATCTTGGCAGGAAATACAGAAACGGAAAATGTAGCCTTTGTGGAGCAATACGTGCGGGATTGGTGGGATTTGGACCGTGATTTAACGGCCTTTATCGAGATTGTCAAAATCGACCCCAGCCTTTGGGATTTATTTACTCCCTTTCGCGGACTCCGCTTGATGGGGATGCCCCATTTGCTGGGGGCCTTATCTTGGAGCATCATAGGGCAACAAATCAACCTTAGTTTTGCTTTCCGGCTCAAAAAAAGGCTGCTGGAGACCTACGGAGAAAGCCTCTCTAGCGAAGATCATCGCCTGTATACTTATCCGGAAGCCTCGCGATTGGCAGCCATTCCTATCGAAGATTTGCGTTTGCTCCAGTTCTCGCAAAGAAAGGCCGAATACCTCACTGGCATAGCTCGCTTGGTGCATGAAGGTACCCTGGGCTGGGAGAAATTGGCCAAAATGGACAGCCATGCCGAGAGGAGGGAGGAACTCCTCAAGATCCGGGGGGTAGGGGAATGGACGGCCCAATATGTATTGATGAAATCTTTCAAGGCCTTGGAGGCCATTCCCTACGGCGATGCGGGGCTCCATCAAGCCTTCAAAAAGATCTTAAACCGCCAGGAAAACCCCAGTGCTAGCGAACTCAAAGAATTTCTAGACGACTTTCATCCTTGGCAGGCTTATGTGGTATTTTACCTTTGGCGCAGCTTGGTGAGTGATAAAAATGCTTAAGGTTTGGGGCTTGCCCGCGCCGAATACGTTTTTGCCAGACTAGAAATTTGGGGCCTGGCGCGGGCCGGGCTTTCGCCACTCGCCGGCCCACCCGCATACCAGCGAGGGGCTCAAACAATGGCTCTATCCCTAAGCCAGTTGAGAAGAGAGAGCAGAGAAAAGAGAGGAGAGATGGGGATTTTTG
>CAWUIO010000159.1:0-11993 GCA_963922455.1 uncultured Microscillaceae bacterium
AAAATAGCATCAAAATTGGAGACCATTTTTTTAATTTTTTGCACGGCCTAGGGCAGCCCCCAAAACCTTACATCACTCCGCCTGGGCAAAAATCCTTTTTTTTAAATTTTCTGGTATCTTGGGAATATGATCGTAGTAATTCAAAGAGTAAAAGAGGCAAATGTGCGAATTGACGGAGAGGTACAGGGCGCTATTCATGAGGGGTTTATGATCCTGCTAGGCATTGGGCAGGAAGATGGGGAGGAAGATGTGCAGTGGTTGTGCCAAAAGATCGTACAATTGCGGGTCTTCCCAGATGAAGAGGGTAAGATGAACCGCTCCCTTTTGGATATACAGGGCCATGTTTTGCTGATTAGCCAGTTTACACTCTTTGCCCGCACGAAAAAAGGGAACCGCCCCTCCTTTACCGATGCCGCCCGGCCCGAACAAGCCATTCCTTTGTATGAGCGTTTTATTAAAGAACTGGAAGAAAGGCTGGGCCACCCTATCCAAACGGGGGCCTTTGGAGCCGATATGAAAGTCTCACTCATCAACGATGGCCCCGTTACCTTGATTATAGATTCCAAAGACCGTAAATAAGTTATTTTTACCCGCTATGTCGACAAGCCCAGATACTTCGGTAGAGGTGCAATTGCGTTATCGTTCGGGGGAAGCCCGAGTGGATTTAGGGGATTATCCGAATGTCAAAAAATTAAGGCTTGTGGGTTTTCCAGACGAGGCTTTTCCCTTGGGCTGGGAAAGTATACCGCATTTGGAAGCATTACATATCCGGCGGGGCTTGAGGCAGTGGCCAAAAGCCATGAACGGCTTGGCTAGCTTAACCCATTTTCAGTTAGAATACTGCCCGCAACTAGCCATACCCGCTCGCCCTCCCAAATGGCCAAAGCTAGAGAGCATAAGCCTGAAATACATGCATTTGCCGGACCTGTCAGAACGGTGGTGGCAATTTCCCCATTTAAAACGGATGAATCTGGATCATAATGTTTTAGAGGAGGTGCCGGCTGGGGTTTTCAAAGCATCGCCTGGGCTAGAGCTCTCCATACGGTATAACCTGCTGGAGGAAATGCCTTCCAAATTGGCCGGCTTAGATTTGCATAAATTAGTCTGGGACCACAACCCGTTTTACAACCGGTTGAGCCCTAGACAATCACAATTGAGTCGTTTGTACCGGCAATTTCGGGAGAATGCTATTGAGATCGAACAGAGGGAAGTGTTTTGGTTGATTTTTTTGGGGTATGTATATGAAGCCTGTGCACGCCATGGGGAAGCGGCCGTATTGGAAGGCTTGAATGCACCGAATAAAGAAATCCGGCAGCAAGTCTTGCTATATCTCTACGAATCGCGGGCCAACCCCTTTACGAAACTGGATGAAAAAGCAAGCTTTCGGATTTATCTTGCCGGAAAGAAGATGCGCTTGGATACCGCTCAATCCCGGCAATCGCTAAGCCGGAACTTGGTACAGGTAGAGCCGCATTTACAAAAAGATGTAGAATATGTAGTACTGGGGGAGTACCCCAAAAAAGACTTGCCAAAAGCCCTGGCCTGGGGTATTCCCCTCCTGGCTCAGGCGCATTTGCAAGACTTTGTAAACCGAATGGCATTGCCCTACCTAAGCCGGCCCGGAGCGCAAGGGGAAAAAGCGGCCCAAAAATTAGTAAAGCTGCTTCGGAGTGAAGATTTGGCCAATCAAAAGCTAGGCTTGGAGATGGCGCTGGGGGGAGGGATCCACCCTGATTTTTTTTATGATTTACTCTTATTATACATCTGGAACCCCCACCCTCATCTCCGAAAAATGGCCGCGCAGGTTTTGGAACGCTATGCCCCTCCTTCTCTGGTATTGCATTTGAAGTTACACGTACGGGGGGTACCCGCCAAGGGAATTTCGGAGAAAATGTTGAGTCGTTACCTTCAGAAAATGCTACGCCCTCCGGTAGAAGGAGATGAGTTGGCCATTCGTTTTTTCGAGAAGTTTGCCCAAGGGCGGCATTTTTGTTTGCAGTTTCCACGAGCTTTTCGGAAGGTATGCAAACTAGGAAAGATTGGGGGGACTTTATCTTTATCTCGCTTAGGGATCAGCGAATTATCGGAGTTAATTGGCGAAGAGAGTACTTTAAAGACTTTATACCTAAATCAAAACGATTTGAAGGACCTGCCACACTCTATGCGTCAACTCCATAATTTGCAAAATTTATTCTTGGCCAAAAACCAATTAAGCGATTTGCCGTCCGTATGTCGAGCACTAAATAGCTTGCGAAGATTGAGCTTGGCGCGTAATAAAATAAAAGAGCTTCATCTAGACCTAGGGAAATTGGCCAATTTAGAATATCTCAACTTGCAGGATAATCCTTTACTTGCCCTGGACCTGGGCCCTAAAGTAAAAACCGGGAAGAAATTAAGGGTCTTGGATATTCGCAATACGCCCTTGGTATCTTCCCGGAATTGTCTAAATAAGCTCCAAGAACACTTAGGTCCTGGACAATTACGATATTAAGAAATTTTTATTTCTTTCTCATCTCCGTCGGCCTCTTCAGATTTGCGAGGAATGGTGATGAGGAGCAATCCATTCTCATAGCGGGCCTCAATGGCGTTTACATCGGCATCTTCGGGCAGGGGCATTAGCCTTTTGAATTTACCAAAATCAAACTCCCGCTTCACATACTTTTCTTCCTCACTTAAAACGATTTCGGTATTGGCCGTAATCTTCAAGTGTTCGCCGCTGAGGCTGATTTTGAAATTATCTTTGCTAAGGCCGGGGGCAGCAAGCTCTACCCGGTAATTTTGAAGGCCCTCAATCACATTGAGACGGGGAACCGTGCGCGTTTTCCAATCTTTGTGAAAGTCACGGCGAAATTCATCGCCCATGTTTCTTAGCTTTTGGGAGAAGTCTTTTAAGTCTCCTTCAAATACTTCGTCCAACCATTCAAAAAATCCTTTTCCAGGTTGGGACTTATGATACGATTTGGTCATAATGGTTTATTTGATTTATAATTGTCTGAACAAGGCTAAAGCCAGAATTTTATTACAGGGTAAAAGAGGGGGAAATGGCAGGGAGGAGGCCTAATAAAAAAGAAAAGCCTGACGGTTTGTCAGGCATGCTTGGTCATAATGGCATTTACAAGTTTTTAGGACTGACGCAGTTGCTCGGCGAGTGCCTTGATTTTTTTCTTATCTTCTTCACTGGTTTCCAGGCCATTGAGTTGGAGTAAGTCTTTGTCAATACTCGTGATGATGGCTTCTAAATTGCCTAGCCTTTCCTTGATTTCTTGGTTATCGCGTAGGGTTTGGGCCAGCATATGGCGCTCTTCCGGGCCAATTTGCTTTTGGTTTTTAGCCTTGATTTTCAAGGCAGCAAGGTAAAAGCCACCCACGATGGCCGTAATGGGAATCAACATGGCTAGTGTGCCAGGATGAAGTAATTTATGTAATATATCCTCAAAAAACATGGGTCTTGGATTTAGATGATACTATAGATGCTTAATATACAAATAATCTGTTTATTTCACAGTCTTGGTTTTTGTACAGTACCTTGTTATGCAAGGGTGTCTATTATCTTACACGTAAATCCGATAAATTGGTTCACAGATTAGGCATTTATTTGTAGTTTTGCTTTATTGTAGGCGTTTGAGGGCATGAACACACACTCAAGTGCTCCTCTTTGTGAAATCTGCTGTATGCGCAAACCTTCTAGCAAAAACTTACCGACGGAGTATCCAGAGTTTGAGATACGCGAATATCAGAAACAGGGTAGAACCCTTCCTTATCGATGGATGCTTCCCCAGGATTATGATGGGGAAGCATCGTATCCCTTAGTCTTATTCTTCCACGGAGCGGGAGAACGAGGGTCGGATAATGAGATAAGCCTCACCCACTTTGCCCCCTTGGTTCTTGGAGAAGACAAGCGGGTTAATTTCCCTTGTTTTGTTTTAGTGCCCCAGTGCCCAAAGGAAGTGCGCTGGGTGGAGGTAGATTGGGCGCTTTTGGGGCATGATTTTCCTGAAGAACCCGGTTGGCCATTAAGCCAGACGATGGATTTATTGGATTTGTTAATGGAAGCCTATTCCATTGACCCTAAGCGCTTGTATGTGACTGGCTTGTCCATGGGCGGCTTTGCTACTTGGGATGCTTTGGCTCGTTACCCGCAGCGGTTTGCGGCTGGAGTACCAGTATGTGGAGGGGGAGATCCTAAGGTGGTTTCGCAAATGAAGGAGACTCCCATATGGGCATTTCATGGGGCCTTAGACCGTACGGTAAAGCCCAGCCGAAGTAGGGAGATGATTCAAGCCTTAGAAAAAGCTGGGGCGGAGCCCAAGTATACCGAATATCCTGAGGTATATCACGGAAGTTGGAAGCCGGCATATGCGGATAAAACCCTTCTTCCTTGGATGTTTGGGCAAACTCTTAAAAAATAAATTCGTCCTTAATTTGGTATAGCAGGAATACGAGACATGAAAGATAGAAGGCCACTTTGGGAGATGATTTTGATATTGACCTATACTATTTTGGGCTTGGGCCTATATTCCCAGGTAGAAGAAGAAATCTCCTTTGAAGTGAAGATGAAGAAATCAGGCTTGGAGGCATTTATAGCCGCGCCTCAGGAGAAGAGTTTCATGGATCATTGGTTGCGTTTTGCTTGGCAAACGGCCTGGGACTCGACATTTCAAAGTCTAGACCCCAAAACCGTCGTAGACTCAAGCTCTCACAAGATCTTACTGACCGGAGATTCTATGTGTGAGGGATTGATGTTTCGGTTCCGGGAGTATGCGGCCCACAATGACCACGAATTGAAGACCGTGATTTGGTATAGCTCAACGACCATTGGGTGGAGCCAATCGGATAGCTTGAGTAAATTGATTGCGCTGTATGATCCGGATTATATCTTTTTTACGACAGGTTCTAATGAGCTTTTCATTCGCAATATAGAAGAGAGGGAGCAGTATATCCAAGATATTGTTTCCGAGGCAGGTGAGCGAAAATTTATTTGGATTGGCCCTCCTAACTGGGCGGAAGACTCCGGGATCAATGATTTGATAGAGAAAAATGTCGGAACAGACCGGTTTTTTGAGTCCAAAAATCTTCAGTTTGAAAGAGCCGCCGATGGGGCCCATCCGACCTGGAGCTCGGCCGCGGTTTGGGCAGATACGATTTCTACCTGGATTATGCGAAAAAGCCGCCACAAAATCCTACTACGCAAACCTGTAAGATCTTAAACTAAATATAGAAAGCATGATCCGTAGTACATCAGGCAAAATACTGATCTTCCTTAGCCCGGTTTTGCTATCCCTTTTGATCTATGGCCTGTGGTATTATGGGCAGCCTCTTAAACCCAATTCGCAAAATATGGAGCAAGCTTTTGCTAAGCTTTACGACTCCTTAGAATATCAGCTTACCCATCTCACCCATGAGGATTCCTTAATGATCGTTGACTCTACCGCTCAAAAGATTTTGTTTATTGGCGACTCGATGGCCAAGGGAATAAAGCTTCATTTAAAAAAATACGCCGATTTTAATGGACATACGCTCATAACGGAAGCTAAGCGAAGTGCTACGATCATTTCTTGGGTGGGAGACCCTCAAAAAGGAAAGTTAAGAAGTTTGATAGAGGAGGTAAACCCCACGTATATTATTATTTGTTTGGGGTCTAATGAATTATTTACCCGTTCTCTTGAGCGGTATCGGGGGTTTCTCCAAAATATTTTGAAGCAATCTCATCCCTACAAACTTGCCTGGATTAGCCCTCCCAACTGGAAACGAGACAATGGTCTTAGTCAAGTAATAGAATCAGAGATCTCGTACGACCGGGTTTTTCCCTCCCAAGAGCAAGACTTAATACGGGCCGGGGATGGTATTCACCCTACGTATAAGGCCTATCGTCAATGGACGGACTCCATCGCTAATTGGCTGATGACCCGGAGCCGCCACAAAATTGTGATGCTAAATCCGGATGCAGATCGGATAAGCCTAAGCTCCCATACACCATTTTGATAAACCAGGAGGGCATGGATTTTACTTATATTATACAAAGAAGCCTAGAGAGCCTATTATACGAGCAAAACTCACCCATGCTGTTTAATAGCGGCGTGTTTCTGTTCAGCTTTACAGCTTTTTTATTCTTTTACGCCCTTCTCACTCATAAGGTCCGGGCCCGGACCCTGTATGTGATTGCGTATAGCTTGTTTTTTTACTACAAATCCAGTGGGGTATATGTTCTAAACTTGGCTTTGGCTATTGTTTTTAATTACTACTGGGCGCGGTATATGCACGCGCAAACAGAAGCTAAGAAAAAATACGCGATGCTTAGCCTCGCGGTGGTGTTTAATGCTGGCTTTCTTTTATACTTTAAGTATACCCATTTTATCCTGGACAATTTTCGCTTTCTAATCCAGGCAGATTTTGACAAGCTGGATATTTTTTTACCGATTGGAATATCCTTTTACACCTTTCAAACGATCAGCTATTTGGTAGATGTGTACCGAGGAACCATTAAGCCCTGCGATACGCTTGAGGATTTTGCCTTTTATTTGAGCTTTTTCCCTCAGTTGGTGGCGGGCCCGATTGTACGGGCCAAGGACTTTTTGCCTCAAATTCATCAAAGGTTAAGCTTTAGTTCGGAGGAGATGGGGGAAGGGTTGTTTATGATCTTGAAGGGTTTGGTGAAGAAAGCAATTATTGCCGATTATATCTCTCAATATGCGAATATCGTCTACGCCAATCCGAGCGGCTACTCGGGCTTGGAAAATCTCATGGCGATGTACACCTACACCTTGCAGATTTATTGTGACTTTTCGGGATACTCAGATATGGCTATAGGCTTGGCCCTGGTAATGGGATTTAAGCTGCCGGAAAATTTCCGAAGTCCTTATAACTCTATGGATATTACGGAGTTTTGGCGTCGCTGGCATATCTCTCTATCTACTTGGTTGAGAGATTATATTTATATACCCTTGGGGGGGAACCGGTATGGAGAAGAACGGCAATTTTTGTATTTGATGTTAACGATGTTAATCGGCGGCTTGTGGCATGGAGCCGATTGGAAATTTGTTTTTTGGGGGGGCATGCACGGTTTGGGTCTCATTGTACACAAGGTTGTCTCCCAAACGGTCAAGCAAATGGAATGGAACCCTAAACCCTTACAGCCCATAAGTTGGCTTCTTACCTTTCATTTTGTGGCTTTTTTGTGGGTATATTTTCGGGCAGAAAGCTTTACCGTAGCGGCCCAGTCTATCAACCGGATTGTGTTTAATTTGGACTGGGCTTATTTGTATCCCTTCGTGCAAGCCCAGGGCTTACTTTGTGTGATTTTGGTATTAGGGTATGCTATACATTTTGTGGCCGAAGCCGATAAAGAGCGCATGAGTCAATACTTTGCCACCTTGCCTACACCTGCCAAAGCCCTTGCCCTCTTGTTGGTGATACAGGTGGTATTGCAAGTGCAAAGCGAGAATGTAAAGCCTTTTATCTATTTTCAGTTCTGAGTCATAAATGTAATATGAAAAATTATTTGGCTTAGGGATGGAGCGGCATGTTTGAGCCCGCGGGGCCATTGCGGGAGGCAGGCGAGTAGCGAGAGCCCGGCCCGCGCCCGCTCGGATGGGACAAAAGGGCAGAACCCTGGATAGCGCGGGAAAGCCCCAGAAAACGGTACTTTAGGGGGGCAACCAGAAAGTTAAGCCAAACCTTTATACAAAATTTACAGTTAAATAACGGAGTCTGTCAACAAACTCATACAATGGGCATCAAATAGTCGGTATATTTATTGTTTAAGACTATTTATCTTCAATCTTGGCCCAAAAAAATACAAAAGAGCCTTACCTCTTTGTATATTTGCAATAAAGCCCTTAAACACTAAACTGACCATAAAAATTGCAATTCAGCGAACTAGACCTTAATCCTACCCTTTTGGAAGGCCTCACGGCAATCAACTTTCACGAAGCTACCCCCATTCAAGCCCAAGCCATTCCCCTTGTGCTTCAAAATCGAGACCTCATTGCTTGTGCCCAAACGGGAACGGGTAAAACGGCCGCTTTTTTGGTGCCGGTTATCAACAAATTAATGGACACAGGCAGCAAGGATGTGAATACCCTTATCATTGTACCCACCCGAGAGCTGGCGGTACAAATTGACCAGATGTTGCAAGGGCTGGCCTACTTTACCCCCGTGAGCTCGATTGCGATGTATGGTGGGGGAGATGGAGCGTCGTTTACCCAACAAAAAAAGGCCCTGACCGAAGGAGCCGATATTGTGGTTTCTACTCCGGGGAAACTGATCTCCCACCTCAATATGAATTACGCCCGACTTGATAACCTGCAGCACCTAGTACTCGATGAGGCCGACAAAATGCTCGATATGGGCTTTTATGAAGATATTGTTCGGATCATCAAGCATCTGCCCGAGGAAAGGCAGACCTTGATGTTTTCGGCCACTATGCCCAATAAAATTCGCAAACTGGCTAAGGAAATTTTAAAAGACCCGGCCCAGATTGATATAGCCGTCTCTAAGCCGGCCCAAGGTGTCACTCAAATTGCCTATCAAGTCTATGAAGCCAATAAGAATGCCCTGGTCCGCCATATCTTGAGGGCCCACCCAGAGTTTAAAAGTGTGATCATTTTTAGTAGCAAGAAATCGGTTGTCAAAGACTTGGCCCGCGAGCTGGGAAGGGACGATGCCAGTATACGTGAGATCCACTCCGACCTGGAACAAGTAACGCGCGAGGACTATTTGCGAGAATTTAAAAATAAGCAATGCCGGGTATTGATTGGTACCGATGTAATCTCCCGCGGAATTGATGTGGAAGGAGTAGACTTGGTGATCAACTACGAAGTACCCAAAAACCTGGAAGAATACGTACACCGGGTAGGACGAACGGCCCGGGCCTCTACTCAAGGTTTTGCTTTTACGCTAGTAAATGAACGGGAACAGTTTTCTTTTCAAAGGATAGAAGAAGATTTGGAAACGGAAATTACCCGCTTTGACACGCCGGAGTATATCGGCGAAACCCCCACCGAAAAACGAAAGGGAGATGGACAAGGCCCCTGGAAAAGAAAAATGAGAAAAGGCGGGAATAATCGCCGACGCTCCCCAACCCGTAAGAATAAAGACTAGGCGGCCCACGGTGTTCACGGCGGACACTTGTATTAGAAAGCGTTCGGAATAGGACAGGTTGCTTTTTTTGTTGTTGAAGGCAACTTGCTGGTTATTAAAGATTTGTGTCCTCTGGTATATTTCTTGACCCCAAGAATGTAAACCTATAACCCTATTCCCATATACCATGTGGCTTAACTTCCTAAAAATCGCTTTCCGCAACCTAGTCCGCTCCCGGACCTATACTTTTTTAAATGTCATTGGCCTATGCTTGGGCCTGATGAGCTGTTTGTATCTTATTATTTACGTCCAAGACGAGTGGAGCTATGACAGACACTTGGCAAATGCTGAGCGAATGTACCGGATCACCACCGATGTAATCAACCCTGATCAAACCCGAAGCTCGGCAGCTTCTCCCTTTCAATTGGCCCCTTTGGTAAAGGCCAAGCATCCGGGTATCGATGAGATTACCCGATTTTTTTACAATGGGGAGATCTTGATCGAACAGGGGGACCGGGAGATAAAAGGAGAGCACGCTTTTTATGCGGATTCCTCCTTTTTTGACGTTTTCCAAGTCTCGGTATTGGCTGGCTCCTTGGAGGGGGTGCTCGATAATCCCGGGGATATGGTGCTTAGTGAAAAAATGGCCCGGGCTATGTTTGGCAGTCCGCAACAGGCTCTAGGCAAACGTGTGAAATTAGAAAAGAAATATCCGGCTATTGTCAAAGCCGTAGTAAAGGATCTCCCTCCCAATACGCATTTACACTTCGATGTAGTCTTACAGGTAGAGACGATTAAAGACTTTTGGTTTGTCAACGGGAAGGAAAGCTACTTAAATACCTCTTTTTATACCTATGCCCTGCTCAAACCGGGAAGTACCCCCGAAGATTTACAGACTAATCTGGACAGGATATACGACGATCACCTGAAGCCAGCGTTTGACAAGGCAAATTTTTCTAGTAAATATCACGTGCAGCCTATCACCGACATTCATTTATACTCGCATCGCGATGGTGAAATAGAAGCCAATAACCACACTTCCTGGATTTACATCTTTTCCTTGATTGGGCTATTTATTATGCTTATTGCCGCCGTCAATTATATCAACTTGAGTACAGCCCGTTCGGTAAGCCGGGCGCGCGAAGTGGGAGTGCGTAAGGTTTTAGGCTCACACCGGATTCACTTAATTGGTCAATTCTTGACCGAAGCTTTTATCTTGGTATTTATTTCAGGCTTGATGGCCCTGGTCTTGGTAGAACTGGGAAGGCCCACCTTTGAGCATTATACAGAGAAAACATTTCCGAGTATTTGGGTGCACTTAGGCTGGTTGTTACCGGCGGGCTTATTGCTTATTGTGGTACTTACCTTGGTGAGTGGGCTGTATCCTGCCTTTGTCTTATCGGGTTTTTCTCCGGCCAAAACCTTAAAAGGAAACTTCACCCACAGTCGCGGGGGGACCCGTTTACGAAAAGGCTTGGTTGTTTTTCAATTCAGTATCTCTTTAATTTTGATTATTAGCACCTTGATCGTGTACCGGCAATTGTCTTTTATCCAAAACAAAGACATGGGCTACAATCAAGAGCAAGTCTTTTTACTATATTACTTTAATGAAACGGACCGTTGGGATGCATTCCGAGAGGTTCTTTTAGAAAACCCAAATGTCAAAGCGGTTGCCCGTTCTTCGGCGAGCCCCGGGGTGGGTGATACCTATAGTAGTAAATACACCTTTCAGACCGAGGAAGGCTTTCGTACAGTAAATACCAACCGCTTAGCCACTACCGAACACTTCCTAGATTTGATGCAAATCAAGATACTGGCCGGGAGGGGTTTTAGCAATCCCAATCAAGATGAAGAGAAATCTATTATCATCAACGAGCAAATGTTGCAATGGCTGGGCTATGAACTCAATAGTGAAGACCCCAACAAAGATCCCTTGGGCAAGCAAGTGCGGTTTAATTATGGTCAAGATGATAAACCCGGAGCGAATGCCAAAATTGTAGGGGTGGTTTCAGACTTTCACTTGTCTAACCTTCGCAAGCCCATTGAGCCTTTGGCAATTCACTATGACCAAGGAGAAGCGTGGCGGACTTACGTGAAAATTGCTCCTCAAGATATAAATAAAACCATCTCTTTTATCAAAGACACTTGGTATTCCTTTATTGATGATGAGCCTTTTGCCGCCCGCCCCATGGATCAACTGTACTTCTCGCAATACAAGCAGGAGCAAAGACAGGGACGTTTGTTTTTACTTTTTTCAGTTTTGGCCATTCTTATTGCTTGCTTAGGGATGTCGGGCTTGGCCACGTATACCGTTCAAACCCGAACCAAGGAAATTGGTATCCGTAAGGTTCTGGGAGCCAATGCGGCCCAAGTGGTCAAACTGGTTTCGCGCGATTTTATTACCCTGGTTTTCATGGCGGGCCTCTTGGCCTTTCCTCTTACGTATTGGTTTTTGAGCATTTGGTTGGAGGGCTTTGTCTACCGAATTGAGCTACCCTCGCAATGGATTTGGTTTTTACTCTCCTGGGCCTTAGCTATTGTAATTTCTTTCCTCACCATAAGCCGGCACGCCTGGAAGGCCACTACGATCAACCCCGTGGAGGTATTGAAAGATGAGTAAATAAGCCAAGGACAGAAATTTTGGGGCATTCTCCCCCGGTAAGAACCTATGGGCAAACGGGACCTCATGTGCCTTACCGGGGGAGACCGGGCTTTCGCTACTCGCTGCCTTTGCCCGCCGGGCCCACACGAGCTCAAACATGCCGCTCTATCCCTATGCCAAAAAGAGAGCAAGCCCCTTCGGTTTCCTATTTCATCCATAAAAAGCCTCGACTCACCTGCTTTTGCTTGGTAAGTATAGATAAGAAACTGTTTAAATTTAATTATATGGGCTGCAAAGGGCCATTTCGGGAACC
>CAWUIO010000160.1:0-11914 GCA_963922455.1 uncultured Microscillaceae bacterium
GAACCGGGAGGCGGGACTAATTTACATTGACCTCTCTTTTGGTCTTAGCTTCTCGCTCCATGCTGTCCACTTAGGCTAGGGTCCCGGTTCTTGGTTGAGGCCTCCTATAATCTCTCCTCTTGCTTGTCTGTTCTCACTTCTCCCTTGGCTTAGGGATAGCCGCCCGAATGGGTCGAGACCGCCGCTGGCCGTGCGTGGGCCGGCTCGACAGGCTAGCCCGGCCCGCGCTGGCACTATGGTACTCGTTGGTATTTTTCTCCTTAGCGCGGGCAAGCCCCAAACTTTATCTCTTCATAAAGTTTCGTAAGAGTTTCACTCCAGCCCAAAAGCTAAGGTAGCCCCCCAAAATTATCAAGCGAGGTAATTGATGAAACCAAGACGCTGCTTTGATCCCAGAGGAGACCCCCTGGGATGTATAAGGGGCAAGATCCAAGCTTGCGAGCCATTTTTTTGGGCAAATGTCATACAGATGAGGCCAAAAGAGTTCAAGATTGATCCAGCCTAATTCTTGACCTTGCCAGAACAATTCATATACACATAAGAAAAGGAGTATGGACTTCAAAATCAAGCCTATTAAGGAGATAGCCTGGTGAGCCAAGGGAGTACATGAGTTTGCTGAGGTAGGAAAAGTGGATTGCATAATTTTTTGAATTTTGAATGTAAGGCGAACACTTTGCCCTTCTTGATATTTCAAAATTCAGCATTTTACGCTCTGATTTTTTCCGCGTATCCAAGGAAATATTGCTGGAAGCTTCCGACTATCCAATACTACGGCTTTCTAGGAGGGAGTCTCAACAGATTTGGGGATAAAAAAAGCCCCTCATCTGGGATTACGGGATTTCAAATGGGAATGCTTGTGTCTCTAAGTCGCGCACATATTCCCTAGCACAGGTTTTAAATCTATTGTACAAAAGAACCTCAAGGCATTACCTACAAACAGGTTGATTATACCAAAGGTCGGCTATTACACCATAGATTTTCTACCTAGAAATGGGGAGATACAAGCGTATGTCCCGTGAAACTTTTGGGAAAACCCTATAATTTCTTGTAAATACTGGTTTTCCACTAGGAAATTTTTTAAACTGACCCCTAAATTTAGCCTATCATTACCAAGTCCAACTCACACGATCAAATCTATGCATACAAACTTATCCTGCTTTTGGCGGTGCACAAGTCTAGGGATACTCTTATGCTTAAGCTGGAGTTCCCTAGCAGCCCAAGAAATCAGCAATGTACGGGCAGATGCCAATGCCATCACCCGGCAAATTATTATTTCCTATGACCTCAAGCCCACTCAGAGCCGTTTTGACCGCTTTAAGGTAGAAATATACCTATCCCAAAACGGGGGAGAAAGCTTTTCGGAGTACCCCCTTGAGTGGGTAAACGGCAATGCTGGCTCAAACCTAGAACCTGGCAAAAACAAAAGGGTGCAATGGAGATATTATCAAGAAGATCCCAATTTTAGCGGAAAAAATGTGGTGTTCCGGGTCAAAGCCGAGCGGGATATGTTTGCCCATTTTGATCGGATCTCTTCCCTGAAAGGCCCCGAAGGAGCGCTCTACTCCCTTTTAGTACCCGGCTTAGGAGACTATAAAGTCCGTTCGGGACGTAATTATTGGATGATTACGGCCATAACGTATGGCGTCTTAGGGACTGGCATCTACTTATACTTGGATTCACGAAATACCTTTGATCAGTACCGGGATGCCACATCGGTAGATCAAGCCAGCTCCCTTTTAGACCGGGCCCGGGATCAAAACCGGGTTGGGAAAGTGCTTATGGGTACGGGGGCAGCTTTTTGGCTTACAGATGTGGTTTTGGCTTTTATAAAGGGCCAGAAAAATAAACGGGAGTTAAATCGGCTCAAGAATCAATTGCAAATTGGCCAAGTGCCCCAGGAAAAATGGCAGTTTACGTGGTCTCCTACCTTTCAACAACCCGGCTTACGATTTGGGTTGCGATTTTAAATACAAAAAACACGCTCGAATTACTTTCTCATTAGAAATTTATGAAAAAAATAATATACCTGCTTCTTTTTACTAGCCTTGTGAGTGCTTGCTTTAGCCCCGAAACCGAAACTTTGGTTGTAACCGGGAATATAGAAGTTTTAGATGAAGTTTCGGCTCAAGCCGATGGTATCATTGTGTCCTTGGATGCAGACATAGAACAACATGGGCACTGCTGGATCAATGACACCCTAGCAAGCCCCAATTTAGAAGACCTTATCAGTCAACTCGGTCCCAGGGACCGTACGGGTAATTTTCAAAGTGTTTTGACAAGTTTAGCACCTCGTACTTCTTATGCGGTTCGAGCGTATGCTATCGTGGATGGCAATCCGGTTTTTGGGAAGGTGAGCATTTTTACAACCGAAGGACTTCCCTTTAAACCAGAGGGGCCTCTTACGTTTGTTATTACCGATATCACCACCCAAAGTGCCCGGGCTATTGCGAGGATCAGTACCCTACCCGACTCAGGTATTATTACGCATGGACATTGCTGGGCCCTTTTTCAAGGAATTAATCAAGACCCTCCTACCATTGAGCAGGATGATACAACCTCCCTGGGACCAAGAAATTTACCGGGTGAGTTTAGTAGTCAGTTGACCAATCTCATCATTGGTTCCGAGTATCTTATCCGGGCATACTATATCAGTGAAGAGTCTGGGGTAAACACAGTTGTTTATGAATCACAAACGGAAACCTTTCAAACTGTCAGAAACTAAAATGAAAAAAATATTAACAAGCTATTTCAAAATATTACTCTTCCTTTTTATTGCTCCCTTAGCGTATGGGCAAAGTGTTGACCTTAATTTTCAAGGCCGAATTGAGGATATTGCTCGCATGGATAAAATCTTACTTCTACAAGACAGTAGTCTACTTTATGCCGGTGATTTTACTTCAACTACCATTTCTGAGGAGAATAAACCCGATTCCATTATAGAATTAAGGCAACCTATACGATTAGATATCTCAGGAGAATTTGATTCGGTGTTTACCGCCAATGTCGGCCTTGGGATTCAAGCTGGTATTGTACAGGATATGATAGAACAAGAGGATGGCAAAATTATAATCGCAGGAACCTTCCGGGAGTTTAACAATGTCACGGTTAATAACATGGTACGACTTAATCCGGATGGTAGTATTGACCAGGAGTTCCAGAATAATTTAGGTACAGGTTTCAACGCAAACGTTTCTAGTGTAGATATCCAAGAGGATGGAAAAATCCTGGCAGTAGGTCCATACAATCGGTTTAATGATCGAGATGCGTCCTCGATTGTACGCCTAAATCCCGATGGTACTATTGATGAGACATTTGCCACCAATGTAGGGACTGGCTTTGATGGATCTCCTACAAAAGTGAAAGTACTTCCTAATCAGTATATTTTGGTAAGTGGGGATTTTAATGTCTACAATACGGTTGCTGTATTAAACGTAATTAGACTTTTACCTGACGGGTCCCTGGATGCTAATTTTACAAATAACACATTTAACTCAGCCCAACTAACTGGTGTAATTATTATAGAAGATTTTGTTGTACAATCTACGGGTAACATTCTTTTAAGTGCAGAAACTGTATTTTTAGATCCTGGCACCTTCCAGATTTTTATATTACAAAATTTATTCGCTTTGGATTCAATGGGCAATGAAGACCCTAACTTTTTATTTTTTTTAAGTCCATTTATAACGAATGATCTGAGTTTAATAAGTAGCATGACCTTATTGAGTGATGACCGAGTTGTATTGGGTGGTTTGTTTGAGGTATTTGATTTCCCTTTCTTGTATAATTCTACTTTAGTTACTATTGAAGCAAATGGAAGTTTGGATGATGATTTTTTACGCTTTGAAAGCGGATCATTTCTAAATAGTTTCTTTACGAATGAAGTTGTAGCCTATCCCGATGGGCAATATGTTTTGGGCAGTTCGGGAGTAACCAATGGTTTTCCGTTTAATGTACTATTTCTTGATACTCTGCTTCAGTTTCAAAATGCTTATACTTTATCCAACCCGGGAAACATCAATACTATTTTAGAACTACCAGATGAACGACTTTTGGTGGGTGGGTCCTTCCAGTTAGTTAATGGAGTTTCGCTACCCAATTTGGCCATGCTAAGTCCGGAAGGAGCTTTAGACACTACTTTTAATGTCTTTTTAGGCGGTGGCCCTGATGGGGCTGTGAAGGATATTGCATTGCAAGAAGATGGAAAAATTTTGGTAGTGGGTAGTTTTATTAGTTTTAATAACCAATTCAGGCCAGGTATTATACGTTTAGAAGCTAATGGACAAGAGGATATTGCTTTTGCTAACAATTTGGGAACCAGTGCTTTTAGCATAAATCAGGTTGAATTATTAAGTAATCAAAAAATTATTTTAGGGGGGGATTTTAGTGAATTTGATGGAGTCACCTCAGGGAATATTGCCTGCTTAAATACGGATGGAACCGTAGATACCAATTTTTCAAGTTTTGCAACTCCTGGTTTTACTGTCTTTTTAAATAGTAATCTAGCTGAAGTGAATGCCTTAGAAGTCCTTCCAGATGATTTTATTATGGTGGGGGGGGAATTTAGTGAAGTAGATGGCTTTATTAGGCCAGGTATTGCTCGTATATTTCCAGAAGGCTTTATATCACGAACCTTTGACATGCGAGGTCCAGATGGTAGGGTGGACGAAATTATTCGTTTACAAAATGGCGACCTACTCGTAAGAGGAAACTTCACATCTATTAATGCGGTAGATCGTTCCAATTTGGTTATTTTAAAAAGTGAAGGCGCTCTTGTAGAAGATTTTGATTTGGATTTAGAATTCTCTGGAGTTACTGTTAGCACCCAGATTATTGGCGAGGAAGAGCGGATACTTTATGATACACGCTTTAATCCTCTCCCCCAGCCTATTGCACGTGTCAATTTTGATGGATCCCTTGATCGCTCTTTTAATCCAGAACTTACCCTCGACAGTAGAGTGGATTATATTAAAGTACTACAAGACAACAATATTTTACTGAGTACCAACCAACCGGGAAATCTTATACGACTCATTACTCCTCCCCCCCCCGAAACACCAGTTAACTTACAACTTAGTTCAAGCACAGGTAGGGATGTGCTCCTAGCTTGGACTTTGCCAAATAACCTGGTAGACTCACTCAATTTTGAAGTACAAAGAGCTACCATTGAAAGCCCTGAACAGTTTTCTTCCCTGGCTATTACTGGCTTAGGACAAACCCAGTTCCAGGACAATGATGTAATACCCGATCAACAATATTTTTATCGGGTGCGTGCCATAAATCAAGGAAACTCATCCCCCTTTAGCAATGTCGCATCTATCAAAGTTTCACCTTTGATCACTGCCGAAGCACCAACCGAGGCATTGCAGCTTCGCCTTTCTCCTAATCCAACCCAAGATGTATTGGAACTAAAAGGTGTTAGCTCAAGTAATTCTCCTTGGGAATTTGGTATCTGGGATAGTCGTGGCAAGCTCATACGTCGTCTAAGTCCACCGGATAACGATTCCTTACAATGGGATGTATCCGACCTACCAGAAGGTATTTATATTTTAGTGATCACCCAAAATGGGCAAAAGAATCATTTTCGTTGGATCAAAATCTAATACACCTGACTATGTATTCATATAAACTTTATCCCATTGGGCTATTTCTGGCTTTTCTTCTATGTCATGCTCTATCAAGTAAAGCACAAAGGCTTGACCCAAACTTTGAAGCCAATTTACAAGCCAAAGGATTTATTAGCGATCGTATTGAGCTAGAAGATGGATCTAAGATATATGTGGGTAGCTTCAAAAGTTTTGCTCGAATGGATAGCCTGAGCCCAAGCTCTTCCCAAGAAGTAGGTCAAATCATTAAAATTCTACCCAATGGCTTACCAGATATGGAATTTCAGGCTAACATCGGAACTGCGGTACAAACCGGGGAAATTCGGAACGTAATTGAACAAAATGATGGAAAAATTTTACTGGGTGGTTCCTTTGAGGTGTTTAATGACCGGCAAGTTTTTCAATTGCTGAGACTTCAACCCAATGGCAGCTTAGATGAAGAATTCCAAAGAAATATTGGCCGAGGTTTTTCTGTGGGCACGATACAAGATTTACTTTTACAAAGCGATGGAAAAATAGTGGTCGTGGGATCGTTTACTGAATATCAAGGCCAAAGGGTTGGGCGAATAGTTCGCTTAGAAGCGGATGGTACACTTGATCAGTCATTTATGGATAATGTTGGCTCGGGGGTAGATGGAACAATTAATAGTGTAGCGCAATATCCGGATGGAAAACTACTTCTTGGAGGTTCTTTTGATTCTTACAATTTAGCTTTTATTAAGAAATTACTCCGCTTAAATGCCGATGGTACGCTGGATGAAGCATTTACCCAAAGCTTGCAAGGCAATAATATTGTAGATGATATCTCAAGAACCCGAAAAATAAAACCCCGAGATAATGGGGGGGTATTTGCCTTAGTGGATATAATTTCATCGGAAGATCGCTTTTTAGCATTTGATGAAACCGGACTTTTGGATAGTAGCTACAACAACAATTATGAACAATCAATTGATATACAATCCCAAGTACTTCCCGATTTTGAAATACTGGACAATGATCAAGTCTTTCTCATTGGTTTTATAGTGGTCATAGATAGTATCTTACTCGCTAATGCTGATACATCCTATAAATTTATAGGGCAGAGTTTTGCTCTTATAGATCCTAGTGGCACTTTCGATCTCCGTTTTTTAAGCCCCTCTAATGTTAATGGAGTTATTACCAATGAGGAATTTATTTTCTATGACTTGGTTTTTTTTCAAAAAGATGGCACCTTGGAACTCACCCTTAATCCATTTGATTCAAACCAGTTTGAAGAAGTATCTGTATTTTTTGACTTAGATGCTAATTTACTGGGTGTAGGGCCCTTTCTAGCCCAACCCGCACTTATTTCGGATATTGAAGAGCAGCCGGATGGTAAATTATTGGTATCGGGTAATTTCACCCTGGTAGATAATCAACCCCAAGTTTTTCTCACCCGTTTACTAGCGAATGGGCGTCGCGATACAACTTTCCAAACGGGTAGGGGGCCCGATAGTCAAGTGGAAGCTATTACGCTTCAAGGGGAGCAAATTGTTGTAGCTGGTTCTTTTGATGAATATGATGGCTATCCTACCAGAGGCTTAGCTAGATTATTCCCTGATGGCAGTATTGATACAATTTTTACTCAAAATATTGGAACATCTGTAAATGGGTTCATCCGTGATATTGCAACACTCTCGAGAGATTTACTGGTGATTGCCGGCGATTTTGAAGTGTTTGATGGTCGGAATGTCGGTAATTTTACTTATTTGCTGCCTGATGGAATATATGACTCAATCCGGTCCCCTTTAATCAATTTTACCACCAATAGTGGTTCAACTTCAATAGCCTTCGTAGAGGAAATCAAGCCCAGTAATAGTAATATACAAGTGATTTGTGGAGGTTTTTTTACTATGCTTTCCAATCTACCTTACACAAATTTGGCCCGTGTAAGTGAAGGTATACAAGATTTTACGTTTCAAGTAAATTCCATTTCGGGTTTTGTTGATCAAATAGCGGTTAGTCCGAATGATGAAATAGCCATTGGGGGCTCTATTAGTTCAGTAAATTTATTAACCCGTAATCGAGTTGCTCTTCTTAACAGTACGGGCGCTTTAGTGGAGGAGTTTGACTTAAACCTCGAACAAAGTCCGAATGATTTAGCCTTCCAAAGAATTGGAGAAGAAAATCGACTTTTAGTTAGCTCACGCTCCATAAATTTGCCAGGAGCTATCGGGCGTTTTAATCTAGATGGTTCTAGGGACCGATCATTTTTAACCGATCTATCTCAAGGAAGTACTGCCGACTTCATAAAAGTGTTAGATAATAATGATATCGTTATTTCAATCAATGAAACGGGGACCCTCTTTAAACTGATCACTCCACCTGAACCTTCCACACCCATTGATATTCAGGCTAATTCAGTAGATGGCCGTGAAATTATTTTAACTTGGCAACAGGATGATCCGAATGCTGACTCTATTTTTTACGAAGTACAACGTAGCATAAGTTCCCTAGGAAATTTTGAAACTATTGATTTTACTTCCTTTGGGGTTGAGCGTTTTATCGATCAAAATATAGTAGCTGGCCAACAATATTATTATCGAGTCAGGTCTATCAATTTGGGTAACAACTCTCGATTTTCTCCTGTTACTGGGATTAAGATTTCACCCCTGATAACCGGACAAGCTGCCACTCAATCTTCTCCATTTAGGGTTTCACCCAACCCTAGCTCAGGTAACCTAAGTGTCATGGGAGAATCCTTAGGGGCCTCCTCCACCGAATGGAAAGCAGAACTTTCCAACGCTCTGGGCATAACAATGGCGAGGTTTGACTTGGATACATTACACGCTCAAACCATGGACTTTAGTTACTTAGCTTCAGGTATTTACTATCTTAAATTATATAATCATAGCCAGTATTACATCATAAAATGGATCAAACAATGAGCACTTTACAAAGCAGACAAACTATCTTCCATTATACACAGATATGCACATGCATTATGATACTACAATCTAAAAGGCTTTGCCTACTAACCCTTTTCCTATGCATCCTATTTTTGAACAACTTTGTAGCCTTGGCCCAAGAAAAAAAATCGGCGGATAGCCCTGTCTATGATTTTGACTTAAGCATCACCAAAGGCCTTAGCGAAGATCTTGACGAAAGCATCTTTACGGCCATCCAGGAAGAAACCAACTATGCCTTAATCATTGGAGTAGGTGACTATAAGGATGAAAATATCCAAGACCTCAACAAGCCAGTAGAGGACGCTTCTGATTTTATAAAAGTGCTGGAAGATCTCTACACCTATGAAAGTGATCACAGTGTACTACTTAAAAACCCTACCCGTAGCCAAATCATTGCCGAATTGGAAAACTTAACCAAAAAAGTAAGCCCTCGGGATAATCTTTTGATTTTTTACGCCGGCCACGGAATCTGGGATGAAAATCTGAAAGCGGGCTATTGGTTGCCTTCCGATGCCACCCAATCGGATAAATCTACTTGGTTGGCCAATAGTCAGCTTCGGGAGTATGTAAAAGGGATTAACTCCCGGCATACGTTACTGATAGCCGATGCCTGTTTTAGCGGGGCTATCTTTGATACCCGATCGGCAGGCTTTGATCCTGGTGACTTAGGGGAAGACGATCAAGATAAAATCCAAGCCAATAAGGTCCTTTATTCCAAAAAAAGCCGTCAAGCCATGACCAGCGGGGTACTCACTGAAGTACCCGATGAAAGTACCTTCCTCCAGGTCTTGATTCAAGGCCTGAAACGAAATCGGGAACCCATGCTTCAAGCCGGTAATTTTTTCTATAGCTACTTGCAAAAAACCGTAATCAACTCTCAAGAAAATTCTCAAGTACCCGATTTTGGCGTTATCATCGGAACCGATGATCAAGGAGGAGACTTTTTCTTCATTCGTAAGAAATAGTATATTTGCTATATGCAACAACCTATTTTAAGAACATTACAGCTATCGCTATTATTTCTGCTTACTTTTTCAGCCCCATTTAATCCGGAAACTTACCGGGTTATTTACGTCCGGGGCAAAATCATGGACATAAGCCAGGACAAATATCTCCGGCCTAAAATGGACCTGTCTGAAAAAGATAGCCTATATTTTGAAGATAATAACTCCCGGGCCGTCCTGACCAGCCCCCGTAGGGGCCGCTTTGTTCTAAAACCACAGGCGCAGGATGCCCAAGCAAATGATCCCCATTGGAAAGAAGCTCGCGAAGTTCTCTGGCAAGCCTTATACCCACTCAATGTGCAGCACCGGATTGTCCGCCGGAGTGCCCAACCCGAAATTAGCAACTTAAAGGAGTATATGGGAGACTCGGTATTTTGCATCATAGGAAACCATCTCCGAGTACGTCTGCGGGAGTCTGAGTATAATTTGCACGACCCTAAATCGTATTTTGCCCTCCGATATCAAGTACAGGGCAAAGATTATTACCACCGCGTGCCTTCCCAGGATCAAATAATTGAGTTTAGCACCCAAACGTTTACGGCCGAAAATGACGAGCAAGTAGATCCAAACGGTCTAGGCCCCGTTGATTTATATTTTGTAGAAGGCAATAAGCCCCAAATTGTGAGCAACTTTAGCTTTTTGTATCTGGAAGATAAAGAAGTGAAGGAAAGTATGGACATCATTCGGGAAATAGAAGCCGATAGCATTCCCCAGGATAGTCAATTGAAATACAAATATTATCAACAAGCTTTTTTTGAGATTTATGGCCAAACGGACTTCTGGTACCTAGAACGCTGGCTAAAAAATAACACTTTTTAACCGCTCCCTCCTTTTTATTGCCATTGCCGCTTGTATTTTGGCTAAAGGATTGGGCCCGTTCTAATAGGGTTCCCCGAGGCTGGCCCGCTTCCAGCTACCTTTTGTATGCTAGGGGGTATATATTGGGCCGGAACAATTCCCTTTTACATCTTTTGATTATGAAAGCAGCCGTATATACTCGTTTTGGTGGGCCCATCCAGGTGGAAACCCTGCCCGACCCTGCCCCAAGAGTGCACGGGGTAGTCTTAAAAGTACTGGCAAGTGGACTTTGCCTAAGCGATTGGCACGGGTGGAAAGGGCACGATGCCGACATACAGCTACCCCATGTACCTGGTCATGAACTAGTGGGTGAAATAGTAGCCCTGGGTTCTGATGTACATCATTGGCAAGAAGGAATGCGGGTGACCGTACCGTTTGTATGTGGCTGTGGCCGTTGCCCGGAGTGCCAAAAGGGAGACCATCAAGTGTGCCGAAGGCAAACGCAACCTGGCTTTACCCATTGGGGTTCCTTTGCCGAACTGGTTGCCCTAGATTATGCCGATACCAACCTAGTTGCCCTACCCGATGAAATGGATGCCGCTATTGGCGCCGGTTTAGGCTGTCGTTTTGCCACTGCATTCCGGGCCGTGGTAGATCAAGCCCAGCTCCGAGGGGGAGATTGGCTCATTGTTTGGGCTTGCGGTGGGGTAGGCCTTTCGGCTATTATGATTGCCAAAGCCTTGGGGATACAGGTAATTGCCATAGATATAAAGGATGATAAACTGAAAATTGCTCAGGATTTAGGAGCCGATTTTACCCTCAACTCTCGCCAGGAGACCAATTATCTGGAAGCCATTCAAGAGTACAGTGGCGGAGGAGCCCACGCCAGCTTGGATGCCCTGGGACACCCTCAGTTATTGCAAGACGGTATTATGAGTTTGCGCCGCCGGGGAAAGCATGTGCAAGTAGGACTTTTTGCCCCCGAGCAATTGCCCGTGGCGGTACCCATGGGCCGGCTTATTGCCTGGGAAATCGAGATTTTGGGGAGTCACGGCTTAGCAGCCCACCGCTATCCGGAAATGTTGGGCCTGATCCAATCGGCCCAGGTGCCCGTCCATAAGCTCTTAGAAGAAAGGCTCAGCCTCCACGATGTGGCCCTGGCCTTGCCTCAGATGGATCAATATCCAGGAGTTGGGATACGGGTGATGAATCGTTTTTAATTTCTTTTTCTTGCCCTAATTGTTCCAAATTTGGCTTTCTCACTACAACAAATGCCCTTAAAAAAGCGAAAACCCTATCGCTTGGGGACGCAAGAGGCCTTATCAAGAGGCTGCTTGGCAGATGCTGGCCGCCATCGTTCATATTATGGAGGAGAAATGACGCGAGATTGCCCACCCGGTTATGGCACTCCTGGCTCAAGAACCTGAATGCTTACGCAAAAAAAGGTGGGGATCTTGTAAAACTATATCGCTCAACTTACTCCAAGATCTATTCAAGAAAAAGTTCCTACGTACAAAAGAAGGGATAAGGGGCTTCCCCTAGGCTGCGCAAAGGATAATATTTTTTGATACATTTTTAAGCC
>CAWUIO010000161.1:0-11408 GCA_963922455.1 uncultured Microscillaceae bacterium
GGCAGCCTAGCCCGGCCCGCGCAGGTACATACGGCCTTTATACTCGGGTTTGTTATAGCGCGGGCAAGCCCCAAAAATCAAATACCCGGCTTTACAGGACGAATAGTTGGGCCATAAATAGCCCATATTTACTGCTTAATACGGTTGTTAGTAGGATGTGAAGGGAAAAAATCGTGGAGGATTTAAAAATATGTTTAGTTTTGGGCTTTGCTTAATCTTAAACTTTTGACAACATGGGACTATTTGACTTTGACAAAAAAGAAGCCGACAACAAATTGGCGGAGCTTATTACCCAGCAAGTAAGTGATAAGTTTGAAGTACAAGGCTTACAAGTAAGCGTAGCTGAAAAAAAAGTAAGCATCAGCGGTAGTCTGAATAGCGAAGATACGAAGAAGTCTATCTTAGAAATGGTTCAGGGCCTAGAAGGCGTAGCTGGCGTAGAAGATCAATTGGAAGTCCTGGAAGAAAACGTAGAGAAAAGCGATAGCGGAGCAAAAGTCTACACGGTACAATCCGGGGATACCCTTTGGGGAATTTCTGAGAAATTTTTGGGTAATGGAGCCGATTACATGAAAATTTTTGAGGCTAACAAAGAGGTATGGAAAGACTATAATGATGACCCCAATGTTTTGTATCCCGGTTGGAAGTTAACCATTCCACAATAGTTCAAGCTTCCGTCTTTGGCTTAACAAGACCAAGGTATAGCGGTATAACCGGATTGTTTTTAGATATGTATGTATCAAATAATCCGGTTTGTTTTTTACTCCGAACGCATCATCCCTAAGGTATCTCCTATGATCGTCCTGAAACGGTCTGGATAGTCTGTAATAAGCCCATCCACCTTGAGGCGTAGCATGCGCCCCATATCCTCAGCTTGGTTGACGGTCCAGGGAATCACCTTCATCCCCATTTTGTGGGCTTTCTGGACCAGGCCCCTATCTAAATTTTCATAATTAGGGCTATACACTTGCGGAATAAATCCTAGGCTACGCACGCCTTTTTCTAATAACTTGGCATCCCCTAGCAGGAGTACCAGGGGCAAATCAGGATCTAATGTGTGCATCGCTTGTAAGGTACGGGGGTCAAAAGACTGTATAAACACACGGTCACGAATTTCTAAGCTATCAATGGCTTCCTTGAGTAAGCGAACGAATACCTCGGGGGCGGGATGATACACAGAATCACCTTCTGGGGAAGATTTGGTCTCAATATTATAGTAAATGGTCCCTAGTTGATTTTGTCTGATATACGCTTCGGTTTCTTGAATGGCTGTAATGAGCCGTGGTTTGGCCAGGGCTAGTCTGGCTTGCTCGGGAAAACCAGGGTGGGCCAGGCTTCCACAATCATAAGCCTCTATCTCCTCGGCGGTGAGTTGATAAATATTATACTTTCGCTCGGAGCCTTCCGGAATTGAGTCCCCTTGAGCGTCTAGGCATATCGTAGCCGAAAAAAACGGTTCGTGCGAAAGAATTAACTGATGATCTTTACTGACCACAGCATCCATTTCTAGGGTTTTCACGCCCAAATCCAGGGCTTTTTTGAAGCTGGGCACTGTGTTTTCGGGCATAAGGCCCCGGGCCCCTCTATGTCCTTGTAAATCAAAGGTAGAATCTACTTGTAGAAAGTCGGCCGGAGGGTTTTCCACGGATTGTATGGTCCCCCGGGAATCGGCCAGGGGGTTGCAGGCACTTATGGTAACTAGCAGGAGGTAGATAAGCAACATGTCTTTCATAGGAAAGGGGGACTTAATCGTGTAAAGGGGATAGCATACGGGAATAATTTATTGAGGAGGCCTTTTCTTTCGCTTCCACCAGACCAAAATCCATAGTCCGACTACTACGCCAAAAGATAATATCATCAATTGGGTAAACTGCTTAGCCGCCTGTACTTCGGGGCTTTGGGCCCTTGCCAAAGCCGGGGCCAATAATAAGATTCCTAGACCATAAACGTAGGCAAATCTCAAAAAAGATGTCCGAATAAATTGATCCATAGCTGCAAAGGAAACAATTCTTAGAAAGAAAGCCTGGAAAGCGCTTAAAAATTCCTCAAAATAGGCCTTATGAAACAGGGGCAATCCTATCCATTTTGCGGGTTTGCATAGCTTGCAAGTCTAGCATTAAGAAAACTGACCGTAAAAACTTACACGTGTAGCATTCGGGTGGGGCTGGGGTAGCAAAGCCGAAGATAGTCTTGGAATTGTGAAATAAGATCAGAATATTACTTGGCATAAAAAGAAAGCACCTTCTATAAATAAGGAGTAAACCAGTTTAAACCAAATATAATCCTAAAATTAACATCATAGTAAGTATGCATACAATATATTATTCACGATTTTTCCCTATCCACAGTTGGTTTATATTGGAAGAAATGAGCTTTTTGAGCTTGTTAATTTAAAGACTTTAAACAATTTTTACACCCAATGTGATTATATTTATGACATTGCGATTATTTGGCACGCTATCTAGGGCGTTGCCAATTTAATTCGTAATTTCATACTACTAAATGTTTTTTTTAACAATTTAATTGATTTGTTCTATGGTAAAACGTTTACTACTTAGCTTTTTCTTGAGCGTGTTTTGTGTCGTAATGGCATTTGCTCAGGATAGAGTGGTATCCGGACAAGTAACGGATCCTGAGACCGGTGAAGGAATCCCGGGCGTTACAGTATTAGTAAAAAATACTACTCAAGGAACAGTTACCGATGCTTCAGGTAACTATCAAATTAGTGTTCCTGAAGGAGGTATCCTGGTATTTCAAGCCGTAGGTTTGGAGACGCAGGAAGTTACAGTAGGAGCTCAGTCTACCATCAATCTTGAAATGGGTAGTGCCGTTCAAGGGTTGAACGAGGTGGTGGTTGTTGGTTATGGAGAGCAGTCTGATAAAACTTTGGTTCAGTCTATCTCTCGAGTAAACTCAGAAAGCTTTGAAAACTTTCCCTTAGTATCTGTACAGGAAGTTTTACAAGGTCAAGCTGCTGGGGTACAAATGACCGCTACTTCTGGGGTTGTGGGTTCTTCTTCAGCTATTCGTATTCGTGGGGTAAGCTCTATTACTTCCGGAACTAGCCCGCTATTCGTAGTGGATGGGGTTCCTTTGAATGATGGTGACTATTCTAATGCATTGGGAGCAACACCTTTGAACCCCTTGGCTGATTTGAACCCTCAAGACATCGCTTCTATTTCTATCTTAAAAGATGCGGCAGCGGTATCAATCTACGGTTCACGGGGAGCTAACGGGGTAATCTTGATTACTACCAAACGAGGTGGCCTCAACGAAAAGACCGTATTTAGCTTTGACTACTACACAGGTTGGTCTAAGCCCACTACTACACCTGATATGATGGATGCTGATCAGTTCCGTCAGTTCCGAGCAGACGTGTTCACGATTCAAGGTACTCCTACCGATCCTAATGATGCTGATGTATTCCCTCAGACTTCCTTTGATTGGCCATCTGCCGTGGAGCAAACAGGACGCGTAAGTTCTTACTCTTTGTCGGCCCGTGGTGGTACTGCCAAAACTTCTTTCTATGTTGGTTTGACTTACTTCAACAAAGAAGGGTATATCATTGGTAATGAGTTGGACCGTGTGAACCTTACTTCAAATATCAACCACGAAGCTAGCGACAAACTACGATTTGGATTGAGCTTGAAACTTTCTAACTCGAAGTATGATCGTGTAAACTCCGATAACAGTACGTTTGCTCCCTTTACTTCGGCCTTCTTGCAACTACCATGGGTAGAAGCTTTTAACGATGATGGTACTTTTACACAAACTGGTTTTATTCGTAACGTTGTGGCTCGTGAGCAAACTAGCCAATCTTACTTCGTTTCTCGTCGTGTAATTGGTAACTTCTACTTGGAAGTTGAGCCTATCCAAGGTTTGGTACTTCGTACCGATAATGGTTTAGATGTGGTACAAACTGAAGAGCGCGAGCGTGATTTGGAAGTATTTGAGCCAGGTGGATATGCTTACGAAGAGAACAACCAAGATATCAAATGGTTGAGCACCAATACTATCGCTTACCGTCGTACATTCGGTGATCACTCAATCAACGTATTGACTGGTTTTAGTTTTGAAACTGCCGACCGTAATGATATCGCCGTTGAAGGGGTTGGCTTTGCCACAGATGCCCTTCCAAACGTAGCCTCAGCGGCAACGCCTACAACTACATTTGCATCTGGTACTCGTTGGGCCTTGGATTCTCAATTTGGACGAGTAAACTATAACTACAAAGAGAAGTACATTATTGAAGGTACCGTTCGACGAGATGGATCTTCTCGTTTCGGTCCTGATCGTCGTTATGGTACTTTCTGGTCTGTGGCTGGGGGATGGAACATCTCAGATGAGGCTTTCATGGAAAACATCGCTTTCCTTGATTTCTTGAAATTACGTGTGAGCTACGGAACCACGGGTAATGACCGTATTGGTAACTTTACTTGGCAAGGATTGTACGGTGGAGGTAATGACTACAATGGTCTTCCTGGATTTGAGCCCTCTAACCCGGCTAACTTGAACTTATCTTGGGAGGAAACTGAGCAGTTTGACGTAACAATCTCTGCTGGTTTACTTAAGAATCGCATCTCGTTTGATATCAGTTACTACAACAAGAATACTACGAACTTGCTCTTAGATCGTGACTTGGAGTGGAATGAAACTGGATTCGCGGATATCCAATCTAACTTAGGTGAGCTTCGTAACCAAGGTATTGATTTCAACATCAACACTGTTAACTTGGATGTTGCTGGATTTAAGTGGACTACCAACTTGAACTTAGGTTACCTAGATAATGAAGTAACTAGCCTACCTGGTGTAGCTGAAGACAATGAAGGTCGTCCTTTCGTTACTGGTTCGGCTAACCAACGTGCTATCGTTAACTATCCTGTAAACACTTACTTCTTGATTCCTTACATTGGCGTTAACTCTCAAACGGGTGAAGCGGAGTGGTTAGGTATTAACGGTGAGCCTACTAGCAACCCTACGCAGGATGACCGACGTATCTTGGGACAAGCCCTTCCTAAGTGGAATGGTGGTTTCACCAATACATTCACGTATAAAGGTATCACGTTGACTGCCTTCTTTACCTTCCAGGCTGGTGGTAAATTATACGATGATGGTCTTCGTTTTACGGATAATGCGGCCACAGGTTCATTCAACAAACGTGTAGCTGTACTGGATATCTGGAGAAACCCAGGTGATGCGGCTTTCGTACCCTCTCCGGCTGCGGCTAGCTTTGCAGATTGGGATCAACGATCAGGTTTACACCTTTACAGTAATTCCTTCCTACGTTTACGTAACTTGAGAATTGCTTATGACTTCCCTAAGTCTTTGATGCAGAAAACCAAATATATCAACAGCTTTACGGTATATGCTATGGGAACCAACATTGCTACTTTCTTCAATAGCTTCTATAAGGATGTAGGATGGGATCCTGAGTCTACCGAAGATGGTGATTTAACTGGAAGCCAATCTGAATTATTCTTTACTCCTCCTCAGGAAAAAGCATTTACTGTTGGAGTTAGAATGGGCTTCTAATTTAGTGAAGTAGGAATAAATGGTTTTATCACAACCTGAATGAATAATGAAAAATATCTTTTTTAAATATACAGTGATTGTTGCCGTTTTGCTTGGATTTACGGCTTGCGAAGATCGCTTGGATCTAATTCCTGAACAATCTATCTCTAATGATGCTGCTTTTATCAATGAGCAATCCACTTTTGGTGCGTTGATTGGTGCTTATAGCCTTTTCCAAGATGGCGAGATCACCGGTGGGGAATCGCAAATGATTACAGACGCAATGGCGGACAACGTAAACTTTGTAGGATCTTTCCCTACCTTACAAGATGTAAGTACGTATGATGTATTATCTACCAATGGTAGTACTCAAGCCTATTGGACAGAAGCGTATGAGTGTATTCTTGCTGCTAACGCGGTAATTGCGAACACGCCTAATGTATCAGATCCTGGATTTACCGACGCAGAAAAAAACCAAATTGTTGGAGAAGCTTTGTTTATCCGAGGTGCTACCTACTTCCATTTGGTAAATCTTTTTGCTCAGCCATTCAATAACAGTAATGGCGCTGATCTTGGAGTAGTAATCAACAACGAACCGTTTGTTGGAGATTTTGGAGCCCAACGTTCTCGCTCTACAGTAAATGAGGTACACGCCCAAATCCGATCTGACTTGGAAGCGGCTATTCCCCTTTTAACAGGTGAGTTTGATGCTTCTTTTCCTTTACGTGCGACTCCAGTTGCTTGCCAAGCTTTGTTAGCTCGCTTGCACTTATACCGAGGTGAGTATGCCGAAGTATTAACGCGTACGCAGGAAGTAATCAATAATGGTAGTTTTACCCTAGCTAGCGATTATAGTTTCTATAATACTACTAGCTCTGAGCACATCATGACTCTTTCTCACTCGGCAATTGATGGGTCTGAGTGGGCCTTGTGGTATACATCTCCTACCGAAGGTGGACGGGGTGATGCGCCTTTCTCTGATGAATTACTCGCAGCTTTTGATACAACTGCCGACTTGCGTTTCACAACCCTGAATGTAACCCGTCAGGCGGCTGATGCAGTTGATCGTATCTTCACTTCTAAGTTTCCTAACGGTACTACCAATGAAGATAACTCTCCATTCTTGCGATACACAGAGTTGTTGTTGAACCGTGCCGAAGCCTTAGTACAATCTACTAATTCAGTTAACGCGGAAGCTATCACCATCTTGAATGATCTACGTACTCGTGCGGGATTGTCTACTTTCACAGCAGGTGATTTTGCTTCGCCTCAGGCTTTGATCGATCAATTATTAGATGAGCGTCGTAAAGAGCTTTGCTTTGAAGGACACCGTCGTATGGACTTATTGCGTAATGGTCTTCCCCTACGTCAAGGTCTAGCCGATGCTGCTTTTGGGGGTAACGAAACCGTATTCCCAATCCCTCAGCGTGAAGTGGACTTGAACCCGAATCTAGCCCAAAACCCTGGATTCTAGGAACAATCTTACTATGCAAAAAAGGCCGGTTTTCCGGCCTTTTTTATTGGTATTAAGTCATCTAATTTATATTTGTATCAAGTAGGAAATACTATAAAAATAACCATTATGAAATTTAATCCAATTCTACCAATCCTGATAATTAGCTTATTCAACACAGCTGTTTATGCACAAAGCGAGAGCCGAGAAGGTGAAAATCTCAATTATGTAGATACTGGGGCTTTCTGGTACATTGCCGGGGCAGGAAATAACTATGACACTCAGGGCAGCCCTTTTCTCTTTGATCAGTTTTCCATTGGGCACCTTAAGCAAGGCGATAAAATCACTAAAAACTTGATGATCAAATTTAATGTCTTAGAAAAAAAGGTTATGATCGTTCGCCCATTCGAGTTTGACACTGTATATGTAGATCAAAGAAACCTTTCCGGTTTTGAGTTTGCGGCCAATGGCAAAGTCTATGATTTTGTCCTATTAAGAGCCAACGAAGTTAAAAACGTACCCAAAACAGGCTTTTATGAGGTACTCTACAACGGAAAAAATAAATTATTTAAAGAATATGTAAAAGACGTGGTTGTAGGTGACTTCCAAGGAGTATACTCGGCCGAGAAAAAAGCAGATAAGATTGTTGATCGCAAGCCGAAGTTATTTATCTTCACATCCGAAAATGAACTGTATGAAGTAAACAAAAAAAGCAAGGATATAGATGAAATCTTCGGAGAAGAAATGGCCCAGTACGCAGCGGATAACAAAATAAAATTTAGCAAACCCAGCCAAGTGATCCGATTTCTAGAATATGTGGACTCAGTGGAGTAGTTTCCTGGCTCATACCCCATAATAATAAAGGGCGGTACTTTCTAGTAAAGTACTGCCCTTTGACTTGAATACCTACCCCACTAATGGTTAATAATCATTTTCTTTGACTCAATTATTCCATCCGCTTCCAATTGTAATAGATAAAAGCCTGAGGGAAACTTCTCTGTATTTAATTCCAGTTTATTTTCTCTTTGAAGATTTTTTACGGCTTCTTGATAAACGGGAACTCCCTGAAGATTAACAACCCTAATATGCGCTTCTCGTATTGGCTGGAGGCTTTCCCACGTTATATCCACTCGGTCGTGCGCTGGACTAGGGAAAAGATTAAGGTCTTGTATCAAAGAAACTTCATCTTCGTTAGAGGTAATCAATTCAGATTGAATTAAGAGATTATCAATCGCCCAACCCCATCCAAAAGCCAGTTCATCCGAAAATAAACGGAAGCGGAACAAGACCGTATCGCCAGCATTAAAGGTATCTCCTAAATCTATAATACGCTGTCTATAAAGTGAGGGGCTTCCTTCGGCACTTGATACTCGACCTTCACTGTCCAGGCTGTTGGTATACAAATTAAACCAAGCAGTATTTTCGCGAGAATCGTAACCCTCAAGTGCCGGAGTCCAAGTGCTACCCCCGTCGGTACTGCCTTCCACAATAACAAAATCCCAGAATTGCTGATCGCCAAAACTAGTCCCGTCTTCTCCGGGTTCTACCAATACTATTTCGTCAAACTGCATCAACTGTGAACTCCGATTGGCACTGATCACAATCGGGATTTTGAGCTGATGGATTATATTGAGATCAGGGTTCCCCCCTCCTGCTTCAGGATAAGGATGCGGGGTATGTAAACCTGGATCGGTAAAACCGGCTGGGGTAGTGACCGTAAACACATTTCCTAAGAAATCACTAGCTGCATCAGGCCCATTAAAATCGTTGGCATAGGTGGCCCGGGCATCCACTTGTGATTCTGATATGACAAACTGAAAGAAGTCAACCGTAGGCAGTTGAGCCGTCAAGGGATTTTGTCCCTTATCCACGGCAAAAATACGATAGCGTAACGTATCGCCTACCGCTAAGCTAAGCGTATCCAAATCTAAGGTAGTACGAAAAGCCGTGCGCCCCCCAATTAAATTTAGGCCTTGGTTTTGTTCGCTTCCACCATTGACCGAGAAAACAACATAAGCGGAGTCAATCCCAATTCCATCCACAATTTGCGCTTCAATAAGTAATTCTTCTGATTCATCGGTTAAGAAAGATACCGAGGGGGCATGGGTGATATCTGGTGCTTCCGTATCTACTTGAAAGAAAAAGTAAATATCCCGAGCAGTAGCCTCAGCCGGAGAAAAATAGGTCCGGGCTGTAAAGTCACTGGCGGTTACATAATACCCCACACTTCCGGTACTTGGGATTGTATCAATAAATGCCGAAAACTCATTGTCCTGCCCCGTGGGCAACATCATTACGGTTTGCTCTGTCCTAAAAGTATCCAATGAAAAGTGCAAGGTTACCGATGAGGTATCCAGGAGGGAATCGGCTACTACGATGGCTTTTATTTCCAGGGAATCCGTTCCCGGATTGACCCCAAAAACAGAATCGGGCTTGATAAACGTGTGAACCCAACCAATATCCGAAAATATTCCAAGCGTGATCGGCCCCGGATCCAGCGTACCTGCCCCAAACCCTAAAGCGTGCACCATCAAGCGATTGGCCCCGTTTTGAAAAGCCGGAGTATTTAAGTGATGAATACTAGACCCTCCATCAAATTCGCTGGGGGCATAGAGTCCGGGCCTTACAATGCCAGCCGCGGCTTCTGCCAAGGGACCGCCAAAGTTTAGGTTACTATTGCTTGTAAAAAAATTTAATAATTGGGTAGAAGGATCCGTAAATAAATCTTGATTACTTAAACGCTCACCATTATTATTTTCCAAAAACGAATCAAAAATCATGGGAAAGCCCTCTACTCTAATGCGGCCTTGATTATTCCCAATGTCATTGGCAAAACCGATGAAACCCAATCCGTGCCCAATCTCGTGCAATACTACAGTAAGAAAATCAATTTGATTAGAGGCCGCATTACCATCCGTGCCAAAATACCAATCATCTCGTGAGCTGTTAAAATTGGCCGATATTTCTCTCTGGGTTACACTGTTTAGCTCCCTTTGGGCTAACTTTTCGGCCAAGGCAATAGGATACCACACTCCTCGGAGAGGAGCCCCACTAAAATCACGAATAAAATCGGTAGCCCCTGCCGAACCCAAGGTACCTTCGGCCAAGGCAGTCCAATTAGCCTGTATCCGAATGGGTACGTCACTTATAATTATACTTGCCCAAATATCTACGGCTGCTTGAAATGCCTCGCGGGCTTCATCGGGAAAGCCACTATAGCTCACTTCAATTACTGAGGTAGATTTTAGCTCACCCGATTTGAGCTGATTGTATAGATCAGTACTACCAACCACCTTTTGATTGACGTAATTCCCTACCGGACAAGAAATTGTAAAACCATCTATCACATGCATACTATGCGTATGTTTTGTGATCTTTCCTTGCCCCAAAACGGGTAATGTCCCCCATAAGGCTACCCAAATAAGGCATAAAGTTACTTTTTGAATCATATGTATTGATACATTCAGTTTAACATTGCTACCAAACCCTCTTCCAATAGACAGATTTTGACCCCATTCATAAAGATAGTTGAGGTACCTTTACGAAGGTGATTGTAAAGTCTAGAATACTTTTGTGGAGAAGAATCTATCCGTTTGGAGTGGCTCAATTTATTCGTAAAAATAGAAAAAACCCCCAAGTTTTAGGCGGTTTATTCGGATTATTGCCCTGATTTTGACGGCTTTGCCCCTATTTTAACATGTTTTTCGATCTGGGGCTGCCCCCGGCCTGGAAGTCTTCGGTATTCTGAGAAGTTAGGTACCGCCGGGGTCGGGCTTTCGCTACTCGCCGGCCTACCCACTGCCAGCGGCGGGCTCAAACAGGCCGCTCTATCCCTCAGCCATATCAGAGGAGAGAGGAGAGAAGCGAGAGGAGAGAGGGAAAAACGAGGATTGATGAACAATTTGGTCTCTTTTCTCTACTCTCTGTTCTCTCTTCTTTTCTGAATGGCTTAGAGCCGGGAGTCGGGAGCCGAGAATCGGGACTTTTGGCTTTCCTTCCTAGTTTTTGCAGATACTGAATCCACATCTCCTTTTTATAGGATAAGTTTGCCTACTCTTTCTAAACTCAAGTCTCGGTTCCCGGTTCCCATGTCCCGTTTCCTTTTTGGCTCCGGCTTGGCGGCAAATGTTTGGTATATACCCGGGCATACCCAGGGAGTAGGCTTGATAAACAGTTGGGTCTCTTTTCTCTACTCTCTGTTCTCTCTTCTTTTCTGAATGGCTTAGAGCTGGGAACCGGGAGTCGGGAGCCGAGAATCGGGACTTTTGGCTTGGCTTCCCAGTTTTTGCAGATACTGAATCCACATCTCCTTTTTATAGGATAAGTTTGCCTACTTTTTCTAAACTCAAGTCTCGGTTCCCAGTTCCCATGTCCCGGTTCCTTCTTCAATGGCTTAGGGATAGGCGCCCGAGAGGGCCGAGACCGCCGCGGGATGCGCGTAAGC
>CAWUIO010000162.1:0-11391 GCA_963922455.1 uncultured Microscillaceae bacterium
ATGTTCCGCAGGATGTTTATGAGTAAGCTTGGGGACAAAAAGTCCCGGTTTCCAGCTCCTTCTATCCTCTCTCATCTCTCCCCTCTTCTCTTTCCTCTACCCCAACCTGCCCCGACTCCCGACTTCCGACTCCCGGCTCCCGGCTCCCGGCTCCCGGTTCCCTCTTCAGCTTAGGGATGGAGCGCTTGTCTGAGCCCGCCGCTGCCCGCGCGTAAGCCGGCGAGTAGCGAGAGCCCGACCGGCCCGAACCCAACATGTGATCGCTTCACCGAAAACTGCCTCGGGCCGGGAAGCCCCAAACCTTCCAAAATTCCTCCCAGCACCCCTTCTCCAAATTCAAATTTTTCACTAACTTAAGCCCAGTTCCGTCTACACCAAACGAAGGAAAAACCACTTACCCAAAGGACAAAACAATCTCCGGCAACGCGTGGTTATTCCAATATATTTTTTGAAGCCAAGGCACTTTACTCATCTCAGGAACTCAAAACTTCAGAAAATAAAGCTACCAATGCCTAAAGCTCCCTATTTGTAATCTCAATAGAGTGATTAATTTAATCTATAGCTTTTAAAATATCTTTACTTCTATAAATAGTGATTTTTTTCTTTCACAAGCATAAAAACTAATACCTTATTATGGAGAACATGCAAGGTTCTGGAATGGGCGCTGAAATGTGCCCCTACCTGGGTGGAGCGGTCAAACAAACCGCCGTCACTGGAGGATATACCAACCAAGACTGGTGGCCCAACCAATTGCGACTGGGCATTCTTCGTCAGCACGGGCTGATTACCAACCCCATGGACAAGGATTTCAACTACGCCGAAGAATTCAAATCCTTAGACTTGGCGGCCGTAAAACAAGACTTGTTCAACTTGATGACCGATTCGCAAGACTGGTGGCCCGCCGATTACGGTCATTATGGTCCTTTCATGATCCGTATGGCCTGGCACGTGGCCGGTACGTACCGCATGACCGACGGACGCGGAGGAGCCGGAACCGGTGCCCAACGTTTTGCCCCGCTTAACAGCTGGCCCGATAATGCCAACTTGGACAAAGCCCGTTTATTGTTGTGGCCCGTAAAGCAGAAATACGGCCACAAAATCTCTTGGGCCGATTTATTAGTTTTGGCTGGTAACTGCGCCCTTGAGTCGATGGGCTTCCAAACCTACGGATTTGCCGGAGGCCGGGAAGATATCTGGGAGCCTGAGCAAGATATTTACTGGGGAGCCGAAACCGAAATGTTGGGGGTAAACCGCTACGAAGGGAAGCGCGAACTAGAAAATCCTTTGGCGGCTTCGCACATGGGATTGATCTACGTAAACCCCGAAGGACCTGACGCCAATCCAGACCCCATAGCCGCGGCCCACGATATCCGCGAAACCTTTGGCCGGATGGCGATGAACGACTACGAAACCGTAGCCTTGATTGCCGGGGGACATACCTTCGGAAAATGCCACGGAGCTGCCAACGACGGGGAATACCTAGAAGCCGAACCCGCCGGAGCGCCTATCCAGCAACAAAGCATGGGTTGGAAAAACAACTTCGGTACCGGAATGGGTAATGACACCATCACCAGTGGACTGGAAGGGGCTTGGACAACCACGCCCGCTAAATGGAGCCACGACTACTTTAAGCACTTGTTTGAGTACGAGTGGGAATTGACCAAAAGCCCCGGAGGTGCCCACCAGTGGCAGCCCAAAGACGGAGCCGGAGCGGGTACTATCCCAGATGCCCACGAAGCTGGTAAAATGAATGACCCCTTTATGCTCACGACCGACCTCTCTTTGCGCGTGGACCCTGCCTACGAAAAAGTATCCCGTCACTTCTACGAAAACCCCGATGAATTTGCCGATGCTTTTGCCCGCGCTTGGTTCAAATTGATGCACCGCGATATGGGACCTAAGTCGCGTTACCTAGGAGCCGAGGTACCCCAGGAAGACCTTGTATGGCAAGATCCTATCCCTGCCCTGGATCACGAAGTAGTAGACGAAAAAGATATCGCCCACCTTAAAGCCGAGATCTTGGCTTCGGGCTTGACCATCCCGCAATTGGTTTCTACGGCTTGGGCTTCGGCTTCTACCTACCGGGATTCCGACAAGCGAGGAGGAGCCAATGGGGCCCGTATCCGCTTTGCTCCCCAAACTGAATGGGAAGTAAATAACCCTGAGCAATTAAACGTGGTTTTGAACAAGCTCGAAGCCGTTCAAACGGAATTTAACAATGCTCAAGGCGGAAACAAGAAAATCTCCATGGCCGATATCATCGTCTTAGGAGGTTGTGCCGGGATCGAGCAGGCGGCCAAAAACGCTTCTATGGAGCTCAACGTTCCATTTACGCCCGGTCGCATGGACGCTACTTTGGAGCAAACCGATGTAGATTCCTTCCACGTACTAGAGCCTACCGCCGATGGCTTCCGTAACTACAAAAACCCCAAGCACACGGCCCCAGCCGAAGAGCTTTTGGTAGACCGCTCGCAGTTGCTAGGACTGAACATCCCCGAAATGGGTATATTGCTGGCCGGGATGCGGGTCTTGAATACCAACTTTGATGGCTCTAAGCACGGTGTATTCACCGATCGCCCGGAGACCTTGAGCAATGACTTTTTTGTCAACTTGCTCGACCTAGGCACCAAGTGGGACGCTACCTCCGAAGACGAAGAAGCCTTTGAAGGCCGTGACCGTAAAACCGGAGAAGTAAAATGGACAGGTACCCGGGTCGACTTGATCTTCGGTTCCAACACCGAGCTTCGCGCCATTGCTGAGTACTACGCCATGGGCGACTCCCAAGAGATATTCGTCCGCGACTTTGTAGCCGCTTGGAACAAAGTAATGAATGCCGACCGTTTTGATTTGGCTTAATCGCCCAGTATAGAAATTGGATAGAAGGCGGCCTGATAGTAGGCCGTCTTTTTTTATTTTGGGGGGCTGTCCCCGGCGATTCAAGTGGGTACTCCCTAGGAAGCGGGGTGCCGCCGGGGTCGGGCTTTCGCTACTCGCTGCCTTTACCCGCTAGGCCTGCACGAGCTCAAACAAGCCGCTCTATCCCTCAGCCAACCTTGGGGCAAGGCTTTTCGTAAGTACCACGCGTGTATCATGAATACTTGCCCACGGATTAAACGTAGTTGAAGCATACCGACAAGACGTTTAGTAAGGATCTCTTCCCTCCCTCAAGGAAGGCTCTGTTCTAATTTTTTTGACTCAGTATCCCAAACTAAAAGTCCAGGTTTATCCGGGGACAAGTTTCCTTTGAGGGTTCCATGCTCATCCCAAACCGCACTCCCTCCCGCCGACACAAAATTGTCACAATACCCAATAGCGTTGACCATCACAACCGGCATTTGGTATTTTTGAGCCAGGATGGGGTAATATGCATAGGCTTGGTCAATTCCTTTTTGAGGCTTGGCAACACTGGCCAAATAAAGCTGGGCTCCCAGGGCCTGAGCTTGCTCGGCATGCTCCGGCCTTAACGATTCGTAACAAATGGCCGGGGCTAGTTTTAAGCCCTGGTAGTTTACAATAAGTTGCTCCTCTCCCGGTACAAAATAAGGAAGTTCATCGGCGTGTAGATATTGCTTGGTGTAGGTCATGCGTGGTGCATGGGGCTGAAAAAAGACCTGGCCAATGTGAATACCTTTTTTGCTGCGGAGGGGTAGGCCCACCCCAATGATCATTTCATAGCGCTTGCTTAGGGCCTGTAAGACATCCAAACGGGTATCTAAGGCTTGGCAGGCTAATTCTTTGGCCAATTTGGGCTCATAGGCAGTCAGGGACAATTCGGGGAATAGGATGATGTCTCCACCCAGAGCAGCGGCAACTTCTACACAAGATTGGCTAAGTGCCAAATTTTGAGGTATGTTTCCTTTTATGGCTTGAGTTTGGGCTAAGGCTATTTTCATGGCAATAAGGTTTTATAGGTGTTTTAACACTAATTTCTTCCGGCCATTTCTTGGATAAAGGAGCTAAGCCCGCATGGGGTTCCAAGTATACGCAATTCGGCTGTATGATGATGAAGAGACCAAAAAATCAAGGCAGTGTACCTCGAGTTTTTATCCAAAAAATAAGATAGGATCAGGCAAACAATCCAGATAGCGAATTATTTTCCTGAATCACCTCCAGTTCTTTTTTTAGCCAACGATTTGTTCTTTGAAATAAGGCGCTTCCTAGAGAAATACGTTTTACCCCCAGGGCGTGCAATTCGGGGATACTTGGTAAATCAGGCATGGCCAAAACATTCAAGGGTACATCGAGGGCCTGAGTCACGGCCCCGATCTCCTCCTGCTTAGCAATAAAGGGAGCAAACAGTCCGTCAGCTCCTGCATCTTGGTACCGCTTGCCCCGTTCTAAAGTCTCCTCTAGGGGATTTGGGCGCTGTAAAATGTAGGCATCGGTTCGGGCATTGATATAAACCGACTTACCCGACAGGTGAGTGCGGACTTTTTCTAAAAATTGGGCGAAGGCTGCAGGCTCCAAAAATTCTCTCTTACCTTGTACGACGACACTGTCTTCCAAATTGACCCCCACAACCCCAAAATCTGCTAGGAGGCTAATGTGTTCGGCCACTTTTTGGGGATCACGGCTGTAGCCCCCTTCCAAGTCTACGCTTAGCGGAATCTCTATGCTTTGGGCAATCCGCTCCACGATGCGGGCTAAGTCACCGAAGGGGATATTTTCTCCATCTTCGTAACCCAGTAGCGCCGCCACCGCCCCACTAGATGTGCCGATGGCTTGAAAATGATACTTTTGAGCAGCTTTAGCACTCGGAACATCCCAAATATTACAAATCAGTAAGGGATGTTCTTGATTGTGTAGTTCTTTGAAATTCATGACTATTATTTTTTTTCAAAGCTAAAGCTATACTTTTCAAAGCACAACCAATAATTGAACAGGTATTTTTCGGCTAAACATGAGCCGGCCTCCAGAGGGGCCCTACCCCCAATAACAAAATCAATACATTAAAAAAGGCATTGGAGGCATTGCCAGATAAAACCGAACCAGTGCTATCAAAAATAAACCAGCTCAAAAACCCAATAAGTACAGCTCTACGAACCATCTCTGGGGCCAGTGCGTACACCCAAACCGAGAGAAACCAAATCATCACGCCCCAGCCCATTAAAAAACCCCCGGCTAGAGCGGAAAGGAAGCGGGTATCGGGAGAGGCGTAGGTCGTTTGCCCATCCAAGGGCCAGCTTATCAAATCCAGGGTGAAACGGGCCGGCTCCATAGTAGCAGTCATGCTACCCAAAAAGAAAACTGGGCCAAAGGAAGCTACCACCAAAGCAGCGATTTTGAGCCAAAACTTATGAAAACGCTGTGATTTGGATAAGCTGGGACTAGTAGCTGTAGATTTGTTCATCGTGATACGGTTTGTTTAATTTGTACCACAATAGTAGGATCACTTGCGCATTTCTTTTAGACGCAAGCGTTTAAAAGATTCAAATCCTTAGACAAGCCGATAAAATAAAGGCCCGTCTTCTCAAAGACGAGCCTATTTTTTTTTAAAAAAAAGCTTAGATCTGTCGATTGATCTGACTCGTAATCGTGGAGTCACTTATCTTTTCATCTTCGGCCAACAGAAAAGCCTTGCTCAAGACTATTGATAAACCTTTATCTCCGTCAAAGGGGATGAACACTTTATCGGTCGCGTTTTCGGCTGAGCGGGCAGGCACAATACATAAGTATTGGTCATTGGGTTCCATGAGAATATTACCGCTACCCATATGGATTTTATAGGTGCGTAATTTTCCTTCCACAATCAAAAACTTACCGTCGATCCGGGCTTTGTCCCGTATTTTCTTGAGGCGAGGGAGTAATCGTTCTAGTATGGTTTTGCGGGTTTTGGCAATCTCATTCAAATCGCCAAAAGAGTAGGAGTTCCAATAATCTCGATTGGCTTGACGTTCGCCATTATTGTCCATCCATTGGGGGTCATTGCCTACACTGCATACGCCCACAAACATATCCACGTCCCGCATGATTTCGGTAAAGACAATCTTAGGCACTTGTACCAAATCCATGGCTTGACCGTTCTCATCTTTAAATTTCACTTGGTCCGTAGCGATATAGTACCATATCCCGGTGTCATTAAAGGCATCGTCTAGGTCCAGTTCGTCAATCCAATACTCGGCCTGGATTTTATGCTCGGGCAGGTATTTATGACAGGTTTCATTGTCGCGCCCATCATCATAGGCTCCTAGTAAGGAGTATTTCCAGCCCCGCAAATTGGCCAGGGTGTTAAATTGGTGCTGCTTGAGAATATGGGCGGCCATACGATTAGAATACACCCGGGTATTGACCTCCGCATCAGTCAGAATATAAATTTCCCGGAAGGCCTGTTTGATGGGTTGCTTCCACTCCAAGTCAATCATCTTTTCTCGCCAAGCCAAGATGCTGGCCTCATCTGCGTGAACCGGATGCCAAAGTTTGACTTGGGCTTCCCCATCTATCCAATCAAGCAAGTCATGCTCCCGGGTATACCAATTGCCATCTAGATAAATCGCCTCGGCCGACACGTCTCCTTTACTAAAAATCCAAATTAGTTGGGTACTGATGGGATGCACCAGCCCGTGGTCTATATAGTATTTCTGGAAGGCAGGATAGTCCCAACGACGATCCAGGATAAACTGATTATCAATACGTTGTTTCTGGGCCGAAAATACCTTCTGCATTTCCTTTACCTCTTTACGGGCTTCGTTGAGCTTTTTTGTCAAAGCGGTACTTTTCTTAACGGCACTCGGCACACTCTTCATTGCCTTGCCCTCTGGGTTGATCCATTGCTGGACCACTTTTGATCCTTGGATAGAAATTTCTAGTCTATACTCCTCAAAAGCTAGGGTCTTTCGGCCTTTTTCCAGGTTGAAATCGGGTACGGCCATCTCTTTGAGTTCTTCTACCGAGACATGGTAGCGCTTGGCCCCTTCCTGTAAATGTTTGTCAATGGCTTTTTTGACATTGTTTTGCCGTATCTTCAATTTAAGTCGGGACAAAGCCCCTAAGCCATCTTTGCCTCGCATGGTCCCCAAGATATACACGCAGGCATTGCCAACTGAGGCTGCCGCTGGCCCCCTACCGGGGATTTTAGCATAGGCTTTTTCACAGACTTTGCTCAAGATCCGGATGGTTTCCTTGTCCGAAAAGCGCTCCATCGTCCAGACCATCCCTTTGATAAATTGTTGACTAGGAGCACTTAAATACAGGTATTCGGTATACTGGTATTCCTGCCCACTGTATTGGTAGGTATGGGTTTGTTCACTGGGGTCGAGGGCAATCACCGTTTCCAGGACCTGGTGAGCAATGAGTTTGTAGGCCTCCAAGCCAATGAGGTCTTGGTGTTTTTTTACCGCTTCGCTAAACTTCTTAGAAGGTTTGGAGCTAGATGCTCCCGTGGCCAAATTGAAAATATGATAAAATGCACTAGCCTGGTCTTGGATCGTACCCACAATTTGGTTTACCGCTTCCCCAATATCTGGGGTCTTCAAAGAAAAACCAGGTACTTCTCCTTCGGGGCGGATCAGTTCTTCCAGCTTTTTGACGGTTTTCCGGATATCACTCCCGTAGTAACGCCGGTCATTCGGATTGGCAAACGCATCCCAAGTGAGTACTTCTTGAATAAAATCTTTCAGTTTTTCTGAGAGCTCGTTTTTTTTCAAATAATACTCAATTTGCTTAATAGCATAATTGACCGGATATCGATGTATGGTAAAATAAAAGTTTTCGTAGCTAGCTACTTGATCCAAGCTCTTTTTATACGCTTGGAAAAGCCTGATCCATTCTTCTTCCTCAAAATTGAGTTTTTTACGTAGTAATCCAGTTTTTAGGGCTAGGGCAATGGTATGTCCATAAAAAGGGAAGCTCTCTGTACGGAAAGAATTGCCACTTTTGCCTCTTACTTGGGCTTGCTCCAGGGTCATTTCCCCAATCATCTCGGTCAGTAAAAAAACTACTTCTTTCAACTCTTCTGGGGAGCGTTTTTTTAAATCCTCATACACGGCAAGGCCTCGTAAATCGGTGTCACTATACACATAGTGTTTTTTTTCACGAATGCGCTTGATCATGCTTACCAATGCCTCCTTGGCCGGGTTATCTTCTTTCTTTTTCCCGAAAACATTAAACATATGCGCTGGGTTTAGCCTCCCACCAAGGGGGTAAGTTTAATAAATGAAACCTGAGTAGACTCCTCTACCAAAAACTTTTGCTCAAGTGTCTCTACTTGTTCCTCGTCAATCAAGATAAAAAAGCCATTATTTTGGAAGGCTTGGAGGGCGACATAGATCTGTTTTTCCACATCAATATTTGGGCGGCCCTTCTGGTTGAGCCTTTGCTCCAAATTGCTGGGCAGCACTAGGCCTTTTTTATAATCGGCCACATTTTGTACATACTTTTGGATTTCGGCTTTTACCCGGGCCTTGATAAGCTCTTGTACCGATATGTATTCAGACTCAAACTGGAGGGAAATTTTGTGTAAGATGTCGCCAGCGGCGCTTTCATCTTGAATGGTCAATGTTTTCATACGTTTGGGTTGATGCTAAGAAGTAAAACCAGAATATTAAATTTTTGAGCAATCAATATCGTTTTTTTTCCTGTAAATTCAAATGAAAAGCCAAATTTATGGGGCTGTCCCCGGCTGAGAGATTGTATCCCGTATGTTCCTACTGTGGCCGGGGCCGGCACAATTTTCCCTAAGGATTTCCTATGGCTAGCGCGGGCAAGCCCCCGCTTCCTTAAACCAACATTTTATGAGGCCGCTTACTTCCATTCGGCCTGGGCCTTTTGAAAATCTTCTTGAAAGGATTGGGTATGCCACATAAGCCAGATCATGCGGTGGGCCAATTGCCGGGCGGTTTCTTCATCGCTGGGATAATGTACCCCCACAATTTCGCGGGACAAGCCAATTTCGTAGGCAAGTTTTAGGAAAGCCCCCCGTTTCTCGGGCATAAGTTCAGCCCAGGTAAAAGCCTGACAATACGCCCATAAGGTATGCCCGCTGGCAAAGGATGGGGAACTCATGGTTTGCAACTGCTCCAATTTAGGCTCCAATTGATAAGGTCGGGGCCTAAACAAATGATACTTGACGGCAAACTCCATCAGGCGCATATCGTGCATAATACCTTGCAATAAATGGGTCGTGGCTGGGTATTTTTCGGGGGTGTGCTGCTCTCCCATTACTTCCTGTACTTCAAAAAACAGATCATTCAAATTGGTTTGGTACTTGGGATGCTTTTGGGTAAAATTGGTGGCGGGCCAATAGCCAATCACGGCTAATTCCATCACCCGCTTTACTTCTTCGGGGCTTCGTTTGCTTTGCAAGTCTAGCAAGAAATCGAGTTCGGCCCGGGTTTGGTCGGAGCTGTTGGCTGGGTATTCTACCGAATGTATCAAGAAATTTACTTGCTCTGAGCTCAGGTAGGCTGGTTGGCCCATAGCATAGAGAATGGCGGTACTTTTATACAAAGAAGGGGGATGCACCATGGTATCCATCCAGGCCCGGGCCGGATTGGGCTTATGGTCTAAGTTTTGAAGACTCGCATAATGGTTTTGAGCGGGCCCAAGACTCGGAATGTCCGGTATCTGTTGGGCTAGTATTGGGGTGCTTAAGAAGAGGAAACCAATAATTAGAAAATTTCGAATATGATTCATATCTATGTTTTTTCTTGTTGACGGGTATATTCCAACAAAGACGAAAGTAAGCAGCTTTCCAAGGCTATTTTCTCAAATAAGGGAGCTTACTTTACTTCTTGTTCAATTTTGATTATCCAGTAAAACCAGTCAAGTGTGTTCTTTTCATGGGCTTACTCCTGGCTGGCTTAGAAAGGCTAAATCCGAATTTTCACCACAGTTCGCATCGTGGAGTGGTGGGCAAAGTCATGTTCTTGGCTAAAGGCCATGTGCATAAAAAACTCACTCCCGGGTTTGAGGTGATGATGAAAATCCCCCCCGGGAATGAGGGTTAAGTCAAAGGTGATACTGCTTACCCGGCCCTCTTCCCAGCCACTTACGGAGCCCACAGCCGAGTTTCCTCCTAAATCAATTACCGGATGAACATTACCGGGTTGTATGGTGTAGAAATCTACAACTTCGGCTTTTTGGTCTTGTACCCGTCCCATCATAAAGCTACTTCCAGCCAATTGATTTTGAGGGTTGAGCCCAATGGCTACCCAGCCATCGGTAGGGGCTTCCATGGTGACGCGGAGTTTGCCATCTACTACTTTCCACTCCACTTGCATGCCGTTTTTCTCAATTTTGTGAGGCTCTTTTACTTGGGCAGTACAAGCAGCGTTCATCATAATCCCGCCCCATATTAAAAAAACAAGCTTCCAGTTCATAAGTCAAGGTTTATACACGGTTCTAGTTAAGAAAAGTCATTCGATAAGCACATAAGTTCTGGAATAAAGCCAGAATATACCACTTCTTCCGAAGGGTTTTCGTGGATTTCCACGATCCTTCGGGGGTATGTATGTTTGATTTGCATAACTTGTTTGGGTTTTACCAAGGATTGGTTGCCCAAATAGCCGCATCTGGGATAAAGCCTACCTCATTCATTTGGAGCATGGTTTTGATTACGTGGGCTACTTCGGAGGATTTGAGTTTTTTCTCGGGGTTTTTGACCTCATAGCCTACTTTTTCTAGAAACTCGGTAATCACTTCGCTGGGGTTTACTTGCATGACCCGAACGTTATGCGGTCGTAGTTCGGCCCGCCAACACTCGGTGAGCCCGGCCACGGCAAACTTACTGGCTACGTAGGCCGAACCTCGGGCAAAACCTTTGAGAGAAGCGGTAGAGCCTATGTTGATGATATTACCGGTTTGCTGCTCGATAAAGTAGCGGGCGGCCTCTCGGCCCACGAGCATCAAGCCTTTGACGTTGATTTCCCATACGGCTTGGAAGTTTTCGGCGCTAAGGTCTTTGAGCTCTTCAAAATGCCCACCAATGCCGGCATTGTTAATGAGCACATTGACTCCTCCCATCTGTTCCTTGGCATAGTTGAACAGGGCTTTGACATCGATTTCTTGGCTGACATCGGCTTTGAGGCCGGAGACCCCTAGCTGCTCCACGGCTAGGTCTACTTTGGCTTTATTTCTTCCACAGATGAGCACTTGGGCCCCTTCTTCTTTTAAGACCCGGGCGGTTTCGTAGCCGATGCCGCTGGTGGCACCGGTAATGAGGATTTTGGCTTCTTTTAAGTTCATGGTTTTTGTTATTGAAGTGGGTTAAGGGAGACATTTTTTTGGCTAATCGTTCCGGATGAGCCAATTGACTTTTCGGAAGAGGCTTAAATTACACTACAACGCTCACAATTTCAAACGTATTTTGCCTTCCTTGGCTTAGGGATGGCCACCCGGAGGGCCGAGACCGCCGCTGCCATGCGCGGTGGCCGGCTCGGGCTTTGCTGGCCAGCC
>CAWUIO010000163.1:0-11239 GCA_963922455.1 uncultured Microscillaceae bacterium
AAGCTTTATTTTTTGCGCCTTTACAAGCTTTAGCCTAACTTAAGTATACATACCGTCCCAAAAGCTCCTAGGATAGCTGATTTTTTAAAAAAATAGCATCAAAACTGGAGACCATTTTTTTAATCTTTTGAGCAGCCTAGGCTTATACCCTCAGTATATGCCGCATATAAATTTTGTGCTTGGCCAGGCGCGGCTAGCCAAAGGAGCCATGTTGCTTACGAAACTGGCGATAGTTCCGGGACCGCAAATAACGGTTCCGTAATTCATCTCTTGATAGGTAGATAGACCATATTCTTCTTTTTCTGCGTTTTACTTTTCTCTCGAGTTTTTTAAAGAAGGCATCGTGCCGGGTATTGGGAGGATAACTCCGGGCAAAGGCATAGCCTTTGCGTACCAAGGTGGCATTAAAAAACTCGCCATTGCCCAGATAGACATACGCTAGATACCTGCCAAAGGAGTCCACAAGTTGGCGGTCGAACAAAAGTATGACGCGTTTACCAGGCGCCAAACGTTTGCGGGTGTAAGCCGTAGCTTCCTTCCCGTAAGGCATGACATCCTGATAAAGTGAGCGTAAGCTTTCTGGAGTGTCTACCCCAATCAAACGGATTTTGTACCGTCTTCCCTTTTTCCGGCCCACGATCAGGGTATCCCCATCGGCACAGCGGATGATTCGGGTAATTTTACCCCAAAAGGGGTTTAGGGCCATGAGGTAGAGGATGAAGATTCGGATGGACTGAAATAATAACCTTAAAAGGAACAGCCCTGCCATAGCCATCAAGAGCAGCGGTAAATCTATTTTTTCGGGCAATGAAATGGAGAATTCTTGTATCCAATTCCAAGGTGACATAATGCGATCAAAATTTTTTTTAGGGTGTCGCTCGCAATATAGTTTATTTTTGTAGCAATTGCTAATATAAAATTAGCAAAATAAATTCTTCAATTTCACGGTGATTTTTGTCTTGATCTTCAAATTTTTTAAGAATTTTACACTTGCATCTTCTTGAAAGTATGGAGAATTATATTTCCCATAAAAATAACCGGCTCATTTTGAAAACATTTACTAGTTTAACCGTATCAATAGAAGATGTAAAGCGGCATAGATTTCCGTCACTTCTAAAGGCTGAGTGGATTATGAAAATTGGAAATAGCTGCGGGAAAGATTTTTGGTCACAAATTTGCAGTCAAGCCTTATAAGTTCTCAACACAGATTAGCATGTCAGTTTGGCTAGCCATTTTTATAATTATATTGTCTTTTTATATAATGTCTGAAGTTGTTGATAAACACTTTATCAAGAGTTTAGACAATATAGCCCACTGGCTTAAAATGCCCCCCAGCGTAGCTGGAGCTACTTTACTGGCCCTAGGGACCAGTGCCCCCGAAATTTCTACCGCCTTGATTGCTTTGTTTCTCGAAGAAGCCAACCCGGCCACCGGTATTGGGACTATTGTTGGTTCTGCTATATTTCAAATCTTGGTGGTGATTGGGTTTTCGGCGGTGGTACGTACGAGTGTTTTGAACTGGCGCCCGATCATGCGAGATAGCTTGTTTTACGCCTTTTCCATATTACTATTGATATGGGTAATCCATGATGACAAGATTACGCTCATAGAAGCCTACACCTTTGTAGGGTGTTATGTGTTGTATTTAATTATTATGGTATTCTGGGCCCGTTATATCACCGAAGAAAGTCCTGAAGGTGAATTTAGCGAAGATGTACCCCCGCACCTCTCGGCCGTAGAGAAGCAAGTAGAGCGTAGCAATGGGCGCAATAATCCCTTTTTGGTTTTGAAACGAACCATCAACTACCCCATAGATTTAATCTTAAACCTGATACCGGATGTAGAGAAGAAACCCTCTTGGACAATTCCGGTATTTCTAATATCCCTTTTGGTCATTGGCTATGCTTGTTATTTTCTGGTGATAGCCGCCGAAGCCTTTGCTGCCATCCTTAATATTCCTCCGGCCATTGTAGCCCTTACCATTTTGGCCGGAGGGAGCTCTATCCCAGAAATGATCTCCTCGGCCATTGTATCCCGGCAAGGGAGGGGAGATATGGCCATAGCCAACGCTATTGGGAGTAATATTTTTGACATCCTGATGAGTTTGGGTTTACCCGTCCTAATCTTTATCCTCGTAAAGGGCAAAGATTTAGAAGGTCTGGGGGGCCAAGGGATCGGTTCTTCGGTCATGCTTTTATTTAGCTCACTGGCCTTGGTAGTAGGCTTACTGGCTATCTTACGCTTTAGGGCCACCAAAGCCTTCGGCTTCTTTCTGATTGGCCTATATGTACTCTATGTTATGGCAGCCTACTCCGGATGGATCTATTAATCTAAAAAGCCCTCGGTTCTGAGGCAAATTGCAACCTTTTATACTTTCAAAGCTTTCTGACACTTGAGGAAACCTTGGCATTTTTGCTATTGGCCATCCATTTAAGAGGTCAAATAAAGTATGACCAAACTTTATTTGATAAAAATAATTTTTATCAAAATAGTGAAATTATTTATTAAAAATATGCAACAAACTTGCTCGCTTTTACGTTAAAGATTAAAACAACTTCCGTCCTATTATGAACTACGAAATTCAAATATTTGCCAAGGATCGGACTAAAATCATCCGGTTCTCGGAAAGTGATCAGGGTACTAACCTGGAAAAGCAAAATGCCTGGGAAGATTTTTATTACGCCATGGGTTCGGTAATTGACGACTCGGCGGATAAATTTCGAGAAAATAATACGCTGATTGCTCGCTTAAATGCTCAAACTATCTCTTTTGATGAAGTCGTGGACGTGATGTGTGAAGATTTGAGTACGGAGCAAACCCAATTCCTTACCGAAGAAAGGGAAGTTTCGGTCATTTTGTAAGAATTTATCTTATTCCATTTATAAAAAGCCTGACCTTCCAGGCTTTTTTTATATTCTCCCCGGGGTAAGAGCCTGTGTTTTTTAGATAAAGGCCCGCTCTAAGCAGTGAATCCGGCTGAGGGATAGAGCGGCATGTCTGAGCTCGTGTGGGCCCTGTGGGGAATGGCAGCGAGTAGCGAAAGCCCGACCCCTCCCCGCCACTTTGTTCCCAAGTTAAGCCGCTTTTTTTCTTTAGGGAGGGGGCAGCCCCAAAAAATTCAATCATTCTTCCAAGCCTACCCAAAAAGCTTACCTAGCAAGAATTAAGAAAATTAAATCTTGACCATAGCTCCCTCTTTTCGTAAATGTAGGTACGAACCACTGTGCTTAAGGCAAAGAATGTAAAATGAAGAATATCACAAATTTTTTTTTAAGTAAGAGGCCAACTACCCTCAAACAGGTGGATGTATTATCCTTGAAGACCGATGATATTTGCTTTTTGGCAAGACCCTATCCATACGTTGTGTCTGATGCTGGAATGACATTTCGCGGAGTAAGGTATGTGGAGTTGAAAAATCTCAAAACCGGTAAGGGGCATCTTTTTACCTCCAATTATTTGGTCGGGATCAAAAAAGAGGAGGGGATGGTTTATGAGCCCGATGGCTCCCTCAAGAACCCTAGGGAGTAGCGGCCTTTTCTACAATGTTGAGCCCTGGGGGAAGGGTATAATTCCAGGCTTTCAGGGTAAAATCCCAGCGTTTTTGCACCGCTTCTAGTTCGCTGCGCGAAATGGTATAGGTGTTTTTTTTATAATGGGCCTGGGCCTCCAGATAGTTTTGCATGGCTTCCCGGGCTTGGGGCCAATTGGCTAAGGCAAATTTTTGATAAAGCAATTCCATTTGTTCAAGGGCTTGGTTCTCAAAGTTTTCAAACGGTATTTCTAGGAATTGATTGGCGGGAATGAGCGACTTGTCTTCAAAAAAAGCCCGGTACATCCATTCATATACATCCAGAATCATATGGCAGATCTCCTGTTCTGTGATTTCTTGAAACTGTAAAGTGGGCATAAGACTCAAGAAAAATTTCTTAGTGGAGAGGTAGACCACAATCGGGTTGCGATATATATGGATAAAACGCGCTTGAGGAAAGAGCTGCATTAACTGGGGTATGCGGGCCGTATTGACTGGATTTTTTAGGATAGCGTGTTGCCCACCCGTATTGATATGGGCTTTTTGGATGAGTTGTACGTAATGCTTTTGCCAACTTGCCATCATTTTCTCATCGGCGCCTTCAAAACGGACATACTTACGGTAGTACTCAGCATAGAGTTTAGGAAAGTGAAAGAAGTGGTAATAACAAAAGGGATGCAGATTGCCCAGGGCAAATTCATCCTCTTGAGGAAAATCTACCGATAAGCGTACATTATCACTGGGCCTTTTGTCGGGCATTACCGCCCGCATGAAGTTTTTGAATAACCATTTATGGCTGAGATGGTGAGGAAAGAGAGAATGAAAGGTGGTGACATACGCGGCTTGAGGATCTTGACAGAGCACATTATGCAGATGGGTCGTACCGCTGCGCCAGTGACCTAAAATAAACAGAGGGGGCTGGGCAAATTGAAATTTTTTCAGTTTACCCGCAAAGCGCAATTTTTCATGCCAACGAAAAGGGCTGGCCAAGGCAATAATCAGGGCTGTGATCGCAATCTTAGAATAGTAGGGTGATTCTACCGGTTTACCTTTTAAGACCTGATAATAATTATGGAGAGAAGTACCTGCCAGGGTGGAAATATTAGGCAGTTGGAATCCTTTATTGGATTGCGTCATAAATAAAGCGCTAAATCTTCAATCAAAATTGAAAACTATAAAGCATTAGGCAGGATCACAAACCTTTTTTAGGTAGATCTAGGATTCGCCCCCTGGCCACAAGCCAGAGGACGGAAAAGGAGGGTGACTGCTTAGTATAAAGAGCTAGCTTGCGGCTCCCGAAACTCAAAGAAGTCTCGCATCAGATTGGGTTTGATTTGTAAGACTTTGGCTAAGACGAGCAAAACCAAAGTGCGCGAAGCTACTTTTCGGGGAATTTTAGCAGTACGTGAAAACTCATCTACGGTAATAGATTGGTTGTTTTCCAAATATTGCATTAAGATGCGCTCCTTTTCCCCGAAAGTAAACTTGATATTTTTATCTCGTTTTTTCCCCTTTAAGATTTGCTTCATTTCCGGACTGGCTTTGAGGCTTTTGTCATCAATCCGGATGTAGGCTTGGCCTTTACGGATATTAGGGTTTTCGATATAATAGTGGACGTGCTCGCTGGAAGGTATACTAAAAATAAGTACTTCTCTATCCGAATCCGTACCTAAACTCACCCGGTCCATGCTGTATTCTAATACGGGATGGCAATGTTTTTCCAGGGCCCTTACGAGGGCAAATTCGTCTTCATTGGCATCTTTGAGGCCTCGTATTTCTTTGTCATCATTTATACCGATGAGCAAGAGCCCACCTTCTGAGTTGGCGAAAGCGATAGCTTCCCGGACAATTTTCTCGGGGTGATTAGCGCGGAGCTTAAATTCTATGTGTTGACCTTCTCCGCGGCGGACGATTTTTTTGAGCTCTCGATAGTCCATTTTTCTTTCGGTTTAATTGATAACAAATTTTACAGCGCAGAAATTACCCTCATAAGGTAATTCCTTGCTTACTAGGATTGGAAAGACTCGTCGGTTTGCTGGAAGTATATTTTGGGAAATGCCCCCAGATACGTTTATCTGGGATCCATTAATGAAAGATGGCATTGGCCATCACTAGTTTTCCGATATGCCAAAAGCCCCGGAAAAGATAGGGGTCCACAAAATATATCAATTGACCCCCTCCATAGTATTCGTGTCCTATGGAAAGAGAGTTTATACTTTTTCGTTTAAGATCCTTACCCAAGTACCCCCCTAAATGGCTATCCTCTCGATAGATACCTACGTTCCAAGCTCCTTCTCCTAAAAATGGGTAGACTTTATCATGCAACTTTAATACGTAAGTCTCCTCCCCCAAGCCAAAAGCTAAGGGATGGGAGGAGTCTAAATATACTCGGTAGATAGCCCCGGCACTACGACTATTGAGACGCTTCCGGTTCCGGTCTTCAAAGCGGGGTAAGGAATCGGGGTTTTTAGAATGGGAAGAAATCCTTAAGGAATTTTCAGGGCTTTTGCCTTTGGGCGAGGCACTCGATAAGCGGGAATTGCGGAGACTTTCCAAGGAACGGATTCCATCTTCTATGCCAATGATCTTCCCACCTCCCCGTGCAAAATCACTCAATAGATTATCTGAAATAGTGTAAGAACCCGGAGGGAGAATCAAAACATTATAATTTTTTAGGGTACTTCCCCGTAAATTGTCAAGAGGGATAATATCGAGGGGGTAGGCCAAATCTTGCTCAAAGTAATGCCATATGGCCCCCAAGGAGGTAGGGGATATCTTGCTTCCGCCCAAGGTTGCCACTTTGGGCTTTTGCATTACGATGGAGGAACGAGAACCCAAGTCTTTGCCTTCATCTGTTTTGCCCCCCGCGATTGAGTAAGCGGGTATTTTCATTTCATTGGCCAGGGCAATGGCTCTCCGGTCCCAGTTAGGTCCTAAGAGCAAGTTGTCTGCTCCCAAAATGACCATGCTACCGGCGGTATATTTTGTGCCTTGCATTTCTATATCCTCTTGGATATAGCGTACGACAAACTCTTCTTCTTGCAAAGCTCCTAAGAACCGGGCGTGTTTTACATCATGCCAAGGAATCATGACGGCGTAGGAAGACTCTGAGGGGATTGGCGTTTTTAGGGCCTTATCTAGTTTGGTTTCCAAGGGGATTCTTTCCGAACAAGCGTAGGCTTCTAGACCAAAAGCATAGGGGAGGGCCCACGCGGTGAGGTCGTAGGTCAATGAGTCTTCCAGCACTGGGTTAGGTTCAAATAATACTTTTAGCAATCGAGAATTGGCTTGATAGGCCGAAATCAGTAAATCTTCGGAGCTTAGACTAAAGTTATCTCGGGCATTTTTTTGGTAGCTAAAACCGGAATAGTTTCCTCCATTCCCTTGAGGATACCCATAGCGGATCTGTTGCCGATCGAGTAATTGTTTTAGGGCCTCCAATCGTTGGCTGGAAGTGCCTTGGGCCTTAATTACATAGGTTTTATAGGGGCCCTGGGGGCTTTCTTTATTTTCTTTAAAGTAATTCTGAAATTCTTTGAGAAGCCGATCTTTTTGGGCCACGGCCGTTTCAAGGGTCGAGAGGGCCGTTGTAACGTGGTGATTGATGCGGGCTTTTAGGGTTAAGGTATCGTACTTGCTCCGTAAAACCCGGACACCGCCCCGGCCTCCCCCCGCTTGCTCATAGGTAAACCCCATGGCACCATTAAACATGGGCCAAGTATCGCCATAACTCGGATAAAAAAGGTCATATACTTCACCCGTGAAATAGAGCCACTTCTTTTTATCGAAGTACTTTTGGTGATTTATACTTAATATCTCTTGAAATTCTCTTTGCCAGGGGCTTAAATCTTGATGAAATGGTGGGGAAGCCGGGGTAAAGAAATAAGTAGAACGATGCGACATTTCGTGAAAGTCCACGTGTATGTGCGGCATCCACGCTCGGTATTTGGCTGTACGCAGTTGGCTTTCTTTTTGAGTTTGCCAAGCCCAATCTCGATTGAGATCAAAGAGATAGTGGTTAAAACGACCTCCGGGCCAATCTTCCTGATGCTCCCAATCACTCAGGTTAAAGTTGGCAGAGGCACTCTTTTTTTGACTGTACCAATTGACATAACGTGCGTAGCCATCCGGGTTTACGCAAGGATCAATTAAAATAATGGCTTTATCCAGCCAAGCCCGGATTGTAGGGTCCTCTGGATTGACCAGGGCTTCCAAAACGGCCATGGCCGCATTGCTTCCAGAGGCCTCATTTCCGTGAATATTAAAATTGAGCCATACAATCGCCAGGTCTTCCTGAGTAGGCTTATCATCCAATAATCCGGTGTAGGCTATATGATTTTTACGAATCTCTTCAATCCTTTGCAAATTTTCTGGGGAGCTCACTACGGCCAAAACTAGAGGCCTTCTCTCATACGTGGTTCCATACGAAACCAGTTGGACCGAAGGGCTAGCCTCGGCGAGCGCTTCTACATAGTCTAGCACCTCGTGATGGTAAGGAAATTGGGTGCCCAAAGGAAAATCTAAGAAAGAATCGGGGGTGGGAATATCCTGTGCGAAACATAGGCTTGCACTAATAGTGTTGAGCAAACACAGGATCAAAATCCTTCTCATGAGGACTAAATCAATGAGGAATTAGTAAATCACTTTTTGCTAATTAATACAAAAATTTGAGGAATAAAAATTTTTTCCTCACTATTCAACACCTCGATTTCGCATTTTTTGAAACTCCCCGTAACGGCGGAATATGGCCAGGCCAAAACCCATCATCAAGACAATTGTTCCCATCCAAAGGAGGTTAATCATGGGCTTCTCCAATGCCTTCATAATGATATAATCTTTTTGGGTTGTATTTACTCCAAAGGTAAACTCTTCCGACTCAGGGTCTACATGCATCAGGGTAATTTTAAGCCCTAACTCATCCGACACGTCGGGTACAGGGGCTACCATATTGTCGCGGATCAAAAACTTAGGCTCCATGGAGTAAAAACGGTCCCGGCCAAACACTTTCAACTGGGCTTTGATCCCTAAGCCGCCATCGCTGGTAAATTGGGCTAATTCTTCTGGGGGGAGTGGCGACACTTCCTCCAAGATAGCCACGTAATCATTTAAGAAAAAAGTGTCTTTTTTCTGTACTTTAAATTCTTGAGTATCGCTCCATTCTTTTTCTTGCTCTGGGTCGGGAATCGAGGAAACGTGCGTATACAAATCCCGGCCCCACTGGTGGCGAATATCTGGAGAAGCAATCAGCCCCATTTTGGGGTTTACCTGAGCTCGAGGGAATAACTCAAAGGTACGACCTTTGGGGTCGCGGTACTCTACCCTATAATAGGTGTTTTCTGGGTAGATTTTAAGGGTATCCCCGGCTTTAAAATAGGTTTTTTGCTTATACCGGATAGCTTCTTTGGCCACTACCCTAAATGGGTCTTCCAAAGCAATTAAGGATTTTTTAGAAATATAATGCGGAAAGCCTGCCGCTTCAATATAATCTCCCGTGTAACTCACCAGATACTCATTCATCTTAATCGGTTGGTTGAGCCACAGCAAAATATTATTGGCGTTTTGCTCATCATCAAACTCTTTGGAGTAGAGCAAACCACTGTTGTTTTTGGAGATCACCCGGGAATAACCCGATGAAAACATCATGCCTAGCAGCATCATCGCTACCCCAATATGGGCCACCGAGCCCCCGGCCAATTTATAAGTGTTTTTGCGTAAAAGGCTCCCTAGGATCGTTGAGTTGGCCACCACCGAATAAACCCCCACCGTGAGTAATACAATAAACTTCCAATTTCGAATTTGGTAAAAATAAATAATTGCCGCCGAACTGAGCAAGGCAATCACCACGGGGAGGTACAAGGCCTGGTAGAGACTTTCCTTGTCCATTTTTTTCCACCAAAAAAACTGCCCCGTACCCGAAAGCAAGGCAACTAAAACCCCGGCCCACAATTGAAACTTGGTATAGTGTGCCACCGGGTCTACCGGTAAGGCCAAATTGGAGACATAGCCCAAACTTTCGCTAATAGAGTTAAAAACCGGGATGGACGTGGTCATAATCACTTGAAAACCCGCCAAACACAAAACCGTTGCTCCGATAAAAATCCAAAACTCGCGGGAATACGTGGATAATTCTTTTTCGCTGGTCGGTATTTCTCGCCAGCGCCAGGCCGCCAAGCCAATGGCCAACATCGTAAAAGCACTGAGATATAAGAGCAACTGCCCCGACAAGCCCAAATCGGTAAAGGAGTGTACCGAGGCATTTCCTAAAATGCCGCTTCGTACCAAGAAAGTAGAGTATAAAATCAAGACAAAAGTGCTAATCACTAAAACCATGGCCGTTTTGAGGGCTGAGTTTTTATTCTTATGCACAATCATCGTGTGGATGGCCGCCACCAAGACTAGCCAGGGCACGTAAATCGCATTTTCTACCGGGTCCCAATTCCAATACCCCCCAAAGTTAAGGGTTTCGTAGGCCCAATACCCTCCCATCAGAATCCCTAAACCCAGTACCGCCCCGGAAAATAAGGCCCAAGGTAAAGCCGGACGAATCCATTCGGAATATTTTTTTTGCCATAAGCCGGCCAGGCAATAAGCAAAAGGAATCAAGGTGGTGGCAAACCCTAGGAATAAGGTAGGCGGGTGGATGACCATCCAGTAGTTTTGCAAAATCGGGTTCAAGCCGGTACCGTCTTCGGGAACAAAGTATGGATCGTAGACCGATGAACCGGGCTGAAAAACAGGCACATTGCCCAAAGCATCCCGCAGCAATATAAAAGGGTTACTTCCGATTTTGAGGCCAAAAATTACTACCCCCAAAATCATAGAAACCAAAAAAGCTTGCACCAAAGCAAAAATACTCATGACCGAGCCTTCCCAGAAACGATTGGTGCGGATCAGGATAAGTCCCAAGACCGCTTGCCAAAAAATCCAAAGGAGAAAGCTCCCTTCTTGCCCTTCCCAAAAACAGGAAATCATATATTGCACGGGCAGGTTGCGGGAAGAGTGGTTCCAGGCGTAATGATACTCAAAGAGATGATTGTAAATAATATAGAAAAGACTGGCCACCACTCCCAAAATAGCCACCCCATGCAAAAGGAAAAAACTTCGTGAAAACCGTTTCCAGGACAAAATTCCGGCACCTTCCAGGCTAACTCCCTGCATCAGGGTCACTTTAATGTACCCATACGCTGCCATCATCGCACTCACAAAAGCCACAATTACAAAAAAATGTCCCAGGTTACCGATCCAAGTATTAATCATAGGTTTTTGTTACGGTTTCTTGATTAGAAAAGTAAAATTAGTGCTCAAATGCCAAAATTTAACCTTGTATTTCATTTATTTGTTTGATAATCCGGGTTTATCCTATAGAATTTTTCAATCATAAGTGGGACATTTAAAAAATTGGGGCTTGCCCGCCTGGATTCCGGGAGTGCTTTATGAGAAAAAAGGGCTTGGGCGGGCCGGGCTTTCGCCACTCGCCGGCCTACCCACTGGCAGCGGCGGGCTCAGACAAATGGCTCTATCCCTAAGCTGAAGAAGAAGAGAGAGGAGAGATGCGAGAAGAGAGATGGGCACAAATTCTTAACTGCTTGCCTCTCTCGGCATCCTGAGTTAAGCGGTTTAGGCCAACTTGATACACGTTCTGTTTGGTGACGCTATGCTAATACCCCTACAAGGAGGGAGGAGAAGAGAGAGGAGAGATGGGACTGGGAG
>CAWUIO010000164.1:0-11157 GCA_963922455.1 uncultured Microscillaceae bacterium
TATTTTAAAATGGCCCTTTGCAGCCCAACGCAATTAAATTTAAACAGTTTCTAATTATTGTAGAGTCTATTCGCCAAATAAACTTTTTATAATGTCTCAAATACCCCTTGGCCTTAAAAAAGCCGCTACGCTTTGTGTACTTCGGCACCAAAACCAATTACTTCTCCTTAAACGTTGGAAGGAGCCCAATAAAGATTTATTTACTCCAGTAGGCGGCAAACTGGACCCCTTTGAGGGGCCCCCTAGCGGCTGCCATCCGGGAAACTCGGGAAGAAACCGGGATTGTCCTAAAGCATATTAAGTATTGTGGACTTCTCACGGAGACTTCTCCTGGGCAGTACAATTGGATCAATTATGTCTACCTTGCCGATATTGCCTGGCAAAGCCCCCCTCCTTGTGATGAAGGCACATTAGCTTGGATACCTTTTGAGCAATTGGCCCATATCCCTACCCCCAAGACCGACTGGCATATCTATGACTATATAGTAAAAGAAAAACCATTTGCATTTAACGCTTTCTTTGATGCCAACTTGCGGATGCTTTCTATGGATGAAGAGATTGAAGGGATCCGGGTGGTTTAAGTCTTGCTTTGTATCTTAGAGGTATAATTCTTCTATGATATGAATCCTTCTTTTATTACACTCCTATTCCTTATCACAATTACTAGGGGGCTTGTCTCTCCCTTACTGGCTCAAGCAGAAAAGGAGATCAAACTGCAATGGAAAATAGCCCCAGGAGATACCTTGCGTTATCAAACAGTCCTAGCCGAAACGGATAGCAACCGGATGAATATACATTTTGGTAATTTTTTCCAAACTATTCCGGTGGCTGATGACCAACAAAGAGAGAAAATGGATCAATTTTTTGATCAGTTTAAAGAGGCTTTTCGCAAAACAGAATTAGAAAGTCAACTCACCCTAGGCAGAAATGGGATTATGGAGGTTGTGATGCGTACTAAACTCCCCGAAGAAGACAATCCCCAAAAGAACTCCCTACAAGACTCCACCGATAGGTTTTCTAAGATGTTTCGGGCTATGTCGCAAGGAGTAAAACTTAGGGGCTCTCTCACTCCCGAAGGAGAAATTCATAGCTTTTGGCTTCAAACTAATCAGAAAAACCTCCTGGCTCTATATTTTGAACTCCCCCAGCAAGCGGTGAAAATAGGAGACACCTGGCCCCTGGATGTCCAACTGATTCAAAATGACCACAACTTTATTTGTGATTCTTCCCTCAAGGTAAACCAAGTAAGGCTTATTGACATTTTGGAGAAGGAAGGCGAAAGAATCGCTTTCCTAAAATACCAGATTGAGGAGTTTGTAGAAGGATCTTTTGTAAGTCCTATGGGTAATGGCAAAGCCACCCCGACCCGAATGCATATGCAATACCAAGGCCTGGGCAAATTTTTGATAGATCAAGGCCGTTGGCAGGTCTACAATGGCTTGATGAACTTTCAAGCCGAAGGGATCATGCAGGCCGATATCCAACAAGAGTTTTCCTTGGTGGAGGAGTAAAAGGAAGCATTTTTTTGAGAAACGGTATACGTTTTTATTTCGTACCTACTTAGAAACCAGATAAAACCCCAATGCTATGCGAAATGAAGACCTCATCCGTGCCTACAATGCCGGTGAAACTTTAAAATTCTTATTTTTCTGGGGCCATACTCCCCGAGAGGCCGGCACGCTGGATAAATCATGCCTCAGCCAATGGTTTCCCTCCCCATTCACCCACGAAGGCTACACCTATCACACGGCCGAACACTGGATGATGGTCCGTAAAGCCCAGCTTTTCCAAGACCGAGAAATGATTGAAAAAATCATCCAGTCTCCCACGCCCGGAGAGGCCAAAAAACTAGGCCGAGAGGTAAAGAACTTTGACCGAGGTCACTGGGATGCTTTTAAATTTGATATAGTTGTCCAAGGTAATCTTTTAAAATTTAGTCAAAATGAGGCCATGGGCTACTGGTTAAGAAACACCGGACAGCGTATTTTGGTAGAGGCTAGTCCTGTGGATTATATCTGGGGCATTGGCATGGGAAGCGATCATAAACAAGTACATAACCCTAACACATGGCAAGGAGAGAATTTACTGGGTTACGCTTTGATGGAGGTACGGAAAAAGCTTACTTCTTAAATAACGTCTCTATTCTTCTCTCTCTACCCTCTCTGTATTAATTTGTCCCGGCTCCCGGCTCTAAAAAAATCCCTATCTTCGCCTTATGCAAAGCCTGGACATCCGGACGGTCCAAGTCGTCCAATATTTAAAGCCTTTACGGGAAGGAGGCTCCCTGCCGGGACTGGTCAAAGCCGATGATGAGCTACTCTACGTCATTAAATTTCGGGGGGCAGGGCAAGGGCCCAAGGCTCTTATCGCCGAGCTCATTGGAGGCGAATTGGCCCGGGCCATCGGGCTCAAAGTACCCGAAATCGTTTTTATGGAGCTGGATGAGTCCTTAGGACGGACTGAGCCCGACGAGGAAATTCAGGATCTGTTGAAGTTTAGTGTGGGGCTCAACCTGGGGCTACATTTTCTATCCGGAGCGATTACCTACGATCCCCTGGTATCGCTCGTGGACCCACTCACCGCCTCCAAAGTCATTTTACTCGACAGTATCATCACAAATATCGACCGAACTGCCAAAAACACCAATATGCTAAGCTGGAACCGAGAGTTGTGGCTCATAGACCATGGAGCTAGCCTGTATTTCCATCACAATTGGCCCAGCTGGGAAAGCCACCTTGAGCGGGGTTTCCCCATGGTAAAAGACCACGTACTTTTGCCAAAAGCACAGAAACTGGAAGAGGCCGCGCAAAGCATGCATAAGACCCTCAATCTGGATATATTTCAGGAGATCCTGGCCAACATTCCTGACAACTGGCTGGAAGATGAGGCGGACGGGCTTACTCCGGAAGCTAAACGCACGGCTTACCGTCAATTTTTGGCCCGAAAACTGGAAAACATTGACAAATTAGTCCAAGACGCCCGCCATGCCCAATAAAGTCACCTACGAATACGCCGTCATCCGTTTAGTACCTAAAGTAGAACGAGAGGAATTTCTCAATGTGGGCCTGATTTTGTTTTCTAAGCCCAAGCGTTACCTAGACATGCGCTATCAACTCCATGAGCCTCGCATTCGGGCATTTGCCCCCAGTATCGAGATGGACCTCCTGCAAGAGTACCTCGAGGCTTGGGAGCAAGTCTGCCAGGGCAAGCCCCAAGGTGGGCCCATTGGTCAGTTAGATCTGGCCTCACGTTTTCGCTGGTTAACAGCCACCCGCAGTACCATGATCCAAAGCTCTCCCGTGCATCCTGGCCTCTGTGGCCAGCCGGAAGAAGTCTTGGAAAAGCTGTTTAGCTTTTATGTACTACTATAGGCTGATGGGGCCTTTGCCTAAACATCTTCTGCCTACCTGGTCAGGGCTAGGATGATCACCAAGTCTTGAGAGTTTACGGGGCCAGAGTAATAGAACTCATTAATGAGTACCCAGCTTCTTATCCCAAAAGGGCCTCCTGGAAAGTCTAGGCCTATTCAGCTCACATTTTCCAATAAACTTGTAATTACCCAGCAAATACATTAGATTGAAAGTAGTGAAATCAAGACTGAGATTTACCCTGTGGCTCCTCCTTTCATTGTTGGCTTTAGTTCTCCTATTTGCCCACTTCTACGCTCCTCGTTTCATTACCGAAATCAAAAACCCTCTCATTCAGGCCTTTAGGCCACAAAATGCTAAGCGCCCCAGGAAATTAGCCCCCGGGTCAGAAAATGGCAAACTCATTCACTTTACTACCCAGGATGAGCTTCGATTGGAGGCCTACCTAGACTTCGCCCAGACCCAAGTGACACACGGTACTATAATTCTTCTCCACGGGATCCGGGCCAGCAAAGGAGATTACATAGATATCAGTTCCCGACTTGCCGAACAAGGGTTTCATAGCGTCTCCCTAGATCTTCGGGCCCACGGCAATAGCGAAGGCATCCATTGCACCTTTGGACTGAAAGAAAAAGAGGACATCTCCCAATTGCTCGATTATCTCGCTCAAAAGGAAGGCCTTACTCATAACATTGGCGTCTGGGGTCGCTCCTTGGGAGGAGCTGTGGCTCTCCAAGCCTTGGCACACGATCCTCGGCTAGAATTTGGAATCGTAGAAAGTACATTTACCCAGTTTACGAGGGTAGCTCGTGATTACTTCCAACATTATATGGGCTTCCCCTTTCCTTTACTAGAAAACTATATGATCCAGCGAGCGGGAAAAATTGCCGGCTTTGATCCGGCTTTGGCCAATCCCCTTGAAGCTTGTAAGCTCATTGCCCAACCCATGCTCCTTATCCACGGAAATGAAGATGAAAAGATCGACATCCACCACGGCTTGGAAAACTTTACCCACTTGAAGAGCGAAGAAAAGGAGTTTATCGAGGTGCCCGGAGCCCATCATCACGATGTGTGGGAAGTGGGAGATAGCGTATTATTTCAAAAAATTGAGGGGTTCCTAAACAGGGTCAAGGCACCCATGATAAATTAGTGCGTTCTAGTTTAGCTTTTCTCTACCTAGATCATATCCTGGGAGAGTTTCATGTGCTCACCCGAGTAAGGCATATCGATTTTGATAGCTGGGAAGAAGTTAAAATGACATCGACACCATAGACCTCCTAGGTCTGAGAAAAGAGATAGAAACCCATCTGTATTGACAAATTTTTATATCAGTGTTTGAGATGGGAGACTTCCCAAATCTTGAAAAAATTGATCGGGGGCTTCCCCGTGCGAAGAAAGTGGGGAGCCCCTTAAAAATAACTGCTGGCAAGGAGGGTAATTAGGATGCCGAACACCATCGCCGGGGGCAGCCCCAGATTTTATGACCTTGTCATTGCGGGAGGCTTTGTGTATTTTTGGTTTATTAGCGTTCTGAAACCCAAGCCAGATATACTCAGTGTCGATGCAAGCAAATCAGCTTTTATTGTTCTTTTTTAGTGCCCTGGGGGCTTTTAATGGCCTCCTTTTGGGAGTATATTTTCTGTTTTTCACCAAAAAGCGGCATCTCACCCATATTTATCTCGGAGGATTGCTGTTTGCATTGAGTATTCGGATTGGAAAATCGGTATTTTACTATTTCAATCCCGATTTGGCGATGATTTATTTACAAATCGGGCTTTCGGCTTGTTTTATGATTGGCCCCTTTTTGTTTTTGTACAGCCATGCCAGTGTTTCGCGCAAACCCAATCCTCGCTTAGGGATGTATATGCTGAGTGTCCTGTTTGTAATTATCGTTTGGGTAGGTGTATTTTATCCATACAAAACCAATTTGATTTTATGGCGCTGGTATATGATTCGGGTAATTATGTACCTCTGGCTGGCATTTATCTTGGGTTCTGCTTTCTTATTGCGTGGCACTTTGTATAAATTATGTACCCGTCCTCGTGCCTTGTACTATGAGGAGGTCTGGCGATTGAGCGTCTTTCTGGGGGTTTTTGCCATTTGGTTGGCTTACTTTACTTCCTTTATCACATCCTATATCGTGGGGGCTTTGTCATTTTCTTTTGTACTATACCTTTCTATTTCGGTATTAATTTCTTTATGGGGTAAAATTCCTTTGACGACGCCGGAAGAAAAGCCCAAATATGCCAATAAAAAAATAGAGGAAGCGGAAGCCCAATCCCTGCTGTCGCGCGTTGATGTTTTGATGCAGGAGAAAGAACTGTACAAAGACCCCAATTTGACCTTATCTGGCTTGGCCAAGCGGGTGCAGGTGAGTCCGCATTACCTCTCGCAGCTACTCAATGATAACTTGAACAAGCGTTTTAGTGAATTTGTCAATGCCTACCGCATCGAAAATGCCAAGAAAATGCTAAAAGAAGAGCAAAACCTCAAAATGGAAATCATCGCCGAAAACTGTGGCTTTAACTCCAATAGTACGTTTTATGCGGCTTTTAAAAAGTTTACCAATACCACGCCTGCCAAATATATGAGCCAAGAATAGGCCATTTTTCTCCGAAATTATAAATCCAGAGTTTCAATTTATAGTTTTTGAACCCATGTAGCCTAGGCATACCCTAAGATTGTGGAAAATTTAAACCAAATAATCTTATTATGCGAAGCTTACTTTACACGCTGCTTTTTCTTAGCAGTCCTATTTTTCTCTGGGCCCAGTCTGAGGAGGCTGGGGTACGGCAGGCCATCAATTACTACATTGAGGGCACTTCCTACAATAAACCAGAGCTTATACGGAAGGCATTTCACGAGGAGTTGGAGTTATTCTTAGACGGCAAAGAACCTGGCACCTTACGCCTCGTTCCGGCAGCCGAGTACATTGGCTATTTTGAGAAAGGTGAATACGGTAAATTCACAGGACGTATTGGGCATATTCTTTCGGTAGAGACGTGGGGCAATATTGCCATGGCCAAGGCCGAAATCTTGGTACCCTCGCGGAAAATTCAGTTTATCGATATGTTTATCCTCAAAAAGCTTCAAGGCAAATGGAAAATCATGAGCAAGACCGCCAATAGCCAAGCCACCAATCAAGAAGGTAAGCAGGTTTTGTTTGTCCTATCCAATGCCAAGGCATATGGCCAGAGTGACTTGCCCAATGGAAATAGCTTTATGGAAATTGTAGAGGCTTATGATACCTACCTAGAAGCTGGCTATCATGTAGATTTTGTGAGTCCTGAGGGGGGAGCAGTACCCATCCGGTATGTCAATGCCGTGGGTGAGGTGGGTAAAAAGTATTTTTACGACCAAGACCTACAATACGCTCTCGAGACTACCTACCGTCCTGATGAGATCCAGGCCCTAGATTATCAAGCGATTTACTATGTAGGTGGAGGAGCCGCTATGTACGGAGTACCCGAAAATAAAAACATTCAAAAGATTGCCATGCAAATTTATGAAGAAGGGGGTGGCGTTGTATCTTCGGTATGCCACGGTACAGCCGGTATTGTCAACCTCAAGACCAAAGAGGGCAAGTACTTAGTGGACGGTAAGCGGGTCAGTGGCTATCCGGAAGCGTATGAGAACAAGGAGGCCGAATACTTTAAGCAGTTCCCTTTTCTTATTCAAAAAACCATAGAGAAGCGTGGGGGTAGCTTCCACGTTGCGCCCCGAAATAATGCCCACACGGAAGTAGACGGCCGCTTGATTACCGGGCAAAATAACTTGTCTTCTCGAAATGTAGCCTTGAAAGTAATCGAAACCTTGCAGAAATCGGAGGCGAATTAAATGGGATAGGATCTTATTTTCCCTTTTACCCTAAAAAAGACCAAACTATATAATCATTTCCCAGTGGTTGAGTTTTCTAATTTCAGAGACCTCTTGCCACTGGGAATAATTTCACCATACTGTTAAGCATAAAAAAAGGCGGGAAAACTCCATAAGAAGCCTCCACCGCCCGGAAACTGAAATCACTACTGAAAATTTTTAGCGCCATATCCACCAAGCACCCGTCCAAACGGCCAAAGGAACCACGCTACCCCAAATTACCCGACGACGACGACGGCGACGTAGCTCTCGTCGGTAACTTTCTTCTTGATTTTGGGATTGAATGATCGCCTGGGCATCGGCAAGTTGAGCTTGTTCTACTCGATACAAAGCTTGTTGGCTCATCCGTAAATATTCCTGGGCTTCCCCGTCCGTAGGCGTCATGCGCAAGTATTCTTGCAAATCCTGTCTGGCTTCGATGTAGAAGCCCAGCTCGATGTTGGCAATCCCTCGGTACTTATAACTTTGAGGAAAGGAGGGACGCTTTTGGATGGCCAGGCTAAAATCTGCCTTAGCTTTATCAAATTGCTCTAATTCTAAATGGGCCATCGCTCGGTCAAAATACAACATACTGTAATAGGGCATCCGAGAAATAGCCTGATCATAACTCTTTAGGGCGGCTTGCCACTCTCCTTTCCTTGCCTCCGTTCTGCCTTGATCATGCAGGGTTTTGTACGTAGCAACTTCCTGAGCCTGAAGCCCTATAACGAGAAGGAAGAAGCTAAGGAACATTCCGTTCTTTTTCATAGGTTTATCCGTTTGCTATACGTAAAACAAATTGATAGACCGGAACATTCCCTCAACCCTAGCCACACATATCTTGAATGGACTGCTCCAAAGACTTGATCTTTGACTCCGCATCGGCCATTTTCTGCTTTTCATTGGCCACTACCTGAGCCGGGGCATTATTAACAAAACGTTCGTTTGATAGTTTTTTTTGCACGCCCTTTAAAAAACCTTGCTGATACTCCAGGTCTTTTTTCATCTTTTCGCATTCCTTTTCTACGTCTATTTTCCCTTCAACTGGCACGTAAAACTCGTGGCTTTTTACCAAGAAAGAGGCAGCTTGCTCCACGGCTTCTTCTACAAAATGAATCTCGGTAATATTGGCCAGCTTTTGAATGATGGGCCCAAACTTTTCAAATACGCCCCGGCTAGCCGTTTTGATGGATAAGCTCAAAGCTTCTTTGGGAGAAATTTGCTTGGAACTCCGTACATTACGGACCTGAGTAACCACCTCAAAGGCCAATTGAGCCTCTTCCAGGATGCTCGTATCACCCACAGCTTGGGCCTGAGGGTAAGGAGCCACACAGATAGACTCTCCCTCTTGGCGGGCTTCGATATTCTGCCAAAGTTCTTCGGTGATAAAAGGCATAAAGGGGTGCAAGATCTTTAATTGTGCATCAAAGAAAGCAATCGTTTTTTCGTAGGTAAAGGCATCAATGCGTTTCCCATCACTAGGCTTGATAATCTCTAAAAACCATGAACAAAAAGCGTCTGTCCAGAATAACTTATAGATCGTCAACAAGGCATCCGAAATACGGAAGTCTTTGAAGTAAGCTTCCATCTCCCTAATGGCCTGGTTTAAGGCTACTTCAAACCACTCCACCGCCACGTGATTTTGAGTTTCCAATTTTGGATCTACTTCCCAACCTTGAATAAGGCGGAAAGAATTCCAGATTTTATTGGCAAAATTACGCCCCTGTTCACAGAGTTTTTCGTCAAAAAGCAAGTCATTGCCCGCAGGACTACTCAGCAAAATACCCGAACGTACCCCATCGGTGCTAAACTCCTTCATCAATTCCAAGGGGTCAGGAGAATTCCCCAATTGTTTGGACATCTTACGATGCTGTTTGTCCCGTACCATCCCCGTAAAATAGACATTTTTAAAAGGCAGTTCCTCTCGGAAGGCATAGCCCGAAATGATCATCCGCGCCACCCAGAAGAATATAATATCAAAACCCGTTACCAAAGTGCTGGTGGGGTAGTAATAATTGAGATCCTTGTTGTCTGGATCTTCAATACCTCCAAAAACCGATATAGGCCAAAGCCACGAAGAAGCCCAGGTATCCAGTACATCTTCTTCCTGTCGCAAATCTTCCGCTTTGAGTTGAGGCTCTATTTCCTGGGCCAGTCTTAGGGCATCCTCAGCATTTTTGGCAATTACGTACTCCCCATTGGGTAAATAATAGGCCGGAATGCGGTGCCCCCAGTACAATTGCCGCGAAACACACCAGTCCCGTACATTATCCATCCAGCTTCGGTACATGTTCTTAAACTTGGGCGGATGAAACTGTACAGTATCATTGAGTACATTGTCCAATGCCGGCTGAGCGATCTCTTTCATCGCCAGAAACCACTGCCTAGATAAGCGGGGCTCAATGACGGCCCCTGTTCTTTCTGAAGTCCCAACCTGGGTTTGATACTCTTCTACTTTTACCAAATGCCCCATCTCGTCCAGGTCTTTGGCGATTTGCTTGCGAACCACAAAACGATCCTGGCCAATGTACTTTTCTATTTGGGCGGCTGGACTGAGTTTTCCGTCTTCGTCCAGGGTGTCGATAATTTCCAACTTATGTTTGACACCCAGCTCGTAGTCATTGATATCGTGGGCGGGTGTCACTTTCAAACACCCAGTACCAAACTCCATGCTCACATAGTCGTCTAAGATGATCGGAATCTCCCGCTCAAGCATAGGCACCAATGCTTTTTTTCCGTGTAAGTGGGTATACCGCTCATCATTTGGGTTAATACATACGGCCGTATCGCCTAAGATTGTTTCTGGGCGAGTTGTCGCAATGGTCACATACTCCTCGCTACCCACAATTTTATAGCGTAAATAGTAGAGCTTTGAGTTAACATCTTTATGAACTACTTCCTCATCCGAAACGGCCGTTTTCCCCTCAGGGTCCCAGTTTACCATGCGGAGCCCGCGGTATATGTAGCCGCGTTTATAGAGCTCGATAAAGGCATCAATTACCGCCTCCGAGCGAGACTCGTCCATGGTAAATGACAAGCGTTCCCAATCACAAGAACAGCCCAATTTCTTCAACTGGTCCAGGATGATACCCCCGTATTTATGCGTCCACTCCCAGCAATGCTCCAAAAATTCTTCTCGAGAAATATCGCTTTTGGCAATTCCTTTTTCTTTGAGCATTTTGACCACTTTGGCCTCAGTAGCAATAGAAGCATGGTCGGTACCCGGTACCCAGCAAGCATTCTTCCCTTCCATGCGGGCTTTTCGTATCAAGACATCTTGGATGGTATTATTGAGCATATGGCCCATGTGCAAAACCCCCGTTACATTAGGCGGCGGGATGACGATGGTATAAGGCTCCCGTGCATCAGGTTCGGAATGAAAAAGGCCTTGATCCATCCAGTACTGGTACCACTTGGATTCAATCTGCTCCGGATTGTATTTTTTGTCTAAGCTCATAAGAAGCAATCTATTAATTCCCCCGGGGTCAAATCCCGGGCTGTAAAATTAATGAAAATAAGCATTATTGAACCTCTCCATTCAGAAAATGCTCAGGAAGAAAGTGCTCGGTATTCTTTTGCCAAGTTTTTAGAAAATAAGGGGCTTCCCCGCGCAATCTCACATCCTGGCTCCTTCAAAAACCAAGGCGGCGCGGGTCGGGCTTTCGCTACTCGCCGGCTTACCCACAGCCAGCGGCGGGCTCAAACAGGCCGCTCTATCCCTAAGCCATTTTTGAGAGCCGGAAACCGTGAGCCAGGAACTCGGACAAGAGAGAGAAAAAATGGGAATAGTCCAGTGGCCTGTCCCCCGACAGACCACCTAAGACTGTCCGAAAAGCCCATATACTGATCTTATAAGCTCAGAACTCCCTATTCCTAGCAAAACCTGGCTTAGGGATGGGCGCCTCTTCATTAAAAGGAGTGGGCTGAGACCCTC
>CAWUIO010000165.1:0-11146 GCA_963922455.1 uncultured Microscillaceae bacterium
GAATAGGGAGTTCTGAGTTTCTAAGATCAATATATTGGCTTTTCGGACAGCCCTACCGCTCTATCCCTAAGCCGGGACACCTGGCTAAATAAGATCTTTTTGTAAGCGTCGTAGTACTTCTTGCCGGTACAAGCTCCCAATAGATAAAATTTTATCCCCGATGCTCAGCTCACTGGGAGAAAACTGCCGAATCTTGGACGTAGCTACGATATAACTGCGGTGTATCCGAATAAAGTGCTGGGGAGGGAGTTTTTCCTCAAGCTGGCTAATCCCCATCAAGGTGGTATGCACCCCACTCGTAGTAACGATCTTCACATGATTGCGAATACTCTCGATATACAGCATCTCTTCTAACAGGATCTTGGTGTATTGCCTCTCGCTTTTTATGTAGAAAAAGCTTGGGCTTTCTGTGGGGGTTTCCAGGTGTTGGGGCTTATGACTGCGATGCTCTTGCAGATTTTCCCAACGAAACACCTTGGCTACTGCTTGGAGAAAGCGGTCAAGAGCAATGGGCTTTAAGAGATAATCAATCACATCTAGGTCATAGCCTTCCAGGGCAAATTCGCGATGGGCCGTGGTGAGGATTACCCAGGGGCGGTTTTTAAGCGAACGCAGAAGGCTCAAGCCCGTCATTTTGGGCATTTCAATATCCAAAAACATGAGGTCGATTTTCTGACTTTGCAAGGCCGAAAAAGCTTCCATGGCATTGTGGTATCGGCCTACCACCTCCATACCTTGTACGAATTGTAAGTGGTTCTCGATAACCTGGATGGCCATTTCTTCATCATCCACGATCAGACATTTCATGGCTTAGTTGAATTTTAAGTTGAACCAAAAAGCTATCCTCCTGCCGAATATCCAATTGATGCTTCTGCGGATAGACCAGCTCAAGCCGTTTGCTTACATTTTTTAAGCCAATTCCACAATTGGGGCTATTCTGAGGAGGGCTTTCATCCAAAACGGAGTTTTCAATCATAAATTGAAGGACTTTACCCTCCACCCACAGGTTTATCCGTACCCAGGAAGTGTGTTCGTGGGGGGCTACTCCGTGCTTGAAGGCATTTTCTACAAAGGGGATGAGCAGTAATGGGGCAATTACTTGATTGGAAATGTCTCCTGCGGTTTCAAAAGAAATGTCCAAGCGCTTGCCATAACGGATCTTTTCTAGGGCAATGTAGTTTTGCAAATTGGTAATTTCTTTTTTGAGGGTGACAAAGCGCGCATCGCACTCGTAGAGCATGTAACTCATCATTTCGGATAATTGCAAGAGTACTTGCGGGGCCCGATCGTCGTGGGTCAGTACCAGACCGTATAAATTATTTAAAGTATTGAATAGGAAATGTGGCTGAAGTTGGCTTTTGAGCAACTTTAGCTCGGCCCCCAGTTTTTGTTCGGCAATCTCTCGGGTGATATGTTCTTGACGGATCTGGTATTGCAGCAGTTTATAAGCACTGGGCAGGCTAACTATGTAGGCTAAGTCCAGTGCTTTGTAGATGATCTTGGTAGACCAAAAAGTTTTTACTTCCCACACCACGATGTATACATACACGTAATACACATCCAAAGCCCACAGCAGCAAGCCAGCGAAGCAGACCGTTATGAGAAACAAGATAAAGAAGGAAAGGTATTTTTTCCGGATGAGGAAATAAGGTACCAAATAATAGATCACAAAATAAGTAATAGGAAGCTTAATGGTCATGACCAGCAATTCCAACTTAGCCCATTTCCACAGGCTATCATCATTATAGGTACTATTAATTATGGCATAAAAGAGTAGCCAAGCCCCCCAGTACACGATATGGCGGGAGATTCGCTCCCAAGTCCAACTTGTATATGTCTTTTCTATTAAAATCACACTGAAAAATACGCAAAATCTCCTGCTAAATCTCCAAAAAAGGACCAAAGCCTCTTTCCAAGGTACCAAAGTCTGCCCTATCGGGACAAATAAGGCTCGGTAGCTTGTACAAACCTTCTATCCTCCCTAAGGCTAGCTTGGGCATTATTCTCTCCAAATGTCGGCCAAAGGTGTTTCATTTGATCAAAAACCCGTAAGACCATGAAAACCAACTTACTTTTATTACTATTTCTTTTGGCCTTTTTTGAAGTTAAGGGGCAAACGGATATCCTGGGGCGCATAGAAGATAAGCAGTCTCAGCCGATGGCTTATGTAAATGTGCTTTTATTTTCTGAAGCAGACAGCTCCTTTATCAAAGGAGTTGTTTCTCAGGAAGACGGGATTTTCTCATTGACCCAAGTGCCTCAAGGGATATATTATTTGGAAATAAGTATGGTGGGGTACCAGACAGTACGTTCAGGAGGGATTCTGCTTCAAGAAGGGGGAGGAGAAGGACAAGCCTATCAAATTTCTGAGTCATTTGTTTTGGCAGAAGATGCCGAACTCCTAGAGGAGATTGTGATTCAGGCCAAAAAACCTTTTTTGGAGCAGCAGATTGACCGAACTGTGGTCAATGTGCAAAGCAGCATTACCTCGGCCGGGTCCAATGCTTTGGAAATTTTGGAGCGATCTCCGGGGATTGAAATAGACCGGGTCAATAATCAAATTTCCATGCAAGGCAAATCTGGAGTCATGGTAATGCTCAATGGCAAGTTGATGCGGATGGAAATGGCCGGACTGATCCAGTTATTGCAAAGCCTGCCCTCGGACAACTTGGAAAAAATAGAACTCATTACTACTCCACCTGCCTCCTTTGATGCCCAAGGGGATGCCGGTATTATCAATATTGTCACGATTAAAAGGGAAGATGAGGGGACAAATGCCAACTTAAGCCTCCAAGTAGGTTATGGGGCACGCCCTAAAACCGGGGGCTCCCTCAATTGGAATTATAGAAAGAAAAAGCTCAATCTCTACGGGGATTTTAGTGGAAACTATGATCTGGTACAGCAAGACTTTACCATCGACCGCCGGATCATTTTTAATGAAAACCTCATAAGAACGACCATCCATAGTGATAGGCCAGCAAGTATTCAGTTATACAATGGACGGATAGGCCTGGATTATGCCCTCAGCCCCCGCACAGACTTGGGTGTTTTGGTTTCAGGCTACCTACGCGATTGGGATTTGGATGCTCAAACCCTGACTACGGTTGCCGATGCGGCTCAAGGCACGGAGCTATCCTATTTGCGGGCTCAGGAGATTAATACCTGGTCTCACCTATTAAGTAATATTAGCTTGACTCACCGTTTCGGGGAGAAAAGCCGTTTTACCTTCAACTATGATTACCTCCTGTACTGGGACGATAACCCCACCCAATATGATGAAGATGTACGGAGCCCGGATGGCCTACTACTTCGGGAAAATCAATTTGAATCCACCAAAAGAACGCCCATAGATATTCACGTCACCAAACTGGACTGGGCCCACGACCTGACAGATAAGTTTAACGTAGCCTGGGGGCTTAAAGGAACCTACTCCCAATTTGAAAATGATGTGGCCCTTGCCAACTTAGAAGACGGAGAAAAAGTATTTGACCCTCGCTTTACCGATGATTACGAAATGGAAGAGTACATCGGGGCAGCTTACCTTTCGGCTCGGTATACCTTCCATAAAAAATGGAATGCCCAGGCAGGTTTACGCTACGAATATTACGATAGCCACTTAAAAAGCGAGATGTTGGAAACAATCCTGGTGCAGGAGTTCGGGCGTTGGTTTCCTAGTGTGTTTTTAAGCTATCAAATCAAAGAAAATCATCAGTTGCAGTGGGCCTATAGCGAACGGATTACCCGTCCCGCTTTTACGATACTGGCTCCAGCTTTCTTTTTCTGGGGGGTTAATACGGTTCTGGCCGGTAACCCCACGGTAGTGCCTACGACCAGTAGGAATTTTAAAAGTAGCTATCAACACAAAGACTTGGTCATATCCCTGGAATATACCGACTATGAAAACCCGATTTCTTACCAGCCGGTGGTGGTTCCCGAAGAAAACCTCAATATTTCCCGAGCCGAAAACATGGCCAATTTGGAAGTGGCTTCCTTCAATGTAAGTTACTCACAGGAGTGGACCAAGTGGTGGGAGAGCCGGTGGAATGTTTCGGCCTACTGGCAAAAGTCCCAGCCCATTGTGGAAAACCAAATCCTCAACCAGACCAATCGCTACGTGACCCTCAATGCCGTGCAAAATTTTACGCTTCCCAAGGACTTTGGCCTGGAGTTTACTACCAATTACCGCTCCGCCCAAGTATTTGGTTTTGGGCGGAGGCCGGGGGTGGTTTCCATGAACCTGGGCCTACAAAAGAAGCTAGGAGAAAATACCAAATTGAGCCTGAGTTGGAATGATATGTTCAACTTGGGGTCTTTCTTTAATATCATTTACGATGAGCCGCAAGTGAATATCTATAATGACTGGAACTACAACTTAGAAGGAAACATCTTTCGCCTAAGCGTATCCTGGAACCTGGGCAATACCCAACTCAAAAAAGCTTCCCGTAGGCAGACGGGTTCGGTAGATGAACGAAACCGGGTAAATTAAGATCCTAGGCCTAGCCGAGGACGTGAACCCTAGGAGAGGTGTGATATATATATTTTTAACCTGTAATTGGGCAAGGAAGGAATTTTGTTCTTTCCTTGCTTTTTTGATAGAGGTTTCATCCCATTTAATAAGGATCTGTAGATTACTTACATGAATCAAATTGGGCAGGTAGAGGGTACCTGGGCCCTGGACTAATCCTTGTGGGATACATAATACAGTACCACCCAAATTTTTTCCATGAGTGCATATAAAACCGCTTCCTATGTAGGCTTTGTCATTTTTTTCTTGGGCCTGATAGTTTCCGTGTATGGTTTTTCCTTTTTGCTGGCCCAGAATGAACTAGAAGCGAAGGGTGTCCGGGTAAAGGGGGCCGTTTTTGATATCAACGAAAAAGCCATTTATCGCTCGCCATGGGTGCGTTTTAAGACCCTGGAGGGGCAAGAGATTACATTTTTGAGTGAACTAGAGCAAAACGTAGACTTTTTTCCCTACGTGATTGGGCAAGAAGTTGATGTGATTTACCACCAAGATAATCCCAAAAGGGCTAAAATCGATGCCTTTTGGGAAAGCAATTTTGAGCAGATTTTCCTGGGTATGGTGGGGCTCTTTATGTTGGCCTTTGGTCTATTCGTCCGCTGGCAATTTTTGAGGAAAGCCCGCAAGTATAATTGAGATTCTTTTCTGTCTGGGCTTCTTAATGTAGAAGTAATGTCGTTTTTTTTGATCTTTGGATGTTTGCTTTTCTGAGGGAGGAAGGGTAGCCTGCACGTAATCGGCTGAGGGATGGAACGGCATGTTTGAGCTCGTGTAGGCCCTGCGGGGAAAGGCAGCGAGTAGTGAGAGCCCGACCCCGGCGGCACCGACTTTCCTAGGGAAAACCTGGGTGAACGCCGGGGGCAGCCCCTGGATATTTTTTTATTGAGGTAGTTGTGCCTTCCAGCCTTGGTAGGCCTCTTGATATGCCTGGGCATGGGCAGGGTTTGGAGTAATATAATGGGTTTTTTCCAAGCCTCGGGCCATATCAGGCCATTGATCGAAGAGGCCTATGCCCCGAGCGGCACCCCGAGCGGCTCCTTCGGCCCCATCGGTTTGGTAGAGCTCGATGGGAATGCCACTTACCCCCGCCAAACTTTCCCGAAAGATCGCACTGAGGAACATATTCGCGTGTCCGGCCCGAATGACACGAGGACGCATCCCCATTTCTTGCATAATCTCCAACCCGTATTGCAAGCCAAAAACAATTCCTTCTTGAGCGGCCCGCAGCAAATGTGGCAACTGGTGGCGATTAAAATCTAGGTGCAGGACTTGACCACCCAGGGCCCGGTTTTGGAATATCCGTTCAGCTCCATTGCCAAAAGGCAAGACGACAAGCCCGTCTGAACCAATGCCTACCTGCGAGGCGAGTTCATTCATCTTAGGGTAGTCTATTTGCCCCAGCAAAAGTTGATTTTTGAGCCATTGATTGAGGATACCCGTACCGTTGATACACAAGAGGACTCCTAAGCGATCTTGTTCTTTTTCGTGATTGACGTGGGCAAAGGTATTGATCCGGGACTGGGGGTCGTATTTGATTTGATCACTTACGCCATAAACTACCCCGGAGGTGCCGGCGGTGGCGGCCACTTCTCCGGGTTCCATGACTTGAAGAGAGAGGGCATTATTCGGTTGGTCGCCGGCCCGGTAGCTGAGGGGTATGCCTGCTGGAAGCCCTAAAATAGAGGCGGCATCCTGGCAGAGATAGCCTTGGGGAGCAAAGGTGGGCACAATTTCAGGAAGATAATCGGCGGGGATTTCGTAGTGATCTAGCAAAAAAGAAGCTACTTGGTGTTCTTTAAAATCCCAAAAAGTACCTTCGGAAAGGCCCGAGAGTGTAGTATTAAGCTCGCCCGTAAGCCGCATAGCCAGAAAATCTCCCGGGAGCAAGACTTTATGAATTTTTTCAAAAATCTGTGGCTCATTTTCCCGTACCCATCGTAGTTTGGAAGCCGTAAAATTGCCAGGAGAATTAAGTAGGTGAGACAAACATTGGGCAGGGCCAATGGCCTGAAAAGCCTGGTGACCAATTTCGACGGCCCGGCTATCACACCATATAATGGATGGGCGGAGTACTTGCTGCTCTTGGTCTACTAAGACCAAACCGTGCATTTGGTATGCAATGCCGATAGCACTCAGGTCTGGCTTCAAGTGGGGATATTCAGAAAAAACTTTTTGAATAGCTTTTTGGGTGCACTCCCACCAAACTTCGGGATCTTGTTCGGCCCAGCCTGTTTGGGGGGCATCGATGGGAACTTCTACATCAGGATACTGGGCAGAAGCCAAGGCTTTTCCACTTGGTGCATCGAGCACAACCGCTTTTACGGAAGATGTGCCTAAATCAATTCCGAGGAGATACATAGGGTTAAATTAAAAAGCAAGACTATGAACCTAATATATAAAATTTGCTGTTTAGGATAAAGCAAAATGTATCATAGCCTATGAAACCTTTAATTGGCAATCGGGCGTATTTTCCCAATATAACAAAAATCCCATTTGAGGGAAGAGAATCAGACAACCCCTTGGCATACCGATATTATGATGAAAATCAGGCCCTTGCTGGGAAAACCCTAAAAGAACACCTACGCATCGCGGTGGCCTATTGGCATACCTTTGGTACTACCGGAGCAGATCCTTTTGGGCAGCCTACGCACGATTTCCCTTGGTTGGAACATAGTGATCCGGAACAAAGGGCCTACGATAAAATGGATGCCGCCTTTGAGTTTTTTACCAAGCTCGGCGTACCCTATTACTGTTTTCATGACTATGACTTGATTGACGAAGCCGACACGATTGCCGAGTCAGAAAAGCGATTGCACAAAATGGTAGACTATGCCCTAGAAAAGCAGCAGGCATCCGGGGTAAAACTCTTGTGGGGAACCGCTAACTTATTTTCCCACCCCCGCTATATGAATGGCTCGGCCACTAATCCCGATTTTCAAGTCGTGACTTATGCCGCTACCCAAGTAAAAAATGCCTTGGATGCTACCATCAAACTAGGAGGGGAAAACTATGTCTTTTGGGGAGGGCGAGAAGGCTACCTATCCTTGCTCAATACCCACATGCAAAGAGAACGGGAGCATATGGCCCGCTTTTTCCATATGGCCCGCGATTATGCCCGGAAAAACGGTTTTACCGGTTCTTTTTTGATTGAACCAAAGCCTATGGAGCCCTCCAAGCACCAGTACGATTTTGATGCGGCTACCGTAATTGGCTTTTTACGAGAGTTTGATTTAATGGATGATTTCAAATTAAATCTTGAGTTTAATCACGCCACCTTGGCCGGCCATACCTTCCAACACGAAGTACAAGTGGCCGTCGATGCCGGTTTGTTTGGTAGCATCGATGCCAACCGGGGCGATTACCAGAATGGCTGGGATACCGATCAGTTTCCCGTTGATTTGTATGAGTTAACCGAGACCATGTTGGTTATCTTGGAAGCGGGTGGTTTTCAAAGTGGAGGGATAAACTTTGATGCCAAAATCCGGCGTAATTCCACCGATTTATCCGATATTTTCCACGCCCATATTGGAGGGATTGACAATTTTGCCCGGGCCTTATTGATCGCAAACAATATTCTTGAGAAATCGGAATACCGAAAAATGCGACAAAATCGCTATATCTCCTTTGATTCTGCCCAAGGAAAGGCATTTGAAGCCGGAGAATTAACCTTAGAGGAGCTGAGAGATTTGGCCATACAAGCCGGGGAACCCCAAAGTAAAAGTGGGAAGCAGGAGTATTTAGAAAATTTAATCAACCGGTATATCTAATTAAATATTGGATTAGAGCTCTGAGCAATAGTGTATTGTACGTATCTGGAGCTTCCCCGCGCAAGGTACTTCTATTTTCCAATTGAAAATTGCGGCGCGCGGGTCGGGCTGTCACTACTCGCTGCCTTTCCCCACAAGGCCATACGAGCTCAAACATGCCGTTCCATCCCTAAGCCAATAAGAGTGAGGCGTTTAACTGATGGACACCTAGCAAACGATAAAACCCTAACCAAGCCCAATGACTTGCTTAGGGTTTCTACATGTAACATAAGGGTAAAATAGCTTATTCCTCCGGACCAATGGGAAAGGCTTGTCCCTCAATCCATGGGGCACCGGCATCACGCAAGGCTCTTTCCAGATTAGGAATATCCTGATTAACCACTTGGGCCAATTTGTTCTTAATCGTTGTCAGCGCTTTCTGGGCGATTTCCAAACTCCGTTTATGGGTGGGGGTTGGGCCATAGGTAGAGAACATGGTTCCTATAGTAGCGGCCTGAATACGGCTCGACAAGGTGGGCGAGGTTTTCTCTCCAACTTCTTGCTTGCTCCGGTTTCCATTAAGTTCTGTATCCAATGCCATAATTTTCATTCGCAAATCATACAGACGCTTTTCCAGATCACCAGGGGCATTGTTCGCCTGAGAAAGGGCCTTTTGCATAGCTTTCAACTTAGACATACTCTTGTTCAGGCTCAAGTTAGTAGCCGATTGATCACGCATGGTATTGGCCAAATCATTCCAGAAAGAAGCCACTTGCTCGGGGCTTGCCCCAGCAATAGCGCCTTTGTCACGAAGGGGAACCACTTCAAAAGACATAGGATCGGCCAATGGAGTAATTTCTCCATTAATTTCTTTGGCTAGCGTAACGGTATAAGTGCCAGGGGCTACTTTCATGCCACCGCCCCCAAAGAAATTCCCGCTGGAGCCTTTGGCATCCAGTTCAATAGCCGTAGGTAGGGGGCGAGATAAATCCCAACTCACCCGGTGCATCCCTGGGGTAGTAGGGCCGGTAATTTTACGGACCACATCTCCGGATGCATTTTTGACTACAAGCCATACCTTAGGATCTGTAGACATACGTTCCTTTTCCAAATTATCCCAACCCGGAAAACTGGCGCTTTGATTATTCTTTACTTGCTTTTTCTCCGCTTCCATACGGGTCTTTTTCAAGCTCTTATACCCATCTTTGAGGTAATAGGTAAAAGTAGCCCCGTAAGGAGGATTATCGGCTACATAATAGGAGGCTCCTTGATTGGCTTTCTTACTACCTCCCAAGGGTTGTTGCGGGACATACCACCAGGCTTTGCGTGTAGGGAAGAGGGTCGCTTCTGCCAACATTTGCGATTGCGAAACTTCACGGAGGACGCTGTAATCATCCAAAATGTAAAAACCTCTACCAAAGGATGCCCCCACTAAATCATTTTCTCGGCGCTGGATGGCCAAGTCTCGGAAAGAAATGGTGGGTACCCCTCCTTTAAGTTTCACCCATTGATCTCCGCCGTTTACGGAAAAGTAGATCCCATACTCCGTAGCTAGGAAGAAGAGGTCGGCTTTTTCGTGATCCTGTACTATACGCCAAAGTAGGGTACGGTCGGGGATGTTGCTACTCATGGTGCTCCAAGTGCGACCCCGGTCCGTACTTTTATACAAGTAGGGCTTGAAGTCTCCGTATTTATGATTGTCCAAGGCTACATATACCGTGTTGGCATCATACAGATCGGCCTTGATATCGTTTACAAATGCGGTCGAGGGAACCCCAGGCAGAGAACCCGCCTCAATTTTACGCCAATTGTCTCCTCCATCTTCGCTTACTTGAATAATTCCATCATCGGTCCCGGCATATAACAAACCGGCTTGTTTGGGCGATTCGGCCAGGGAAGTGATGGTATTATAATTAGACATGGCATTGACATCCCAAGGTGCGTCCCATCCGTGGGTAGAACCCATAATGGGGAGGGCCAGGCGGTTTTGATTGCGGGTCAAGTCACCCGAAATACGCGTCCAGCTATCACCCCGATCTTCTGATTTCCAAACGTGCTGGGAAGCATAATATAAACGGGTGGCCTTGTGGGGGCTTACCAAGATAGGGGCATCCCAATTGAAGCGCTCGTAGGTTTCCCCTTCTTCGGGCTGGGGCTGGATATACACTATTTCCCCATTGGTACGATCTACCCGGACTAAGTTTCCTTGCTGCCACTCCGCGTAGGCGATATCGGGATTACCCGGCTCAATGGCGGGTTAGTGCCCATCGGCAAACAAGACTATTCGCCAGTCATCATTGCGGATCCCGTGAACATTGTCAGTACGGGAAGGGCCCACATGGCTATTATTATCTTGAGTACCTCCGTAGATATTATAAAAAGGCTCAGCATCATCTACCGCTAGTTTATAATATTGTAGGGTAGGCAAGTTGGCTGTGAAACGCCAGTTCTGAGCCAAATCAAAGCTTTCATAAAGGCCTCCATCGGTACCTACCAGGAGATAATCTGGATCATCGGCCCGGAAAGCGATGGCGTGATTGTCGGAGTGCTTGTATTGCTCCTTTAAGCGGCGGAAGTTTTTCCCTCCATCATCAGACACCTGAATGCGTACATCCATCAAGTACAAACGGTCAAATTGATGGGGAGAAGCGTAAAGTTCTTGGTAGTAGTGGGGCCCGGTAGCGCCAGAAACGGCATCCGACATTTTCGTCCAAGAAGCGCCTCGGTTGCTCGAGCGGTACACGGCTCCCTGGGTACGGTTAAGCTCAATAGCGGCGTAGAGTACATCCGGTTGTTGCGGGGAGATGGCCAAGCCAATTTTCCCTAGGTAGCCTTGAGGAAGTCCGGTTTTGAGTTTGGTCCAGGTTTCGCCGCCGTC
>CAWUIO010000166.1:0-10948 GCA_963922455.1 uncultured Microscillaceae bacterium
GGTATACGAATTGAAGAAGTACTGGAAACCGGGGGGCAGCCCCTAGGCATTGATGGTGACACCCTAAAGATTACAGACAATGGACTTTAACCCGATTATCTTATCCATCCCCCTATTCTTCTTTCTTTTGGGAGTGGAAATATTGGTGGATAATATACAGAAGACCCGCTATTATCGCTGGAACGATGCGATCAGCAATATTAATATAGGTATTGGACAGCAAACCCTGGGTTTGTTTTTTAAAATCCTGATCCCGATTACAAGCTATGAGTTGATTTACCACCATGGGGCTTTTTTTAAACAAGAAGTCAATGCGCTTAATTTTGTGATACTTTTTATTGCCTACGACTTCTTATACTATTGGGCCCATCGTATGAGCCACGAGATCAACCTGTTTTGGGGCGGACACGTGGTACATCATCAAAGTGAGGATTATAACCTTTCGGTAGCCCTACGCCAAAGTTGGTTTCAGTTTATCTTTACCACCCCGTTTTATATTCCCCTGGCCCTCCTGGGATACCCTACGGAGATGCTGGTTTGGGTAAGTGCCATCAATTTGACGTACCAATTTTGGATTCACACGGAGTTGATCGATAAAATGGGATTCTTGGAGTGGTTTATGAATACCCCTTCTCACCATCGGGTACACCACGGACGAAACCCCAAGTATATCGATAAAAATCACGCGGGGGTTTTTATCATCTGGGATCGCATGTTTGGGACCTTCCAGGTGGAGGAAGAAAGACCTACCTACGGCATCACGACCCCCTTGAATAGTTTTAACCCCATCTGGGCCAATTTTTCTCATTTTAAGCAGGTTTTACACCAAACCCAGCAAACTCAAGGATGGAAAAATAAATGGAAAGTACTCTTTAACAAAACAGGTTGGCGCCCAGCCGAAGAGGGCGGGCCTATCCAGGTACCCGAAGTATCCCGGGATTCGTATCAAAAATACCATTCGCTCACCCCAGGCCCGATCAATTGGTACGCTTTCTTTCAATACTTGTTGATAACCGCCGGCACGCTGGCATTTATGCTATCGTATGCCAAACTACCCTGGGACAAGCAAATGATTTCCATCATCTTGATTATTTGGTCCATCTGGTTTAACAGTGTCCTTTTTGAAGGAAAAGTCTGGTTAACTTGGTTAGAGCCTGCCCGCTTATTGATTTCGGCAGCTTTGATTGCCTACTTGCTGTGGCCCTTATCCTCACTTTTTACTATAATCCTTGCAGGAATGTTGCTTCTCTCCCTGACTTGGTTTTGGGGCCTAAAGCCCTATTTTCCAAAAATTCAAGTAGTAGGTCCTCCTGATGTAGTAAGGGCATAGCCTATCTGCCTTTTCTCCTTTCTGTTGATTTTGCCAAGTCTTGACCAAAGCCTTGGCGTGGATAATTGCGCCCTAAAAAACATAAACCCAAAATCAAATCCTCAAAAAACCTCCCCAAAAGCTTTATTCACAAGGAATAAAGCTTAAAATTAGCAATAGTCTTGTAGATAGAAGTTTTTACAAAACATAAAATAACATAGTTCTTTACTTAATCTAGTTCACTATGTTACAAACAATCTTTTCTAATGCAAGATGGTCTAAGCAAAATAGGGTATGCCTATTTCAAGATTTCAGGAGGAGTATTCTCCTGGGACTTTTCCTTACACTCTTAACGCAACAGGCCATGGCCGGGGGCGGGTCAATAGTAGCCGCGCCCCCCAACCCCTTCGGGATTCGGGCTTTGATTAACTTCACGATTAACTTTCGTTATGTACCGACAGATAACGATCTGCAAAGGGCTAGACAGGCCATTGAAGATGCCAATGACATCATTTGTGATGCTACCGATGGGCAAATGGTCTTCGGACTCGTGACGATCACTGGAGGTTCGGTAAACGAATCGCAGGCCGACGTTTGGATATACCCCCAAAATGGACGTTCAAACACCTCCCTCTGCAATCTTGATGCGGATGGGGCCCACATCAACTTGTTTAATGACGATATAAACGGCAGGGTACTGGCCCACGAATTGGGGCACCTCGCCTTGTGCCTCGGAGATGAGTATGGCGAGCAGTGCCGCAACAGCCAGGGTTGTGGCTTAGGCCCGGCCTTTGAGTCTGGCACTACCGATGCCCAAAATAATACCCTGATGCAAAGCACCGTCCAAACCGAATTTACGGTTCCGATCAATCACGATCCGGTCCGGGGAGATGCCATCCCCTGCCCTAGTCCTGCCTGCGAAGCCTTGATGGATATGGAATGTAATTCTAATTTTTACTGCCCGGGTTATAACACCACCACAATGCGCTACGAAAGCTCCCACCACTCGCTCATCTACAGTGGGCTATCAGAATGGGAGGTCTTGGTAAATACATTTGCTGAGTTTGGTATCACAGCTCCGGCGGGACTTCCCGAAGCCGCCCAACCCGGCAATTGTGATGCTTATTTGATCATAGATGAACAAATCGAGGGCTCAGACTTGGTGGCCTTGATTATAGACCGCTCGGGCAGTATGACTATCGAGGATGCTCCCAATCCGGATTTTGGGGTTAGTGGAGATGTAAGCCGATTAGAATATGCCAAAGCTGCGGGAAGAGCCTTTATTGATTTGAATACGACCAATAACATCGACTTAGCCATTGTATCTTTTAATCAGGATGCTACGGTAGTACGGTCTTTGGAAACGCTCTTGCCTAGCAATGCCAATGACTTTAAAGACGATTTAAACGCCATCAATGCCGGAGGGTTTACCGCCATACAGGATGGACTCCTGCAAGGGGGCTTTCAAGTGATTTCGAGCTTAGACTCGGCTAACAACCCCACAATGTTCTTGCTTTCCGACGGGGAAAATACGGCACCTCCCAATAATGAAGTGGTCGTGTCCGCCTCAGGGTTTTTGCAGGAAAATAATATTAAAGTCTTTACGATTCCGGTGGGGAATGGTGCCGACATTCCTCTCTTGACCGATATTGCCGGCGAAACCGGAGGGGAAATTCTGGAAGCTCAAACCGGCGATGAACTGCCTCCTATTTATGTGGAGCTTTCGGCCAAACATCAAGGGCATAGCTTGATCTTGGAACGGACGAAATTTGCCGTAGCGGCCGATATCAACATCCCGGGCGACCCAATTGCTGACCCCCAATTGCCCCTGTCTGAAAGCTTTTTCTTTGACGTTGAAGAAAATGCGGGAGAAATAACCATTTTCTTGTCATCTAGTAATACCAATCCCGAGGAATGGTTTCCCACCTTTGAGCTTCTATCTCCTGATACGACTATATTTCGCCCTTTTGATAACAATATCGTTTTAATTCAGGATGTATACTATTGGATTGTTCGTATCAACGCTCCTACCCAGGGTTTGTGGCGCATGAACATTAGTTCGCAAACGGCTTCCTTCAATACCTTTGGGCACGTACTGGCTTATACTACGAACCCCTCTCCTGAACTGATGATCGATGCCCAGCCCAAAGTTGCCCGGGAAAGTGATGTGGTAGAAATCACGGCCACGGCAAGTTTTGTAGCCGACTTAGCGGGCGATGGAGTTAATTTTTCGGGTAATGTGATTCGTCCGGATGGCTCGATTGTGCCTATTTCGTTTGACTATAACCAGCCTTTACAAACGACTTTAGCTACGTTTAATCAATACAATGGCCGAGGGGTTTACCAGGTGCTTGTCCGGGCTGAAGTGGATGCGGCGAGTACACTTATTCCCGGAGAAATCATATTTGAGGGTCCCGAAGACCCGGGTATTGTGGTTGAGCCATTCACCCGGGTAGCCCGTACTAGCTTTTATCTGGATGTGCCCGGCTTCCCCGAACTAGAGAATGATGATTGCGATGGGGATAGTCTATCCAATGGTTTTGAAGACCAATTTCCTGAAGATATAGATGGCGATGGCATTCCGAACCGCTGTGATGAAGATTCGGATGGCGATGATGTGCCTGATTCTGAAGAATCAACCGAGGATTTAAACAATAATGGTATCATTGAGATATACGATCCGAGTTTCCCGAATCCCCAAACCTGTCCGGAATCCTCAAATTCTATTCAAATAGAAATAGACACCATCATCCGGCCAGATTGTGAAGCCAAAAATGGTTTGATTAAAATTAAAGTAAGTGGGGGGCAAGCGCCTTATCAATACGTCTGGAATTTTGATAGAAGTTTGAATGGCCCTACAGCTTCCAACTTAGCGGCCAATGTGTATTTTGTGACGGTAATAGATACCAATGGTTGCGAACGAACCCGCGCCTTTAATCTACAAGCCTTGTGTTTTCCAGTGGACAATTCGGCCACGGCTACGGTAAAATGTCCGGGAAAAGCCCCTCAATCTTGCCACTTCCCCGTAACGGTTTGTGTGGATATGCGCAATGCGCCCGCCCCAGATACCCTTTTGGGCAGCTTTACGGCTCGTCTCAAGTGGGACCCCAGTTTGTATGAATTTGCCGGCTCCCCTGAACTACTTTCGGGATACACAGGCATAGTGAATGTAGATGAGGTACATGGCTCTATCTTATTCAATGGAGCGCGCTTTGATGGTCAAGGAGGGCTCATAGATATTTTTCGGGCCCACTTTAAAGCTATAGGCCCGGTGGGAAGTAGCGCACCTTTTGAAGTGGAATTTGAAGCTGCCGCCGCTGCGTATAGCTTCCGTGACTTACTGGCCCAACTCTTTGTTGGCGTATGTAGGGTAGAGATTAGCAAGCCCGGTTTATTAGGTGATGTAAATGACGATGGTCTCGTCAATTCTACCGATGCCTTAATCCTCATGTCATTTGATGTAGGCTTGCCTATTCCCTTGGCCGCTCAAAACCGCATCGCCGAAGCGTTTGGAGATGTGAATGACGATGGTAATACCAATACCACCGATGCCTTGATTATCCTAAGCTTTGATGCCGGAATACCGGTACCTTATCCTATTGGTGAGCCTTTCTGTCCCGGAACAGTTAAGACAAAAACGAGCGCTCAATCGGTTCTAAAATCTACGGAGCCAAGTGTACACATTACGGCAAACCGTCAAAATGAAGACCGACTGAAAGGTACTTTTGAGGTGCCTGTGTATGTAGATATGAGCCAAATAGATGAATCCCTAGGGAGTTATTCGGCCCAGATAGCATGGAATACCGAGCACCTTTCTTTACTTAGCTATGAGGGGGGAAGTTCTCAAGGCTTTGAAAACCCACTAGTTAATGAAACTCAAATCGAGGAAGGTCTCCTTAAAATGGCTCATGCCCATGTAGAGGGGGGCAAAGGCCTGATTCATCTTTTCACCTTAACGTTTAAAGCCCTTCAGGAACCCAAAGATGAAGACTTCAGCCTCAGCTTCCATAACATGGCTTCTTCTAAGACCTTTGTCAATTTGCTGCCCGAAACCTCGGTCAAGGAAAGCCTAAGTTCTCGAGAAGATAGCCATCCTTTAGATGTATATCCTAACCCATTTGCCCAATCTACCGAAGTGAGCTTCTTCCTCGATCAGGAAATGCCGGTAAAAGTGCTCATCTATGATTTACAAGGTGAATTGGTTCGTGTATTAAGTCAGGAGTCTATTCCGGAAGGAAGACATACGCTTGAGTGGGATGGAAAAGACGAACAAGGAAATGGCTTATCGGCTGGTTTGTACATTGTACAGCTAAGAACGCCTTACAGTCAAGAGCAATGTAAGATTGTTTTAAGTAAGTAAGTTTGTAAAGGTCGCTTCTCATGAAGAAGTGAACCTGTAAAATCCTTCTGGGGCTCCCAGGGGGATTTTTTCTTTAGGAATTGCAAGTTTTTTTACAAAAAGCCTCATTTAATGGGATAATCTTTATAGAATACGGGCGGATTAAAATTTTCTAGATTGAATATACGTTACATAAATCGTATAAAAACAATAAAATCACCATGACAAACTACTGGAAAATTATTCTCAGCCTAAGCCTTTGTATATTTCTCTCGATTAGCTTGGCTTATGCCCAAAAAAATAAGGAAAATGACCGGATCATTAAAGCCATTGATGTCCTAGACGATTTGAGCAAAGCCCCCGAAGAGGGTATTCCCCCGGCTCTTCTACACCAAGCAGAAGCCCTGGCTATTTTCCCCCACGTTATCAAAGGGGGCCTAATCGTAGGAGGCCGTCACGGAAAAGGGATTGTGATGGTACGGGAAGCTGACGGGAGTTGGAGCAATCCGGCCTTTTTAAATATAAGTGGAGGCAGTATCGGATTACAAATCGGAGGGCAATCATCCGATATTGTTTTGGTGTTCCGGGACCGCAAGACTATCGAGCGTATTGGTAATGGAGACTTCACTCTGGGAGCCGATGCCGCTATTGCTGCCGGGCCAGCCGGAAGAGAGGTGGGAGCCAGTACAAACTATAAATTCCAAGCCGAAGTTTACTCCTACGCCCGAAGCCGTGGGCTATTTGCCGGATTGAGCTTGGAAGGTTCATCCATCAAAATAAATGAAAAATCCAACTGGGCCTTTTACGAGGATACTTCCTTAACTTTGGAAGATATTTTTGCCAAAAGAGGTTCAGCGACCAAAGAAATCAAGGGCTTGCACACCCGCCTACAAAAGATGGAAAATTAGCCAACATATAGTATTTCAAACAAACCCGCCGGGTTCCTCGGCGGGTTTGTGAGGAATATCCCAAAATGAGCAAAATTTGCCCTTAATCCCGGTAAAGATTACCACCCAAGTATTTCAGTCCGGTATCGCAGGCAACTGTTACCACGGTATGGCCTTTGCCAAGCTCCTCAGCAATTTGCAAGGCCCCCAAAACATTCAATCCGGTAGACGTGCCGGCAAAAATACCTTCTTCCTTCGCTAGTCTTCGGGCAATCTCCCTTCCTTCCGTTTCCTGGACAGCCCGGGCCTCATTATAAAATTCCTTTTCCAAAAGTGGGGGTACAAACCCGACGCCTACCCCCTCTACGGTATGAGAACCAGCTTCTCCCCCAGACAGGATGGCTGAAGTTGCGGGCTCAAATGCTATTATTTGGATACCAGGATCAGACTGGCGCAGGTTTTTGGCTACTCCCATCAACATGCCCGCAGTACCCACGGCCGCACAAAATACATCTATTTTGTGGTCAAGTTGTTCCCTTAGCTCTAAGCCAATTTTCTCATAACCTACCAGTTCATCCGTATTGTGAAACTGATTGGTGTAATACGCATTGCCCGTTTGGGCCATTTCTCGGGCTTTACGCATCATGCTAGGCAGTAGAGTTGGCGTTATTTTACCTTCAGGGCTTATCACAAGATCCAAATCGGCCCCAAAAGCCCGCATGGTATTCAACTTTTCCTCGGCATAGGCATTGGAAGAAATTACTCTAAAGGGATAGCCTTTTACGGCACAGATCATGGCTAGGGAGGAGCCGGTGCTTCCTCCGGTACATTCTACCACGCTCATCCCTGGGCGTAAATCGCCTCGTTTTTCGGCCTCCTCAATCATAGCCAAAGCCATGCGATCTTTATAGGAGCCTGTAGGATTAAAGTATTCTAATTTGACGAAAACATCGGCGCTATCTGGCGGCGCAAGCTTATTCAATTTTACCAAGGGTGTATTCCCGATGGTTTGGAGTATAGTTTGGTTCATGGCTTATGTTTTTTTACTCAAGAGGATTAGATAGGGAGGAAGTTCCAAAAGGGGTAAAATGTACTTTATTAAAAATTCGGAAATGCCCTGATCCAAATTTTGAAGAGTTTAAAAGGCAGTATGTGCCCTAGCTTCTTGCCTCGGATTATTTTATGCAGACGTCATGGCAACGCTCAGTTTGCTCCATCGAGGAGCTTAATATAAAATTGGCTCGGCCCTTCGCTTTTCTATTCCTCACTGATCTCGACAAGGTGCATTACATTGCCTTTTTTTGGGGTGTCTTTTATACAAGAACCTTATAAGCTGGCAAAAGAACCCTTTATGGCCCTTACGTTTAAACCGCAGCTTTATAAAAATCAAATATAGTACGGCAAAACACACTTTTACACACCCCTGATATCCAAATTATGTCCATCAAAAAAACCCGGATCAGGCTTACATACGGGTCCGGGTTTTCTTTGAAATTTTTTAAGCCTACTTCCTTTTCTTAATGATCACTTTCCCATCGTAGGAAGAAATCTGAATAACCGGGCCGGGAATGGGGGTTATCGTATTGTAGGTACCCTGCGCTATGTACACTTGTTCTTGAGGAACCCGGGCGGCACTCTCCCGGTCGCGGGAATATATCGGCACTTGGGCGTCTTTGGTGCGATAGGTGGTTTGCCTTTGGGGCTGAGGGACGCTTTTCTTTTTGGAGATCGATGAATCATTCCGCTCTTTAGATTTATCATGAGGGGGCTGTTCTTTATCCTCACTAGGCTTTCTCTCCAAACTGAGCCCTAAATTTTCAAAAGCGATGCGTTCGTAGGGTCCAAAAGCATTCGTGATTTGCCCAGTATTGCTTTTAATGCGGAAGTCAGCTTTCATTTGGGCGGGAAACTCTAGCTCGACATTTCCCCCCAGGGCCGAAAAAGACATGGGTTTATTGGGGATCACCTCTTCAAAGCTCACATCTATATTCCCTCCTTCGGTATACAAATTGGCCCAACCCTTAAAGTTTTTTAGGGTAATATTTCCTTGCCCACTCGTAATCTCTACAAAACGGTCGGTATTGTATATGGTGATATCTCCAGATTGCCAGTCGGCTATTTGGATGGAGGTATTTCGCGGCACCTTTAAGGAGATTTGCAAATCTTGAGGTACATCGGGCCCTTCCAAAACCATGGTATTATTTTTTTCTTCTACTTGGAGAGTAATAGGTTGGCTATCTGGTTTTATGCCAAAATTGGCCAAGGCCTCCGTTTTAGGATGGGCTTCAATTTTAATATTCCGGCCATTATATCCTTCTATCTTGAGCGAACCCTTGACCTTCTGTACGACCAGGGTACCCGGTACAGTGGGGTTAGAAAATTGCTGGTCTCCATGCGTAAAACTGCGTTTATTCTCAGAATACGTTTCTGTTCCTTGCTGAGCCATTAAGGGTTCCGTACTCAGCCAGAGTACGAATACGCTTAGGGCACTCCAATGCCGGAGCCGTAGGTGTCTTTTTTTATAATTATGTCTCATAAATTCACTAATCAAGATACAATTTCTAAAGCCAATTGCGCTTGCTCCCGCACTCGGGGATGTAATCCGTTTTGTTTGAGTAACTCTTTTATCGGGGGGATCCCGGTACGAATGCGGTATTTTACAATCCAATCCAAGGTGGTGAGTTGTACCAGAGCCGATTTTTGCTGGGGCAAACTTTGTACAATCATAGTCTGAACCTGGTCCCGGTTGGCAAAGTTTTCCAAAGCTTCAATGGCGGCAATCCGCACATTGGGGTTAGGATCATTATACAAAGTCTGGATAAGGGCCTGAATAATTTGATCGTCGGTAGATCGCTTATCGCTCAGTTCTTGATAAACATTTGCCATACGCTCCGTACTGTTTACTTGACTGGCCAATACCAAACGCCTTTGAAAACTTCTTTCTGTTTCCAAACCATCGCCGATATCATCTGCCATATCCATGGTAGGCATACTAGATGAAAATCCATCCTGATTGGGAGCTGGGCCGGCCGGAGCCGAAAAAAGCGACTCACTTCTTAGAGAAGACGGGGCCGCTCGAGGGCTACTTATTTCGTTAGGAGGAGAAGCCTGCGCGGTCAAGCGTGGTTCTTCAACTCTTGCCTCCCTTTCCAAAAGCTCCTCATCCCGGCGGGTGGGCTCGGGAAGGGCTTCACTACTTTCTTCGGCGGCTAATGCTTGTTCAGGGGGGATACTGGGTAGAGCCGTATCTTTTTGAGCGAGGGCCTGACTATTTTGAGGCTTGTTTAATTGTTTGGAAGTCCAATAACCGGCGGCAAATATTATAAATACCACCATGGCCAGGCTCAAATAGCGCATATTGCTGGGAACCAACCATTGCTGAGGCCGAAAACTGGCCCACCAGCTTACCCAGGGCGACACGGCAGGGTTTTGGGCTTCCCGCAAGCTTGAATAAAAATTGATTTTTAATTCGGGGCCAGGCTCGTTCAGAGGCAGGTCGCGAACAAAATGTAAAGTCTCCTCCAGCTCATCGAGTTCCCGCTGAAAATCCGGGTTCTCTTTTAAGTAAGCCTGTACCCTGTAATGGTCGGCTTCCTCTAAATTCCCATGTATATAATCGAGTAAATGGGGTTCGATATCTTCGTATTTCATTTTAGTATTTCTTATGAAAAACTTCCTTCAAGGCTTTAAGGGCTCGGTGTACTTTGACTCGGGCTGTGTTTTCGGTAATCTCGAAAATACGCGCGATTTCTTTGTACTCCAGCTCTTCCAACTGGCTAAGTACCAAGATTTCCCGTTTGTCTTCGGGCAGTTGATTCAAGGACTCATACAAGATCCGGACACGTTCGTCCTTTTCAATTTTTTGTCCTCCCTTTTCAGATAAGCCGAGGTTGCGGTCGGCATAAACTTCCTCCAAAGAAGAAGTCTTCATTTTTTGTTTGCGGAAGTGATCAATTTTCACGTTTCGGGCAATTCGGTAAAACCAGGATTTGAAAGAAGCCCCTTTCTTGTAGGTTTTTTTATACTTGAGAATTCGCTCGAATACATTCTGGGTTAAGTCTTGACTTAATTCCTGATCGGCTGTTGTCCGCAAGAAAAAGTTGTAAAGTTTGAGGTGATACCGCTCAAAAAGCAGCCCTAACTGATCAACTTGTCCATTGCAGACCTTCCACATGATTTGTTCATCGGAAAGTGAATGCACGCGATTCTAGTTTTATAAATTAATTAATCTTTTGTTGCTCTTGTTTTCAATCTCTTATATCAAGATACGGTAGTCCTGGGAAAGTATTACAAGACTGGGCAAAAAAATCCGGTGCTGCGGTGCGAATTGGTTCAGAAAAGCAAGATTATCAAAAAATGGCATCCTTTTGGAGCTGCCCCCCGGTTTCCAGCACCTTCTTCCACTCACATACA
>CAWUIO010000167.1:0-10672 GCA_963922455.1 uncultured Microscillaceae bacterium
CAGAAGATCCCTCTCGTTGGTCGGGATGACATACAAAATACTTGCATTTCCCAACTTTGTCATCTCGACCGCAGGGAGAGATCCTAGGCCTTGGGAAATACGGCGTCTGGTATAAAACAAGCGCCGGATCATGCAAGCGCGAAGATCCCTCTCGATGGTCGGGATGACATACAAAATACTTGCATTTCCCAACCTTGTCATCTCGACCGCAGGGAGAGATCTTAAGCCTTGGGGGATCTGAAGTTGGATTTAAAACAAGCGCTGAGTAACACCGACCAGAAGATCCCTCTCGATGGTCGGGATGACAGGCAATAGGATGAACGTCCTCACTAAAAATGGAATAGACTCCTACCCTTAGCTCTTGGCTAAGTCTTCAAAACCAGCACTTTAACCCTCCCCCCCCCTGTTTTGTAAGGAAGCTAGACTTCTTTTTTTCTGGCCCAGCTTCTTCTCAAAAGGCTTAGGGATAGAGCGGCATGTCTGAGCTCCCAGGGGCCATGCGGGGAATGGCAGCGAGTAGCGAAAGCCCGGCCCGCGCCGGCACCTGCTCACAAGCGGATATACGCTCCCTAGGCGCGGGCAAGCCCCCAAAATAATGCGCAAGAGGTTGAGGTGATCTTAAGAAGGAGGGCTGCTCAGATCGTGAACAAACCCGCCTCCGCTTGATTGGGGCAGTACTCCGGGATTACTCCACTGTTATATTTTGCTGTTCCACGATAAAATCAAAGGAAAGCTCCTCCAGTCTTTTGCCGTTTACAGTAGCGTTCCAAGGGCCGTGCCCCAGACCTTCTAAGGGATAAAACTCGTGATCTATTCCATTTTGGATGTATTGGGCTCTCAAGGTTTCGGCGCCCTCAAAGGGAACCGTTGGGTCTTCGGTGCCGTGTACGATCATAATAGGAGGATCATTGCTGCCAAAGCGTTGGTGCCCGTACACATTTTCCAAGAGGTCTATCCCGAGGCCGCTTCCCCAAAAATCTAATAAGGTGTGTATGGTGTAAGGCTGCTCGGGATTGCTCGTAGCCAGGGTAGGATCCAGGCTGGGAGAAATTTCGTCCCGGAAATCGCCTGGCTCGGAAATCCCAAGGCTAATCGACGTGATTGCGCCAGCGGAGCCACCGCCCACAGTAATGTAATTGGTATCGATATTATAGGTAGCGGCATTGGCAAACAACCAGCGCAGAGCGGCTTTGGCGTCTCGGTGGGCCGGATATATGGCATTGAAGGTTCCCCGATGGCTGTCGGCCAAACTGTCAAGAGAAAACTGATACCAGGCATCCGGAACCGTACCCCGATCTCGTTTAAGCCGGTAATTGATGGAAAAGGCAGCCCAACCCCGGGCGGCAAAGTATCTGGCAAATACAGGCATGTTATTGCCGTCTTTGTCTCCGCCCACAAAGCCTCCCCCGTGAATGAGTAAAATTGCGGGGCGTTTTTCGTCCTCATTGTCGGGAATGTAGGCATCCAGTTTCAACTCCATACGCGTGGAGCTAGGGCTGTTTAGGGTGTCGTGGCTTAGTCCCTCGGCGTAGGGGATATCCCGTGTAAGGCTGAAGCCATAGGTAGAGTCGGCTCTTACCACCAAGCTGGGCTCAGAGGGTGTCTCCTCCGGGGCGATGGCAGAATCTTCCTGACAAGCGGCCAGACTCAATCCTAAAATAAAGATGCGGAGTAGTGATTTCATAGTAGTGTATATAAGGTCTAGTGGGTAGTGTGTATACATACTACTTAGAAGGGAAATAAGGTTCAGGGTTTAAGGCCATTTTAAAATAATATATTTCTTAGGTCATGATCAGAAAATTTTGGGCCTTAATCCCAGGGCTGCCCCGGGATTCTGTTTCATGGGATCCTGGAGCTTATTCATATTTATTTGCCAGATCAAAAGCCGTATTGATCACTTCAAAGGCCGGGCGGTTAAAATCTCCATTGGTCAAGACCACAATGGCAAAAGAAGCCGAGGGTACCAAGATAATTACCGTGTCAAAGCCCACATCGCCCCCCGTAAACTCCAGGCGTTGGGTATTTCGGTAGGGAGCTACGTTCCAGCCCAAACCGTATTGAAAAATTTTGTTTTCTTTGACCTGGGGAGTCATCAGCAAGTCATAGGTGGTTTTGGAGTAGATTTGAGTATCTTGGTAGGTGCCCTGGTTGAGGTTGGTAAGGGCAAATTTGAGCATATCTTCCACGTTGGCGTGCAAGCAACTGCTGGGGGCGTGTTTGCGGTTGTAGGGGTAGACCTCGCTGACTACCACCTGGTTTTGTGAATTTTTAATGTGGGGGCTGCTCAATACTTCCTTCGGGATATCGCTTAGTAAAAAACTACTGCCTTGCATATCATTGGGGCGGAGGATGTACTCTTGCATGTAGTCTTCAAAAGACATCCCGGAGGCCTTGGCTAGTATATCTCCCAAGATTTCGTAGCCATTATTGGTGTAAGCCGGTTTTTTGCGGCCGGGTTTGAAGTCTAAGCTCATGGAGGCCAAGCTTTTGATGTGTCTTTCCAGGGCTTTGTCATCGTATTGGGGGCGGTCCCATTCATAATTGGGCGAGGGGCCTACGTCAGGAATGCCGGCCGTATGGAGGAGCAACTGTTCTACGGTGATGCTTTGGTAGCGCTCATCTTGCATCTTAAAATAGGGCAGATGCTTCGTGACGGGGTCATCTAGTTTTATCTTCCCCTGCTCGACGAGTTGTAAAATGCCGGTAGAAACAAAAGGCTTGGACACCGATGCCATGTGAAAAACCGTCTTTACCGAGACGGGTTCTTGGGTATCTAGGTTTTTCACCCCCAGTCCCTTGGCATACACGATTTTTCCGTTCTTGATAAAACCAATACCCACCCCTGGGGCCTGGTTTTTATCTAAATATGCCCGCCCGACGGAGTCCATACGTGCTTCGTCTTCCGGACTGAGGGGGAGAAATTCTTGCCCCCATACCAAGGGGTTTATCAGGAATAAAGAGAGGAGTAGGGTGATCTGTTTCATATCTACAATGGGCTCGTGATGTGCTATCTTTAGGTGTATCCCAGGAGTCATTTGGTTACATGACAAAGCCTTTTTTTTCTGGAGCTTCCCCGCGCTAGGGGAAACGGGTGCCCATACACAAAGGATGAGCGCGCGGGTCGGGCTCTCGCTACTCGCTGGCCCTCGCTAAGACCAGCGGCGAGCTCAAACAGGCCGCTCCATCCCTAAGCCAATCGTAAAAACACCCATAGATTTCCCAGATATATTTCTAGAAGGTAGCAAGCAAACTCATTGCACCACCTTACTTATCAACACAATGGGTTTGATATTGGTATAATTGGGGATATCGCCTAAGATTTTATCCGCATTGGGAGCAAATGCTTCTTGATAATCGGAGAGCTTCTCAAAATATAAATACCCTATGGCCAAAAAAGGAATTTCTTCTTCGGGGCTTCGGCCCGATACGCCCTGATCTATTTCTAAAAACTTCATGGACTCCCCGTAGATTTGGGCTAGCATGGGCATGTGCTTGTTTTGGTAGTAATCCATATCAAAGGTTTTGCCCTCGGCATTGGGGTATAAGATCGTGATTTTAATCAAGCCTTTTTTGCTTGGAGCTGCATCACTAGACAGGGGCGTTTGGCAGCTAAAGAGAAGGCCCAGCCCCGTCAATAGAAGTAGGGATATTTTGAATTTCATGGTCACTTAGATTATATGATTGATTAAATTTTAAAAACCCGTTCAAAATAGTCGCTTAATTCCTTAAGCACGCCCTCTTTATTTTCATCAAGTTCTATCCCGGCCAGGATATGGGCCAAGCGTTTTTTGTATTCCAATTGCATCATCCGGGCAATTTGGATGCGTTGGGCTTGGGGAGAGCCGGCCCCGTGCATACTTTCGGTGAGGTAGCCCACGGCATTGCGGCCGAGGGTCATGTTTTCAATCAAGCGGAGGATGCGCATACGGTCTTCGGTAGGCACCTCGGCCTTGCCCCGAAGGTACTTTTGCAAGAGTTTACCAATTTCGGGGTGGTTTAAGTCTTTTTCGGAGGGTAAAGTGGCTACCAAGCCCCCCGCTAGGTCTTGGGCCAGCCGGCCGATTTCGTAGGGCATCTTGGTAACGTGATGTTTACACACATTAGACAGCATATCATCACAAAGAAAACAGCCCGATTTTGTGGCGTAGCCTTGATAGGAGGAAGCAATCCCGGTGGCATAAATGGTCTCATTGAGATGGGTCATTTGCACCAGTTTATCTTTGATGTGGGAGGCCTTGGGTACCCCGTTCATTTCGGCGATAGAAGCCGCTGCCCCAATCAAGACATCGCCTACCCCGCTTTTGCAAACATAACTACGGCGGTGGTAGGTGGTAAAGCGCTCCACGAGCATAGCGGCAAAATCGTATTCCCCGTCCATAAAGATATACTCATTCGGAATGAAGACCTCCTCAAAAATGACCATCGCTTCTTGGCCCCCGTACTGGTGGTTTCCTACATCGATGGTTCCGCCTTCCAAGCTGCGGGTATCGCAGGATTGGCGACCGTAAATGTAGGTAATCCCTGGGGCGTCTACGGGCACGGCCCCGACAATAGCAAAATCTTTATCGTTTTCGCCCAAGCGCATGGTGGGCATCACTACCATCCAATGGGAGTTGATACAGCCGGTTTGGTGGGCTTTGGCCCCGCTTATGTATACCCCATCGGCGCTGCGTTTACTTACTCTGACAAATAAGTCTGGATCTTTTTGCTGATGAGGGGCCAGGCTTCGGTCTCCTTTTACATCGGTCATGGCGCCTCCCACGACATAATTGCCTTGATGCATCAAGGTGAGGAAGGACTTGAAGCGCTCGTGGTAGGTAGTTCCATACCGTTCGTCCATTTCAAAGCTCACCGAGTATAAGGCATTAAAAGCATCTTGGCCTACGCAGCGTTGAAAGCAGGTGCCCGTGAGTTGCCCCATCTTTCGCTGCATTTTATTTTGTAAGACTAGATCTTCGGCTTGGGTGCAAATATGAAGGAAGCGACTAATGCGCTCACCCGTAAAAGGGGATATCACGGAGGCGAGTTCTGGCTCTTCCAGGGCCAAATCATAGGTTTTGGCTAAGGCATTGATAGAAGGACGGATCATGGGGTGATCTACAGGTTCCTCTACCAACTCACCAAATAGATATATTTTTAAGTTGCGATTTCTGAGGGATTGGATATAGTCATCGCCAGTATGTATTTTATCGATGTCTGCGACTAGTGAAATCATGAGTTCTTTTTTAAGTCTTTTTCTATTTTTCCTTAAGTTAAGGGGCTTTTTCCAGAATGAAAAGTTTTTTACGTGCTCAGGGGAGGGCTTGGGGCAATTATAAAACAAGGGAGTCAAGGTGTATATCCTGGACGGTCACGTGATGAATTCCTAGCCCAGCTTGCTAGTACGTTTCAACCCCAGCATAGACCTATAAGCAAAACCGGAAAAGGAAAACGAAGGAGGGATAATGCTGGACAAGGGGCTAAAAAACTACTACCTGAGAAAAGGGGCATCATACAAAAAGGTTCGGGAGTATCGCTCCCGAACCTTTTTTGGGTATATATCTTTTCTTGCCTAAGAAACGGTTCGTGTGTATTTTTTATCGGCGAAAAGGGCCAGTTTGGGAGTTCTGAAGAAATCAGGTTCCCGTTTTCCATTTTAAAATGGGCCTTTGCAGCTCAGACAATTAAATACGAACAGTTTCTAAATGCTATGTACTGATTTTCAGGCACAGCGTGCTTGTCAATTGAGAATGTGATCCTATTAATTTTCATATTTCTGAGTGTATCTGCTCAGTTGTAATAGCTTTGTGGTGGCCACTTTATGGCATTTGTAATGGTCTTTATAATGTCTAAATTACCCTTTCTACCCAGATGATCCAAGCCTATCCTTAGCTAGCCTTATGTATAATCTCTCCTCTCACTTATCTTCTTTTGTCCCGGCTCCCGCCTCTCGGTTCCTGGTTCAGAATTCTTTGGCTTAGGGATAGAGCGGCCTGTTTGAGCCCGCTGTGGGTTTGCGGGGCCGCCGGCGAGTAGCGAAAGCCCGGCCCGCCCGGGCACGAAGCAGCAAGCTAAAGCAAAACAATCCAGGGCGGGCAAGCCCCAGATTGTCTGTATTCAGAAATTGATTTGGCGGCTAAAAGTCAAGCAAAGCGGGGACGATGTACTCGTTCAAAAGTTCGTCGGTGTAGTTGTGGGCATTACGGTTGCCATAATTAGTGGTGGTAATCACGACGCAGGCTTCCAGCTCAGGCAGGGCCAGTATCTTTTGCCCGCCATTGCCGGCCATACAGTAAGCGGGATAGCCTGGGCCTTTTCCAAAATTTCGGAGCCAAAAAAGATAGCCGTATTCCATGCCTTCTTGTACTTGGGCCTGGGGGCGGGTAGCTTTTTGAAGCCAAGTAGCCGGAAGAATTTCTTCGCCATTCCATTTGCCTTGATTCAGGCAGAGCTGGATCAATTTCAAAAAGTCCCGGCTGCGGTAATTACTTCCACCAGCCGTATTGAGGATTCCTTGGGGGGTGTAATCCAGTTGATAGTCGGTGATGCCAAGGGGCTCGAAGAGATGCTTTTGGGCATATTGGTCTAGGGGCATTTTTACGGCGGTTTGGACAATCTCGGCCATCAAAGCGGCTCCGGCTGAGCAATAACTGAAGGCCCTTCCGTGGGCTTGGTCTTCGGGTTTTGGCTCAAAAGGATAGGAACGAATAGGCAAATCCAAATAAAACTGGGCCCAGTCTTCTATAATGTACATCCTTTCTTCATTGCCTCGGGAAAAGCTGTTGAAGTCATTGCACTCGAGTACGGAGCTCATGGTAAGTAAGTCCTCCAGGGTGATTTCCTCTTTCCGGGGATCGGGGTTTTGAACGGGCTTCTTATGCTGGAGGTATTGAAAAATTTTATCTTTTTCGGAGCTGATGTGTCCGTGTTTGATGGCGATCCCCGTCAGCAAAGTGGCCATGGTTTTGGTAGCCGATCGGGTGTTATGAGTGGAGTTTACATCGGAGCCGTGGTAGTATTTCTCAAAGAGCACTTCCCCCTTTTTAGCAATTAAGACACTTTGGATGCGCTCATATTTGCCCGATAGGATGGCACTATCCATTTGGTTGAGGCAAGGAATGGGGACTTGGTTTAGGTTTGAAAAGTTCAATTGGGCCCAGGCTAGATGATTTGACAAGAGACAGATACAGATACTTAGGATTGTTTTGTTCATGATTATACGGTTTGGTATTAGAAAGGCGAAGGTAGAGGCCGGATTTCAAACAAAATAGAATGAAATTAACCTCTCCCGTTCCAGATAATCAACAAGCCTGCTTACGGAAGGCGCGGGGAGTGACGTGTAAGTAGTTTTTAAAGGTGCGGGTGAAGTGGCTTTGATCGGAAAAGCCGCAGAGATTGGCAATTTCGGTTAGGGAATAGGAGCTGTTGAGCATATAGCTCAGGGCTTTTTTGATTTTTTCTTGACGTAGATAATCCCCCAGAGAACTGGCCAAGTATTTGGGTACCGCCCGGGAAATATGTACGGGGTGCACGCCTAAGGCTTGGGAAAGGGATTCTAGGCTTAAGTTTTCGGAGTCTTCGTGCAGGATTTCTCTGAGTTTTTGCACCCAAGGCGGCTCTAAGTTTCTAGAAAACTCAATTTGCTCTATGTTTTCGCAGAGTTGGAGTAGTAATAACTCGATCGATAGTCCGGTAAAGGAATCTTGGCATTTAAACTCAAAGTAGAGCTTTCCTAGGAGATAATGCAATTTAGGGTGTTCAATCAAGCGACTACCCTCCCAGAGGTGGATATCCAATTTGCGTCGCTCAAACCAGCTTCGGGGAAACTCCATATGAAAACCCCGGGCTTGATCGGTTTCTTTGGTATTAAAATGGGCTTCTTGCCAATTATGAAAAATAAAACTCCCACTAGGGCAATGGACTTTACTTTTTTTATTGATATCAAACAGATTACCTTGGAGGATATACATGAAATAGGGGTTTTCGTGGTAGTGCCAATCCGTGCGAGGGGTGCGGTAGTCATATTCGGAAAGGATGAGACCATTCAGGTCGATTTCGGATTGTTTATAACCGTAGTATTTTCCAGGGCTTAGGATTTTCATGAGGGAGCTTCTTTATCGTATAAGCAAAGGTATTTAAAATTTACCAGGATTGGGTGGGGGATGGGAAGAAGCTAGTGGGGAAAGCGCTCGGTCTGTCAATAGAAAGACCGAGCTTTCGGTATTTTATTCTACCGTCAATTGCTGTTGAGCGACGACAAAGTCAAAGGAAAGCTCTTCCAGACTTTTTCCGTCTACGGTAGCACTCCAGGGACCGTGGCCCAGTCCTTCCAGGGGGTAAAACCCAAAGGCTACTCCGGTATTAAGGTACTCGCTCCGTAAGTGTTCAGCATTTTCAAAGAGGACCGTCTTATCTTCGGTGCCATGTATTATTAGCATCGGAGGATCTTGGCTATCAAATCTTTGGTAACCATAAATCTCACGTAAGGACTCGATACCAAAATCACTTCCCCAAAAATCCAAATTCGTGTGTATCGCATAGGATTGTTCGGGATGGGTAGTAGGTAGGGTAGGGTCTACACTGAGCGAAATTTCATCTCGATAATCTCCTGGGGCCGAAATCCCTAAGCTAATGGAAGTAATGGCTCCGGCCGAGCCTCCCCCCACGGTGATGTGCTCCGTGTCTATCTTGTAGGTAGCAGCATGGGCAAATAGCCATCTTAGGGCGGCTTTGGCGTCTCGATGGGCCGGATAGATGGCGTAAAAGGTGGCGTGAATACTATCGGGCAACGTATCTTGGGCGTATTGAATCCATTCCTCGGGGACGGTTCCCAGATCACCTCTCAATCGGTAATCGATGGAAAAGGCCACCCAGCCTCGGCTAGCAAAGTATTGGGCCAATACGTTCATGTTATTACCCTTTTTAGAGCCAGCTATGAAGCCTCCGCCGTGAATGAGCATGATAGCGGGCCTTTTTTCATCTTCGTTGTCGGGTATATAGGCGTCCAATTGGAGGGCCATAGGGCTGCTAGCGCTGCTATTTAGGCTCTCGTGACTAAGACCTTCGGCTTAGGTAATGTCTTCGGTGACCATAACATCCTAACTCGCCTCAGATCTTTCCACCAGAAGCTCAGCCTTAGAACCTTCTGGGGCTAGGGTATCTTGCTCTCTACAAGCGGCAAGTACGATCAGACAGCAAGCTATAGGGAATACTAATTTCATGAAGTGTTTTTTTGATTTTAAGAATCCTTTGGGTTCACTTCTCTTGGACGGGAGAGGGGAGGGATGGTTTAATCAGATCTTGGCGAAAAATGGGATATTCAAGGAAGGGGCTAAGGTTTAAGAAACTGTTCGTATTTAATTGTATGGGCGGCAAAGGGCCATTTCGGGAACCTGATTTCATCAAATTCATCGCCCGTAGCCCTGCTATGCGCTCCTTGTTGATTTCATCAGAACCCCAAACTGACCCTTTTCGCCTACATAAAATACACACGAACAGTTTCTAAGCTTCTTCGCTTTTACGACCGGAAATAAAGCGCCACAAGATACCAATACCAGCGGCAATACCAATGAAGATAAACTTGGCAAATTTGGCAATGATGGCAAAGAAACCCGTCTTTGCGAGAACTTTACCAGCAATCAAGCCGCCGATCCCGTAGGCAGCTACTTTGTCTAATTTCGGGTCAAAATCTTGGTAGGTATTTCCCTCCTCAAAAGCAGCCGAGGCGACCACTACATCCAGAACCGAGTTAACTTCTTCCAGGTCTTCTAGTCCGGCAATAGCGTTCATACTGAGTATTCCTTTTCGGCCTAAGACCCGTACATCGTAGTTGAGGGTATTGCTTTCCTCTCCTTCAAACTTTAACTCTTTGGCCCAGTGCAGGGTTTTCTTCTCCGAATCATAATAAGGAGGGGCAGCCCAACCAATGAGGTACATAGCGCCATATCCCTGGGCTTGCCTTTGGGGGTTGATGGCTTCAAATTCTTCTTGCATGGAGCTCAATAGCTCATCGTAGTCGATATCTTCGGCATCTTTATCTTCTACGTAACCAATCGGGTCATAAGTGATATTAAATGCCCAGCCATTGTGGGGGCTATACACATCTGGAAAGAGCATGCCTTGAGTTTCCAGACTAGGTGGGTTTCCCCATAATTCGTGCAATACGTAGGCACTTTGCTCGGCATCCAAAAATTTAAAACCTTCAGGAACTTCTAAACCTACAATTCCTTCTTGGATTGTGACATTACCGGTTTGGTAGTCGAACTGGGCGTCTAGTGAATCTAATAGGTTGACGATATCCAGGGAGTCCATTTCGGCGACGGTGGTATCTTCTTGAGCTTGGGCACTTAGCAAAACCCCTCCTAAGAAGAACAATAATACGGAGTACTTCATAATAGATTAGTGTTTGATTGTGAATGGTTTCTGAGTTGAAATATGGGTGTGAATTTATGCCGCCAATTTAATTCCTGGCCCTATATTAAGCAAATAATCTACCTTGTTTCAGATTAATTTTATGTCTTTAACGGGTTACTTTTTCTTAATATAGGCTTACATTTTGTCTTTTGGCCAATAACTTACTCGATGCCCCTAGCTGACAGATTGGGAGTTGTATTGGCCGGGGTTCCAGCTAGCATGTTTGCTATGCTGCAAAAAAAGAAATTTCTGGCTTAGGGATAGAGCCTTTGTTTGAGCC
>CAWUIO010000168.1:0-10613 GCA_963922455.1 uncultured Microscillaceae bacterium
CCCCAAAAGCTCCTAGGATAGCTGATTTTTTAAAAAAATAGCATCAAAACTGGAGGCCATTTTTTTAATCTTTTGAGCAGCCTAGGGCAAGCCCCACCAAGAACTGCTTATTTAAAGAATAATTTAATTCAGCTCGCAACCAAAGATTAAGAAACTGTTCGTATTTAATTATATGGGCTGCAAAGGGCCATTTCGGGAACCTGATTTCATCAAATTCCTCGCCCATAGCGCTGCTATGCGCTCCCAATTTGATTTCATCAGAACCCCGTATTCCCATGTTATACGGCCCTTTTCGCCGACATAAAATAAACACGAACAGTTTCTAAAAAAAACATAAACCATGATAAAACTATCACAAGTCTTAAGGAGATTACTTCCGTTTTTATTTACTTTCCCAGCGGCCTTGGCTTACGCACAAGAATACGACGAAGGGGCAGAAGTCCTCGTGATTATTCACAAAATTGTGATACCCGATGGCGGCACTTTACAAGAAGCATTAGCCCTAAACCAAGAGTGGACGGAACATGTGCTCCGAAAAAACGAGAACTTCACGGATATTCAGCTACTCCTATCTGATCCTTCAAAAGACACGATTGACTTACTGGTATTGTATACGTACCGAGAAAATATTAGCAGAAATACCAATGACATCAATCAGGAGCTAATTGAAGCGCATTGGGGTGATGAAAGCAATTTTAATCGCTTTTTAGACCGCTTACATCAGTACATCCTGCCCGAGAATAATGTCAGAAGGGTGTTCCGGGAGCTTATCCTTGAATGAGGATAAGGCATAAAGGCCTTCTTGGGCAAGTAGTCTATTGGCCCAAATAGCTTTTCCTCAAAATTTCGCCCGCAATTTTGTCAATGGGCAATACTTTGCTTGCGGCATTTTTTTTAATAGCTTCTTTGGGCATGCCAAAAACGACACTAGTATGTTCATCTTGAGCAATGGTATAAGCCCCGGCATCTTTCATTTCCAGAAGCCCTTGGGCCCCATCAGCCCCCATACCCGTTAATAGGATACCAATGGCACGCTTACCTACTTGAAGGGCTGCCGATTTAAATAAAACATCAACGGAGGGCTTATGCCGATTTACGGCTGGACTATCATGAAGCTGTACGACATTATTTGCTTCTTGGCGTTGTATAAGCACATGCTGATCGCCCGGGGCAATCAGTACCTGCCCTTTCACCACGGGATCTCCGTGCTCGGCTTCTTTGACCCGGACTTTACAGATGCTATCCAGTCTTAAGGCATACTGGTTCGTAAACATTTTAGGCATGTGTAGCACAATCACCACCCCGGGGCTCTCGGGAGGCAAGCTTTGGAGTATAGACTTAATAGCTTCGGTACCCCCGGTAGAAGCCCCAATCACAATGAGTTTATCGCTAAGTTTTCCATGTATTTGGGAGTGATAAGAAGCTAGCTTGGGAGCCTTATAAGAAGCTGAAAGAGACGAATTGGTTCGAGGTTTTGCTCTTTTCACTAGACGTGCCCTGGCCGCTGTTTTGACCAAATCACAAAGTTGCCTTGAGCTTTCTTTTAATGCTTCTTTGGTATGCACCTTGGGTTTAGAAATAACTTCTATGGCCCCATATTCCAATGCCTTTAGGGCAATACCGGTCCCTTTTTGGGTAAACGAGGAGATAATAATCACGGGAATGGGCGATTGGGACATAATTTTTTGCAAAAAAGTAATGCCATCCATTCTAGGTAGCTCGATATCTAGGGTAATTACATCCGGTTTGTTTTCTTTCATTTTCCTGACCGCGGCAAAAGGGTCAGCCGCCACCCCAATTACTTCAATCTGGGGGTCTGTAGAAAAAATAGTATGTAGGATCTGTCTTACTGTAGCTGAGTCATCAATAATTAAAACTTTTACTTTATTCATTTTTGAAATGCTGGTATAGGGAAGTGATTAAACGTTTATAAACTACCTTCAAAGTTCAGGGGCTTCCCCGCGCCCAAGACAGAAGTGCCCTGTAAAACAATTTTGCCGGCGCGGGTCGGGCTCTCGCTACTCGCTGCCTCTCCCCACCAGGCCTACACGAGCTCAAACAGGCCGCTCCATCCCTAAGCCTCGGGTATAGAAATATTTCAAAAAAATCTGTAGAATTATGAGAAACTGTTCGTCTTTATTTTTTGCCGGCCAAAAGGGCCGTATAACATGGGAATATGGGGTTCTGATGAAATCAAGCAGGAGCGCATAGCAGGGGCTATGGGCGAGGAATTTGATGAAATCAGGTTCCCATTTTCCGTGTTAAAATGGCTCTTTGCCGCCCAAGGCAATTAAATACGAACAGTTTCTGATACTATTCCTTTTGATAAATCGTAGAGCCCAAGCGCCTAAGTGGGAAATCAACATTTGAGATCGTTTCTGAATGCCCTAATAACAAATACCCGCCCGATCTTAATTTTCCGCATAATTTACGAATGACAGCCTCCTGGGTTTTTCGGTCGAAATAGATCAAAACATTCCGGCAAAAAATAACATCAAATTCTTGGAATAGATTATAATGATCATCTATTAAATTCAACCATTGAAATTTTATTTTTTGCCTAAGCTTAGCCTCCACCCTTACAATCTTTTTCTTGGCATCTTTATTACGCAAAAAATAGCGTTTTACAATCTCCGGAGGAATCTTCCGAACTTGTTCCAAGGGGTAGACTGCCCCCGTGGCTTGTTTTAACACGAAGACTGAAATGTCGGTACCAATGATTGAATAATTTATGGCCCGCTGATGTGCACGTATGTATTCTTCGATGGAAATACCAATAGAATAACATTCTTCACCGCTGGAAGCACCTGAGCTCCATACTTTGAGCTCTTGGTAAGCAAATTTTTTCTCGTGTCTGGGCAAAATGACCTCTCGTAGGAACTTAAAATGGTTCCCCTCACGAAAAAAATCCGTTTTATTGGTTGAAATTCTATCGATCAGGGAAAAAACCTCCCGTTTCCCAGCCGGACTTAAAACAAAATCCATGTATTCCCGGTAAGAAGCCATCTGTAAAGCCTGGAGCCTAATCTGGAGCCGAGACTCAGCCATCCCTCGTTTGGAAGGAGGAAGGAGGATTCCAAAATTTTGGTAGACAAACTGGCTTAATCGTCTAAACTCTCTAGGCTTTAAATTTTCTTTTTCTGTATGTACTAACATTTTTGAGTGCTTATCAACATGAGCTAGTTGAAAATTTATAGTCCGAAGCCTTTATCCATTTCTTACTTTCAAAAAGGGATCGGCCCTGATTTCAAACTCAGTACTTTATAAAATCTGCATCGTTGATATCCGAATCATTCAAATCAATATCCACCCCATTACTCTCAAGTTTTATCTTCCCATTTCCATGAACGTGCTGATCTGCCTCCAAACCCGGCTGGGCATGGGTGCTCGGATCATTTAAAGAGATATTATTCTCGTATGTATTTCCCAGATTAAAGAAGTTGATGGTAAATTTTAATGAATCGGCTTGGGTCGATACCTTCTTGGAGGTATTCGCTAATTCTTCAGAACCGGAAACATACTGTTGCGTCACCGAATTCAATTGCTGAATGGCACTATTGATTTGTTGGGAGCCTGATTTTTGCTCAATACTGGCAGCGTTAATTTCTTGAACCAGCTGGGTCGTTCTTTGAATTTTTGGGACTAAGTCATTAAAAAGTATACTTGCATTTTCGGCTATATTTACGCTTGATTTGGAAAGGGAGTCTATCTCAATGGCCGCTACTTGACTTTTTTCCGCCAATTTACGTACTTCGGCGGCTACCACAGCAAATCCTTTGCCGGCTTCCCCCGCCCGGGCGGCTTCAACGGCGGCATTGAGGGCTAGTATATTCGTTTGTTGGGCAATTTCACTGATAATTCTTATTTTCTCGGCAATATTTTTCATAGAGCCTACGGTATTGTCAATTGCCTCTTTTCCTTTTTCTATTTCTTTTGCCGTATCTACGGCCATTTTTTCTGTCTCAAGAGAATTGGAGGTATTCTGCTCAATATTGGTAAGCATTTCTTCCATAGAAACCGAAATTTCTTCGGTTGAAGCAGCTTGCGAGTTTGCCCCATCTGATAAGCCTTGCGAAGAGATGCTCATTTCTTTACTCACTACATTCATATAATCAGCTCTACGACTAATTTCCATCACAATTTCTTTCAATTTGATGGCCATGGTTTTCATATCTCCATAAAGCCCTTTGACTATATCCTTATCAAATCGGATACTCAAATCTCCATTAGAAATTTGTTTTACGATTTTAGCCACGTCTGATGGTTCCCCCCCGAGGGTATTGAAGATATTTCGGGTAATGTATATGATGAGTAAAATACCAATGAGTAGGGAGAAAATAATACCGAAGATTACTACATAAATAGTGAGATTAGCCCGGTACTCTTGATTTTTTAGCCTTATGGTCAACAAGTTTGACTCTATCTCTTTAAATTCAGCCAAACTCGCCCGGATTTGGTCCATATATTTTTTGCCTTCTTTCTTGCGGAATACCTGGTATAAATCCAGCATATCTTGTGTTTTGGCTTCTTTTTTACCCAAACGGATAAGTTTTTCAGCATAGTTATTCACCCAGTTACGGGTAGCATTGCGGATGGTTTGGCTAGCATTTGCCTCATCTAAATGATCTTCCAGTAGCGATTTGCCAAGAATATAGGGTTCAAGATAATTTTCCCCCTCATTGAGTAAGAAGCCTCTCAGACCAGTTTCCATATTGATCATATCCAATATCAGCTGGTTTTTATCGGCTAGACTTAAACTGGAGTTTTGCACCAGTTCCCGAATTTCATCCATGGTTTTTTTTCCAATCCCCGATTTGATAATCGAGTGGATCTCGCTTTCCAAATCTTCCCCTTCTTTTATGGAATTTCGAATCTCTATGTAATCCTCGGCAATTTTAGTTCGCCAATCAATAGCCTGTTTTTCAATAGAATTCAAACGCTCCACCTGGGGAGGGTTATCACTTACCGTGACTTTTAATTCTTTTACGAGCGCATCGAAGGAAACTTTTCCGGAGTTATAGGGCTCCAGGAATTCTTCGTCCCCACTCACGGCAAAACCTCTCATGCCTGTTTCTTGATCCACCATGTAGCCCAAAAGTTGATTGGCTTTGCCTATCACTTTATAGGTATGCTCGACCCATTTGGCATTTTCAAGTAGACTTTTGACGCTGTAGAATACCAGTATGCCAATGATGAGCAACATGAATAGCGTTGCCCCATTTCCGATAATTAATTGCGTTCTAAACTTCATGGAGTAGCTGTTTTTATAGTTTAATAATTTATTGAAAATCGCAATACTCCCAATAGAGCATTGCTTAAGAATGGGTTAGCCCCAGGGTTTATGATATATTGAAGATCAGGCTGTATAATAAAATGCTCTCCAAACTTGAGTTGATAATTGAGCTCGATAAGAGAGCGGCTTTTATCCCATCCTTCCTGAATCAGATTATTATTCATAGATGAATGTAAGTAGCCGAGAAAGAGTATGTCTTCTGTGCGGTTCTTGAATAAACCTTGATAAGTGATTCCCCATGTGCTGAAAAAGTCTATCAGGTTTTGATTTCCAGGAGCGGTGCCTAGCTGAATAAAAAGCCCCAAACCTTGCTTACTTCCTTTATGCTTGGGTACCAGTAGTTGATCCGTAATAAAGTAGTAGCCCCAATTGCCCTTAATTACTCGAGCAGTATTGCTTACATCCTCAAAATCACCCGAATGATACAGAAAGCCAAGCTTGGTTTTTCCCCGCTTCTGTCCATTTTTGATTTGGATAAATTGAATTTCTAAGCGGCTGTGAGTATTACCATCGAGGTTCCATTTTAGGTTGTAAGGATCATCTTCAAAGTCCTGTGAAAAACCAGCATAGACGGCGGCCAAGAGATTGAGTTGATGTTGGCCCAATTTCAGGGAGTTCACTTCCAGCAAAACTCCCGGCATGGTACGCGGAAAGATGGAAAAAGTATGTCCAGCATTGGGGGTAATGCTAGGATTCATACCAAAGGCCGAATTTATAGAATTGCCCCCTCCCTCACTAGTTCCCAAGATCGCGTTCATGTCGTGTTGACCAAGGGTAATGCTGGTCTTTCCGATGGTATGTTTGTACCAAAACTCAAAGAGTCCGGTTCGCTCCGGAGCGGCCTCATTTCTTGAGATCAGTTGAAAATCCCCTATATATGTGGCAGTAGGCTTCCCTCCGTGGGCATTCACTCCATTGATCAGGAACTGACCATTTTTCCATAAGCCTGCTTTTTCCGTATCCAAACTGAGGATTAAATGAACCCTTCCGATATAATCATTTCCCGATTGTACTCCTCCGCTGAAGTTTCGGAAGAAACCACCTTGCACTATCGCATTGAAACGGAAAGGGTCTTCTTTGCGCTGTATGGACGTACTTGAGTCAAGTTTCAAAGTTTGTAAACTTAGAACTTGGCTATTTTGGGCAATTGACTTTTTGAGGCCAAACCAGCTAAGAGCCAAGCAAGCCACCGTTACCTTCCATAATGGATTGTTGATCATGGTAATTGATCTTAATTTTTAAAACAAAAGATAATCTTCTTGTCATTGAGACAATAATCGTGGCTACTAATTTTGGGCAGGTTGCTCAGTTTCTTTTCTAAATTGAGCCATACAAATTTTCGTATCATGATAAAACATGGCCCCATAAAGCACCAAACATAGTTTTATTGACCATGAAGGCAAAACAAGATAAGAAGTCCTAGGTGTGTAGGTATACAAGCAAACTTAAGTTACTTATAGTTTGAGTGTGTGTATTTTGAATGTACTCTAAGCAGAAAGAAAAATGTGTAGTGTTCTTAAAGACTTAGCTTTTCGTGTCATTTTATTATTTAGTATCGCTAAGGTTTGGTTTCTTTATCTTTAGGTTAGGCTTTTTGTAAGCAATAGGTTGTATTAAAACATTAAAGTATAGGGCTAAGATTTTCAACATCGGAGGCTGAGAAAACCTTGTTGAGATCCACAAGCATCACAAAATCATCCTCCAACTTCACAATACCCAAGATGAAAATGGCTTTTTTATAATCATCCATAGATGGGGGATTTTGAATTGACTTTGGCGAAAATTGTACTACTTCCCGGGCACTATCCACAATTGCCCCCACGTGTAGTATTTCACTATTGTGTTTGATCTCTAAAACGATAATTCGGGTATTGGAGGTGGGAGCTTTAGCTTCCAGGCCAAATTTTAAATGCGTATCAAAAACGGGAAGTATGTTACCTCTTAAATTTAGAATACCCCGGGCAAAGGGTGATGACCCGGGAATTCGGGTGATCGCTTGCATTTCCAGGATTTCCCGTACCTGGTGAATAGAAGCCGCAAATTGTTCATCTCCCAAAGTAAAGGTTAAAAACGATTCTTTTTCTTCTCCTTCCCAATGTGACATAGCATATTTAGTTTAGCGAATGATATTGATTAAAGAGTTTTTGGGTATCTAGTACCAGGGCCAGCGATCCATCACCTAATATGGAACCTCCGAGGATAAACTCCTGCTCCCGAAAATAATTTCCTATAGGCTTGATAATAGCCTGAATTTCCCCTTTTATCGTGTCTACAGCAATTGCCTGATGATTATTTTCGTGGGCAAGGAGAATAACATCAACTTCTTGCTTGGCATTTATTTTTATAGGGTATTCCCGAAATTGCTTTTGAAGGTTGAGGATAGAAAATTGTTCCCCCTCGATATTTACCAAGGATGAAAAATTGTTTTCTCTCTCAATTGTGTTGGACGGCAAGCGATGAATACGATTGATACTAAAAAGGGGAATGATATAAGGGGTTTGTTCCACTTCTACCAATAGACCATTAATCACCGACAGAGAAAGAGGTAGGCAAATCCTGATTGTTGTCCCTTGCTCTGATATAGATGAAATTTCTAAGGTTCCTTTTAAATTTTCGACATTCTGCTTGACCGCATCCATACCTACCCCCCTACCCGAAACATCTGTCACCTCTTTGGCTGTACTGAATCCTGGATGACAGATTAAATCAATTATTTCTTGTTGGCTTAGGTTTACCTCAGCCTCTATGATATTTCTTTCTATGGCCTCTTGGCGAACCTGCTTCAAATCAATTCCTCTTCCATCGTCTTGAATTTCAATGATCACGTTGGTACCTGAATAGAAGCCGTTCAATTGAATGAGCCCCGCCTCGGCCTTGCCTTTTTTTAGCCTTTCTTCTTTGCTCTCAATACCGTGATCAATAGAATTTCGTATAATATGCAATAAAGGGGTTTTCAAAGATTCAATCATGTATTTGTCCAACTCCGTATATCCCCCTGTAAGCTTGAACATAACTTCTTTGCCCATTTTACGGGATAGATCTCTTATCAATCTTTCAAATTGGGTATGTAAAGTATTTAGAGATAATAGGTTCATACTGAAAACATCTTCCTGCAGATGATTGATTTCCAGTTCTATTTTTTCTGAAATCAGGTTTAAATCATTCAGTTCATATTGAGAAGCAATGCTTTTTAAAGATGAATTTAAAGTAATCAGCTCACTTACCGCATTCATTAAGCGGTTCAGTTTATGTAGGGATATTCTCGTACTGCCTGTTTTGCCAGACTCATTCCCTTGACCTGAGGTAGTAGATATCTTTTCGGCTTCAAGGTGGGTTTCCTTTTTTGCCTGTATACTTTCTTTGGCTGGTACATGGTCGGCAAAGTAAGCTTTTAGTTCATCTATTGAAGGGGCCTTGCCGCTTTTACCCATCTCTTCATCCAAATCCTTCTGAGCTTTTTCGTCAAAATGATACTCATTTGACTCTCCCAGCTCATGAATATCCACTTCAATATCATCATTCAAAAACATGAAAAAAGTCTCCAAATCTTCTCTTTTCCGAACTAAATCAATGATGATTAACCAAAAATGCACCTCTTTTCCATCCAATCCTGTATGGATAAATATATGTTCGTATTTTTCTACTATTTCTTCAAGAACAAAAAATACTGGATGCTCGGAATTATCTAATAGGGGAACCTGCGGCTTTACCGTTACCCCATAAAGCGAGGTGGCAGCCAGCTCTGGAATCAGGCTTTCTACTAGCTTATCGGCCGACTGTAAATTTTGTAAAAGATCAATGAGTTTATTTTGCTTAGTAACAAGGACTTCATCTTCTAATTCCAGGTGGGGTAAAATCTCCCGAATATGATCAATAGATTGAAATGAAACCTCCATAATTTCGTCATTTAGGTTTCTTTCTCCTTCGCTGATCATTTTAAAAATAGACTCTAGCTCGTGTATAAAATTCCCCAGATTATTAAATCCAAGCATAAAAGCCCCCCCCTTTATATTGTGCAAGTGTCTAAATACGGTATGAATATAATTGGTGTTGGCTATATTTTTTTCAAGCTTAATTAAATCATTTTCAAGTTCAGAAATTATATCCTGGGCTTCGTCTATAAATTTTTTCTGAAATTCATTCATGACAGACTTGGTTTTGTATTTGACTTAATCATCTCGAAAAAAGCAGCGATATTCTATACGGAGGAGCCCCCTCTTTTATCCACGATTATTAATCGCATAGTTTATTTCAGCTAAAAAGGCCTTGTATTTATAAGGTTTTACCACCCAACTGCTTAAACCGAGATCCTTGGCTTCTTTTCTTTTATCGTAGCTATTCTCCGTGGTCAAGATGATAAAGGGTTTGTTGGCAATATTAGGGTTCGAGTTATTTCTCACATTCTTGAGTAATGTCAAACCATTCATAATCGGCATGTTGTAATCACTCAAGATTAAGTCAATGCTTTCTGAAGACTCATCTAAGATCTCAAGGGCTTCTGAGCCATGAGCAGCTAGGAGTATATTATATCCTTGGGATTTTAGAGCTTTGCTGATTACATTTTGCATACTTTCCGTATCATCAACTATTAAAACTGTACTTGCCATATTCTAATTACGTGTTTTTGTTAACAATAAATCGGCATCCCCAGGCAATCATCCCACTTTCTCTTGATTTACTATTCTATCCCACCATACGTCATGCTAGTCAATAAGAAGGTGTAAATTTGAACTTTGAGGTATAATTTTATACAGATGTGCTTATTTTGCTAAATCTTATGTGTTAGAAACTGTTTAAGTTTATTTTTTGTCGGCGAAAAGGGCCAGTTTTGGGTTCTGATGAGATCAAATTGGGAGCGCATAGCAGCGCTATGGGCGAGGAATTTGATGAAATCAGGTTCCATAAATGGCCCTTTGCAGCCCATACAATTAAATTTAAACAGTTTCTTAGTATTAATCCTTGAAGAAGTATGTGAGACTTTGTTTTATGTTTCTTTTATAAAAAGGACATCAATTAGGTATAAAATCATTAAGCATATGTATAGGAGTAAATTCAGTTTTAGGTGCCTACATGATGGCTTAGGGATGGAACGGCATGTTTGAGCTCGTATAGGCCTTGAGGGGAGAGGCAGCGAGTAGTGACAGCCCGGCCCGCGCTGGTGGGAACTTACCGCTAAGCACCTCATGAGCTGGCGCGGGCAAGCCTAGGCAGCTCTGAAGTTTTTATTTTTTGAAACACTTTTGAGGGTTTTATTTTTCATAAGTGCTTGATTTTCTGGCAAGTATTCTTGTTTCCATTGCCATAATTGGGAACAAGAAAT
>CAWUIO010000169.1:0-10601 GCA_963922455.1 uncultured Microscillaceae bacterium
TGGGCGACTGGCTGGTAGAAATTGGGGTAAAAAGTGTGGTGATGGAGTCCACCGGGCCTTATTGGCAATGCCTTTATGAAATCCTCGAAGAGCGGGTGGTGATTACACGGCTTGAAAACGTAGAGAGCTTACCACAAGAAGAAAAGAATAGGATTTTTCACTTTATCGACCTCATTATCAGAGACCACAAAGCTGGACAGGCTTACGCCAATAAATGAAAAAGCCCCTGATTTCTCAGAGGCTTCTATTTCTTAATCGACCCAATCAATATGACTTAAGTCGGGTTTCCTTTTTTCTTCTCCCATATCTTCGAGAGCTTTATCAGCGAACAATCTAACCTTTTGCCAAGACTCATGACTTTTGAAGGATTCTAAATCCGATATGCTTTCATTTCGTACTGCCATATCCATCCAATTAAAGCAGCGTACTATTGATGCTATTGCTTTCATGGATAGAAAATCTCCTTCTATCAACTGTGGCAGTAGCAAAAACGCATCCCCAAAGGCAGCTACAACTTCATCTTGGATGTCAACAAAATCAGGCAAATAATCTAACTGATTTTCATACGAGCTTGCAAGGAGTCGAAGACTCTCTACTAACGATTTATATTGAAGTTTTAAATCCATATTACTTTAATTAAGAGGGATTCTAACCGTTCCAGAGCCCGAAGAGACTTTCCAATATGGTGCACCACCAAAATGTCTTGGAGTACCTGGATGATATTGAATCATTCTACCTGTAAAGTCTGTTCCGCGCTTATTCATCTCTCTGAACACCCATCCTTCGGCACGAGAGCTCCTTCGCATTACATCATCTACCCATCCTTGCGACTTTCCTAATATTCCTCGAACCTGAGCAAGCGATTTTCCACTTAGCAGATTGGGATTAGCCATTACATCACTAACACTCTCTAAATGCTTTCCGACCTGTCTTAATGCTGTCGTACTCGACTTAGCGGCAAGTCTAGCCCAACAATTAAGGCCCTACCATCACAAATGCTCCCCAGTAGTAGGGATTTGGGTAGGCTTTACGCAGCTTAATTTGGGCCTTGCGGAAGGCTTCTCGCTTGTTACCGCTATTAAGCCACTCTATGTAAAAAGTACGCATAAGTTCCTGGGTAGCTTTGTCATCTATTTTCCAAAGACTCATCAATATGGTTTGAGCTCCGGCTATTTTGAGGGCTCTCTGTAAGCCATAGACGCCTTCCCCATTATGCACCGCCCCTAAACCCGTCTCACAAGCAGATAGGACTACCATTTCGGTATTGTCGAGACTAAGGTGCATGGCTTCATATGCCGTCAAGATGCCGTCTTCTTGGTTTCCTTGTTGGGTATTACTATCGATAAGCGGGCTAGAAAGTAATAAACCCGAACGAAACATGGGATCTTCGGGACTAGACTCTTTCCCCTTAGGCCCTGAGGAAAATAAGTAGGGATTTACTTGTACGGTATTTTGAGATTCTAGAAAGAAACCGTGACTAGCTATATGTAGAACGTAAGGGCTTTTTAGATTTTTGAGGGCTCCTTCTCTTGCTTTTTTACCTAGTAGTGAGGTCGTATTCCAATTTTTGCTTAGGAGAAGTGAATCAATCTGTCTGATTTCAGCTTCGCTATAAGGCAGGTCTTGCAGGCCAGTCCGGGTATTCCACTTACGCATATGGCGTTTGACTCGGCCCAAGCGTTTTTTCTGATCTTTGCTGGGCTGGTAGTAGGAGGGGCGCCCTACCAATATGGCATCTAATGATTCTGGCGAGAGGGATGGGCTGGGAGCCTCCAAAAGTTCGCGGGTACTGGTAAGGAGGGTAATATCCAGTTCTTCAATCAAATATTTCTGGGTGTGGGGATTTTTTAAGGTATTAAGGTTGATTTGATTGTAGACCCCGTCGGGTGAAAAATACACCTTGCGTACACCAGCCAATTTTAGGTGAATGGGTTCCCAAAACTCTTGGTAAGTAATCCGGTCGGAAGCCTGATATTTGGTGATGTTACGATAATAATTTAAAACCTTGGCTTCTAATGCGCTTCCTTGGGAGAGAATGACCAATTCGGGGTAGGCTTGTTGCCCAGCTTTTAGAATCAGAGCGGCATACACAATTTTACCCTCCGAAGACTCCAAACGTATCATCTCAATGGCGGCTTCTCCACTTCGTAATTGAGACTGGACATCTTGCCATTTGGGTTGGCTGGGATTATACACTTCGGCAAATTTTTGGGAAGCCAGGGAGAGCTCTTTTTCCAAGAGATTGGCCTCGTATTCTAGGCTATCCAGATTAAATTCAGAAATGCTTAAGGGGGAGTTGCCACTTTTATACAGTTGAGCGATGTTTTCACGAATGGAACGCCAAGCATAAAATTTTGCAATCAGGCTACTGTCACCACTTTGAAGTATGCGCTGGCGGGCCATACTTGTAGCCTGTAAGATAAGGCCTTTGGTAAGTAGTTGTAGGTTATAAATATCGCCCAACTGGGGTTCTGGCTTAGGCGAGGATGCTTCTTGGGCCTTATGCAAGCTAAATTGCACAAAGTTGTCAATATATATGCGGTAGTTATTATAGAAAAGCTTCTTCTCTTCCTCGCTCAAATAACGGAAAGTGCTTTGAATCTGGCTCATCATGATATCTACCGATTGCTGATAATACGTTTCTGCTTGGCTATAGTCTTGTTTGCTATCGTACAATCCGGCCAGGTTATTTAAGACCTTGGCATAATCTGGGTGTTTTTTACCCAGTTTGAGGCGGAATATCTGCTCAGCTTGTAAAAATTTAGCCTCGGCATCGTCTGTGTGCCCCATTTGTTCAAGAAGTACAGCCATATCATTAAGGGAAGAAGCGTATTTGGGGTGATCCTTTCCGAATTGATTTTCCCGGATCGTAATGGCCTCATCATATAAACTTCGGGCTTCTTCAAGCTTGTTTTGGCTCAGGTAAAATCCGGCCAGGTCGTCTAGACTGGTCGCATATTGAGGGTCTTGAGGCCCCATAAGTGTCTTACGGATTTGCATGGCTTCTTTGTACAGAGGCTCAGCTTGCTCATAGGCTTTTTGAGAACGGTAGAGATTGGCTAAGGCATGGAGACTTTGGGCGTATTCTGTGCTGGACTTACCCAAGTACTTGTCTTGCAGTTGGAGGGCCCGGAGCACGAGTTTTTCTGCCTTTTCAGCGTCACCTAGAGTTTTATATAAGAGAGCCAACTGGTAGAGAATATTTGCGTGCTCCGAAGGGTAGTTTGACTCCCCTAAGGAATGTATAATCTCTAAGGACTTTAATAATTTGGGTTCGGATTCGGTATAATTTCCTTCGGCCCGAAAAAGATTGGCCCAATTACGGTAGATTACAGCTTCTAAGAGTTTGTGATCTGCTTGCTGGGCGTTTTGAATAGCTCCTCGGGCTTGTTTAAGGTAGTAGTGGGCCGAGTCTAGTTGATGCAGCTTTTTATAATGTAAACCCCAGTGTAAGTGAACCCGGGCGTAAAGATCGGGAAATTCTGCCTTCACGGCTAGAGCTTTCTTACTCGCCAAGGCATAAATAGCTCCGGCTTTTTGAAATTGTCCCCAATTTGCATAAAGGGAGGCTAAATGATCTAAGTTACTTACTAAGGCAAAAGCATTTTGTGAGGAATTAGTTTGTAGATGATCCAATAAGGACCGATAGCAAATTTCGGAGCTATTCCATTGTTTTAATTGATAGAAATAAGCAGCCAGGCGACCGAGTAGGTCTACGTACACCTGATCTTTGGGAATTTGCTTGAGTTGCTCTTGCAATTTTAAGCTCTTATCCAAAGCAGCTTGGTTTTTTTCCTGAGAAAGGTACACCTCAATGATAGCACCCAAAGAAATGGCGTAATCTAACTGAGTTTGTAATCTCTCCGATTGAGATTGCACCTTCAAATTGGCCTGGATCAGGGTTTCGGCTTCGTGATATCTTTGTTGAGCGATATAGACTTTACTCAGGGCTTGACGGCTGGATATTAACAATGGAGATGAATCGTCAAAACTAAGCTTATTAGCTATTTGGATGGAGCAATTTAATAAGGAATCGGCTTGATTGTAGCGTTGAGAAGATTCGTACACCTTTCCTAAATAATATAAGCAACGGGCATATTCTTGATTGATATCGCCCATTGTCTCTTTAAAAATGGAAAGGGCTTTTTGAGTATACACCTCGGCATTTTGGGACTTATTGAGTAGGAGCAATACTTGAGCGTGGCGAGAGAGTACCTGTGCGTAGATGGGGTGCCCTTCTCCATAAGCGATTTGGGCATATGCTAAGGCCTCGTGGGTACTCGCTTGGGCCAATTCAAAGTGTTTTTGTTCCAGGTATACATCGGATAACTCACTGAGGAAGAGGCTTTTATAAACCGAAGCGTCTTTTTGATGTACTTCCTGGATTAGATCGAGTGACTCTTGGTGTAATCGGCTTCCTTCATCCAGATGTCCTAAACGGATACGGGCCATGGCCGATTCGTGATGAATTTGGGCATTTAAGATCACATTATATGCCTTGCCGTTGGGGTCTTGGGCCTTTATTAATTTTGAGTAATAGGCTAATGAATTTTCGTAATTCCCTTTTTGTGATTCGATACGGGCCAAGTCTAAGTAGATGGGCTGGGTATGAGATCTTTCGGGGGGGAGGTGGGATAGGAGCGAATCCCCTAAGCGAGATGCCCGGTTTAATTCATTACGAGCAATATAAATTTGTAATAAGTCGTGATAAGCTAAGCTTAATTCTGAAGGCCAATGGGATGGGCTAACCTGATATATATGGATAAGCTCCATCAAGGCCGATTCGGAGCGGGCAAAATCTCTCAATTCATAGCTTACCTTAGCTACTCTTTGGAGGGTTTTGGCATAGAGTAGGTGGGTACTACCCAATGAGGCTTTACGGATTAGCAAAGCACTTTCAAAGGCTTTTTGGGCTTCCTGGTATTCTTGATTGTCTAAATAGATCCTACCCAGGTTGTGTAAGAACATGCCAAAATTTTCACTTAAGGAGCCCAATTCTTTTTCAGCAAAAGGCAGGGCTTTCATAGCGTACTCCTGGGCACAGGAAAAATTGCGGTCACGATAGCACTCAATCGCTTTGCGGTTATACTCAGCAAAACTCTGGGCTAATAGAATTTTGGGAACAAATAGCGCTATGAATCCTAATAATGAACATAGTTTCATATCAATGCAGCGGTGATGAAGTAGCTAAAAATTTTAGTATTAACTGCAAAATACAGCTTTTTAAGGGAACTTTTAGCTTATTTCTATCAAATCAAGCGCTGATGTACGTAAAATATCAAAATTAGGTTACTATCATTTCTTAGTTTTTTATTTTTGTCGTAAGCTTTTTGGGCCCTAGGGCGAACTTGGGCTTAAAATTTGTTTTTTACACAGATAACACACAGCATTCGTTTTAGATTTTGTTTCCAAAAAAAGCTTACATTTTTCCTTTCTTCCTTTTTTGCTTCCTTGAGCTTCCCGCTCAAAAGATCGAACTCGTCCCTATTGAAGTGGATAAGTTTGAGAAGCAAATCAGAGTTCCTTACTTCATTCGGGAGCACGCCGACAACCCCTTGATATACGAATACAATATTCAGCTTTTCTACTCGATGGATGCGGGCTTGACGTATAATGGCCCTTTAGAGCGAGTGAGAGGGCATGTAGGCCCGCACGTGCTTAATCCAGACAGTCTTAGACTCATATTATGGGATTATTGGGTAGAAAACCCAGGTTTTCAAGGGGTTAACGTGAAGTTTAAAATCGCTGCCCGGTTTGAGCCCAGTATCCTAAACCTCAAAGGCCCGGAAAGTACCTTTCGGTCATTGCTAATACCTGGTTGGGGAAACTCGAAGGTTCGGTACCTGAAAAAGAAATGGCACTGGGGACTAGTTACTTTACCCACCCTGGGCCTAATTGGGGGAGGAATTTATATGAAAACGCGATCTAACAATACCTATGACCAATACTTAAGATCGCTTAATAATCCAGAAGCTAATACCTTATTCGCCCGGGCTAATCGTCAAAACCGCCTTGCCTTAGGTATGATAGTGACCGGAGCAAGCTTGTGGGTGGCCGACATGGCCCAGGTATTTGTCAAGGGGCTAATCAATCGGAAGAAGCAAAAACGGGTTCGGTTAATCAATAAAAAAATGGGACAAGAAGTGCATTTTCTTCGATAAACTTACATATCGCCAAAAGGTGGTTCGTATAATAAAATATAACAACCAAGAGATAAGCTGCTAAAAATTGTTATATTAGTAAAGGGGCTAAGATAATTCGCAGATTTAAAACCTTAAGCGTTTAATCTTACGTATTACTTAACAGAGGCTTACACGAACCAGGACTCGCAGGAGGGTAAGTTTTACATTTGCACTTCATTTTATAACCTATAAATCAAGGTTTTAAGCAAATGAAGTTATCATACAATTCTGGTCTTTACGGTTTATTTTTGAGATTTTCACCTGTATTCGTCCTTGTTTTCGCTTGCGAAAGTACTTGGCGATTAGAAAGGGAAAATCTATTCACTACCGGGCAAATTATAAACATTGCCGACACAAACGCACAAGTAAGGGGAGAAATCATAGATCAGAACCTTCAAAAGCCAGTCTTGTCATACGGACATTGCTGGTCAATAGAGCCCAAGCCAGATCTAAGTGATTCTTTTAGAGTAGCTGAGCTGGAATATTCTCCTCGTACCTTTATCATCACTTTGGAGCAGTTACAGCCGGAAACATTGTATTTTGTGAGGGCTTTTGTACAAGAAAATGGAGGGGTTCGCTTCGGGGAGGAGGTTCAATTTACGACTCAGGCTGAGCGTCTACCATTTGACTTACAGATACAATCGGTGTTTAATATTAGTAGAAATATGGCCTCGGCCGAAGCTACTGTGCAAGTAAACGATCCAAGCACCAATCAGGTAAATATTGACACCTATGGTTTCGTGTGGAGTACCAGTTCTTTGCAAGAATTGGGAACAGCTGGGGCCGATTCAACGATTAAGGTTCCCACGGGCACTCTCAGGAACTTTACTTGTGATCTACAAGGATTGCAAACGGACACGGAATATTTTATCCGCCCTTTCTTAAAGTGGAGAGGGAATACAAGTGAAATCAGCTTGTCCTACGGGAATGAAATACGATTTACTACCTCAAACTAAGTGACTAATTCAAAGATTGAGGTCTTTCAGAAACACTAAAATTATCTTTAAAAATCACGCAAGTAATAATTTTCCTATTCTTGGATTAATTGAAAATATAATCACAAACCTCCTGGTCTAAGTACGTTTGGCCCGGGTAGTATTATCACATTACCAGCTCGGTATACAAATCAGCAGACTGACTAGAAAATGTAAACTTAACGGGAACTACCATGCGCAAATTATTACAACCAAACTTAAGGATATCAGGTGCCCTCTTGATATTTCTTACATTGCAGGTCTTAGAAATACACGCTCAAGTAACTATTGTGAGTGACAATAACGGTAACTGGAACAATCCTAATACATGGAACCTTAGCAGAGTTCCTTTGCCTGGTGATGTTGTAGCTATACGTAGCCAAGTGGTATTAAACACTTCTGTCAATGTGAACAGTATTCTTTTGGATACTCAGCAATCTGACCTTAATATTGCGGGTAATGTGCCGATCAGTTTAAACAAGCTTATTTTAGAAGATGGTAATTGTAATATTGTGAATGGTCAACATTCAATTGATAGTATTCTCATCAATGGTGGTGATTTCAGTCTCGGGGTTGCCATTATAAATCTTGACCTTTTCCAACTGAATGCTGGAAACATAACTAGTTCTTCTGGAGGACTCAACATAGAAAATGATTTTTTCATCGGAGCTAACACTTCTTTTGACATTGGCGGTACCAGTTTAAAAGTTAATGGAATCTCCCAAATTAGCGGAGTTTTTGTAGATAAATTACCCGATGGTATTAATCAGTTTATTGGAGATGTAATTGTCAACAGCTCAGGATCTTTCTCAGTTGACATGAATGCTTCTGCTTGTGATTTTGGGGCTGGGCTTTGGGTTGATGGGTCGTTATCCTTAATGAGTAACTCTATTATTTCATTTAATGGCTCAGGGCCACAAACCTTGGAGTTAAACCAGCCTCTCACCCAAATCCAAGGAAATGTAAACGTTACGAGTAGCCAACTCAATATTAACGGTAATTCTCTTATTAATTTCTCAAACCCTTTTTCAGTAGCCAATGGCACGGTTATAAGTAATAATAATGCCGGTATTACCATTTTAAACGAGGCCCTAACTGGCCAAGGAACATGGGTAAATGGCCCAGGTGCTACCTTAAACTATCGGGCAGAGCAAGCTCCATTGCCTAATGGAACGCTTGATGCCTCTTCAGCTAATAATACCTTCTTATATTCTAGACAAGGAAACCAAAATGTAAGCCCCGGCAACTACACCAATCTCACATTTAATGGCAGTGGTAGCAAAACCCTTCTGGCAGGTACCTATGTGGTTTCTGATAATATCTTGCTCAGTGAAAACGCCGTAGTGAGTTCCAACAATTCGGATGACATTGATGTGTCATTCCAGCAAGCCCTAAATATTGAGGCAAATGCTGCGTTTAGCCCCGATTTAAGCTCTTCTTCCGTGATTAGGTTCCGAAATGGCATTATCAATGCCGGGCAGTGTACCCCCACAGGCAACGGACTAGCCCTTTTTGAAAGCAATACTCAAAGCATAAGCAATAGCGGAACCTGTACCTTGGCTCTTGCTACCCAAGTTCAAGTAGATTTGGAAGTTCTAGCCGGTAGTCCGGTTGGCTTTTCCAAACAACTCGATTTGGCGGCCAGCCGTACCTTGAGTAACTCGAATCCTGTGCTTACGATAGGAGGGGATCTGAATGGAACAGGTACTTTTATTAATGCCGAAAATACGAGCCTCCAATATGGAGGCGCCGTGGAACCCCTATCGGGTGGCACCTTCCAAGTAGATGCTCAAAATAGCCGGGTGGTGTATAACCGCAACGGGAACCAAATTATTCGCCCTGGCAACTATGTACACCTTGAATTGCAAAATAACGGTAACAAAACTGTAGGAGACGATTTAAACGTTTCGGGTAACTTTAATCTAGAAACGAATACAGTGCTTGATGAAACCGCCAGCAACTTGAATTTTCAATTCCAAGGGAATATGACCCTGAACGGACAAATCAATGGTCAAGGAGGACTTTACCAGTTAGAAGGAAACTCCCAACAAACGCTTTCAGGAGCTAGCCAGGAGTTGGCCCTGGATCGGGTCTTGATGAACAATGCCCAAGGAATTATTCTGGATAACTTAAATTTACGGGTTAACTCATCTCTCCAACTACAAAGAGGAGTGATACATACGCAGGCCAATACCTTGGTCTTGGATAATGGCATTAACCTGGATAATCTAGACCCCACTTCTTATGTCAATGGCATCATTACTAAAATCGGGAATGAAGACTTCGTTTTCCCCACGGGTAATGCCAGTTTTGAAGCACCCATTGAGATCTCCAACCTCAGCAATGCCGACGCGAATACCCGATTTACTGCCCAGTACTTTAACGCTACTCCCCCCAATGCAGAAAACATCGGGCAGGGAATTGGTTTTGTAAGTAACAGTGAGTATTGGACCTTGATTAAACAAGGAAATGGAGAGGCGCAAGTTACCTTATATTGGAGTAATCAAAACGTAAGTGGAATTGACGATCCGGATGATTTACGGGTAGCTAGATTGGACAGTACCCAATGGAACGATGGAGGGGCCGTAGCCACTACCAAAAACAATGCAGATGGAAGCATTACTTCGGATCCTCAAAATACCTTCCAAGCTTTTACCTTTGCTTCCCAAAATGGAGGAAATGCCTTGGGTAATACCAGTCAAGTTCCAAACCAACCCAATTTATTGGAAGTGAAACCGGCCCTCGGGGAAGCCCGTATTGTTATAACGTGGGAGCATTTGCCCCTAGATCAAAAAATTACTACGCACTATCGCATCGAAAGAAGAGTCGGTCAGAATGCCAATTTTGTGACCATCGCCGATAACTTACCCCGAGAATCTACCAGCTATATCGATACCGATATTAAAACCTTTAACACGTATTTTTATCGGGTATTTGCGGTAAATGCCATAGATCAGTCTTCAGCCAGTGATACATTAGGGGCCGTTCCTACCTTGATTACAGCCGATCGGGGCGAAGCTCTCAAAAATGCAGTTAAAATTTATCCGATGCCCATTCGGGATAATTTACATTTCACCATTAACAATAACTACATAGGTATGTTAGAGCTTTTTGTGTATAACAATGTCGGTGAAAGACTTAAGTACCACCGCTTGGAGAAGCAATTTACCGAACAAGAATTTGAAGTATTTACCGAAGACCTGAGCAATGGGGCTTACATCGTAGTGCTCAGCGGTCCTTTTGGAAGTTCTTCCTGGAAAATAATTAAGTAATTTTTTTCCTATCTGTATTACAGTAAGCCTTGGTTATAGCCAGGGCTTTTTTTTTGGCTGCATATGGTATTCTTCAAGTGAGGGATGGCCATCAAAGACAGGCAAAAAAAATACCACACTCATCTTAAAACCTCAAAACTCCCTACGTTATGCAATCCTGGCTTAGGGATGGG
>CAWUIO010000170.1:0-10505 GCA_963922455.1 uncultured Microscillaceae bacterium
CGGCTCCCGGCGCAGCCCGAGGGCCCGACCCGCGCCGGGCAGATAGTATCAGTTCAACCCTAATTTCCTTGGCGCGGGGAAGCTCCAAACCCCTATGACAAACAAAAAGAAAAGAGGACTTGCTAAGCAAGCCCTCCTTTCGCAAGAAAACATTTATTGCCAGAATTTAAAACTTTTTTATTTCTCCACTCTTTATCCGGGCAAAATAATTTTGTAGATCTTTTCGTACTTCGGGGGCAAGGAGGTACAAGCCCATTACATTGGGAAAACACATAGCAAAAATCATCGCATCGCCAAAGGCGAATACCTTTCCTACGGTCATAGCTGAGCCAATAACTACAAAAATGCAGAAAACAATCTTGTACATGGTATCAGAAGTGCGCGTCTCACCAAAGAGATAGGTCCAGGCTTTTAGTCCGTAGTAGGACCAAGAGATCATGGTAGACAGGGCAAACAGTATTACGGCAATAGATAAGACAATAGGGAACCAAGAAATTACCGAGGCAAAAGCGCGGGAAGTCAAGGCAATTCCTTCGGTAGCTCCCGGCTCATATTCATTGGTGATGATAATAACCAAGGCGGTCATGGTACAGATTACGACCGTATCAATAAATGGCTCAAGAAGGGCAACGACCCCTTCACTGATGGGCTCATCGGTTTTGGCGGCCGAGTGAGCAATAGAGGCCGATCCCACCCCTGCTTCATTTGAGAAAGCGGCGCGGCGGAACCCCATAATTAAGACCCCTAGAGTACCTCCATAAATCGCTTCGGCACTGAATGCACCCGAAAAGATCTTCCCAAAAGCTTCCGGGATATCGGTAAAGTTACCCAAAATCACGATGATGGCGGCAATGAGATAAATCCCGACCATCAAAGGAACTACTTTATCGGTCACTTCGGCAATCCGGCGAATCCCGCCAATGATAATCACAGCTACCAACATAGCCATCATCACCCCAAAGATCCAGCCTTTGCCATAGAAGAAACTAGCCTCTCCTCCGGTAACATCTATTAATTGTTGAGTAGCTTGGTTGATTTGTACCATATTCCCTCCACCGAAGGATCCACCAATACAGGCAATGGCAAAGAATACGGCCAAAAACTTGCCAAAACCGGCCATGCCTTTTTTACTAAGCCCTCGATCGAGGTAATACATAGGCCCTCCCGAAACCGAACCATCTGGGTTTTCTTTTCGGTATTTTACCCCCAAGGTACACTCTACAAATTTGGAAGACATCCCTAAGAAACCGGCGATAATCATCCAGAAGGTTGCTCCGGGTCCTCCCGCAGAAATGGCTAAGGCTACCCCGGCGATATTTCCTACCCCAACGGTACCCGATAAAGCGGCAGTCAAAGCTTGGAAGTGGCTTACCTCTCCCGTGTCATCCGGATCATCGTACTTCCCTCTTACAACATCCAGGGCGTGTCCAAAACCGGTAATGTTGATAAAGCCCATGTACACGGTAAAAATTAAGCCGCCCACGATCAACCAAATGAGCACGAAGGGAATCCCCTCGTATATCAAGTTACCTTGGTCGTCTTTAACATATTCCATCATGTACTGGCCTTGGGCATCTTTTTGGGGCTTGCCTAAGGAATCCAGCACAAGGTTTCGCTTTTTGCTATACGGGGGTACTTGAAAAAATACCAGCGCTTCTAGTGCATCCGTAGCGGGGGCTACGGCTTCATTAATTTGATCATCTATGCTTTTCTCTTTCGCTACTTCCTGGGCGTGGGCACCTATGGCCAGACTCAGGGACATTACCAAACTCGCGGCCCAAAGGCAAATATTTCTTCTCATGTACTTTAATGGGAAAATTTAGAATAAACTGCCGCCAAATTATATATTATCCGTTGAAAACAGATGGTTTCTTCTGATTTTAAGACATTAGACCTTGGATATTTAATCTTCTTTGGGGATCCATTTTCTAGCTCTAGGGAAAGATTGTGGGGATTGAGCCCTCATAAGTAGGTATTGACTACGGGCAACCTTGCGTATTTGTCGGTGAAAATTTTCCTCTAACATGACCCGGATCAAGCTATCCCGAAGAAACTCACCCATGTGAAGTGCTTCCAGGCCTTGGTGATACCGGAGGAGTTGTTGCAAAGTAGGGTATAGGAGCCCAGGCGTTTGCAAGGTATCCTCCATGAGGGCCGATAAATTTTCAAGTTGCGAGGAGTCTGTTAAACTTGCCCGGACATTACTTTCCAAAAAGTAAACCAAAAGGAGATGGTGTAAGGTATCTTGACGAATGAGAGAGTCCTGCACGATTCCCGTAGTATCTGGGTTTCCTTGGGTGAGGGTATCGATTTTTTGCCTAAAAAGTAGTAAGCTTTGGTATAGGGAATCAATTTGCCATTGGCTTTGCGGCTGGTCCAGTATCAGGGAATCAGATTGCCCCAGAATCTTATACAATTTTAATAAGTCATAGGTATGTATACGGAGTGCTTTTTGATAAGCCTCAGGTAAAAAGGCTTGGGAATAGCATACGGTTGCTAGGGGTGCCTCGCGCAGCATGTCCAAGTAAGGCTTTTGCTGGGCTTGAGGGAAGGATTGGGTGTACTCTTGCCAGGAAATTGATATACATTGCCAAAGAAACAATATAGTCCCCAGTTTCCACAATCTGGCAGAAGCATCTTTATACGAAAAAGGGAAGATCGTTTCAATTTCCAAGGGAAGGGCATAGCGCAAGGAAATAAATGCCCATACACTCAGGCTAAGCCAGAGCAAAGCTACCAGTATGATTACAAATAACTTGGAAGTTATGGGATTATAAAAAAGTACGCATACGTGTATTAGTAACAAAACCAAAACCAACAAACCTTGGCCCAAGATATGAAGCAAAGGTTTGCGAATTTTATGGAGGTATAAGATACCACTTGGATGCATTTTATAGGGGAGACAATACACCCTAAGTACGGAGCAATATCTTATTTTGTTAAGAGCTTAGGCTTAATTTTTCATTAAGAATAGCCTCAGGCTAATGTAGCCGAATAAATCCTTGAATTTGAGCCAAAGGACGACATAATTTGCGTACTTGATTCGCGATATTCCCTTCATAACTATGCAAAACGGGATTACCTTTTTGGTAGCTACTTACGATGCCGATTTGGTCGGAAGTAAACCCTTGATCTTTCCACTCCAATAACAAGATATCGCCTCTTTGTGGGGTCTCCATACCTTCCTCAAACCAATAGGCATTTTGCTTTGCCCAAAACTTCCAGGCATCGGCTGAGGCCATGGTCGCCCAGAAACCGGCAGGCCTGTCGGGCACGGGGAAACCAGCTTTGCGGCAACACCATAAAACGAAGGCAGCGTGCCAATCAAAAAAAACGGGGTTCTGGGGGAGTTGATCCAGCTCCTGCATAGATTTTCGTAGAGGGCGCAAATATTTCTCTGCTTCAGAATGGGCACTTTTCCAAGAGAGGGCTTTGTATACTTCTTCTTGGGCAATTCGGGCAATTTCTAAGGTGTAGAGGTTATCTTGGCTTTGGCTCCCGGTGCTTAATATTTCGTGTTTTCCTCCGAGTTCTCCCCAGGTTTCGCCTCCCACTTTTCCGTCTATGGTCAAGCCGGCTTTTTGTTGAAAACGCATGACGGTTTTTTTCATATTGGAGTCAAATTCGCCACGAGGGGAGTTGACTTTATAACCATAGTGACGAAGAAGCTCTTGCAATGCTTCCACTTCCCGGCTAATGACCCCTTCTTTTAACTCTTGGTGCAGGTATGGGATATGGGGGGTATTCATGTTTCCGACCAAGAGCTTTTCTTTAATTTGTTCCGGATTATAAGGGCATTTGGGTTCTTCAAAACGCAGTTTTCGTTCGCCTTGGTAGGCGACCTCCAGCTCGATCATTTCTCCCAAAGCCTTTAACTTACGAAAAAACTCTTCTTCCTGCTTACCATCGGTAAGTTGTATACCCCCAGGGCTGGTATGATTGCCCCCTCCGTGGATAAACATACCGGTTCGGATGAGCTGGAAGCCCTCATTCATCCGTTCAATCGTAAGCTTATAGGGAGAAAGGCTCACTCTGAAGTTTCCCATTTCATCAGACACTTCGGTGACTTCAATCTCACGGGGGTCTATGGCATATTTCCCTTGGGGGATTGGCCCCATACTTTGGTCAGACTCTCTAGCACTTTCATCGGGCATTCCCGAAAAGGCATCAAAGGTAATACTCAAATCGCCTTGCCAGTGTAGGTGATACCCATCAAAGACCAAACGGTTTAGTTTATTTTCTGCATTCACGGCCCTTACGGGAGAAGCCACCGGTAAGTCTCTGCCTTTTGGGATGGTACTTATGCTTGTGCTGAGTCGGTTGAGTTCCATAATTATACGCTTGTGGGTAGCAAATTTAGATTGTAGTCAAAGAAAGGGCTTATCACTCACGAGCAATAAGCCAACATAAAAACCTGAACAAATAGAGTGCCTTATTCCAAACTTTTCATGATTTAAAATTCAAGGCTGGCACCAACATCAAGTAGGTGAAGCTCCAACTTTGCGGCTTCAAATGCTTGACGCACCTGGCCGTGATCTATTTTGATAGGTGGAAAGGTGTCATAATGTACACCTAAGATGTTTTTACACTGTAAAAATTCGGCGGCTACAATCGCTTCTTGATAGTCCATTGTAAAGTTACTCCCAATAGGCAGGATAGCCAGGTCCAGTTGGAAAAAGCGAGGGATCAGTTGCATATCCAAAGTGAGGGCCGTATCCCCGGCAAAGTAAAATGTTTTGTTACTGTCTTTCTCTTTGATCACAAAGCCTCCGGGATTCCCCCCGTAGGTTCCATCGGGCATGACACTGGAGTGGACGGCATTTACATATTTTACGTATCCAAAATCAAATTCGGCTCCCCCCCCGTGGTTCATAGGATGCCCTTTACTAAGGCCTTGGGCACCAAACCACTCGATGATTTCATAGTTGGAAATTAAAGTAGCCTCCGATTGCTTAGCAATGGCTGGGGCATCGGCTAAGTGATCTTGATGACCGTGACTAATCAAGATATAGTCAGGATTTAGTTGAGAAATATCAATATCTTTGGCTAACTCATTGTAAGTGATAAAAGGATCAAAGAGTAATTGCTTACCTCCTACCTCTACTTGAAAAGTCGAATGACCGTAATACGTTAATTTCATGTAGTTAAAAAAATTATCGGTTAAGTAAATGCATGGGGAAGCTATAAAAACGGGCAAAAATATACAAGCAGTCCTCTAATAATTTAAAATTTAATTTTATAAAGTAGGCATTCAGGTATAAACCAAAACCAATCTGGCTTAAATTGTGTATATACATGTGTAAACAGCATCCTTGAGGTATAAACCTTACAATTGAACTAGGTTTTATCCATTGGAATACTACATTTTTCATAGAAAAATAACATACAATATATAAGCAAACGCATTAAATTAGTACGATAATCCACTGTGTATCCGGTAATTGGAATAATATCACACATAACATTGGTAATTCACAAATTTTATAGGCCTTATTGCATGCGAGAGGCACTCGGGGCAGACCCAATCTATAAAACCCAAAGAGGATACTATCAGCTCATACAACTATGCGAAACATTAAACTTGAAGGAACCAAACGTACGCCCACGGTAGATTTTAATTACGAACATGGCAAACTTGAGTTAACCGGGCGTTCCATCCCTGAAAATACCTGGAAATTTTATCGTCCCTACATTGAGTGGACAAGGGATTATAGTCGAAACCCCTTCCAAGACCAAACCAAGGTTGTCTTACGTCTGGAGTATATCAACTCTAGCTCACATAAATATTTACTTGAATTGCTTCAAGTTTTGGACGAAATGGCTAGCAAAGGCCATCCTGTACGTTTGGATTGGTTTTATGCCGACAATGACGAAGATATGTTAGAGATAGGGGAAGATATCACTAGCTTTTTAAAATCATTAGATACCAAACTAATCCCTTTTAAAAGAGAAAGCCCTATATACTAATCTTTTACTCTGAGATGTACTCCCAAGCACTTTGATACAGATTCAGGCTTTGGCTGTAATCTAGAAAAGCTTCATAAAATGGATTTTGTCCGAGTGTCGCACTGTCACCTACGACAACTAGTTTTTTTCGGGCTCGGGTGAGTGCCACATTCATCCTACGAGTATCTGCCAAAAAACCAATTTGCCCTTTATCATTGCTGCGCACTAAACTGATGTATATGACATCTCTTTCTTGCCCTTGAAACCCATCGATGGAATTGATACTGAAGTAAGGCAAATACTCAGACAGTTCGGGGTCTTGATAAAGGCTTTCTTTTAATAGCTGAACCTGAGCCTTATATGGGGAAATTACTCCCACCGTAATTCCTGTTTGGAACGTATCTACTTGGCTACTTCGTAAATGAAAAAATAATCTTGACAAATGCTTCCGGACTAAGTTTACTTCCTCTGGATTGTAATGACTGAAGTTTTCCGGGTTGGTTTTTTCTTCAAAGCTGCATCCGGCTGTGTCAATAAATTCAAGAGCCGGATATAGCACTACATCATCTTTCAAATCACTCAATCGGTGGTTTTTTACTTGCTCATGAGCTTGCAATTCATTTCGGTAAAATTGTCGATTGGAGAACTGCATAATTTGCTCGTGCATACGATATTGCGTCGTAAGCATTGTATCGACTTTTTGCCGCTCGATCACTTTCTCAAATAAAGTTTCTTCCAAGCCTCCTTTGGCGGCCTCTCGTGATTTTACAGTAGGGGGAAGCTGAAAATGGTCTCCCGCAAAAACAATGCGTTTGGCTTTTGTAATCGGGATCCAACTGGCGGGTTCTAGGGCTTGGGCAGCTTCGTCTATAAATACCGTAGAGAAACTCCGGTACCGGATGTATTTATTTACAGCCCCAAGCAAAGTAGCAGTAATGACTTGACTTTGATTTAATAAATTATCGACGATATACTTTTCTAAGATCTGAGCCTCACCGGCCATGCGAGAAGCCTCTTGAAAAAGGCGCCGTCTTTCTTGTTTTTCTGTCGGCCCAAATTTTCGGCGAAACTTGCTGGCCTGTTTACGCACTTCTTCCGCATTTTTGCGCAATTTTTTTAAATAGCGATAATCGCTATGTTGAGCAATTTGTGCTTCTAAGCTCAGATGCATCAGGTCTTCGTTGACTCGGGCCGGATTCCCGATACGAATGACCCCTAGCCCTTTTTCGGCAATTCGTTTTGTAAGCAGATCTACGGCATTATTACTAGGAGCACTTACTAAGACCTGCTTTTCGTGGATAAGTACCTGCTCTACGGCATGTACTAAAGTAGTAGTTTTGCCGGTACCCGGGGGGCCGTGTACAATCGCTACGTCTTCGGCCCGACGGATAAGATGAATGGCTTGGTTTTGTGACTCATTTAAATGCGGAAAGTGCCCCGCATAATTGGCCAAGTTATCTCCCTCTAAAAATTGGGCTTTGCGTTTCCCGAGTAAAACATCTCTAAGCTCAGCCAAGCGGTCACCTTGGGCGGTTTGAACACTTCTTAGCGCTTTGGCCATCTCATCATAGGTATTGGTATCAAACATTAAGTCTACCCCGATATTGCCTAATTCTAGCCATTCGGGCAATTCATCTACCGATAGGGCTACTCGCATATTATTTTTCCAAAGGGCCGAAATCACGCCAGAGAGGCTAGGAGTCTTGGCTTGGCGCTCACTGAAGCTAAACACCGAAACCGAATTGCCCACTTGGAAGGCATGATTGCTCTCCAAATCGGCCATTTTTTCCAGGGTTAGGTAAAAGTTTTCCCCGGTTCCAATTTCTTGTTGGTTAATTCGGACAGGGTACCAACTTAGGCCCTTTTTTTTTCGCTCTTCCAAAGGGGTGAGCAATACTTTATTGCGGTATTGTCTCAGGTCTTCTTCCTTTTCTATTTGTAGAAGTCTTAGCAAGTGATCAAATTCAGTCATTCCTTCGGTATTTATTCTAGGTTAACCCATGAAATTGGGAAAAGTTGAAAAAGGGATCTTGCAAATCTGCCAATTTATTTGTTAGTTCGTTGGCTTGTACATGATTTCAATACGATTCTATGAATTTTTTAGATAAGCTGGAGGGATATATTGGGGCTTTTGTTGATATTGTTTGGGGGCCCCCACTGTTGATATTGCTCCTGGGAGGTGGTCTTTTCTTTTTAATATTTTCCCGTTTTGTCCCTTTCAAATTTTTTCGGCACGCAGTGGATGTCCTAAGGGGCAAATATGATGATCATGATGATCCAGGAGATATTAACCATTACCAGGCTTTGGCCGGAGCCTTAGCGGCCACCGTAGGGGTAGGAAATATTAGTGGGGTGGCGGTAGCTATTACCGTTGGGGGGCCGGGAGCTATTTTTTGGATGTGGATGAGTGCTTTTGTGGGCATGGCGACCAAGTTTTTTACGTGTACCCTGGCTATCATGTACCGGGGCAAAGATAGCCAAGGCAACCTCCAAGGGGGGCCTATGTACGTGATCCGGGAAGGCATGGGAAAAGCGTGGATGCCCCTGGCTTCCTTTTTTGCCTTGGCGGGTACTATTGGGTGTTTCCCCGTTTTTCAAGCCAATCAGCTCACCCAGATTGTACGGGATATTTTGCTCATACCCAATGGCTGGGCCAGTGCCGAAAATCACTTTACCAGCGATATGATCTCGGGCTTTATCATTTTATTTATGGTTTCTTTTGTGATCCTTGGGGGAGTAAAGCGTATCGGGCAGGTTGCCGGAAGTATGGTACCTTTTATGGTATTGCTGTATGTCGGTTCTTGTTTGGTCATATTAATGATCTATGCCGATCAAGTTTTACCTACTTTTAGCTTAATTATACGCGAGGCTTTTTCTGGGGTAGCCGTGCAAGGCGGAACCTTGGGTGCGCTGATCGTTACGGGGGTCAAACGGGGAGCTTATTCCAATGAGGCGGGTATTGGTACGGCCCCTATGATGCACGGTGCGGCCAAAACCAAAGAGCCGGTCCGAGAAGGATTGGTAGCCATGTTAGGCCCCTTTATTGATACTCTCGTGGTGTGTACCATGACAGCCTTGGTGGTAATTGCTACTGGAGTCTATAAAAACATAGGAGATAATATCGAGGGCGTAACCGTTACGGCATTGGCTTTTGAGGAAGGACTACCCGGTTGGGGGTCATATATTCTTCTTTTATGTATTTTTACTTTTGCGGTCACTACCTTGTTTTCGTATGCGTACTATGGCACCAAATGCCTCGGGTTTCTCATAGGAGCCGAAAAACAAAACATTTATAATATTTTTTACTTAGCCTCCATTATTTATGGCTCAGTTGCTTCGGTCTCGGCCGCATTAGGGATGATCGATGGCATGTATGCTTTAATGGCCATACCGACCATGACTTCCGCTTTATATCTCGCCCCCAGAGTGATGGCGGCAGCCAATGATTATTTCAGTAAACTAAAATCATAACTCACTCCTTTTGAGGGGGGGGGCACTTTTTATATACCCCTTTATTCTTTTTGCCAAAGAAGCCCATAGCCTAAACCAGTAGGGGCTGGGCTAGTCGGTTCGGACGTATTTGATTGCGAACGGGAAACCGAAGGGTGACGACTTATTTATTCACGTATTCTGTGGTCAAAATCCATACGCTTTAATTGATCGCTTTATTTCATTTTGACGATAGGCTTGGCGCCTCCATAGCCCTTGCTTGGTATTTAAGCTTCATTTTGGGTTTCACGATAGCTATGCAACCAACTGGCATAGCCCATAAACGACATAAGGGTATAAATAACCATCAAGCCGGCATAAATATAGAGTGACTTCATAGAATAGAGCCCTACCGAAAAGGCATTGATCAAGATCCAAAAAATCCAACCCGACAAGACTTTATGGGCTTCCATGTAACTGGCAATAAAGCTAAAAACCGTACTCCCAGCATCGGCATAGGGGTAATCGGCATCGCTGTATTGATCAAAAAAATAACCCAGTCCCCACGAACCGGCCAAGCCCAGGCAAAGAGTCAAAAAATGCCTTAGCCCATCCCAGGTTTGCACGGGAAGGTTCTGTCCTCGCGGCTTGCTCCATACATACCAACCATAAAACCCTATCAAAACATAATAGCTATATAAAATGGCTTCCGAATATAATTTTGCTCCGATGAAGAGATAGATGCTTATCAGGGAGCTCAATATCCCAAAGAGCCAACACCCAATATTTTGTTGGATCATCAGGATAAGATAGGCCAGCCCCAGGAGCACCGCTAGGATTTCCAGGCCACTTGCTAAGGTTAATGCCATGGTGTTTAATAATTAAGATACATATGATCCATTTTCTGTCAAATTTAGCCAATATCCCTTGTTTTATTATGGGAATAATTTGCCCGCAATTTTATTACTTCAAGACTTCGCAGAAGCTTAGAGATGGAGTGTTTACCAAGGCTTAGCTGAGCGAAGTAAATAATGCGAGTTGCCCTAAAAAGCCATGGGAAAGTCAGTGATTGGCTTCCTTATCGGGTACAACTTTTGGCATAGGGACGGAAGCCCGTAGGGCCGAGACCG
>CAWUIO010000171.1:0-10052 GCA_963922455.1 uncultured Microscillaceae bacterium
TTTCCATTCCTTCCTGAATTAATTGTTCAGCGGTAGAAAGGGCCGCTTTTCCGGCTTCTTGGGATATATCGCTCATAATTTTAATTATTTTATCTTTTTTACTATGAGAACCATAGTATAAATATAACAAAATCTTGCGGTAAAAATCCCGGCCTGATTCTGTTTGGACAAGGCTTTTGATCTCCTCAGTTAATTTTTTAAGTTCTTTTTCTAAGTCGTTTTGGAATATTTTTTTTAGAGTAAACAATGCCGTTTGGAGACTCAATAGAGAAAAAAGGCTCTTAATTTCTGAGTCAGAATACGTATTCAAATCACTCAGTATGTAGTTTAGATCGGGGACGTAAAGCAAAAGAGGACTAGTAGGAGCTAAATCATATTTTTCTTGAAAATATTGACTCAAGGAGCGGGCCCTCCAATTTTCTTTTCCGTGATACACCAGAATAGGGATTATGGGGCATAGAGGCTTGCCTTGTTTTTCCTGTTGGTCCCATATCCCCAGCATGTAGCGGAGCAACTGAATGTGAATAGGCGTTTGGGGAGAGTAAGCAGATTTGTGCTCCAACAAAAAGCTAAGCTTGACTGCTTGCTTGGCTTGGTAGCTTGCCGAATAGACCATATCGGAAAATTGCGTTTTTAAATTTTCATTGAGATAGCTTGTATTATCTAGGGTTAAGCTGTCGAAGTTGAGGTCCTCACTTAATGCAGTAGGTAGGACTACTCTTAAGAAATCTTTTACCTCCTCTTTCCGGGAAAAAACCTCTCGGAAAAAAGCATCGTGAGGATTAGGGAGAAATTTAGGTAGTTTTTTGGAGTTTTTCAATTGTTTTGCTGCTGCTTAGGGTACACGATTCCTCATAAAAGAATAATGAAGCGTCGGTTAGAGTTTGTTTTCGCTAATATAATGAGCTGAAATGAAATTTTCGCTAAATTTTTATACAGTATATATTGTATTTTCAGTTTTCTGTTATGATAAGTACATGTTTACGTCATGAAAAAGTATTTTAGCCCCCTTTTGTCCCGGTTTTCTAGACATTTCATGGATTGGGGAGGGGAGGAAGATGTCATTTTATTGGCGGGCATGGGGCGGAGTGGTACCACTTGGCTTAGTGGCTTATTAAATTATGAGGAAAGAAGAAGGGTCCTCTTTGAACCTTTTGCTCGGGATATGGTATTACAGGCCCAGCCCTTTGAAAGGATTCCGTATATATCACCCGAGGAATACCGGCCTGAATTGGCAAGCTTGGCCCGGAAAATCTTGGCCGGTAGAGTATATGGTCGTTGGGTAGATCGGGACAATTCATCTTGGGGATATACCGAGCGGATTGTCAAAACGATACGAGCCAATATGATGTTGGCTTGGCTAAAAGTCCAGGTTCCTTCCATGCCTATAGTATGGTTGGTACGGCACCCCCTGGCTATTGCTTGGTCTTGGACGCAATTGGGGTGGTCGGTGTATGGTACTCAAAAAGGAGGGGATGTCGAGTTTATCTTGGGGTATAAAAAACTCTTGAGGGATTACCCTGAGATTGAGAGGGTTGCCCGAACCCTGAATTTAAAAGATTCTCTGGAACGCTCCATATTTCTTTGGGGGGTTTACCATTTGCTTCCGAGCCAAGAGCTAGAAAAGGGCCATTACTGTTTGGTGTATTATGAAAACCTGATGAGAAACCCAGAAGCAGAATTGAAGCGGATCTTTGATTACTTAGGCTTACCCCAAGAAGGGGTTAAAAAGGCTTTGAGTAAGCGGAATGACGCATCCAGCACTAATTTTCATCAAAGGAACATAGAAGAAGAACAGGGAAAGCTGGTGCAAAACTGGAAGGTACAATACACAAAAGGAGAAATAGAAAGAGCAAGGCATATTGTGCAAGCTTTTGGCCTGGGCCATTTTTATGAAGATTGGTAGGGATCATTTTTATTGCCTGACCGAGATAGCCTCTTCTACCAAAGCCCGGGCTTCTTCCCAATCATCTACTCGGTCTACATAATTGAGCCGATCGACCGGTAAGACCAGTAAAGGCCCTACATTGTACTGGGTGATCCAGGCCTCATAATTTCGGTTGAGGGCCAGTAAGTAATCATCGGAGATATTGCTTTCAAATTCACGCCCTCGTTTTTTAATGTGGGCTTTGAGGGTGTCTAGGTCAGCTCGTAGGTAAATGAGTAAGTCAGGAGGGGGGATGTGCTGGGTGAGGACCTCAAATACTTTGAGGTAATTTTGGTAGTCCCGGGGGCACATTTGTTCGTGCTCGGTAAGGGTTTTGGCAAATATGAAAGCGTCCTCGTAAATGCTACGGTCTTGGATGGTGGGTTTAGGGTTTTGACGGGCCCATTCCACTTGTCGGTAGCGGTGGTTTAGAAAATAAATCTGGAGGTGAAAAGCCCAACGCTTCATGTCTTGGTAGAAGTCTTCCAGGTAAGGGTTGTCTTCTACCGATTCGTAGCTTACGTCCCAGTCAAAATATTGAGAAAGTTTGGCAGCCAGGGTGGTTTTCCCAGCTCCTATGTTTCCAGCAATAGCAATGTGCATGGGTGATAATTTCCCGTTTGAATCCCAGTGTGTCTTTCTTGTAAAGCTACAGAAATTGAGCCGTTATTTAAATCGGGACCGGGTTTTTTTAAGATGGGGTTTAGAAATTGGTAAATCTTTCCCACATTTGCAGCATTCGGCATAGGGATGGAAACCCCGTGAGGGGCCGAGACCGAAAGGGCCTTGCGGGGCGGTGGCTCGGGGCCTAGCCTGACAGCCCGGTCTCTCCCCATCTTTAAGCACTTGATGAGAATTTTGCCTAAAACTGGGGAGAGAATGCCCCCAATACATTTTTATAACTTAATAAAGCTCTAAAGAAGATGCGTGTAAAAAATTACGTGGAGGAATTGCGTTGGCGAGGGATGTTACAAGATTCTTACCCAGAAACCGAGGACGTATTGTTGCAAGGATCTACAGCTGGATATGTGGGATTTGATCCGACGGCTTCGTCTTTGCATATCGGGAATTTGGTGCCAATCATGCTTCTGGTGCATTTTCAAAGAGCTGGACATAAGCCAATTGCCCTGGTAGGAGGGGCGACGGGTATGATCGGTGACCCCTCGGGCAAGTCCAAGGAACGAAATCTGCTTTCAGAAGAGGCTTTGCAAGCGAATATAGCCGGAATTCGGGCTCAACTGGAGCAGTTTCTGGATTTTGACTGCGGGGATAACTCAGCAGAGCTAGTAAATAATTATGATTGGTACAAGGATGTATCCATATTAAATTTTCTCCGGGATGTAGGGAAACACCTTACCGTAAATTATATGATGGCCAAGGACTCCGTCAAAAACCGCTTGGAGACGGGTATATCATTTACGGAGTTTTCGTATCAATTATTTCAAGGCTACGATTTTTATCATCTTTACAAAAATCATGCGTGCAAAGTCCAAATGGGGGGATCGGACCAGTGGGGGAATATTACAACCGGTACTGAGCTTATCCGTCGGATGGACTCTGGGGAAGCTTATGCCTTGACTTGCCCTTTACTTACCAAAGAAGACGGGAACAAGTTTGGTAAGTCGGAAGAGGGGAATGTATGGCTTGACCCAAAAATGACTTCTCCCTATAAGTTTTATCAGTTCTGGCTCAATGTGGCCGATGCTGATTTGCCTAAACTGATGCGGATTTTTTCGATCAAGGACCAAGAAACCATCGAGGCCTTGGAGGCGGAGCACGAAAATAACCCCAATGCTTTAAAACGGATTCTGGCTGAGGAGATTACTACCCGGGTTCACTCCGAAGACGATCTTGAGCAAGCACAAAAGGCTTCCCGTTTGTTATTTGGCAAGTCTACGCTAGAAGATTTTGAAACTACCCCAGCCGAGGTACTTGAGGAGGTGTTTCAGGGAGTGCCCAAAAAGTTTTTTAGTGAAGCCGATTTTGATGGCTTTGCTTCTACGGTTGATTTGCTGGCGGAGACTATGGACATGTCTAAAGGGGAAGTACGTCGTTTGATAAAAAACAATGGGATAAGTATAAACCAAGCCAAGATTAATAAGGACCAGGGAGAGAAAGAACCCCAGTTTTCCTTATTGCAAGACCGCTATCTGTTGTTAAAAAAGGGTAAAAAGTTTTTTATCGCCATACGGGAGAAAGTTTAAACCCTCGTTTTTCTTGATTTTTTTTATAGGAAACTTGGCTAGGATGAACAGAAGGGAGGACTAGCTTTGTTAGTATAATACGTCCAATCCGGCCTGCCCATGGAATCTACTCATTCCCTCATATTTATCCCGGATATTGGTGGTTTTACCCAATTTGTAAGTCAAACCGAAATATCCCATAGTCAGCATGTCATCCGTGAATTGCTTCAGATACTCATGGACTCCAATGAGTTAGGCTTAAGAATAGCTGAGGTAGAAGGAGATGCTATTTTTTTTTATAGCCAGGGGGTATCCATGGGCCCGGAGGAGCTGTTTGGCCAAATCCGGAAAATGTACCTGGCTTTTCATACCCATTTAAAACAATATGCATTAAACCGGATATGTCCTTGCGGGGCCTGTTCTACGGCAATAAATTTAAAACTGAAGTTTGTGGTGCATAGTGGCCCCTTTACCTTCATGGATATTTTAGGCCGTCGGAAGCCGTATGGACCCGAAGTGATTTTAGCCCACCGTCTTTTAAAGAATAATGTACCAGTTGAAGAATACATACTTTTTAGTGGGGAAGAATTGATTCAAGGCTTGCCCGAAAGCTCAATTTCAAGCCTATTGGAGGCGGGTAGCATTGACTTTCCCAATTTTGGAAAGGTTCTGTACCTTTTTGGGAATTTAGCGCCCTATCGGGAGGATGTTAAATATGATATGCCTCGATTACAAGGTACTCAAGGTAAATTGGCTTTACGGGAGGAGATATTTATTGACCGGCCTAAGCAATTGGTGTATGAGATCGTCAGCAACTTGGAATATCGCCATGCTTGGAACCCAGATGTAGACTCTCTTGAATATAATAAGGACCGCGTAAACCGGATAGGTACCAAGCATTTGTGTGTCATAGGTAACAATAAAATTGAATTTGAGACTGTCAGTAAAAATTTGGGCCAGAGTCGTTTAGTATACGGAGAAAAAGTGCTAAACTTTCCCATAGTCAAAGAATTTACCACCTATTTTGTCATTGAGGGAAAAGGAGAGGGGACATTGCTTTGTGTAGAGGTACAATATAAGCCATTGCCTGTAATAGGATGGCTATTTGTTCCCTTGTTTCGCTCTCGCTTCAGAAAACAAATACGTAAAGCTATAGAGCTCATACGTGAGCTTAGTGAACAAAAGAGTAAAGATTCGTATTTGATCTCGAGTGTTTGATTGAGGCTTTTTAATTTTAATTAATTTCCTAAGAATTTATAGTATGCCCCTGCTTCATATTTATTTTTTAAACTACTCAAGGGCCAATCTTGGAGTGCTTTTTTAAGCAATGGCCCAAGTTTTTGTAAAAAAAACGAGCATCTTAACTATTTCGGCATGTTCTTGGCGTAAGTTCTTGGCGAGTGGGATATTCCTGCCCAATAAATTTCCGTAAATTCTGGTAAGTTTTGTTCCTTAACTGAGCAACTGAGATTTCAGCATAAAGTATTTTTGATAAAGCCGTCTATATTTCGTTAATTTAATATTTACTTGAAATGAAATCGGTTCACTTGTGTTGGGAATACAGTTTTATAGGTTTTTTTGACTTCTGTTTTTAGAGTCTTTACAAGAATCATTTGGCTTTTATTCGAGGCTTACATCCTATGACATCCGGGAGAATCTGGCAGTTTTTATTAAATATAGTGCTTGGGCTATTTTTTGTAGGGGCATCTACACCTGTGGGGGCCAACATACTCCCTATGCCCAAAGAGTTTACTCAACTGTCCGGGAGTTGTTCCTTGGGAAATGTTCTCAGTATATGCATGATCAATGATAACTCGGCAGAGAACCTCTATGCAGCCAAGCTCATTAATCAAGCCTTCCGGGACAAATTTGGGATTAGTACTTACCTACAAACAGACCCTCGCAAAGCTGATATATTATTGATTTTAGTAGACTCCGAACAAGCTCTCAAGATGGGTATCCCTTCTAAGGCGCTGAGAGAATCCTACCGTTTGCAAATTCAGTCCGGAAAAATCCGTATTGAGGCCAGCGACCCCCGGGGTATTTTTTATGGAGCCGTTAGTTTGGTGCAATATATTCAGCAATTTTCAGAACCGCTTATAGATAATTTACAAATACTAGATTGGTCTGAAACGCTGGTTCGGGGGGTATCCGAGGACCTTTCTACGGGCCCCTTGCCTACGCTGGATGCTTTTAAAAAGAAAATTCGTTATCTGGCCCACTATAAAATGAATACGCTCTTCTTGGGGGTTAGTGATGCCATATTATCAGATAAATACTCGGCTGTTGGGAGCGATCGGGACGTATTCTCCAAAGGCGAAATGGCTGAATTGGTGCGCTATGCTCAAAAACATTTTATTGATGTTATTCCTGTCTTTCCCTCACTGAGCCGACAAAATGCTTTGTTGAGACGGAGTTCCTTGGAGTCACTGGCCGAATTTAGAGGTTCAGGAACGTTTTGTACATCTTGCGATTTGACCTATGAGTTTTTGGAAGACACGTTTGTTGAATTGGATACGCTCTTCCCATCTGGTTACCTACATATAGGTGGCTTTCGTGGGGCTGAAATGGGTTTTGGCCGTAGCGAGTCCCTTTTACGAAGTTTAGGTAGGGAAAAGCTTTACGTACAACATTTTGAGAAGGTGTATGCTATATGTAAAAAATTAGGTAAACGCATTATTTTATCAGGGGATTTACTTCAAGAGTTTCCGGAAATAGCCCAAATTTTTCCCCAGGATATTACCTACGTCTTGGGTACCATACCTAAGGCAGGAGAGGAAGAACGGGCCTTGCCTTATGAAGAAATTCCGCCCCGAACGTACCAGGATTTGATTCTCAATTACGGGAGTACGCTCTTCCCTCAATACCGGGACATGGGCAAACAGGCCAATGCTTTACTCCGAGATAGTGCTTATTTGCAAAAACTAGACGGGATTATGGCCAATACCTGGCAAGCGGGGCTTTTTTCCCTCTTTTCCTACCGGTATAGCTACGCCCAAATTGCTCAATTAGCTTGGACACGAAAAAAAACAAATCCAGATGTTTTTGCCCAAGAATATTTTAAAAGTCTTTCTTCAAGGGCCGGCAAGCGCTTAAGCCAAATGTATAATCGTTTTGACCAAGTGAGTAATCTTATTTCTTGGAAAGACTTTTGGCGGCATCCTTTATTTTTGCGGGCTGATTCCTCCTCGATGATAAAGCAAGCCCGGTCTATCAATGCCTTGACCGAAGAAATGTATGCCCAATTAGATTCATTAGATCAATATGATGAATTAATGGCTGAGAGTGAATTCTTAAAACTGGTAACCGAACTATACCGCTATTATTCCCTCAAATTACAAACCGAGGTAAAGCTCCTCGCGTGGTTGCGAACGGGTGAAGTAGATAAAGATTTTTTACTCCCCCTCATGGAAGAAAATGAGAACGAATTAAGAAGGCTTCAAAAAGCTATGGGGCGCTATTGGAACAATCGCTACCAAGCCCGGGGGTTTCAAGATGTAGTGCAACAGTTTGAGCGTTTGATCTACTATTTTCAGGAGACCAAAGATGCAGTTTTGTTTAATCAAGCAGATTTTGACCCTTACTTGCGAAGCCAGTGGATTTATGATTGTCCGAATATTTTAGATACAAGCGAATGCGCGGATAAAACTACCTTCCGGAAAGACTTCTTCTTGGATGAAATACCACAAACCGCTTACTTTCAGGTAATTGCCATACGCAATGCCCGCATTCAAGTGAATGGTGAATATATAGACGAGCTGTCCTATACTCCTAAGCCCGGCTCTTTTGACCCACAGTCTGGCATACGCATGTATGATATACAAAAAGACCTTGTTTTAGGGAGTAATACCCTATTAATTGAAGCCGAAAACTACTACGCTCCAGAACAAAGGGCCGAAGACTTGCCCCTTCCTCGCGGGGCAGGCTTGAATGCTCTGATTTTTATGCGAATTGGCATACGAGAAAGATTAATTGGCACCGACAAGAGCTGGAGGGTCAAGTATCGACCGTATGATCTTGAAGAATCTTGGAAACCTGTACTCGTTAAAAGCTTTCCTTTCCCGATTACCAATGCCAATTTCCGAATAGAACGCACCAGTCGGATTGAATATTAATTTGATTTTTTAGAGAGGGAAAGCTTACTGGGGGTTTTATGGAAGCTTTATAAACATTGCCGGGTTTAGGAAATGATTTAATCTACCCTAATAAGACCATTCATAGAGCTTGAAATGCTCAGAATCATATACTTCCTTAAGATTCCCTTCTTTGGGCTTAGGGTCAGCCAGATAATCCAGGCCAATGATCGGTATATTATTTTTCTGCTCAATGAAGAGCACGGGATTATATTTATTTAAAAGAGTAGAGTCAAGCCCCCAATTATTGGCCACTTTAACGTGTAGAGACCAACTTACCCAATACTCGAGACCATGACGGGCCACGATTATGGTATTATTTCGGTCTTTAATAATCTTATCTACTTTTTCAAGATCGCTGTAAATGGGTTCAGACAAGGTGGGCCTTTTGATAATATAAATCACAGCCAGCGACATGATAACATAGGCACTTAGACAAAGGGCCAAGCTGTTTTTAATTTTGGACCAAGGAAACTGCCAGATAAAAAACAAGACAATTACCTGGGGGATGATAAGCATTAAACTCAGCCTCCGTACATATTCGGCTTCTAAAAAAGGGAAAGTGATCAAGATCATGGTCCAAAAACAAACCCTGATTAGCAGCTTTTCATAAGGCTCTAAGACATTTCTTGTATGATAATAATAAACCAGGCCCAAAGCGAGAATCAGGTAGGTTAAGGCAGTTAATACATAATAAGGCTTACCCGAATAAAAGATAGCGGGGCGCTGGAATATTTCGGTAATAATAAAGAGTAGCCGTTTAGCTCTGACAGGGTCAAAATAAGATAAGAGTAGGAATGTACTAGCACCTAGTATGGCCAGGGGCAAGCAGGATTTTTTTCCTTTATGCAGGGCAATCGCAATACCTGTCATAATCAAGGTAAAGTTTAAAGTGCCAAAATGCGACAGGAGTATTATGACGTAAAAACCTCCAATTCCCAGTAAATAGATGGGTTTATGGGTTTTGAGATAGCGGACCGTACATAGTATCAGCCATAGAATAAAGGAAAAAGCAAAGGCATTTTTTTGGAAATTCCCTAACATAAATAGGGGCGTGTACGTACAAGTAAGCATACAAGCCAATAAAACTTCTATTTGTAAAGGAATTTTCCGCGGTTGTAACTCACGAATGATAAAATACCAAGGGATTAACGCCATCGGTATCAGGATTGCGCTCACCCATTTTACCACATGAATTGAGATGAGGTTACTGTCCATGTCGGTAAACCAACTGACAGCTTGATGCAGTGTGGCTAACAAATAAAAATAGAAGGGCATATCTGGAAATCCCAAACTGCCTTTCTCTAATATACTACGGAGTTGTACCAGATAATAGGCCCCGGTGGTTCCTGGTACAAGATTCGTTTGATATACTATTAATAGTTGGTATGTGTACGCGCCAAAGAATATGAGTGTGTACACGATAATCCTTTGCATAATTACTATGTACGTACATCGATTTCCTAAGTTTAGGATTATATCAAAATAAGGCAGTGATTTATACAGAAAACAGGGTGGGTGTTCCAAAGAGCTTATCTTGATAGAAAATTATCGGTCTTTGTAACGCAGAAGGCTCCATTTTTTTTATAATTCCTACCATATTGGTAAGCAATATTCCACAAACGAATCCTCAATTTTCCTGACAAGAAGTTCTCCATCGCCTTCATAAGCGCTCATATTTCTTACATGTCCCAAGGGGCAATTTCGGGCTTTGGGGCTTCCCCGCGTTATTTCTGTAGGTGCCCGGTTGTTCAGGTGTGCCCACGCGGGTCGGGCTTTCGCTACTCGCTGCCTTTCCCCGCAAGGCCC
>CAWUIO010000172.1:0-9947 GCA_963922455.1 uncultured Microscillaceae bacterium
CTTGTGCGCCTGCGCATACCCCGTTAGGGATGGAACGGCCTGTTTGAGCTCGTGTGGGCCCGGTGGGGAAAGGCAGCGAGTAGTGAGAGCCCGGCCCGCGCGGGCACTTAGGGTCTATCTAAGCAAGGTTTTAAAGCGCGGGCAAGCCCCAAAATACCTACCTCTTTTTTCCTATTGGGCATTGGCTCTTTTGCGTTTTTTTTAAGGAAGCCTCTCACGTTACACAAGTAATTTTTTGGCAAATATGTGATTTTTTTGCTGGTATTATTTAGGGAAAACCAGGCTTTTGGTTAACTTAGTTCGGGGTTTTTAGAACAGGTAGCGAGGCCGGTTAAATTTTTTAATGAATTGCCTCCTGGTTGTTTTTTTCAAAACGCTTACACCCCCCAAGCTTTCCGAGAAAAAACATAGCATTCTATTTTCTAGATAAAATTTTACAACAGGCGAATATCCATAGAAAGTCCCTGCGCACGAGACGCTTGTAGGGACTCACCGATGATCTAGGTGATTTGAAAGGAGTAAAGCAGGAGGTTTTGAGTTAAATTGCCTTGGCTGGAACCACCCAGTTATTTCTAAAAACGGTATGAGCTTCAATCAAGAGGGCTATGAATGACTATTTAAGTAAGAAAATACGCGTACTTTCCCTAATCCTGATGGTGTTTGTGGTGTACATTCATGCCTACAATATGAGTGTAAATTTACAAGCGGATCGTGTGTTAATTGCCAAGGGATATAATTCTATCCTACAAAATTTTATCTCCTGGGGTATGGCCCGGGTGGCCGTACCGATGTTTTTTCTCATTTCCGGATATTTATTCTTTTTTAATATAGATGCGGATGACTGGGCTCAATTGCTCGTCAAGATTAAGACCCGGTTTCGTACGCTGGCGGTTCCCTTTCTGCTTTGGTCCGTACTCGGAATTTTGTTTTATTATTTTTTGCAGACTTTCCCTCCTTCTCAGAAATTTTTTAGCCGGGAATTGATCCGGGAATATACAGTTGGCGATTATCTCTATCGTATTTTTATAGACCCGGTACCCTATCAGTTTTGGTATGTAAGAGATTTGTTCTTGTTGAGCCTCTTATCCCCTTTAATTTCTTGGTTTTTGCGGGAAGCGGGATTTCGGTACTTGCTGGTGCTTATTGGCTTGTGGTTTATAGAGTTTGATTATGTCTTCTTCCGCCCGGAGTCTATATTGTTTTTTTCCTTGGGTTCCTTGATTGCCATTCGCAAGCTTTGGATTTTACATTACCAGATGCCGCGTGTGTACTTGTTGGCCTTCACAGCTTCCTGGTTTTTGCTGATTGGGATAAAAACCTACCTTTCTTATATTTCTTTTGAAAGTTTTTGGGTGCACAATACCCTTATCAAATTATCCTTAATCTGCGGCATATTGAGTGTCTGGGGCTACCTGGATCTTCGTAACATGCACAAGGGACTTTTACACTGGCTACTGTTTTTTAGTCAGTATACCTTTTTTCTTTTTGCCAGCCACGAGCCGATATTAAAAATCTATAAAAGAGTGGGCTATGTGCTTCTGGGCAGAACCGAAACCGCTTCTTTGCTTCTATATTCCTTTATTCCTCTCTTACTAATCGCTACGTGTATTTTGGGAGCAATGCTTATCAAGCGTAGCCTACCCAAACTGTATGGTACCTTAACTGGTGGAAGATAAGCCTCCCGGCTGAGCTATATTGGAGGTAGAAGTATTAACAAAGTTATTCCTTATTTTTTTTCGGTTTTACTTGACTGACCTGTATTTTATTTACACCTTTACATCACACAATTGCGCATTAATTCAACCAAATTTTCTGCGCCAGTTGATCCCAAATTTATATTTCTGATTTTCTATAAATAGGCATTATAAGAATGTCCTAATTATAGTGTGCGTTACTTCACTCTCTCGGGTTTAGGGTATAAACACCTATGTCTTATTAGAGTATTGTGATCATGCAGCACGGAATATTTTATTGACAATAAGTCATTGCTTATTACGATAAAATTAAGATTTACATGAATTATAGGCTTATGGTTTGTTCATAAGCCTAAAAGAGCCATTTTCTAACTTACAGCTATGCACCCATATTTAAGCAACAAACTAAAATTGTTGTCCTTGACCGCTATGGTTATGGTAGTTTTCTTGCACGCAAATAATCTAAATGATTATACCTATGAAGGCAGTGCATTCTTCCTAAGTGGTTATAATAAGGCATTCCAAATTTTCATAGCCGATGGAATTGCCCGTATTGCCGTCCCTCTTTTCTTTCTCATCTCCGGGCTCCTATTTTTCTATAAAGTAGATACATTCAATCGGTTCGTTTACTTTAACAAAGTTAAGACTAGGTTGAGAACCTTGGTAGTACCCTATTTTCTATGGAGTATCTTGGGGATTTTATTCTACTTTTTCTTGCAAAGCCTACCGTATTCGCAAGCCTATTTTAAAACTACCCTGATCAAGGATTTTAATTTAGAAGATTATATTTTTAGAATTGGGGTGATTCCTATCCCGTATCAATTTTGGTTTATCAAGGATTTATTTTTGATCGTACTGATTTCGCCCATACTTTATGGCTTCACTAAGTTATTCAAAATCCATTTTTTGTACTTTTTGATCTTCTTGTGGTTTATCCATTTTGACTACCAATTTTTTCAAGGGAGTTCCATCTTGTTTTTTTCGGTGGGTGTTTATTTGGCAGTATACAAACCCAGGTTTTTAAGCTACCATATTCGGACCAACTACATTCTCCCTTTGCTTATCTTATGGCTCTTGATGCTTGGTATCAAAACCTATTTTGTATTAATCAACTGTCCCTATGCCTGGCTACCGGCTATCTGCCATAAGCTCGGGATATTAATGGGCATGCTAAGCCTGTGGTTATTTATAGACAAGGATAGATTTAGACCAGCCATTTTGAGCTCGCTTCTTTATGTAAGTCAATTTAACTTCTTTCTTTTTGCCAGCCACGAGCCTTTATTGAGCGTTTTTAAAAAAGCAGGTAAAGCCCTGTGGGGTGACACCGAGTTGATGTCTTTTACCAGTTTTCTGCTTATGCCCAGCGTGGTAATAATTTTTTGCGTACAGGTAGGTATCCTACTCAAAAAATATGGGCCAAGACCTTACAATCTGCTTACCGGGGGCCGGTAAACGCAGTTTCCATTATTCGGCCATCATTTCTTTCAATTGGCGCCAAATCTCATTGTGAAAATCCAAAACAGCCAAGTTCTTCCCGGCAAATCCCCCTTGTCTTACCAAGATGAGCCCTTGGCTGGGAGAGATAGAGATAAACTGTCCCTTGGCGCCCGAAGCACTGATTAGGTCAGCCGGGCCATCAGGAGCAATGGAAGCTTCTACGGTTTGATGGTTGTTTGGGTTTTTAAATGAAAACTGTCCGTTGAGCCACCACATATAGCCATAAGCCGGATTGAGATCTTGGGAAGGACTAACCATGGCTTGGTAGTAGCTCGAATCCCTCAAAACCGGCTTCCCATCCCAAACCCCTTTATTAAGGATTAAAAGCCCAAAACGGGCCATGTCCCGGGCCGAAGATTTAAAAATGATTCGGTTAAATGATTGCGTCCACCCTCCCCGCATGCCTATTTTATCCAAAAGTCGAGAACGCATAAAATCATTAATCTCCGTTTCTGATGCTTTCTCGAGTACATCTTTTAATAAAATATACAAACTGTTATGATAAGACCATTCCTTTCCGGCTTCAGTTTTATACAGGAGGCATTTTGGGGTGACACAATTGAAGGTCCAAATATTATTTTTTAAGCCCCCAGTCATCGTTAAGTGATGCCAGAGGGTGATTTTTGCTTCTTGCTCGGGTGTGAGGCTGGTCCATCCCCTACCCAAATAATCCGAGGTCTTGTCTTGTATATTTAAGAGCCCTTCGTCTTGGGCCAAACCAAGCATGGTAGCCATCAGGCTTTTGCCGGCAGAGTTCCAAGTGTGCCACGTGTAGGGCTTATGCCAACCATAGTACTTTTCTAAAACAATCTTCCCATCTTTGAGTAAAAGGAAAGACTTGGTCTGATTTTCTTCCAAGAAAGAAGATAGCTTATCTATTTCTTGTTCATCCAAATTCAAGGCAAGGGGGCTCACTTGTTCCCAATCTCCGGTGTTTTTAGGAGGAAAATAAAGGGGGCGTGCGTTTGGTGGGGCCTGGGGAGTCTTGGGTACAGATCCCAAAAACAAAACTCCAAGTAATAAACAAGGCATTAGGTAAAGAACTCGGCTCATACGTATTTACAAGAGTGGATGTGTGTTTTTTCAAAATTAGAGCAATTTTTAGGGTAATCCCAAATTGCTCTGATTGAAAACGATCATATGATAAAAATTAGGCCGAAAACGAGAATTTTGGGGCTTGCCCGCGCCAACATACCGGGTTTTAAGCCAAATAATATGTGCCAGCGCGGGCCGGGCTTTCGCTACTCGCTGCCATTCCCCGCGGCCCCCCACGAGCTCAAACATGCCGCTCTATCCCTAAGCCAAGAGAAAAGCTTTGGCTATTGATTAACTATTTTTCCGATTAGTTTTTTTGTCTCGGCCAATAGTCCTGAGACCCGCTCTTCCTGATAAGCATCCGCATGCGCCTCTCCCCATCCACCGCGATCATTATCAAAATATTGTCCACTCTTATCCCGATAAACATCCAAAATGGCCAAATCACGCAAAATCTCCCCTCCCTTACTGGCGGGCGACCAGTGACGCCCAAAAGCCTCTCGTACCATATTGGTATTGAGTAGAGATCCGGGATTAACTGCTATACTCATCATACCCGGATGCTGCTGTGCCATATAAAATGTCCACATTGTTATGGCCAATTTGCTTTGAGCATAAGCCTCTTGCGCAGCCAAGGTCGTCTCCCCAGCCAAAGCTTTCAAGGAAACCGGGGCTTGGGCTGCCGAGCTTACATTTATCACGCGAGGCTTATCACCTTTTTCCAGGGCTGGGAGGAGCGTATTTGTCAACAAGTAAGGCGCCAAATAATTGACCACAAACCGTATGTCAAGCCCATCCATTACTTGAGGCGTAGCGCTTTTAAAAACTCCGGCATTATTGATTAAAACATCAATGGCCGAAACTTCTTGCGTAATTTTATGGGCCATCTGCTGTACCGCCTCCAAGTTGGAAAAATCAGCTACATAGCCTTTTAGGGCCTCATTTGTACTTGCCTGCTTTATTTCTTCCATTACCCTTAGAAGTTTTGCTTCATTTCGGCCGTGTAACAAAACGGTGTGGCCTTCTTCGGCAAGCATTCTTGCGGCTAAATTACCGATGCCATCGGTGCTACCAGTAATGAGTATGGTTTTTTTCATGTGGCTGTCGTTTGAGTCTGTGATTGATGAAAATGGGGGAGGATCTTTTGGGCCAAACGCTCTAAGGTATGCTCAATAGGCCCTGTACTGAAGCGTAAATTTACGGCTACGTGATTCACCCCAATCTTTTGTAAAAGATGGAAATAGTCAAGCAAATGCTTGCTGCCTAGTTTAAAACCCAAGTGGATGGGTTGCGGCAAAAAAAAGTCATCCTCATGCAAGTCGATATACAAAGGCTGCATAAAGGGCTTATCAAATTGATGTTTTTGGGCAACTAAGCCTCGCCATTCATCAATAATAGCTTTCTGTTGGTTAAAGTTGCGTGGGTAATACATCCAGCCGTCTCCATTTTGGGCATTCCAATCCAAAGACTGTCGGCTGTGCCCCGTTATGAGCATCGGGATTTTATGCGAGCTTGCTTTGGGTAAAATGTCGACTTGGCCATCCAGTTTGCCCCAATGATTGGCAGGCAGGCTTGGAAAATCTAAATTTGCTTGCCGAATATACGCAAAGGCCTCTCTAAACAAGTCCCCCCTACGCTCAAAATCAATACCCATAGCGGGGTACTCTATTGGCCTATCACCCGAGGCCACTCCTAAAAGCACGCGCCCACCCGATAATTGGTCAATCGTGGCCACCGATTTGGCTACGTGCACGGGGTGATGCAAAGGCAAGGCTATACTGGCGATACCCAAGGCTATTTCACGGGTTTGCCCGGCCAAATATCCCAAATAGGTAAAAGGGTCAAAGGTCTGGCCCGCATCGCCAAAGGAAGGGACATGCATGGGTACATCTCTAATCCACAGCGCTTTAAAGCCCAGTTTCTCAATCATATGCACCCTTTCTAGGTGATTATGCAGGCTCGGTAGCGAACTATGGGCATAATTTTCAATAGGTACGACCAGGCCAATGCTAAGCTGCCCTGGTTTAAATACGCTCGAATAAGCTTTATTTATCGTTTCAAATCCTTTCATAATAATCTATCAAAGTGTCTCCCAAACGAGGCACTTCTTAAAGAACCCAAGAATTATCCGGCAAATTCATCCTTGCCTGCAATCAAGTAATGATGGCTTACCGAACCTTCATTACGGGCTTTTAGGTGAGGGGCGTATTCGGGATCTTGCATAAATGCCATCGCGGCTTCCTTGGAAGGCCATTCCAAAATAATACGAAGTCCGGCTTCTTGTTTTTCGCCTTCCACTTGTTCATGGCTGGCCGTTCGGGCAATGTATTTCCCTCCGTGTTTGGCTACCAAGCGATTAGCCGTTGGTAAGTAATCCGGGATCCAATCTTCCCGAGTGGGACTAACGTCCAATACAGAATAATAGGCCATAGCTTGAAATCGTTTATGAGTACAATTTTACGTTCCTGACAAAATTGCGCCGATTTCCCAAGAAACACATGGTATAAAAAAGGGAGATTTGAGTAAACAAAGAGGTTTCGAAGAGAGAGTTTTTTTGCTAAGACTAAGCTTCTTGTAAAATTTCTTCTATCCTCCTTTGCCGCTCAATCTTTTCAAAAGATAAGACTCCCGATACTTCATCGCTTAACTCAATTAGGGTAAGAGCCCTCTCCAGATAAGTACGACTATCCGAGAGATTGAGAGCCCTTTGTTGACGCCCCATAGCTTCCAAAAGTTTAGAAAGGGTATCCAAATGATCGCCATTGAGGTTCTTATCGAGCAAATAGGCCTTCAAGCCCTCTTTTTCCCTGGTAAGTAACTCCGGTAGTTCAATTTCAAGCTCTTTTTGGAGTTGTTCCTCAATAGACTCCATACGGCTAGAAAATTCGGCGGGCGTTTGTATATCTAGGAAATAGGCAAGCATTTTGGCTAGGACCTTGCCCAGTTGCTCGATTTGGTCTTGGAGGAAGTCTCTTTGTATCATAGGTTTTTCTGGTTCACATTATACACATCCCTTGAGAGGGCCCTGAGCCACTTCTCTCACAAAGTAGATTTACTCTTATAAAATTCCACCACCCGCGGATCAATCAAGATATCCTGGCTGCGGATGGGGGTGCTTAACACAATTCCCTCAAGGCTTGTACATCTACTCAAGGCTACATATACCTGCCCCGGGGCAAATGCCCCTTTTCCTACGTCCACAATAATCTTATCAAAGGTCTTGCCTTGACTTTTATGAATGGTGACGGCGTAGGCAAGATTGATAGGGTATTGGGTAAAGCTGGCCAAGCTTTTCTTTTCCAATTGTCCGGTTTTGGGATTAAATACGTGGCGTACTTCTTCCCAGGTTTCTTTTTCTAAGGAATAGGTATTTCCCTTGATTTTGACGATGATTTTTTCGTCTTCTAATTTTTCTATTTTACCGAGGGTCCCGTTTACCCAGCGCTTGCCGCTATCATTTTTTAGCATCATGATTTGGGCTCCCGGTTTTAAGCGGAGCCGATAGGGAGCGGGTAATTTATTTTCTAAGACCTCCTCACTTTTATCTTTAAACTGGGTGTACTTGCCACTCAGATGGCCCAAGTATATGTGTTCTTGGCCTTCCAGCATCTCGAGTTTTACCCGATTAATGTTGCGGGCAATATTTCTCCGGGTGCTCAGATAGATGGCTTCTTCAGGCTTTCCGACTCGTTTCTCGTGCCTAGAATTGAGCAATTCCAGATCTTCTGGGCTGGCTTGGTCCAAGCGGATATGGTTGAGTAAACGCTTAAACGCGATATCATCTTCCGATTGCCGAAACACCCGGCTCAATTCTTTCACGTAGTAATGAAAATGCTGAAAAACAGGGGCGTCAAAAAAGTAATACCCCTCGTAACGTTGCAATAAAACCGCTAAGTCTTCTTTGCGCACTACCGGCGGGAGCTGAAACAAATCTCCCACCAATACCAATTGTACCCCGCCAAAGGGATAGTCGGGCCGGTCCCGGTTTTTACGGAGGGCTTGGTCAATCCCGTGCATCAGATCGGCCCGTACCATAGACACTTCGTCTATGATAAGCATCTCCAACTTTCGCAGCATTTCGTTTTGCTTACGGTCTGCGCTGATGGCATCTGGATCAATAATATCGGGCGGAAAGCGAAAAAAAGAATGGATCGTTTGCCCGCCTACATTAAGAGCGGCAATCCCGGTGGGGGCTAGTAAAGCATACCGCTTTTGGGTACGCTTAAGAAAGAGTTTAAGCAAAGAAGACTTGCCGGTGCCCGCTTTTCCCGTGATGAAGATGCTATCCCGGGTATGTTCCAGGATGTTCAAAATTTCTTTGAACTCCTCGGTGAGGATAAGGGGGGATTTGGGCATAGGTAGGGGTTTTAGGGCAAAGTAAATGCTTAAGTCCTGCTTTAGCAAGGATAGGGCTTGCATAGCTTTTGAGATAGGAGGTAAACGTTATGAGGGATAGCTCGAGGGATCGTCCCGCACAAAGAGAGATGTAAGCCTATCGGTACCGGTACTTTAATTCTCTTTTTAAGTGTTCCAGAATATTAAATACAATGGGGCATTTACTGTAATTATTAAGCACGCCAAACAAACGGGATGTAAAACCTTCTTTATGTGTGTGAGGATAGGAGCGACAATCTTCAGGCCTTTGATCATAGATAGTGCATTTCTTATCTTTTAGGTAATGGCAGGGCATAGATTTTAAGTACTCTTCTTGATAAAACTCGTCTTTGGCCACATATTTATCCTTAAAATCTTTTTCTGACAGACTCTCCAACTTAGCCAATGCCTGTATGTTTTCCTTGCTTACACTGGGTCTTAAGGAATTACAACAATTTCCACATTCGGTACAATCAATTTGTCTACTTATATCTTTGTGGAGTTGGTGAACCACCGCGTCCACTTTCTCGCTATGCCTCCCCTTGAGAAAGATTCTAAAGTCCATGTTTTCCTCCTCTCTCATCCTACCCAGCCGCTCGATCTTCTTTAAATCCGTCACCAATTTTTTCATTGTCATCTTTTGATTTTTTTAATCGTTATTAAATCCAATAAATCTTTTTCAGAACTAATCTGGTTTATCCACTTTCAATTTAAGGTTTTTACATTTAAAAAAAAGGCCGATTAAAAAATTAGGGACAAAAGTGCTACTTCCACTGTACTGATGAGCAATCCCTAGGATCACTTATTGGTTTTAAAGAAAAGGTAAGTCTCTGCCGTCCATAGTCTCACAGTGCTAAGACTACGAACCGCGAAGAAGAAGTTTGGGATGATCCTGCGGAACAGCCCTCGCTACGAAGGTCAGGCTGCCTCGTGATATTCTTTCTAGTTAAAAATGAGAGCTTGGGCTTTCATTAGTTGCTTTGGTTTCCTTTGGCGGGTATGAGCCGGAGGCTAGAAGTTCAGAGAACTTCTGTTTATCAAGAAGTTCGGGATGATCCTGCGGAACATCCCTTACAACGGGGGCGCTTTTAGGTAAAAGAAAAAGTCCAAGGACCGCTGCGCTTATTCTTGGACTAGGTGGGGGCAAATCATGGAAAAATAGGCCTCTAAAAAGTGAAAAACCGGAAAAACGCTCTTGTTTCCGGTTCAATTGCCTGGATCAATCCATAAAAAAACTTGTCTTAGCACCCAGTTACTCCCAAGCAAATTCCATAGTAAGCCCCAGTCAGGTTCAGTCAAGCTAGGCTTCTCGCTCGGCTCTACGAGCCATGGGAAGCCTTAGTTGTT
>CAWUIO010000173.1:0-9781 GCA_963922455.1 uncultured Microscillaceae bacterium
CGGCTCGGCAGCCCAGCCCGGCCCGCGCGGGTAGTTCGGGGCAAGGTGCAACTTCATTTCCCTGGCGCGGGCAAGCCCCAAACCTCTGCTTAGAGCTTGGAGGGTTTTTTACAGGATCCATAAAGAAAAAAATAGGAGCTTCCCCCGCGCTACCTCGGTATTGAGCTTCTTGTTCCTTTGGGCCTAGCGCGGGGTCGGGCTGTCACTACTCGCTGCCTCTCCCCGCAGGCCAATGCGAGCTCAAACAGGCCGTTCCATCCCTAAGCCTAAATACGTACGGGCTATTTCCCTTTCCGGCCCTATGACCTTATCCCAAGGCCAAGCTGGGCAGATCCTACTTAGCACAAGTCTTATAAGATATCCCAAGAGGAAGAATCGTATTTTCTCTAACTCAAAAATTACATCGGAAAGAAATTGGGGGCTTTAACCAAGCCATCGTTTTTCCTGAATCAGGGGCTTATCGTATTAGCCATGAAAAACAGAAGTTAAAATTTACAATTCTTTTTAGGGTTACCTTCTCACAACATGTTCAGGGTAGAAGCTAAGGTATTAATTTGTATAAGTATTCTCATGGGGTTTGGACCTTCTCTAGCCGGGGCCCAAGGGAATACCTTAAAAGGTAGTTTACTCCAGGAAGGAGACAATAGCCCCATTGCCTATGCTTGGATTTTTTTTTCGGCAAGGCCCCAAGACAAGGTGCAAAGTGATCAGCAAGGAAACTTTTCCTTAGCCTACCCTTCCGATTACCAATCCAAAACCCACTACACCCTATCCATACAGCCCGAAAATGGGGAAATCATCATATCTCAAATGGTAAACCAACCCCTAAACATCTTTGTAAAACTCAAAGTAAGGCTCCCCAAAATACTGGCCTCCGTTCATGACGAAGAACAAGAAAAGGTAGAATTGATCCAAAAACAAGCCAAGCTTCTGGCTCAAGAGGAAGAAAACAAAAAAGAAAAACGTCCCTCCAAAAACCCAAGGAATAGAAGAAAACAAAGCAGAAAAAAGCCATCAAGTCCAAGCAATACAGGCACCCTCACAAGCGCCAACCAAGATCCTAAGGATAAAACACCCAATCCCGACAAAATCCTAGCTGAAGGATTGGTCTTAGACACTAGCCTTGCTACCCTATCCATTGACAACCTGACAGCTGCTCTGGACGATATCCGGCAAAAGTTGATCTTGGAAAAACAAATGATCCAAAAGCGGAACCAAGAAATTCAGTCGGCCATCCGATGGATTTCGGATCAATTGGAAAATGAAAGTAATTTAAGCCCCAAACAAAGACAAGCCTTGATGGCCAAGCTAGAGGCCTTAGAAGAACAGCTCGAGGCTAATAAACTGGCTTACAACAAACTTCAAGAGACCACCCACGAAAATATTGAAAATATAAAACGGGTTATTTCCAAACAAGACTATGGCTTTTACATCAATTACAACCTAATAGGTAGCCTCCTTGCCTTGATCTTGGTATTAGCCATACTAAGCTTTATCTCGAACCGAGTAGCCCGGGGACTGCGTAAACAAAGGAATACTCTCGCCGATAAAATTCAACAGATTAACCAACAGAAAGCCGAAATCGACCAGCAAAATAAAGAAATTAAGGCGCAAAGGGATAATTTGAAAACGAAAAACCAACAACTGGAAGATCTACAACAATCCAAGGATCAACTTACAGCGATGATTGCCCACGACCTCAGAAACCCGCTGAATATAATCTTGGGCTATAGCAAAAACCTCGAGAAAAACTCAGGGTCAGCAGATCCCGCATCTCAAGGGTCCAAAAAATATATTTATCAAGCCAGCCAAAGAATTAGTGGTTTGATTGACAATATGTTGGATATACAAAAGTATACCAAAGCCGGGTTTCATTTGCAAAGAGGAACGTACTCTGTCCTGCAATTGGCCGAAAAATCCATTCAAGACCTGCGGATTTTTGCCGATCAAAAAGGAATCTTGGTGCAAAACACCATCAACCCACTCTGGTTGGTCGATTGCGATTTTCGGGTGGTAGAACGGGTCATCGAAAACCTGTTTACCAATGCCATCAAATACACCCCCAGCGGGGGGCAAATCACTTTCTTCTCCGAACTCAATACCAATCAATCCAAAGTAATCATTTCCGTGCGAGATACCGGAGAAGGGATACCGAGTGATAAATTCTCCAAGATATTTGAGCCCTTTAATCAATTGGATGCCCGTCGGTTTGCCCATACCAGCTCTACTGGCCTGGGCCTAACCTTCTGTAAGATGGCTATTGATGCCCACGGCGAATCCTTACAAGTCAAGTCAAAAGTGGGAGAAGGTACCTGTTTTTATTTTACCCTACCCTTGGTGGCCATAGAAGAAAGCTCGCAAGAAGCCGTGCCCGAAACCGCCCTAGTAATGGGCCTTAACCCTCCGATCAGTTTGACGAAAGAAGAAAAGGTGTATTTATTACCCTTCAAGCAAGAATTAGAAACCCTAGAAATTTATGAAGATAGCGAAATACGAACAGTATTGTCTAAAGTAAATACGGAGGGCAAGGAAGCGCTCTCCCAATGGAAAGTAAGCGTGCAAGAAGCCGTAGATTGTCTCAACGAAAAAGAATTTAAGACCTTATTAAGTCTAGCTTAAGTGTGTAAGCATGAAATATACCGCAACCATTCTAATCACCGATGATAATGTAAGTAACCTAAACATTCTTAGGGAGCACTTGGAGAATTCGGGAGATGCTTTCCGGATTTTGAGGGCTACGGATGGTCTCAAGGCGGTAAATATAGCCGAAAAAGCCTGCCCCGACCTTATTCTCATGGATTGGGAAATGCCGGTTATGTCTGGCCTCGAAGCCCTTAGGTTGTTAAAAATAACCCCAAATACCCAGGAAATACCCGTAATTATGGTGACTGCCCGGGTGCAGCCCGAAGACTTAGAAAAAGCCTTGGAGTTTGGGGCCATGGACTACATCAAAAAACCCATTGACCAATTAGAGCTATTAGCCCGGGTACGTTCGGCTATCCGTTTGAGGCAAGCCTATCGGGAGTTGGAACATAAGAATAAAGAGCTGGCCTTAGCTTACCAAAATACCACAGATAGTATTAAGTATGCGCAGCGTATTCAATGGGCGAGCCTTATTAAATCACACGACATAATATCTCAAAACTTGGATGCTTTCATTTTGTATTTCCCTTATGAGATTGTGAGTGGAGATTTCTACTGGGCTTGTCAAGTAAAAGGACATCGGTATAAACACGATCATGCAGACAGTAATCATATTACCCTCATAGCCAATATCGATTGTACGGGGCACGGTGTCCCCGGAGCCTTTATGACCATGCTGGCCCGAGTGCTCTTAGATACCATTGTAAACGAAAACAAAGTAATTGAGCCTTCTGCCATTTTAAGGCTTTTGGATAAAAAAGTTCGGGACACCCTTACCCAAAATGATGGTGAAGATGCCCAAGACGGAATGGAAATGGCCTTGGTAGCCATAGATCACGAACGCCAAACCTTACAGTTTTCCGGGGCGAGGCATCATGTATATTACGTGAAAGAAAATCGTCTACACCAAGTGAAAGGCTCCTCGTATTCAGTAGGAAGTTACCTGGTAGAAGTCGACAAAAAATATACTTCCGAAGAAATCAATTTATCGGGTATCCAAACGATTTACTTTACTACCGATGGTTTCCCCGATCAATTTGGTGGGCCAGATAACCGAAAATATATGCGAAAAAGACTCCGGGATTTTTTCCTAAAGCTGAGCCCACATCCTATGAATGAGCAAAAACGGGCTCTAGAAGATGAGTTTAAGACCTGGAAAGGGGAGCAACAACAAACAGACGACGTGCTCATTATGGGGCTTAAACCAAGCCAGGGAGGCTGGTAAGACTTATAACAAGTGCTGATAATATGTATTCTAGCAATGACTTTTTGGAAAAAAGTCTAATATACTATGCAAGTAACACACACTTTTATAGGAAAAGTCACCTTAATATGGGGCTTTTTTTTCCTGTTTAGCGACAGTATGTCCCAGGTTCCAAAATGGATACGGACCATGGGTGGAAATAATAATGAAGACGGTGTAGCAATAACCGTAGATTCGGAGGGAAATACCTACGAGGTTGGTACCTTAAGATCCAATTACACTATATTTGGGATGAACATTCCAATCAATAATCCTGAAGTATTTGTGGCAAAATACAATTCGGATGGAGTACCCATTTGGTTGGAAACCTATGGCGGTATAGGATCTCAATGGGCTAGAGGAATCAGTATTTTTGAAGACGAAGTATACATTACAGGAGGGTTTAAAGACTTCATTTCTTTTGAATTTTTCAATACACGCTATGGCTCAAATGAAGAAATCTTTTTGGCCAAATTTGACACATCAGGCAATTTCATTTGGGGAAGAAGGGCCGGCGGAGGAGGAAGTCCTCCCAAAAACCAAGCCCATGAATGGGTTCGTAGATCTGGAGGAAATGAAAACGATAAAGCCGAAGACGTAGCTATTCTTAACAATAAAGTGTATACTACTGGCTTCGTGACGACAAAAGCAGATTTTAATACCCCCCCCAATGAAAATACTAATTATTACACTACCATAGGAAACGAAGATGTATTCTTGACCAAGCATGACTCAGCAGGAAATCTCTTACACTTCCAAGGATTTGGCAGTGCAGATTACGATAGAGGAGTAAATTTGATTGCTCAGGATAGCCTAGTGTACCTGATTGGAGACTATCAAAGTAGTGTGAATATGTTTGATCTGGGCAAGACAATTGACTCAGAGGGCAGTGATGATATTTTTGTCTTACAAATTCTGGACACAACCTTCGACGCAGCCCTACCCCCCATCGTTATAACAGGCCCTGACTCTGTCTGCTTAGGGCAAGCTAGTACCTATACTGCCTTGCCAGATCTGCCAAGTATGCGATGGATTGCAAGTTCCCAAAATGGCACTACGCCGGGTAATACCATCACCTTGGCAAATGATCAGCCGGGACAAGATACCTTGATTTTATATTATCAAAGCAATATTGTTGATACCGTCGTGATTACCGTGTTTGACGAAGTCAAACCACGCATTACCGGAGATCCTCAACCCTGCATAGGAAAACTTACCCCCTATGCAGTAGATAACCCCACCCCTGGGTCTTTGTACACGTGGAGTATACAAGGGGGTAATATTATTTCCGTGCCTGGAAGTCCGAGTGCCCAAGTGCAATGGGATACCGCAAGCACTACCCGTTTGATAGTCATGGAAACTACCCCAACGGGTTGCATTGGGGCCGATACCTTAGATGTACAAGTCCGTTATGTACCGTTTGGTAACAGCTTACTCTGTCCCGACGATCCCTTACCGAGTATTCAAATACAAGGACCTAATGCGATTTGTCAAGGAAAAACCTTAACCCTAAGTGCGCAACCCGATACGCTTGATTTAGCGTGGAAGTGGGAGTCTGGTGATAGTAGTGCCTTGGGACAAACAGTAGATCTAGCTTGGCCAAGGATTGGGCAAGACAGTGTGTTCTTGTTTTTTCAAGGCACAGCCGTGGATACCGCGCTGATTACTATACAAATTTCTCCTGATCCAAAAATTCAAGGGGACACCCTACCCTGCTTTGGTAAAGAGGTAAACTATACCCTCCAAACGCTAAGTCCCGGGTCCAATTACTTTTGGGAAGTACAAGGAGGGAGTATTTTATCCAGTCAGATGAGTGATCACCTAATGGTACGATGGGATTCCGTGCAGGCTACCCAATTACTTTTGCGGGAAACCAATAGCTCAGGCTGCCAAAACACAGACTACTTAGATGTACAGGTGCGTAATATACCCTTTGGCAATACCTACCGCTGTCCCGATGATACTCAGCCACTTTATCAAATTGTAGGGCCCAATACAATATGTCAGGGAAATTCTGCTCAATATGGCCTAAGTCCCGACACAACAGGTGTGGTATGGAGATCAAGCACGGGCCAAGTACTGAGTATCGACGTTCCCTTGGCATATCTGGGGAACCGGGTGGGAACCGATAGCCTATTTTTAGAAATTGGGGGAATCGTGATGGATACGCTGGCTATACAGGTGCTAGGAGATCAGAATCCTCAAATAAACGGCCCCCAAATTTCTTGCGAAAATGAAATAAGCACCTATACTGTACAAAGCCAGGATAGAAGTGCTCCCATCCAGTGGTTTATTGCTGGAGGAGAGATCCTTACAGATTCTCAAGCCAGCCAGGTGGAAGTAAGATGGCAAGTGGGAGACAACCAATACCTAGGGGTAGTACTAGGCAATGAATGCCCCAGCCAGGACAGCGTGCGGATTCAAGTTGATGCTCTACCTAGCTTCCAAATCCAAGGAGATACGGCGGTATGCAATAACTTAGAAAGCACCTACACCATAACCGAGCCAGGTAATTCTATTGTGTGGGAAATTAAGGAAGGGACTATTTTGAGTGGGCAAAGTACGCATCAAATTACAGTCAGCTGGCTTCTGGAAGGGCAAGGGAATGTGCGTGTAAGTCAAAATACTCCAGGCACCTCCTGCCGGGCCCAGGTATCCCTGCCCATACAGCCTAACCAGGATTTTATCAGTACCTTAAACGTTTCTTCTAGTGGAAAAGGCTCTGAAGATTGCCTACGTAGTCCTATACGTTTATTTGCCGAAGCCCAAGGCCCAGTACTCCAATATGACTGGTATCACATAGACCAAAAGGAACGTATCGGGACTGGCCCCTCTCTCAACATACAAGAGCCAGGCCTGTACCAGGTAATTGCCCTGGGTGCTTGTAACCAAGTCATGAGCGATACACTTTTGGTACAATCTCCCCAAGTATTGGTGCCTAACTTATTTACTCCCAACCAAGACAACCAAGACGACCTCTTTTTACTTCATACCTACGATACCACGAGTCTAGAAAAAATTGAATTAAGAATATTCGATCGGCGGGGCAATGTTGTCTTCTATACCGAAAATATTTCCGAAGCATTTGAGCAAGGATGGGATGGGGACCAAGCGGGGAACGGTTCCTATGTATGGACTTTGAAAGTAAGCGACAAATTTTGTGGTATTTATCAACAAAGAGGGGTAATTAACTTAATCCGTTAAGCAGGTGGTATCACCGAAAAGACACACGATAAATTGAGAAATGAAGATTAATATGACAATAAAAGGGCTACGTATATGCTGGTTTGTCTGGAGCCTTACGGGGTTTTGGTCAAACTCAGTCTATGCACAAAATTTTGCCTACTCGCAATATTGGCAAGCTCCTTTTACGAGTAACCCCGCTTTCATAGCCCAGGAAACCAAGGGCCAGATAAGTGCCTTGTACCGCTACCAGAGCTTTGATGTAGGCAACCCGATCTCTTCTTTTTTCATTTCAGGCTCTTACCCCTTATTTCGTAAACGCCAAGACAAACCTTGGGCCAATATCGGCCTCACGATCTTACACGACTCCGAAGCCAACTTTATTAAATCAAACGGCTTCTACCTCACGTGGTCCAATTCAATCTTGTTCCGGCGTTCTCAGATTAGCCTAGCCGCTCAACTAGGGCACCTAAGGCAAAATGCTTCCTTAGACAATGCGATTACCAACAGCACGATTCAACAAGGTGCGCCCGATGGAACAGCCCTCCTTGGCAATCGCATAAATTTTGACCGCCAAAACTTCAGCACCTTAGGCTTTGGCGGACTTTGGGAGTATTTTGACCTAAGTGGCTTGCCTCGTTTTAGCTTAGGCATAGCGGGTTTTCACCTAAATAGACCCGAAATAGGGTTTTTATCGGGCATACAGAAAAATGTGCCTATCGGGTTTAATACGCACGCCCAAATGCATGTACATCTCTCTCCTCACTTAAATCTGCGTCCCAATGGGGTATTTAGTAATTCGGCCAACTTTCAAACCTGGCAGCTAGGCTCTTGGTTAGATATCCATGCCAACTTACCCGGCAAATTGGGAGCCCACCGCAAAGGAAGCCTCGGCTTAGGGCTTTGGTACCATAGCAACGAAGCCTTAATCTGGGGAGTGCAGTATGAGGAGCCTAATTACGTATTTACCTTAAGTTGGGATGCCCCGCTTAACTCCCAAGAAGGAGCTTGGCTGGGAGATGGGGCAATTGAGTTTTCCATCAAGATAAAATTCAATAAAAAAAGAGAGAAACCCCTAGACCTTATAGAAAATGCGGGAATAGATACCGATCAGTTGCGGGTAGTATGGGTGCCCAAATTAGATACCAGCACCCTTGAGGTCTCCGATACAGTCCACATCCGCACCACCGAAACGGCTTCAATTTCTTTCCCCACAAAAGTCATCCGTTTTGATTTGGCCCAAAAAAACCTTACCTCTACGTCTGTTGAGATTTTAGAGTATGTATCCCAATTATTAGAAATTTATCCGCTTACCTATATTGATGTATCCGGTTTTTCGTGCAACTTGGGCCATCCCGATCATAATCATCATTTGTCCATGCAGAGGGCCTTGGCTGTAAAGCAGTACCTCATAGATAAAGGCATTGAGGCCGAGAAGATTCATATTCAAGCCTGGGGCGATAAAAAGCCTATGGTTCCCAACCTAAACGAAACCAACCGACGCTTAAACCGACGGGTAGAAATCAAACCCAAATTGGTAGAGTAAGGGCATAACTTTCTTAACAGCTTAAATCTTTGGGTTTTAGGGGCTTCCCTGCGCTAATTCCTACTGTGCCCATAAGAAAGCTCCTAGCCGCGCAGGTCGGGCTCTCACTACTCGCCGGCCCCCGCACGGCCAGCGGCGGGCTCAAACATGCCGTTCCATCCCTAAGCCAAACCTCATGAATGCTTAGATTCTGGATGGACCGATGAATCATACGTAAGCTCAATGATCTCATGAATAATTTGATCTAGACTTTCACTGGCTTTTTTAAGATAAGGCAAATAGGCAAGTGCTTTATCTTGCTCGGGTTCGCTTATCATAAGGTCTACCAAGCCTAAAATAGAAGACAAGGGGGCCCGGACCTGATGGGCTTGTTGTTGGGCAATTTCCCGTAGACGCAAGTTTTTGCTAAGAATAGCGCTCAAGCTTTCCTTGAGCCGGGTAATGTCATAGCCCATGCGTAAAATCCCTTGGGGCCTTCCCTCAAGGTTGGTGTAGCGGGAAAACTCCCAGTAATTCCATTCATATTTGCCTTCAAGATTAAGGGGTGAGCGAAATTGAATCTGTATAATGGCCTTCGGGTCTTTTTGGCAAGTTTGACAAGTAGCCATATACTTGGGTAGATCTTCGGGATGGACCGTTTCCCGGCTATGCATCCCCATGAAAGGCTTGTCTAAATAAGCATACCGTTCTCTAAAATGCTGGTTGACATAGATAAAATTGCCCTCTAGATCAGAAATGGCAAGCAAATAGACATGGGAAAGGTGTATCCAATCCGGAAATTTTAAGGATGGATTCATGGTTTTGCTGGATATTATTTTCTACTTTTTAACTGGTAAGGGTAAGATACACAGGCTCTCCATAAAAGCCAACGACTTTTCTTGTTTCTCCCTTAAAATCTTCTTGGTTGTAATATTTAAACCCAAAAAATCAAGTAGGAGATCTAGGATTTGACTTTCTACACCACTTATATGTAACCACCTGCCCTTCAATAGCTTAGGGATGGAGCGGCCTGTTTGAGCCCGCCGCTGGTGTGTGGGTAGGCCGGCGAGTAGCGAGAGCCCGACCCGCGCAGCTATTTTTTCTAGGAACCCCTCTATTTCCTAGCGCGGGGAAGCCTAGGCTGCTCAAAAGATTAAAAAAATGGTCTCCAGTTTTGATGCTATTTT
>CAWUIO010000174.1:0-9733 GCA_963922455.1 uncultured Microscillaceae bacterium
CGCTGGCTGCGCGTAAGCCGGCTCGGGGCTTGCCCGACGGCCCGACCCGCCCTGGCAGGAAGGAACTCGGGGGCACGGAATCTCTCTGGCGGGGATGCCCCTATTTTTTCTCAGGTTTTTCCTCTTTGGGGCGGTGCCTTTGTTCCAAAACCGAAACAATATCGCCAAAGCGGAAGCCCTTGGCCGAAAGTAACACCAGGAAGTGGTACATCAGGTCGGCGGCTTCGTTTTTAAAGAGATCGGCATCCTCATCTTTGGCCTCAATGATTAGTTCTACCGCCTCTTCGCCTACTTTTTGAGCAATTTTATTGATGCCTTTTTTGAATAGGCTGCTGGTGTAGGAGCCTTCCTTAGGGTTTTGGCGATAGTCATGGATAAGCTTCTCGAGCGTATCCATAAAGTTACCTTCATTGACCTCGTCAAAACAGGTATCACTTCCTTTATGGCAAACCGGCCCCCGGGGGATTGCCCGGATTAAAAGGGTATCGGCATCGCAATCTTGACGAATCTCTACTACATCCAGGAAGTTGCCCGACGTTTCGCCCTTGGTCCAAAGGGATTGTTGGGAACGGCTGTAAAAAGTCACCTTGTTTTCGGCCAAGGTTTTTTGGTAAGCCTCCTCATTCATAAAACCCAACATGAGCACTTGTCGGGTATGATAATCCTGCACGATGGCTGGGATGAGGCCTTGAAATTTATCAAAGTTTAGATTTTTCATACATTCTATGAGATTGAGCCCTGCTTAGTCGAGTCGCATGGCTATCCCCTCCTGGTGAAGGAATTGTTTGAGTTCGGGTATTTGGATTTCTTTAAAGTGGAAGACACTAGCGGCCAGGGCGGCATCGGCTTTACCAGCCTGAAATACCTCACTGAAATGCTCGCGCGTCCCGGCTCCGCCTGAGGCAATGATGGGAATGCGCAGGGCCTCCGATAAATGAGCCGTAAGGGCATTGGCGAAGCCTTGTTTGGTACCATCGTGTGCCATAGATGTCAGTAACAACTCTCCGGCACCTCTTTCTTGGACTTCGTGGGCCCAAGACATTGTTTTCAGCTCGGTGGCGGTACGGCCTCCCCGTACAAAAACCGTCCATTCTTCTTCTAAGACATTTGTATCGATGGCTACCACAATGCATTGGTCGCCAAATTCTAGGGCCAGTCGGTCAATGAGTTCTGGCTCACGTACGGCCGCAGAATTGATCGAGATTTTATCGGCTCCCGAATCCAGCATCAGGCCTACATCTTCTACGCTGGATATTCCTCCTCCCACCGTAAAAGGGATATTCACCTCTCGAGCCACCCGTTTTACCAATTCGGCCAGGGTCTTGCGCTTCTCCACGGTGGCGGTAATGTCCAGGAATACGAGTTCGTCGGCCCCTTGTCCGGCATACAAGGCGGCCAGCTCAACGGGGTCGCCTGCATCGCGTAGGTTGATAAAGTGTACCCCTTTGACCGTGCGGCCATCTTTAATGTCCAGACAGGGAATAATTCTTTTGGTTAACATAGCAAATTTCTAAATGGCAAAAGTAAGAAGAAATACCGAGATCCCGGAGGCTAGCCTACTCTCCCCTTCTTGTTAAACTGCAGATTGCTTTAAAATATCCCTTCCAAATTGGCAAAATCCCCTTAATTTTACCCGGTAATTATGCTCCTTAAGCCATGAAATATTATTTGATTGCCGGAGAACGCTCCGGAGATTTACACGCTTCCAATTTGATCAAAGCTATCCAAGAAAAAGACACCTCGGCTGAGTTTCGTTTTTGGGGAGGCGACTACATGGCCCAAACCGGAGGCACCTTGGTGAAGCACTATCGCGAAACGGCCTTTATGGGGATTTGGGAGGTGATTCGTAACCTACATAAGGTTTCTGCTTTCTTGAAAGAATGTGAGGCCGATATTCTGGCTTATCAGCCCGATGTGGTGATATTGGTAGATTATTCGGGTTTTAATATGCGCATTGCCAAAGCCCTGCACAAAAAAGCCCCCGACTTGCCCCGTTATTATTATATCTCACCCAAATTATGGGCTTGGAATACGGGCCGGGCCAAAAAGGTCAAGCGCCTCATTGACCGCATGTTTGTCATTTTTCCTTTTGAAGTAGATTTTTACCAGCAGTTTGACTACCCGGTCGACTATGTGGGCAACCCCCTGCTGGACTCCATTGCCCAATTTGTGCCCAATCCTGATTTCCGGGAGAAACATAAGCTGGGAAATGAGCCTTTAATCGCCCTACTTCCCGGGAGTCGGCATCAGGAAGTACAACATATGCTTACCGTGATGTTGAGTATCCGTCAAAACTTTCCAAACTACCGATTTGTCATAGCCGGGGTATCCAATCTCCAAGCCGAAAGCTATCAAGCCTTTACGCAAATGGAAGGTGTGGAATTGGTCACAGACGAAACCTATGACTTGCTCAGCCAGTCCGAAGCGGCCTTGGTAACCTCCGGTACCGCGACCCTGGAAACCGCCCTTTTCAATATCCCGCAGGTGGTGGTTTACCGCACCAGCCTGCTTACCTTTTGGGTGGGTAAAATCCTAATCAAGGTACCCTATCTGTCCTTGGTAAACCTGATTGGGCAAAAAGAAGTAGTCAAAGAGCTTATACAAAAAGAACTAAACCCCACAAATTTGTCGGAAGAATTACTGGCCGTGACGGAGGGGGGAGCTAAACGGGCCCAGGTCTTGGCCGATTATGCTCATATTCGGGAGAAAATGGGAGAGGCTGGGGCATCCCAACGGGCCGGCTTGTTGATGGTGCAATATTTGAACGGGGACAAGGCCCCATAAGACCCGCCTGTTTTACCTGATTTACTTTCCTTCTTTTAGCAATTTTTCGTCGCTTTCTAAACTCGTCACAATCGATTCCAATGCCTTAACCCGCTCTTCCAATTCTTCATTTTTTTGAAGGGTCTTCTTAAGTAATTGGATGTCTTCCCGGCTCAAGCTCTTCCCTTTTTCCAATTTTAGTTTTTGGAGGGATAGGTAAAAATCACTCAAAATCCAGGTAAGGGGTACCGAGAAAACTACCAACATCACCATCACTCCGGTGGGGATATGTAATCCAAAGATATCCATAGGGTATAGGTTAGCGTTTTAATTAAATATACTTCATTTCCCCCTTCTTTGCAATTTAAGGGCATTTCCTCCCATAAAAAGTCAAAATTCAGAAGAAGACTGTAATGCTTTACTTATAGGTACGACCAATAAAGAAAAAATTACAATAATGAGCAGTTTTTCTATCCGCAAAATATTTCGTTTTGGTCAAGCCTGTCCCCAATCTTCCCTCCATGCTTTGAGTGTAGAGCAGTTGAAACGTCGTAAAAAATCCAATGATGCCGTAGTACTCAGTTTGGGGATTGTGTACGCTTCCTTGATTGGTTTTTCTTGGTTTTCGAATAGTGGCGAAACCATCTGGCTTTACCTGATCCTTTTTTCTTCAACGTACATCACTTTTCATGAAGAAAATTTGAAGATCAACCAGATTATCCGAGGAAAAGAATAAAACTCCTAGGGGCTTCCCCGCGTCATACACATCCTGAGCGGACATCCCCTCCCTGGCACGCGGGTCGGGCTGTCACTACTCGCTGCCTCTCCCCACAAGGCCTACACGAGCTCAAACAGGCCGTTCCATCCCTAAGCCAAGAAGAAGTAAACCATGGGCTAAGGGAAAATTCAAACCATATAACGTTCCTCTCAGGGGAAGAATAAAAAAAGCCCGGGGCGAAGTCCCGGGCTTTTTGGTTTCAATCTCGCTTTCTTACTTATTCCACACGGATGCGGATGGTGCGGATGTAAGCATCTCGCTGGATTTTGAGAACGTACATGCCTCTTTTGAGTGCTCTAAAGTCTAAGGTATGCTTTCCTTCTTTGAGAGAGTAGTTCCCTACCCGTTCTCCTTGGGCCGAGAATACCTCTACTAAATAGGTAGCCTCTATCTCTTCTGCTCCGCTCAGGCTCAAGACAGCCTCACCCCGTACGGGGTTAGGATAAATCAGGGAGCTAAATAACTCCTCTTCGTCCGTCTCGGCACTTGTTTCGGCTGCCATTTGCTGGCTGCTAATGCCTCCGGCCAGTACATTGTTGGTACAGTTAGAAGCCTGCGGGCCTACACCACTTGGGGTATCCCCATCTTTGGTGATATAAAATTTATCCAGACGGGTACCGTCTTCCCGATAAGCTACATATAAGGTATGGCTGCCTGCGGCCAGGTTAAATACCGTAGTTGCATTCCCGTTGGCATCATCATGTACATCGTCCCAAACCCAAGCACTTCCTTGAGGTAGTTCTCTCCAATTATTCCAAGAGCCATTGTCCATCCGGATGAAGAAAGAATCATCCGATATAGATGGAGCAATCACTCGGCCCCAAACTACGTAAGCCCCGGCTTCGGCAACTTCAAAATCATAGCTCAGCCAACCTTCAGGATTAGTGTTTGGTGTAGTAGCCGTAGTAGTAAAACCTTGGCTAATTTCCATATACTGTCCATTTGATGCATTTACATCATCCAAGGTTTGCCACCATCCCCCAGGGATTGTTGCACATTCAGCTTCCAAGGTAACGGGTCCGGTAGGAATGGTATTGGTCTCCTTGGGATACAGATACTGTACAGGAATAATCTCCTTGGCCGTGCTTGGGCTAGACCAACGCAGTTGGGCTACCGCTCCTCCTCCATTTTCGTAGTATTCCATTCGGACGGATACTCTCTGCCCGGCCTGTAAAGTATATACATTGGATACTTCGGTAGGGGCTTGATTTACCCATCGGTCAATGATCAACTGATTATCAATCCACAGGCGAACCCCATCATCGGTGCGGGTGTAGAAGGTGTAGGTTTCATCAAACACCCCTTCAATCTCGCCTTCCCAACGTACCGAATAGGTATCGTTGCCAATCGATGGATCAGGTGAACCGTTCCCCCACTCAAAGTCAATGGTTGGATCAATCCGCGTCAGGACTTCGGCGGTAAGATCAATATTATTGTAATAGGTACCCGTCAGGCCGGTTCCCGTTCCAGATACCCCGCCAGCATCACAAACCCCATTCCCGTCTTCGTCTTCAAACAAGGTAACGTTGCGGAAGTAGCTAGTACCAGAAGGGTTAGATCTATCGTCATCGCTCACAAACGTAATCCGATCAAAGGTACCTGATAAGAATTGGCCTACAGGTATAGAATAGCTTACCCAGGAACCATCTCCCGGATAAGGGGTGATGTTGGTAGTAATACCCCAATCCTGGGTTCCATATAGCTGGAATGTAAGGTCAGTACTAATCGAGTTATCATTATCCAGTCCGATACCATGTACCTCCCCTTGACTAGTGCTTCTAAACTCCAAGGTTAAGACTGTATTGGTAGTAACCGTATAATTCTGAGAAGTTGACTTCCAGGCATTGTTCGCTAAAAATATACTGGCACCATTATCTTGAACTTCAAATGTTCCTCGGTCTTGTGTACCACCGTGAGAATCAATAGTAATGGCGTTAAAGTCCAAGGTTGGGCAAGTCTCGCCACCACCTCCTGTGCTACAATCTCCATCATTATCCGCATCTTCAAATATTTTGAAGTCTTTGAAGGAGGAGTTGGCATCACTGCGGCCAAGGGCTGTAAAGACAATGTATTTGTAATTTCCGCTCAAGTATTGTCCTACCGGAATCGTGTAAGTCTTGTACTGTCCATCTCCGGGATAATCCTTAAAGTCTTGGATTATAGAGGCATCACTATCTGTTCCAAAAACTTGGATATATTCTACGACACCCTCTTGATCAATCAAGAGATCCTTGGCAAAACCAACCGAGTGTTGGGTACCTTGGATGTCACTCTTAAAATCAAATTTGATTTTGGTATCGGGGGTAATTCGGGCGGCCAGGTTAATCGCTTTGGCTCCTTCGCCCCCAACTTGAAGTTCAGCTCCATCGTTGGAAATGCTAGACGTTCCGGCATCATTGGCCACGTAGAAAGGAGAAACTGTCACCGTATTAAAATTAACCGTACGACAGGCATTGATGGGTGAGTTAATCACGCCTTCCGGCTTAGGACGAATGTTGGATATGTACACCGACTCATCGTTAAAGTCCCCATTACCTACATTCCCGGCATCATAATAAGCGATGTAGTCATTTGGAATCAGGTTACCAAAGCGATCGTAAGCTTGTAAGAGTTTTACCTTTTGGTTACCGGAATTATTGATTCCTGTATTCTGTCCGGCCAACTGGATGCGGAAAGGCTGGCTTACGTTCCCGGAATAACCGGCAACTTGTCCTGGATTATCCCGATCTTCTGGAAATACCATCTGGCTTTGCACTTCTCCATTCACATCCCGAGCGTAGCGGTAGGAAAATCCATCGGCCGTCTGACCACTTGAGTTTAACAAGCGGAAGGTTGGGCTACCGGGACTCTGGTTGGACATCATATTGATCATAGAAACTGGCTTGCTAGGATCAGCTTGTTCCCAGTATTCCGAGCTTACAATATCTCCGGTTTCCCCACGAGTTTGATTCACTATATCGGAGGCAGTCAAATAGGGGGTTGGAATCGGGCGGGGCACATTGGTTTGGAAACCAAATACTTCATTAATTCGGAACGGGCTAGACTCGTTCCCCCCTTCGGTTTCTAAACGGAAGTTCCCGGCCACAATGGCTGTGGTGGTTCCTCCATTATATTCAATATCTAAGGTATCAAAGAAGTTTCGAGCGTCCCCTCCGTTTTCGCGGAAGCGAACTAAAACATCATAAAACTCACCCGGTTGGATGAAAATAGGCGTATTGTTATAATCTGTATTGGGCAGCTCAAAGCTAAACGTGTTTCGGTTACGAAGGTCTAGGTCCGTAATTACCAATGGGAAGTCCCCATCATTATTTATTCTTAGGGTTTCTTCTGGGTTGGCCCGATAGGTTTGACCATTGATGTTAGACACGGGCCGCTTGATTAAACTAGTAACCAAGTAATCATCGGCCGGGAAACCTTGATTGGTACCCGGTAGCTTGGTCAGGTTTTCCAAACGGATGCCTGCTTTAACCGGCTTCACATTTCGCACAATTACCGTCAAATCTTGGTAGCTGAACCCACTCACATTGTTTTCAAAGGCCAATAAGTAGGCATCTTGTTCATTTGGCACCGGATATACCCGTACGTGGTGCGGGATCGCACCGTCAAAGGTGTTCAAATTATCCTGCCCGTATACAATACGATCATTGTATTGTGGCCAGCGGGTAAAGAAGCCAAAGGTCTCAGTGCTTGGGATAAATTCTAGGCTACCGTCTACTTCTGCTTTAAGCTTTTGATCATCCCGCATGGTAAACAATTCCTGGCGCGTGTTCACATCGGCGGCTTCTAACCATCCAAAAGCAGCCTTGACATCCGTCTGGACTCCTGAAAGGGCAAAGATACCGATTACTTCCACGGTTACGGGATTGGTACCATTGGCAACTGTAAAACGTGGGGCTAATATCTCATCGGAGAATGGCATCAACAGGCTCCTTACTGTCCGGCCATTTCCGTGGATTGCGGCCGTAGAGGCGTTATTGTCGCCAATATCAATTAGGTCAGGACCAAACTGTACATCCGTAATCCATTGTAGGGAAGCTTCACTAAATTTGGCCAAGGCATTGATTTTTCCACTCTTCACTGGCAAGCCGGATACTTCCACGTTCAGATCTACTGTCTTAGGACCTTCAATAGTGGGGGTAAACTGAATGGTCAAGTCTAGGCTGTCCCCAGCTTTTAAGGTATCAATTACCGAAGGGAATACGTCAAACTCAGCTACGTTAGGGCCATCTAGGTTGACCAAGATATTGCTTAGGTCTAGGGTACCGTTGTTGACCAGGTTAACCGAAGATTCTTTTACATTGCCTAAACGCTCTTCCATGATTACTAAGGACTGGTCTAGGGCCACTGAGGCCAACTCTTGGGTGGGGCGTAATAAGAAGATCTCTTGACGGCCAAAATCTGATACATACAGGTATCCGTTCAAGGGGTTCTCTACCAAGTCAATCGGATCTTGGAAGTTGGTCAATCCGGGGATACCAATTTTGTCGGTCCGGATATCCCCGTTGGGGCCGTCAGGATAGAGTGCGACAATATCACTACCCCCACTGTAACGGCATACCAACATTGCCCCTTTCAGGTTTCCACCATTGGCTTCACTTTGGTATTCTATCACCCCATTGGCCGATACGTTGAAGCCAAAGTCATAGGCAATGCCCCGGTAGTTCGGGTCGGCGGTGATATTGCTGGGATATTGGGCACAGTCGATCGGCCCGCGGTTGTGCACGTATTCTCCTCTTAAAGGGTTGGGGTGCCCAAAATACCCTAGGCCTAAGCTAGGATCTACTCGGAACAACCAGTCCCGCTGGGTCTCGTTTCCACTCAGGGCCGGGATTTGTTGACCACTGTAAAAGGTGCCGTCGGGACGGCGGGTACCCGGTACAGAAGCTGGGGAGCGGCTACCCCCGGCGGTTCCATTGGTTGGGATGTACAATTGGCCATTACTGTGCCATACCAAATCGTAGGCATTCCGTACCCCGGAGGCGTAAATCGTCAAGGGGGCATCTACGTAGTAGGGGTTGTAGTTGCCATCTCTCATCCAAGCCGAATCGGTTCGGGCAGCATTGATTATTGCTAGGTCTTTGGTAGTCTGTACATTCAAGGGAGTGTTATTCTCCAATTTTGTCATATCCAGACGCAAGCAAGCAGCCGAAAGCAGGTTCTCCGGACGAAGCCCCCAGGCTCCATCGGCGGCCCCCCCCGCACTGTTACTTCCTTGGTTGAAGTAAAGCGCTCCATCGGGGCCAAAGGTCAAGCTATTGGTGATGTGGTCCCGGACCGAACGCGGAAGGTTGGTTACCAATAACTCTTCATTTTGTAAGCGGTCGCCCGTTAAACGGGAAATTTTACCATCCCACTCAGGGGCACCTTTGATCTCAATAAACCCGCCCGTTACGTGGCTTACGTAGGCAATCAGGTTTCCGGCTGTGGAGCTTGGGTCAAATACCAAACCTACCGAAGAGCGGTCTCCGTAAGTGGTTTTCCAATCGCTCAAAATTTCTTCTCCGGTGAGCTGTCCACTAGGCAATACCGTCCAGCGGTGGATATCCCCTTCCAGGGTCAATCCATAGAGCTTACCATCCGGGCCAAAAGTCAAGCTTGTAAAAGCAGCCCCTTGTACCAAGGCCCCTTCATTGATAAAGGCGATTTGATCATTGTTCCCTCCGCCATTTCCGGGGTCAGCTTCGGTGGTAAAGACCCCTGTAAATTTCAAAAGGGTATTACTAGTTAAATCTTGTACTCCGTCTACCACAAAGCGGTAGCTTGTATTATATTTTAATGCTTCGGATGGCGTTAGGTTCACAGCATCTCCCCCACCCGTTCCGTTTACGGTGCTGGGTACTTCGGTCTCTCCGTTTATGCCTATCTCGTATAGTTTTACGGTTTCATTGGTGATGGTTACATTGTTCAAACTGGTTACTCCCCCTACACTGGTATTGGGTAGGTGCAAGAAGTTGGCCGAGATATTGGTGGTAACTGGAACGTCCAAGGCCCCGTCTACCGGGAAGGATTGGAGTACCCCAGGCACCCGGAAACCATCTACCGACTCAATCAGGGCCAATACCAATTTGGTGTTTAAGCCTCCCGCGGGCGAGCTTAGGGTCAAGCGGCCATCGCTTACTTCCACTTCTGCTACCGCATTCCGTACCCCCAGGGCATTGGCGGCCGGGGTAAAATCTAAAAGGGCTTGTCCTT
>CAWUIO010000175.1:0-9640 GCA_963922455.1 uncultured Microscillaceae bacterium
TTCTATTTTAAAATGGCCCTTTGCAGCCCAACGCAATTAAATTTAAACAGTTTCTTAGATAAATTATAAAGTTTAGTAAAGAAGACTGACAAGTATCCTTCATTATTGAGATTTATGGATACAGAAAAATTTGAGGTAGACTTTTCGTTAGTGGAGTTGGTTGGCCAAATTTTTCATACGTATAAAATTAAACTTGGTGTGTATCGTACAAGAGGAGTAACCCCGCCTCATGGATATAATGATATGCTTGATTCATTATCGTTGTGTAGCGATTCCGAAGACCTTGTTAAAGTTTCAATGTTAAAAAATGAAAATCATTCTTTCTTAGTTTTTTCAAATGCAAATCTCAGCAAAATATTTGGTGTTGTACAAGATAAAGGGTTCTGACACCCGCTGATCGGGATATTCCAAACTAACAAAAAACAGAAGTTGGGCCGGGTTTATTACCCCCTCAGTCACTCGGCTCAGCCGAGCGACTGAGGGAACATATTATGACGATATCCCACAAAAATATCCGGGACTTATACCCCTAAAACTGTAAGCAAAGAATCCGAGAGCAAGCTGCTTCACAAAGCTAGATCAAACTAGCCATAAGAACAAGATGGACTTCATAGGGCGGATACATAAAAAAGTCCGTAGCCTCAAGTGGGTGAAAACTACGGACAATACGTACTTGCCTTGTAAAAGGGTGTAAGCTCAGCGAAGGTTTGGATGTAAACAACCTGAGCTTAGGCAGAACGAATTATTTACTCTGCTTCGTTTTCCATTCTTTTACTATGGCTGGCAGTTCTTTACCTTCCTCGACAAATATCAAAGAAGCCGAGTTCATGCAATACCGTAGTCCGGTGGGGGCGGGGCCATCCTTAAATACGTGGCCTAAATGAGAACCACTGCCACTATCCACTACTTCGGTACGTACCATACCGTGGCTCTTGTCGACAATCTCTTTGACGGCATTTTTACTAATAGGTTGGTAAAAGCTAGGCCATCCCGTGCCAGATTTATACTTATGCTCAGAGCTGAACAAAGGCTGGCCCGTAGCCGCAGAATAATAGATTCCTTTTTTCTTATTATCCCAATATACTCCCGTGAAGGGACGTTCGGTACCCTGCTTGCGCAGTACATAAAATTGCTCATCCGAAAGGGCATTCTTCCACTCCTCATCTGTCTTTTGGATAGGATAGGAAGAACTTTCCTTTTTAGTATTGGACAGGGTGTTGGATTTGGTTTGGCAAGCCCCAGTGATATAGGTAAGGCTGAGAATTAAAATAAGCGATAATCTCATAGTTTTTTCTTTTTATCTCGATGGACGATAGGTTTAACCATTTGTTTAGCTAAACTATAAATAAACACAGAGATTGTCCAAAAAGTTCTGCCGAGTGTCGCTATCCCGACAGGGAATACCTTGTCTTATCGGGATTTTGGAGTCAAAGGCTAAATATACCCTAGCTTGGCTTAATGCTCATTTTTTTCTAAATAGTTTCTTAACAATTCCTTTCATACTTTTATATCCTCAAGCTTTTTGAGAAGTGGGTTCCGGCTTAGAATCTTGTTTTTTTCAAAGAATGGATCTCTAGGGGCTTCCCCGCGCCATTCCCCAAGGTTGCCATAGAAAAAAAACTAGCGGCGCGGGTCGGGCTGTCACTACTCGCTGCCTTCCCCCGCGGCCCTACACGAGCTCAAACATGCCGTTCCATCCCTAAGCCATTAAAAGATAAGCTGTTAATAGCCAACTCAAGGTACAACTTACGTTTTGTAGAGAATGGGCTTTGTATAAGCCATTAGGAAATAGGTATGATAAGAGGGCTCATGGATAATTTCTTAAAAGTTGGAACACTTCCTTGGATGCTTTTTCAAAGGCCCTGATCATCGTCTCCTGGTCAAGCAATTTCGGGTCGGTATGAAGGTACAGTTGTGCTTCTCCATTATAGTTTGACCAAGCAAACTTGGCCCTTTCATAAGGAGAAAGGGGGACGCGTAGGTGATGGGCAATTACTTGGGCCGAGTCGATGCTCAGTACATCATCGGCTAAGGGAAAATAATTGGAGATATAATCTGTTATGGAGCTTTCTATCAAGATAGACTCGATAAAAGGAACTTGTCTCAAGATTTTCCAATTTCGTCCTGTGGTTTCATACGAACTGGCCGCAGGAGAAATATGGGTGATTCTCTGGTGCATATCTTCTATGGGCTCCAAAGGAAATACCAGAGGAAATAGTTTTATAGCCCTATTATTCCCTTCATCGGTTTCAAGGGAACTCTTTCTGAGGCTCAAAGGGGTCAAGATAGGGCGGAGATAGGCGGTGTCTGGATCTTGGATATCCAGATGATAATGTGTGATGGCCCTCGTGGTGATAAAGGAAAAGATATCACTCATTGACAAACTGGCTTTTTTGCCCAAGTCATAAAGGGCTTTATCTCCCAGAGGCAATACAAATTTTTTCACTTCAAACCCTGATTCTGTAAACCCCTTTTTTCTTTTCGGGTCAAAAAGGTGCTCTAGGGCTTGGTTAACGATATAGGAGCCTTCACTTTTTTTCTTGCTTTGGTTATCGATTTGATAACCAAATTGAGTCCGTTCGCGATCTAAGGAAAATAAATGCTTGGCTTGTTTGTTAAACATGCCCTCAAAATCGGAAATGACGTGATGCCAAATAAATAGCAACTCGCGGCGGTCTGCGCTTAGGTAAGCCCGGAACAAGGGCAAACCCTCTCCCAATTCATAGGCTTGAGAGATCTCAAGATCGGCTTGTATTCTGACTTCTTCCAAGTTGGCCGTTTGATCCAGTATCTTAAAATTTTGACCCCAGTCGGGCTCTGCTTTTTGCCAGTAAGGCAATCCATCAATTACGACCACATTTCGGTGAAACATTTCGTATGCACCTATCAGTTTTTTAAGTCTTTTTAATACGATCGTTTCATCCAACTCCTTATCAAAGGTATATTGTACCACACAAGGCATGAAGCGATTGGTGGGTTTTTGCATAAGCCAAAATATAGCATCCCCATTGGCTACGGGCTCCAGCTCTTGGGGTACTTGTGTAAATCTCCATTGGCGGTAGGCGATGAAGGCCAAAATAAGTAGGGCAAGGCTTAGTAATGAAATGCTTATTATTTTAAGCCCTTGTCGTAGGATTCTTTTCATGTCTATAAATTAATAATCCAATTTATAAATTTTTTAAAAGATGTAATGCGCGCTCTATGTTTTTTCCGTTACCTGTCGCTTGCGGTGAAGACAAGCTAGCTTGTAAGTGGGGCTTTCCCCGCACCATTTTTAAACCATTTAGCTAATGTAGGTCGGGGAAAAATACTCGTTTTATCTACTAAATATTTTGTTATTTATTCCTCCAATTCTACTATATCTGTGAGCTTTTTTTAATGAATTGACCAAGTACCATCATATAGAGAATTGGCTTTCCTGGGTGGATGAGCTCTCTGATAAAAATTATGTGATTATAGATCATTTCTTAGGAAATGATTCTTACCAAACGGTAAAAAAATTTCTTTTATCAAAACTTCCTGAGTTCCAGTTGGCTGGTATAGGGACTTTAGATAAAAATACCATTGACAAGGGTACCCGAGGGGATTTAACGTATTGGCTTTCAAAAAGTAGAGATACCGAACCTGAAACGTTTTGGGGGCTAGTTGATGAGATGCTTAATATATTTAACCGGCACTGCTTCATGAGTCTTATGGGGTAATTTCGGTAGTTATCTATATGAATGATACTTGGAAAAACGGGGACGGGGGAGAGTTAGAATTATACCATGAAGCCCAATCTATTAGGGTTGCCCCACTTGCCAACCGATGCGTTTTGTTCAAAAGTGATACCGTACCCCACAGTGTTTTGCAATCAATTAGAGACAGATATAGTTTGACGGGTTGGCTACTGCACAAACCCTTGGCCCTGGGACAAGTTTTTGGTTAATTGTTTTTCTTATGATACATCCTCACACAGAACTAAAATTTGTAAATGATGCTATAGGATATGGTGTCTTTGCGGTTAAAGCGGCGGAAATCACATTATCTAGTTGCCCTTCTATGCTGTCTTGTTTTACTGTACAGGCTGCGGAAAAACTAAGCGGGATGTTCTTCTCCAAGGACGCCAAGGTTTTTACCACAAAAACGAAGTTCTCTCTAATCGGGCATAGATAACATGAATCTATTGTCCCTTTCTTAATTTTGGAACCTTTGCCTGGGGCATATGCATAGACAAGTTCTTCCTCAAACCTCGATTTTACCTTTTCCCATATTTCCTGCTTAATTTGAAAATCAATCCCGTATTACTGGGTTTTGACCTGAAAAGCAGCGTATTCTAATTCGCCTTTTCTGTTGGCCAGCAAACTGTGCCTATCAATATGTACAGATAAAATATAGGAACCTGGAGCCTGCCCGATTTTTTTGTATAGGTTTAGGTTTCTCTTTGAGCTGGCTAAGCCAATGTATAAGCCCTTGCTCCTTGGGTTTAGTTAAGCCGCGTCTCCTTTTGGGCCATTTTGTAATCCAGGTGTTTTTGCTTTTTATAATCTACATAGACCTATATTCATAGCGGGTTGTAATTTGCCCCCCGCCAGTCTTTCGGGATTATAAACCGACTGTAAGGAGCTCAGCGCCGCTAACCCTAAATATCCGGTCAAAATAGAAAGCTTGGCCTAAAAATTCTTTTCTTCAGCTTAGGGATAGAGCCATTGTCTGAGCCCGCTGCTGGTTTGTGCGGATGCCGGCGAGTGGCGAAAGCCCGGCCCGCGCCAACACACATGGGCAGGTTGTAAGATTCCTTCCAGGCGCGGGCAAGCCCCAAAAAAATTTAAACCCTTCTAAAATTTGGGTTTTTGGGGGGCATTTGTACGTATTGCTAGAGCATTTCTGTAGGTTGGCTAATATAAATTCTGTAGGGTACGGGGCTGTGGATGTATGGGGCGATAAGCAAAGCCAGGAAACGGCAAACTTGCCACTAGTCCGGGAGGCGTGTACAACAAAACACCAAAGTTCTATATGTCCGCAGCCTTAAACGATGAAGACTGCGGACAGCAGGGCTCAGCCAAGGGAGCCCCAAGGTACGGGAGGCTTATACGTGGTAGTAGCGCTCTCTATAGATTTTACCATCTTTCCACTCCGTAGCCACTACTTGCTCAGATACCATCGTAGTACCATCGTTCAAATTTAAGGTCATCACGGCATCGTAAAAGGAGTGATTGCCGTTGATGGCATAGTTTCCTACTTTGTAGCCTACAAATTCTTTTACTTGCTGGTTGATGAAATCTTTCTCAAATTGAATACAAAACTCTTTTCCTTTTTTAGGTTCGTCATTGGCCTCGATCAATTCCACGTCTTCATGAAGATAGGTTTCCATCACGCCTATGAAATCCCCTTTGGCGAGTAATTCGTGAAGGTGCTCTAAATTACTTTGAATTGAATTTTCCATTGTGTATGATGAATTAATTGATTAAAAAATGCACTTGTTGTCTATCGGGATTAGCCAGGCTCCCCCCCTTATTTGATGACTTGCTAATCGTTTAAGGCCTACAGATGGCTTGATGATCCATACTCCAACCTTAAGTTGAGGATGGCTAATTCCTAATAAGGATTGTAGGGACGGTGTCCGATAGTACACTAACAAAAAACGCATTCAAACTATCCACTTTTTTCTAATTTACTTTCTTGAATGAGTAAGTACAAGGCAAAAAATCCTATCAATAATTCTAAGATTAAATAGACGATCAATAAGAAGTGGGATACGCCATCTAGGAGTAAGCTAAACATTCTGCCGGCTGCAATCCCTAGGGTAAACACAACCAAACCGATCATGGCCGGTTTTCGGAAGGCGGGCTTGGTTGCTCCCATAAACCATAAGACAATCTGGCCAAGGTACAAACCCATGACCGCCCGCATGATATGCCTCAAATTAATATTGTCCACAGAAAAGCCATAGAGAGGGCTCAAGGTCTTTTCGGGCATGAAACCGTAGCTTAATGCCACGGGTATTAAGCCCAGGGTCATTAGCCACAACAGTAATCTTTGTAATCGTTCGTTTGTCATATTACTCTATTTGCTTTTTTTAAATTAGGTTTTTCGCTTGCTCCTTTGCGTTTGTGATCTTCCTAAGGCACGTACAATAGGCTAAGGGATAAACTCCGCCCCGGCCTGCGCGGCTAATTCCTACAAGCTAGCAGCAAGGGGAGTAAGCGCGGGCAAGCCCTATAAACCCTCGGCCTACTCCAAAACTAGCTCATGTTGGGCGTGTTCAATAATTTTTTCTTGGGAAAACCAGTAGGGAATCCACACGTTGGTTTTCCAGGCTTCCAATTGGGATTTGTAATAGGGGTGAAAAATCCGGGCGGCACTCCCCCCCGAGACCACGCCCATGCATTTTTCGGGATCTGCCATATCGGCCACTAGGCGAAAGGAGCTAAACCAGCTCGTCTCAAAGGCGTGGTCTTTGGTTTTGGCATAGCCCCCTCGGTTGAGGGTTTGGGTAGAGCCTTGCTTGGGGAGTAATTCGGCTCCCAAGAAGCCACTGCCAAATCCTTTTTGACGGATGGGGCTGTAAAAGTAGACGGTATGTAGCTTGCCCCAGGTCCAGTCTTGCGGGGAATTGCCTAGCTTTTCGCGCAATATTTTTTTTGTATTAAGCCCCGCTTGGATGATCAAATCGGGTAGCGTTTCGGTTTGGGGCGTCGTGTTGTTGTCAATAAAGGGGTGATTGCTAAGCATGAGACTGTCTAGCCTTTGACTCCAGTAGTAAAGATTGTCCCAATACATGTCTTCCAGGCCATCGGGTAGCTCATCATCAAGAAGGAGGTATAGGAGTTCGTTGTAAAGCACATGGTAGATGGAGGCCCCCACTTCTTGGATGTCGTCGGTATGATTCCAGTTTTTTAAGATTTCGGCGATATCTTGGGTTTGTTCCTCTTTTTCTAGGGCGGCGACCAAGATGGGGTTAAACTTTTCGGCTTGCATGTTTTTAACATCCAAGATGAGGTCCCATAAGTCCTGGGCGGCAAACTTTTTATTGGTGTTAAAGACTTCGTGTAATCTTTGGTAGCGGTAATGGGGGGAAAAATGCCCAGAATAGTAATAGGGATAGTCATCGGGCCGGGTATCGTGGTTGGCCGTGCCTACCCAGGCCCGCTGGGGATTGATCATATGGGGCAGCTCATTTTTGGGGATAAAGCCCGTCCATGTATCGGCTTGATTGCCCTTTTGCGGGGTTTTACCTGCGTGATGGCGGCGGATGGGGACCAAACCTGTAGACTGATGGGCGATATTCCCCTCCACATCGGCAAAGACATAATTGAAAAACATATTGTCCATCCCGGCAATGGCTTCTCGGAAGGAGGATACGTTTTGGGCTTCCAGCATCCGGTCAAAGCCGATGGTTTTACTTTGGCTAGAAGCGAGGGACCATCTAAAACTCACTACATCGTCGGTCATAATTTGGAAGACGGGAAAATCGGAGACAACTGGCCCCCGCGGGGTAGAGCGGATGCTTAGCTCCACCTGCCCGCTGTCTTTTACCTGGATGACTTCTTTACGAATTTGGAAGGCCTGCTTTTTTCCTTCTTGCCAATAGGAATCTCCCTCGGTTGCCTCGATAAACAAATCCTGGCTATCGCCATAGGCATTGGTGACCCCAAAGGAGACAAACTCATTACGCCCGCACAATAGGCCAGGGATGCCGGGAGTGGCAATGCCCACGGCTTTAAACTCAGGACAAATCAAGCCCACCGGGTAAAAAGTACCAGGAAGCACCCGCGCATCTACGTGGGGGTCATTGGCTAGAATGGGTTTGCCCGACTGGGATTTTTCCCCGGATATTGCCCAGTTATTGGAGCCTAGTTTGGGGTAGGGGAATAGGGGAGAGGGAAGTTGCACCTGGGGAGTAAAGGCAATCTCAGAAGGATCTGGGCCCTCGCTGGTATCGGCATCGGCATCCAAGTTTAGGGGTTTCGTTCGGTCTAGGTTGATGTTGAGCGGCAAGAGCTCCGGGGCCTCTTTCATGCTGGCGGCCAGGTTGAGGCTTAAAATTTCATCTTCCAAATTTTGGCTGTGAAATAAGCCAATGAAATGGGTAACCGAAACAATGTCTAAGGGCTTCAAGGGCTTGGGGCTTATGCCCAGGAGACGCAACTCCACGGGAAACTCGTTCTGGGCTACCTTTAAATATTCATTAAAGCCTTCGCAATACCAAGTTAAAACCTCTTTGGTTTTCTCGCTTAAGTACTTAAAACTCCTTTGAGCATTTCCGTTCAGATCAATCACGCGCATTTTGATATCCGATTCCAACATGGCCGTTCCTACCAATGCTGCCGCCTCCCCTCGGATTAAAGCGCGGTAAAATTCAATCTGAAAAAGACGGTCTTGGGCCGTCACAAATCCTTGGCCCCGGTATACATCGGCCTTGTTTTCGGCTAGTACATACGCAATGCCGTGCTCATCGCGGATGATTTTAATGGGCTTTTCGTTGACCGAGAGGGTAAAACTTCCGTCTCGTTTGAAGTTGTTTATATTTTTTATCCAAAAAAAACCAATAGCCGATGCCAGCAAAAGGATGGACAGAATAATTAAGGCAATTTTCTTCATGAGAGGAAAGAATGTATGTTGATAGTAAAGCTGGGCATAAGTTAAATTATATATGCAAATCATCCAAAGGGATAAAGTTTTGGGTAGACCTGTGATTTCAGAAACACTTACCTAAGCCCTCTTGCCCCCATCTTTTAGAAAATTATTTAGAATTTATCTAAATAATTTTTAAAATCCTGCGTCTATGTTTAATTTCAAGCCCTCATGGAACACCCAAGAAATCAAATAACATCCCGGGCTTTACGGAGGGTCATCCTAGCGGCATTATTGTTTATGATGGTCGGTACGAGCCTGGAATTATATCTTCTGGATCACTATGAAGATACCTTGCAACTCATTCCCATCCTTTGCCTGGGCACCTCGCTCTTGGTATTCCTACTGCTCTTTTTTTGGAAAACCCCCTTACTTATGGGCCTTTTTAAGGTATTGATGGGCATCACGGCCCTCAGTGGGGTGTATGGTTCGTATTTGCATTTGCAAGCCAATTTTGAGTTTGAGCAGGAAATGAAGCCTACGGCCCAGGCTTGGGATGTGTTTATAGAAAGTTTGTCGGGCGCTTTGCCGAGCCTAGCGCCCAACAGCTTGATTGTCTTAGCATTAATTGGTTACTCATATTTAATTCTCTTAAAACAAAAACAATGATAAAAATCACACAATGGGCACTTGCATTCACTCTATTTAGTGTACTCGTGTTTGCGTGTCAAACTCCTCAAGAGGAGACCGAAACTGAAGAAACAAATACCGAAGAAGCCGAAGTAAACGCCGATGAGACGGCCGTAGAAGAATCAGAAACTGTTGAAACGGGTGCCGTATTAAACGCAAATTTGGCCACCGAAGAAGATTTAAAGGGTATTGGGCTCTCAGATGAAATGGTGGCCCAGATTATGGAAAAGAGACCTTTTATCCAAATGAATGATCTGGATGCGCTTATGGGGGGCGAAGAAAACAAAGAAGAATTGTACAAAAAAGTATTTGTACCCTTTAATCTAAACACCACCGCCGAAGCCGATTTTAAAATGATCCCAGGCGTAGGCGACCGCATGGCCCACGAGTTTGA
>CAWUIO010000176.1:0-9581 GCA_963922455.1 uncultured Microscillaceae bacterium
TCTTTCATTCCCATATTTACAAAAAAGATGTGGGTAATCAATAGCCTGTTTGAGCTCGCCGCTGGTCTTAGCGAGGGCCAGCGAGTAGCGAGAGCCCGACCCGCGCCGGCCCATTCTGTGATTTTGCTACAAGCTTCTTGGCGCGGGGAAGCCCCAAGACTATTTAATTTACAAAAATACAGGATGCGCGATCAAACCAAAAATAAGCTGATTTAATAAAATTCCGAAGACTGAAAGCCTCTATCTAGGGCTTCAAGATACTTTGTTTTATCAAACTTGTATAAAATGGGCGCTTTATGGCCTAGGCCGGTTCTCCGCTTTTGAGTATCTATCAAAATTTTGTGGCTGAGCATTTTGCGCCGGAAATTTCGTCGGTCTAGCTTTTTCCCTATAATCTTTTCATAGAGCGTTTGCAATTCGGGTAGGGTAAATTCTTCTGGGAGAAGATTGAGCCCAATGGGTTGATAATGTAGATCTTTCCTGAGGTGCTCCAGAGCTTTAGCAAGAATTTGCTCATGATCCAGGACCAGTTGGGGAACGGCATCCAACTCTACCCAAGAACAAGCCTCAGAAATCTCATCGGGCCGGGGCTCAAGAACCTCTTCATAATTGACTAAGGCATAATAGCCAATAGAGATAAACCTCTGTAAGAACCAAGTAGCCTCTTTTTGGGTGAGGATTTTCTGTTTAACCAATAACCTTACGTGTTCTGGACCGGTACGGTCTTGGGCACCAAAGACGTGAAACTGGCGCAAAAAAATATTTTCTAAGCCCGTTCTTAATTTCAAGACCTCGCTTGCTCCTGCATTGAGATCCTGATCTTGGGCAATAAATCCCCCAGGCAAGGCCCATCGATCTATTCCTCGCATCTTGAGTAGTATGACTTTAAGGCTTTGCTGATGAAAGCTAAATATTACGCAATCAAGAGATACGCTAGGTAAGTAAATTGAAAAGTCCATATGCAAGCAAAATAAAAAAATATTTGGATAACATGGGATTTCAAAATAGTTTTGTGTCACATTGACACAACTAATTTATCCCATGAGAAACTTCTTTTTTTTATGTTTTCTTTTTTTTATCCTAAGTTGCCAAAACAATCCTCAGCAACAGGCAGATATGGAAGACAGTCCTTCATTAAATGAAACCCATGCTAAAATGGAACAAAAAGTACAAGAATGGCTTAGCCAGCTCAGCCTAGAGCAGAAAGTAGGCTTAGTGGTAGGAGTGGGCCAGGAAATGCCCCCGGTCTTGGAATCGGAAGAGACAAACCGAGTACCAGGGGCAGCCGGGAGTATACGCTCGCTTGAGGCATTAGGCATCCCTCAAGTAGTCTTGGCCGATGGTCCGGCAGGTTTACGCATACTTCCCAAGAGAGAAGGTAGTGATCAAACATTTTATTGCACCGCTTTTCCGGTGGCAACCTTACTTGCCTCTACCTGGGATACCGATCTTATCAAAGAAGTGGGTGAAGCTTATGGTGAGGAGATCAAAGAATATGGGGTAGATGTCTTACTTGCCCCTGGCATGAATATACACCGTAACCCATTAGCGGGTAGAAACTTTGAGTATTACTCAGAAGATCCTTATCTCAGTGGGTATATGGCTAGCGCTATAGTCAAAGGGGTACAATCAAAGGGAGTGGGTGCCTCTATCAAGCACTTTGTCGCAAATAATAGCGAAACCAATCGAGTATTGTTAAATACGCTTGTTAGCGAAAGAGCCCTTAGAGAGATTTACCTTAGAGGCTTTGAAATTGCCGTACGAGAAAGCCAACCTTGGACGGTCATGAGTTCTTATAACTTAATCAATGGCACCCCGGCTTCGGAAAGCCACGATCTCTTAGAAAAAATCTTGCGTCAAGAGTGGGGTTTTGAGGGCCTCGTTATGACCGATTGGTTTGGCGGGGAAGACGCAGTTGCCCAAATGAAAGCCGGGAATGACCTGCTCATGCCCGGTACTCCCGATCAAAAAAAGGCTATTATCGATGCCATGCAACCGGGGGATCTGGAGGAAGAAATTCTGGATAGAAATGTAGCTCGGGTGCTCCGGGTCATCTATAAAAGTCCGGTTTACCAGCAGTATGCCTATTCTAACGATCCGGATCTAAAATCGCACGCAAAACTGGCCCGTCAAGCCGCCGCCGAAGGGGCTGTTTTATTAAAAAATGAAGCTAATGCTTTACCCCTCAATTCCTCTAAGCTAAAAATAGCAGCCTATGGCGTTGGATCTTACGAGTTTATTGCGGGTGGTACGGGAAGTGGTGATGTAAATGAAGCCTATACGGTTTCGCTGGTGGAAGGGCTTGAAAACACCGGCTTGACTGTAGATGTAGGTCTTAAGAGTACGTATGCTCAGTATATTCAAGAGGAAACGGCAAAATTACCCAAGAAGCAGTTCTTTTTTGAATTGCTGCCCCCCATACCAGAAATGCCTATAGAAGCCATTGACTTTACCTCCCATGTCATAGAAAATGATATCGCTTTAATTACCATTGGGCGTAATTCGGGAGAGTTTCAAGATCGGCCAATTGACGGAGATTTTTACCTCACGGATGCCGAAAAAGAGATGATTGCATCGGTATCAGAAGCGTTTCACGCGCTTGGTAAAAAAGTAGTTTTACTCCTCAATATTGGTAATGTCGTGGAAACGGCCAGTTGGCGTGATCAAGTAGATGCCTTGGTGCTCGCTTGGCAGGGTGGACAAGAAGCTGGAAATGCTCTGTGTGATGTCTTGACCGGAAAAGTAAATCCATCTGGAAAATTACCTACCAGTTTTCCTCTTGTTTATGAAGATGTACCGAGTGCCCCTGGATTTCCCGGAAAAGAAACCGGTACAGGAAAAGAAAAAAAATTAGGCCCTATTGTGATGGGGCGAGATGCTGAGATACATTTTACGGATGGGATTATGGTAGGCTATCGGTATTATCTCACCCAGAAAAAAGAAGTAGCGTACCCCTTTGGTTATGGGCTATCCTATACCGAATTTGCTTACAGTGATATAAGCCTAAGCTCTAGCAGGTTTCAGGAGGAAATACACGTGAAAGTAAAGATTGAAAACACGGGTAGCATGGCTGGAAAGGAAGTCGTTCAGCTCTACATGGCAGCTCCGGGAAAAAGTATGGAAAAACCCCTGATGGAACTAAAAGGTTTTGCCAAAACCCAAATCTTGGAACCCCAAGAAACGGAAACAGTAGAATTTACAATAAAGGCTCGCGATTTAGCCTCCTTTGATGAAGGGCAAAGCGCTTGGGTAGCCGAAGCAGGTACTTACCAAATCAAAATCGGGGCTTCCTGTACAGATATCCGACTAGAAACCAGTTTTGAGTCCCCTGAGCTATTGGTAGAAAAAGTTAACAAAGCGCTTCTTCCCCAATAAAGAAATAGGTAGGCTTTTATTATCCTCAAACCTGTACATACAATAGATCAAGTGGGGTAGCATACCCTACTTGATTTTTTATTTATCGACACTAAATCTCTATTTTGGAGCATACTATTTTGGATCTCTATGAAATTTTTACATTCCCTCTGGCTTTTATTAATTTTTAAGTTCATTGCTTATTCTCTTCCTGCTCAAACCGCCCCCCCCTCTACCGGACCCGTTTTTGAGGACCTGGGCCCCGTATTTGACATACCCGAAGCAGATTTTCCCCTGGATACCACCCAGATGTACCGAGCGGTGTTTGATATATCATATGAGCAAAAAACTCCCAAGCTACCCAACCCCCTCATCGGAAGTTTAGTTAGGTACTATAATATGCACGTACGGGCAGGCGTCCCCCCAGAAAATATCCAATTAGCCTTTGTCGTGCACGGGCACTCGACCCACCACGTTTTGAGTGATGAAGCTTACCAAAAAAAGTTTGGGGTAAAAAACCCCAACACCCCCTATATCAAGGCTCTCCAAACCCAGGGTGTGCAAATGTATATTTGTGGCCAATCGGCAGCTTCTCGGGGATATCCTCGCAGAGATATATTACCGGAAGTAAAAATGGCCCTTTCGGCCATGAGTGTGCTTACCGTCTTACAGGGACAAGGGTATGCTATGATCAGATTTTAGGCATGAATACAGAGCATATGAAGCGAATTTTGGTGGAAAAAGGAAAGGTCATACAAAGAGCGGGGGAAGTCAACACAAAAGTTTACCATGTCGTTAAGGGTCTTTTACGAAGTTATGTTACCGATAATCGGGGAAGAGAATTTATTTATCAATTTGCTCCCGAAGGTTGGGTCATTGCCGATAGCTGTCTATCAGAATTACCGGCTGCTCTGGTTATTGATGCCTTAGAAGATTCTGAAATAATAATCATGAGCAAAGATCCCACACGGGAGAGGGTAAACGTTGAAGCTTTTATCAAAAGAATCTGGGTTCTCCAAACCCGCATTATTTCCCTTATGAGCGCCCCGGCAATCGAGCGCTATGAGCATTTTGTAGAAACGTATCCCGACATTACCCAGAGAGTACCCCAAAAAATGATTGCCTCCTACCTGGGTATTACGCCTGAGGCACTGAGCAAAGCTAAAGGAGATCGTATCCGAAAAAACAGATAATTGAGAAGTCTTAAGGTAGCTTAATGCCCAACTAACCATTTTCCTTGATATTTGGAAAAACATTGCGCACTATGAAACATCTAGATCTTCTTCTTCGAATCTCGGCTGTCCTTTGGATTATCTGGGGCCTAGTACATATTATGGCCGGGGTATTAACCATACAATTTATTCTTTCCGGAGACATTGCCGGAGCCGTTGGTATTGCCGATGCCGTTGACCCCAGCACGTTGGAGGCTGCATATCCTCCGGCTTCTGGGGCAATTATTGGGCAGCATGGCTTTAACCTTCTGTGGATTGGGGTAGTTACTTTTGTCTGTGCTTTTTATATCTGGGGCAATAATGTTCACGCTATTTTTCTGGCTGCGCTTGTAGGGGGCTTAGCCGATTTAGGCTATTTCCTCTTTATGGATTTAGGGGGATACGTACATTTTATACCCGGTACTCTCATGACAATCGTCTCGGGTTCGGCCATCATTTTGAGTTTTTATGCCTATTTTCAGGGGAAAGGAAAAGCCTAAATGCCTACATGATTACACTCCGTCCTGCCCGTCCGGATGATCTCGCTATTTTACGATTCTGGGATACCCAAGAACACGTCATTGCTTCTGATCCTAACGATGATTGGGATTGGGAATATGAATTGTTTAGAGATCCTTTTTGGAGAGAACAATTGATGGCTGAGCTGGACGGAGAGCCCCTGGGTTTTATCCAAATCATAGACCCCCAATTGGAAGATAGCCACTATTGGGGAGAGATAGGCCCTCATAAGCGGGCTATTGATATTTGGATAGGTTTAGCCAAAAACCTAGGCCAAGGCTACGGAACCCGCATGATGCAACTTGCTCTTGACAAATGCTTTGCCTCTCCAGAAGTTAATGAAGTGCTTACCGACCCTCTAGCCTCTAACACCTGCGCCATCTGGTTTTATCAAAAATTAGGCTTTGCATTTTTGGAAGAACGGAAATTTGGCCCAGATGTGTGTGCAGTCCATCAGCTAAGCCGGGAGGCTTGGCAAACTACACAGTAAATCCCGGTTTACTACTATGGCTTCCTCCCCTACTTTGCATAAATTACATGCTAATAAAACTCCTTTCTAATTTAGAATGGAGTAACCGTATAACCCTTATTTAAAATGCACTATGAAACACCTAAGCTATTGCTGGCTTATGGCAACTTTACTATGCTGTAGCCCAGCAAAAAATCCAGACACTGAAGTCCCTCCCGCCTATGCTGTTTGGGATGGGGTCTTCCAAGAAGTAGATGCGCTAATCGTCGCTGATGATGGTAAGTTTTGGAATCATTCCCTTCAAGGCCCACTGATGTTTGTAGATCCCGAGACTCGTCAATTGATAGCCAATCAAAATGACGACTCAGGTAGTTTTGGCCAATATGGGCAAGTATTTGTAGACACGCTGCCTCCGGATGTGATAATTGCCAATACGGCCCTGGAATGGAAAGGAAAAAGCTGGACGATGGTCATGCGTCCCCTACCTGAAGATCAAGCTAGCCGTAATGGCTTGATTTTGCACGAGCTATTTCATCGTATCCAAAGTAAGATTGGCTTTGGAGAACTTAAGGAGCGTGACAATGCCCATTTGGACACTTTTGAAGGACGCTTACTTTTACGCTTAGAGCTAGAAGCTTTGTTACAAGCCATACAAAGGGCAGAACCCGAAAAGCAAAAAAAACACGTAAAAAATGCGCTGAGTTTTAGGGCCTCCCGCTATAGTACCCCAGAAATAAAACAAGCCGAAAATACCCTGGAACTTAACGAAGGTTTAGCCGAATATACGGGCCTTATGCTTAGTAATCGACCCAGAACAGAAGTACCCGAGTATTTCCAAAATCGGGTGGAGGCATTTTACCAAAACCCCAGCTTCGTACGCTCCTTTGCGTATGAAACTATCCCTATGTATGGATACTTGCTGGCCCAGGAGAAAAATAATTGGCATCAAGAAATCGATGCAAGTACTTTATTGAGTGATTACCTCAAAGTTGCATTTGGGATCCAGGAACTCAATCCAGCTCCTTATGAGGGTATGGCCACTCAAGAAGACTATGCCTATGCCGAGATCTTGAAGCAAGAAGAACAAAGAGAAAAAGAGAGATTAGTACAACTAGCGGCCTATAAGACCCTCTTTTTGGAAAGCCCCAGCCTGCGTCTCGACTTCATGAATATGAACCTTTCCTTAGACCCGGGCAATCTTGTTCCATTGGAAGGCCATGGTACAGTATACCCTACTATGACGATCAGTGATACATGGGGTGTCTTAGAGGTAAAAAATGGTGGACTTATCAGTGCAGATTGGACCCATGTGATTGTAAGTGAGCCTCAGGAAGTCAGTGAAAAATTGATTCGTGGTGAGGGATGGCAGTTAACATTGGCGGCTAATTGGGTGCTTGATAAAGGAGAAAAGGGCTATGTGGTAAAAAAGCCTGATTGATCGTAGAATTGTGGTTTTCTGGCTTAGGGATGGAACGGCCTGTTTGAGCCCGCCGCTGGAGGTGCGTGGGCCGGCGAGTAGTGACAGCCCGACCCGCGCTACCCACTTTCCTTAAAGGCAACTAGGGCCAACGCGGGGAAGCCCCTTGTAAAAGCCCACTTAAAAGCAAGAAATAGCTACCTTAGCGTTAAGCACCCATCCTGAGCCATGAAAAAACTAGTTTTATACTCCTTTTGCTTATTATTTGGAGCAGCCTGCAGTACCCCCAAGTCATCTAGTGGCCCCAATACCTCGTTTTATATGCCCGCTGAATACATGCCTCAAGACGCAGTTTGGCTGGGCTGGGTAGACTATGGACCCTACCACGAAGCATTTTTGGCCGTGGCTAAAGCCCTTTACCCTCACGTGCCTCTGAAAATAATCGTCCAAGACAGCAGTGATTTAAAATTTCTCCAATTTAAATTGGAAGAACATGCAATGGATAAGGGACAAATAAAGTTTTTTGTCATACCTGATAACCGTCTGTGGATGCGCGACCACGGAGCTATTTACCTGCTTAATTCGCTGGGGGAGAAAAAAGTAGCCGATTTTACTTGGGGACTCTACGGGTACCGGGAATACCTCAAAAAAATATACCCCCATAATGTCGATTCCCTTGAGCTTGCCTTGGAAAAAGCTCTGGGGCAAACCGGTATAGTGGATAGCCTGATGGGCGCTAAGGAAGGAATCGGCAACCTAGCTACTGATATTATCATGGAAGGGGGCTCCATAGAAGTGAATGGAAAAGGCACGCTTATCTTGTGTGAAAAAGTGACTATGCACCGCAATCCTGATAAATCAAAAGGTTACATAGAGTCGGAATTTAAACGAGTTTTGGGGGTTACGCAGATTATTTGGCTCAAAGAAGGACTCGTAGAAGACCCTTTTTGGTTTAACCATATTTTTGACAATTACTACGGATGGGGCACCAATGGCCACACCGATGAATTTGTACGCTTTGTAAATGACTCCACAATTTTGCTGGCTTGGGTGCCCGAACCGGAAAAAGATGCCAACAAATTTAATCAATTGAATTATGAGCGCATGTCGCAGAATCTCCAAATCCTAGAGCAAGCCCGCGACGGGCAAGGGAGGCCTTTTACTATCATCAAAGTTCCTCTCCCGGACCCCATTTATGTATCTACGGTGGTAGGGGAGCAATCTCTGGTAGGCAATGACCCGGCTCAGTGGGAATTGCCTGTTCACTGGCTCCCTCCTGGTTCTCCTCTAGCCCTAGGAGACAGTGTTCGCTTGGTGGCCGCGGCGAGCTACTTGAATTACTTGGTCAGTAATGAGGTTGTCGTATTACCAAGCTATCTAAGCCAAGGATCTAGCCCCCAAAAAGAAGCTGAAGTCCGGGCAATATTCTCCAAAGTTTTTCCCAAGCGTCGCTTGAAATTTCTAGAAGTGACCAATTTAAATTACCACGGAGGGGGTATTCATTGCATAAGCCAACAAGAGCCTAAACCGACTTCCTTTTAAGTGTAAATTCGGAAGTTTGCCACCCTTTTAAAAATCCTAGATCCTAGCATAACTCCCCAGGAACTTTACCAATTAGAGCGGATATTTCTTATATTGCCATAAAAATACACACTATGAGCAGGATTGCTATTCAAGGGATTTGCTACGATGATAAATCGTCTTACCAAAAAGGGCCGAGACTCGCCCCACACCGGATACGGGAGGCCTTGCACAGCGGCTCGATGAACAACTACACCGAAGCGGGGCACTCCGTAGAGTCAGTTCTCGAGCAGGATCTGGGAGATTTTAGCCCTCACAAATACTTTGATATAGAGCAAATTACCCGCGACAACCTCAAGAAATACGATAAACTTTTAAGCCTGGGGGGAGACCACTCGATCACCTACCCTATTATACAAGCCTATCAGGAACGCTATCCTGAATTGGCCATTCTTCACATCGATGCCCACGCCGATCTATACCATGAGTTTGAGGGGGACCCCTATTCCCACGCTTGCCCCTTTGCCCGGATTATGGAAAACAAGCTGGTTATGCGCCTCGTCCAAGTGGGCATTCGGACCCTCAACCCACACCAAGCCGAGCAAGCCGAAAAGTACGGGGTAGAAATTTTGCCCATGCAGGATTGGCGCTTAAGCGATCTGCCCTCTTTTGATCAACCGCTTTACCTCTCGTTGGATTTAGATGGCATTGATCCTGCTTTTGCCCCCGGTGTTTCCCATCACGAACCGGGTGGTTTTAGCACCCGCCAAGTCCTAGATATTATTCAACATATTGAAGCCCCCTTGGTAGGGGCCGATATTGTGGAATATAATCCCGGGCGCGATTTTCAAGGCACGACGGCATTTTTAGCGGCCAAGTTGATGAAGGAGATCTTGGGCAAGATGCAAGGGGGAGATTGACTGGAATGCCATATACTTCAAAAAACCACAATACTTGAATTTGCAAAAATTGGGGGCTTTTTGGATAATTACTTGATTTAAAGTTCAAAATGTTTTTATCGTTCGGGAAGACTGGCTTAGAAACTGTTTAAATTTAATTATATGGGCTGCAAAGGGCCATTTCGGGAACC
>CAWUIO010000177.1:0-9493 GCA_963922455.1 uncultured Microscillaceae bacterium
GCACCCAGTTACTCCCAAGCAAATTCCATAGTAAGCCCCAGTCAGGTTCAGTCAAGCTAGGCTTCTCGCTCGGCTCTACGAGCCACGGGAAGCCTTAGTTGTTGTGAGCTGGCTTTTCATCTTTCAATCTTTCCACAAGGAATTATTCCAGAACCATGTGGAGCTAAGCTCATGCTATAATAAAGTTCATTGTCTTTCAATATTAGTGCTCCTCTTGGGGTGCCACCTGCCTGATAGGAGAGCGTTGCTACGTAAAAAATATGCTCCTCATTGGGTTCAAGCGTTGTTTGTAACTCCGTTGGCTTATTAAAATTGGCATCTAAAAAGAATTTAACACCAGATAGACCATAGTTAAACGATGATAGTTCATGGTATGAAAATGTATCAGTTGCTAAAAACAGCTTTAAGTAGGAGTTTGGTTGCGTAAAAATTGCAAAGGAATCAGCTGGGAAATTAATGTTAAGTTCTAATGAGGTAGTAGTTTCATTAATTATCCGGGTCCAAAACACAGCAAATTCGTATTTCCTTCCTAAAGAGTCAGAATACTGAGTTCCGCTTGGGTCAATCATCCCTCCTTTTGGAAGGCTGTTTTGAATAGTTATGCCTTTCCCAGTGGCAGTTGAATACAAAGTATCTGTGTAAATAAATTCATCTAAATCATAAATTGGGGCTACCAATCCATTTTTACTTTCAGCCGAGTCTACCTTCTCCGAATCAATTGAAACCGTGCCGGCTGTTGATTTACTTCTTTTTCTACAGGAAGAAAGCCATACAACTGCCAGAATCAATATTATTAAACTTTTTCTCATTATTTGCTTGCTCACAACATGTGTATAAACCCCAAATAGCATTTATCTGCCATTAAGTTAAGTCATAGCTCCATATGATCCAAGGGGCTTACAATTTTGTCTAGCCCCTTTTTGGAAATAAACGCATAAGGCATAGGGCTAAACCAGCTCCTTATACCTATAAATTACTTAGAACTCAAAACCTTGCTAGATCTAGCTTCCAAATCATCCGGCTTAGGGATAGAGCGGCCTGTTTGAGCTCGTGTAGGCCTGGCGGGGAAAGGCAGCGAGTAGCGAAAGCCCGGCCCGCGCCACTAGCTTTTTTTTAATCTTGCCCCCATGTTTAGGGCGCGGGCAAGCCCCAGAAAAAATCGGGGATTATTGGGAAGTTCTGTTTGGGCCGAAAGGAGAAAAAAGAAGGTTTGAGGATTCTAAATTCCTTTTGCAAATCCCCGAGGAATCTTGTACCTTCCTGATTAAATACAAAAATTAAACATGTTTCCTATGAGCTCAGAATCACAAGCTGGCCAGTCGGTAGGGGTAGACCACCAAATGCAGATTTATTTGAAAGGAACCCAAGAAATCAAACCCGAATTTCCCATTGCTTACGAAGAATTGCTAGAAAAGGCCCGGGAAGTGATGAAGCCCGAAGCCTTTGCCTACATTGCCGGGGGGGCGGGCGGAGAGGAAACCATGCGGCACAACCGGGAGGCTTTTCATAAATGGCAAATCATTCCCCGGATGTTGGTAGATGTGTCCCAGAGAAGTATTGGGGTAGAATTGTTTGGAAAGTCTTACCCTACCCCTTTGTTATTTGCCCCGGTAGGGGTTTTGTCTATCGCCCACGAAGAGGCAGAAGTGGCCGTAGCCCGGGCAGCTAAAGCCTTGAAAATTCCGCAAATTTTGAGTACAGTTTCTTCTAAGACTCTGGAAGAAGTAGCCGAAACCCACGGCGAGCACCCGCATTGGTTTCAATTGTACTGGGGCGGAGACCACGACTTTACCCGCAGCATCCTCACCCGGGCCGAAAAAGCGGGCTATGAGGCTATTGTGGTTACTTTGGATACCCGCATGCTGGCTTGGCGGGAACGGGATATCAAACTAGCCTACCTGCCCTTTTTGTACGGAGAAGGTTTGTCTAATTATTTTAGCGATTCAGTTTTTCGCTCCCGGGTGGGCGATCCGGAAGAAAACAAAACGCAGGCGATTATGCATTTTGCCCGAGCGTTTTCGGATGCGTCCCTGACCTGGGAAGATTTGAAGGTGATCCGGGAGCATACCCAGCTTCCGGTGATCTTGAAGGGGATTCAAAGTGTGGAGGATGCCCGGAAGTCGATTGAGTTTGGGGCCGATGGGATTGTGGTTTCTAATCACGGAGGACGCCAAGTAGACGGGGCGATTGCTTCGCTGGATGTCTTAAAAGAAATTGCCGATGCGGTGGGGGAGAAGACCACGATTTTATTTGATAGCGGCATCCGAAGGGGAGCCGATGTGTTTAAAGCCATGGCTCTGGGCGCTCAAGCGGTATTGGTGGCGCGTCCCTATGCTTTGGCCTTGGGAATAGGTGGGGAAGCCGCCGTAAAAGCGGTCATGGCCAATTTGGTGGCCGATACGGATTTGACCCTCGGTTTGGTGGGGGCTACTTCTTGGCAGGAGGTGGATGAAAATATGTTGCGAAGGGTTTAAGTTTTACAGGCGAAGGCGAAGGAGGAAAGCCCACCAAATCTATCCAAGGATGGCTTGGGGCTTCCCCGCGCGATGGAAGTATTGGCTCCCTTGAAATTAGCTGCCGGCGCGGGTCGGGCTCTCGCTACTCGCTGGCCCACCCGCAAACCAGCGGCGAGCTCAAACAGGTCGCTCCATCCCTAAGCCAATTGGTAATGATATAACTCCGCTTGGCCTTCCGACTCACGGGAGGGATCGTAAACTTTAGGAAAAGGGGTTTGGGGCATAAAAGAAAAGGAGACTTGCCTAAGGCATCGGGTATGTTAAGGCTTGTGTCAATGTACTTGTCATGCTTACTCTCCGATTGAGTTGATTATATACAAGTATATGGGATCAGATGGGCAAATGGCCAGTTAAAAAGCCAAAATTTACTCCTTTTGCTTGCCCTACCCAACGTGGGAGCACCAAACTACAAGGGCTAAAACGGATGCGGAAGCTCTTGTTAGGGGGGCTTACTCTATAAATCGCTGGGTTTTTAACCAGGTTTCCATGGTTTCGTAATAATTGTCGCAGGCTTCCCAATTTAAGGAAGATAATTCTTCACCCCAAGCACAGGTAATGCACTTTTGCAAAGTGTGGTTGCAGTTTTCAAATACTTTTACCGTCAATTCAGAGCCTGGATTAATACCTATCGTTTCTTCGTATAGCTTTTTGGTTTTGCGCCAATCGACTTGCGAATCATTTGCTCCAAACAAGGCCAAAACCGGACAATTGACTTTTAGTAAGGTTTTGTCGAAGTGGTCTATGTAGGCCCATAGACCACTTGGGACATCAAAGTGGCCTTGGCTAGTATATTGTTTTTGTTCTTGTATATAGTCTTGGCGGTCTTCTTCGGTAATTTCGGCTGTATACGTGTATCCAAACAATTCTTGACACATACTATCCTGTTTCAAGGGCAGGGTGGCCCTTTGGTAGTCTTCGTAACTTCCTTGGGTGCTAAAAATTTTGTGCCCCAGTTTCCAGGCCTCATATAATGTTTTGGCTTCTTTTTCCTCTTTGCCCGCAATGATCAAATTGGAATGGAGCAGATAGCCGAAGTTTTCCTTGTCATCGGTTCCACTCACAGAAATCCAAAAGTCTAAGGGAAATTGTGCGTTGATTAAGGGAACGATCCAGCCGGCCCGGCTTATTCCCCAACATCCGATCTTGTCTGAGCCCGGAATTTGCAGGCTTTTGATTTTCTGGATGGCTACCAGGGCCTCCTTGGCCGAGTTTTCCACGGGTTGCTGGGCATCAAAGCTACCCTCACTGGTGCCACATCCCATTTTATCCCAAAAGCAAACGGTCAATCCGGAGGCTAGGAGTTTGTTTCGTAGTCGACCGTACCAATTACCTTCCACAAAATTTGTCCGCCCGTAGCCGGGGATGATGAGTACGATTGCTTTGGACGTTTGATTTTGAGGTTTTTCAATTAAGCCCCTCAAGGTCTTGTTTTCAAATTGAAATTCGAGGGGTTCGGAAAGGACTTGACCGAGGCTCTTTTGAGTAATGCTTCCTAGCAAGCAGACAATTACCAGCAGGGTAAGGAGTACAGCGTTTCTCATAAAATTCTGGGCTTGGCGATAAATTCAGGAATCTAGTTTCGCCATAAAGACAGTTAAAATGTAGGAGTGTTGCATTTTGTTTGGATTAAAAACCCTGATCTACATAGGCTTCGGGTATGATCCGAGGTTTTAAGTAAAGCCTGTTGGGCCATAGCATACCTTAATTACGAGCATCCCTCTTCAGCTTAGGGATAGAGCCTTTGTTTGAGCCCGTAATGGCCCAGCGGGGGGCAGGCGAGTGGCGAAAGCCCGGCCCGCGCCAGCACCTTTGGATAATTGATCACCAATTTTCTGAGCGCGGGCAAGCCCCAAAAAGTACTCCGCTTACCGAGGCTAATCCATCGGGGTAAGCGGAGATATAGGGTCCTTTCGGGTTTTCTACATTTTCTTAAAGATCACCTGCTTTATTCGGGTGTTGTTCACGTTCAAGCCGATCACTTGATGGGTTTCATCGCGTATGATCTTAATATGATAGGTGCTCATCATGCGAATATAGTCGGCTAAAATGAGTTTGGCTTTTCTGGCCCGACCGTTTTTGGTGAGTGTGTAGGTATCTCCTTCTACATACTTTAGGATGATTTCGGTGCCGGTCTCCTCATTATAAAAGCGGCCATTCAAGGCTTGCTTGTCAAAATTGCTAAGCGATACTGGGTTGTTTTTATAAAAAGTCCTGGGCTTTTGCGTGGATTTGTAAAGCGTAAATTGTTGATTGGGTGTACCCAAGTGGGTAAAGTTTATTTTCAAACCGGGGATGGTTTCGTATTCAAACAGGCCACCCTGCTCCTTGATTAATTTTATGGGCTCACGTTGATACATTTCTCGATATAGCGACCCATCTTTTTCGGTGATTTTTATGATACTTGCGTCATGTCCTTCCTCCTGGTACATTCCTACTAAGGCTTGCGTATTCTTTAATTTTTCAATTTTTTCGGGGTTTCCAGGATAAGGGCTTAATCCCTGTTCCCTATCCATAACAAGGTTGGCGACCTGCCAGGCCAGATAGTTGGCAGGTACGCTTCGGTTGTTAGACATGACAACGATTGAGGTGCTTTTTTGGGGAAATCTCAGAAAGGTGGCATTGTATGCCCCAGTGACCCCATCGTGGTAGGAAACATCCAGTCCCCGGTTGGTTTGAAACATGAGCCCGTAGCCGTAGCCTGGTTCGCTGGCATTTTCTAGGGGAGATTGGCTTTTGTCGATGAATGCTTGGGGAAGGTATTTTCCGTTGTTTAGCTGAATGATTTGCTCCCATTGGAGTTGATCGGTTAAAGTGGTATACAGGGCGCCGTCTCCGTGTACTTCCGTGATGGTAGGTTCATCGCGCCAGGTATTCCAATTTCCGTATGGCCTGGCTCTATGGGGTATAATTTCCCCATAGTGGGTGAGGAAGCTGGAGTTTGGCATGCCCAATGCTTCAAACAAGGATTTAGCATATACGCTAAAGTCTTGAGCTGTTACGTGTTTTACGATCTCCGTTAGTATGATGTAATTGGAATTGCTGTATAAATATTGGCTTCCGGGTAGGAAGTTTAAGTCTTTTTGCTTTTCGAGCAATTCCATGGCGTCTCCATTATCGATAAATTGTTTCCACCACGTTTTCCCGGTGAGGGCATATAATTCGCAATAGTCTCTAATACCACTGGTGTGGTTGATTAGGTTTGAAACCGTAATCTTAGCTTTCGTATTTTTATAAAGATTGGGTAGGTATTTTCGTATGTCGTCTTCCAGGCCAATCTTTCCTTCTTGAACCAGTTTTAATATACAGAGCGCGGTAAACTGTTTGGAATTGGAGGCAATATTAAACCGGGTATCCTGGTCTACCTTCGTTTGGTTCTCCAAATTGGAATAGCCTAGATAATGTGTATACACTACCTTGCCGTTTTGAACAATTCCCAGGGCCAGGCCCGGCGTCTCGTCACTTGCGTGTTGATAAAGTGTTTTCCGTATGGCTTCTTTTTGGGCTTCGGATAGGGTTTGGGCTTGTACACTTGTTGTAGATAGGAGAAAGAGTACCCATAAAAATTTTTGCATTTTCCTAGTTATATTATGTGAAGTGTATAGGCTAAAAGAAGCAAAAATTAAGATTTGGGTCGCTCCAAATGACCATGTGAATCCTTTTTTACAGCTTATATGTAGAAATATATTGTTTGGGACTGAGTGCGGTGTGTTTTTTAAAGGCCCTGTTGAAAGTTGTCTTGGAATTAAAACCGCAGTCTAAAGCTATTCCCAATAAGGTATTACGGGAGTGCTCCCCTTGCTGTAACCTGTCTATGACCGCTTCTGCCCGTTTTTTATTTACCAAATCATTAAAATTCATATCAAACTCCTGATTGATCGCTTTGGAGATAATGTTGCGGTTGGTTTGTAAAAGACGGGCCACCTCACTCAAGCTTAAGTTGGGGTTTTGGTAAACTTTTTCCTTTTCAAAAAGACGCGTGATTTTGTCTTTCCAGTCTTTTGAGTCTAGTAAGTCAGGCGAGGGAATCGTGGCGTCTTTATTTAGGGCATCTTCTTTCCACTCAAGCTCGCCTAAATTATGAGATTGAAATAGTACAATAGTTCTAAGGGTATGCGAGTATCCGGAAATGGATATATACATGAGAAGGATTGAAAAGCAGAGATAATACCAGTATTTGCTACCAAAATTGCCCCATTCGGGGTTTAGTACAAAAAATAAGACCCGCAAAATTAATATCAGGCCAAAGCTAAGGGTAAAAGTTTTGATCCATTGATAGGCGATTTCATCGGCATAGCTCAGCTCCTCTAAGGTGATTTTTCGGTAGCTATTATAGTGCTCATAACTTAAAAATAAGTAATAGAGCATAGAGAGCAAACCTGCCATCTGGTACCAAAAGACGAGGTCTTTATCTCTACCATCGGCGTAAAAGTAAAATTCATCTAATATGAGCATATCCACCACAAACACGATCAAACTATACCCGAGGTAGAGAGCCCCCGGTAGAAAATGGATGTACTCTTTTCGCCTTAGGGTGTAGTCTGGATTCAAGAGCGTTTTGATATACATAAAGAGTACCGGGCCAATGAAGAATAACTGCTGGAAGGGTACAAAGAACATAAAATTTCGATAGTTTCTTACAGAATACCAACCCGCATACCCAAGCATAAAAGGACAGAGGTACAAAGCTCCTAAGAATATAAATACGGCTAGCCAGATACTGTCTTTTTTTTGCTCATCCATCCCTTTTTTAAAGAGTAGGATGGAAAGGACGAGGGATTGCAAGAAGAAAATCAGGAGAACGGAGCTCTTCTCGTTGAAATCGAAAATAAGTATTTTGTTCAAAGTAATCTCAATAGTGTTTTAATACGTACCGCTAATGAGTATACGTTTTATACTTCTTACTTAGATTTTTCTGTGTAACTCGCTACGAGGGTATGGCCTCTCTCTACGCCGATACCCCAGTCGGTGATGTGTTCCTTATTCTTCCAAGTTAATCTGTAGTATTCCGAGACGTACCTAATTTGCAAATGTAGTTGGGCAAGGATAACTTCGTTTGCATCTGAGTAGGTAATTATAAAGTCCCCTTCAAATCTTCTTTGTTTGTTCACGGGGCTTAATCGTTTAGCGAATCCCTTTCCTTGTTGTAGGGCATTATCTTTATAGTAAAACCACTCCGCGTGTATCCCCGAATCAGTTTCTGTGTATATAACACTGCCTATTTTGAGAGTGAATGGAACATCCATAATCTTTCTAAAGCTAGGGCCAAGGTGTATACTTAACTAGCCGAGGTACCCGGTACGCACAAAGTGCACTCAAGATAAAACTTATATCCAAATCATCCAATGTTCCTTCTAGGAAGGCCAAGGCTTTCTTGTATAGCTTGGTTTTTGGAGACTGGTCCTAGATTGCATGCGCACCGGTCCCGTGTTGCATGTCAAAAATCATGGAGAGGAGGCTCGTATGATAGGGTATAAATTCCTTAGCCTGAATCATTTGGATAATTTCCGCTTGATTAGCCCATCGCACCCTTTTTACTTCGGATGCTTGCAGGCTTAACTCCTCAAGATTGATATGGGCCTTGAGGATATAATAATCATCAAATCCTCGGGGGAAGTTTACCGTAAAAGCGGGCCGGGTGTTGCTCAAATCCTCCTTATACCCAATTTCCTCAAACAATTCTCGTTCGGCAGCCTGATTACTGGTTTCCCCGGCTAGGGCACTTCCCCCCACGCTTACATCCCACATGTTGGGCCAGCCTTCTTTAAAAGCTTGTCTCTGTTGTATGAGCAATTGCTTATGAGCATTAAAAAGGCATACGTGAATGACTACATGAAATTCATCCTGGTTAAAGGATGCCCCACGCTGCACTATCTTACCGGTTTTGACCCGATGTTTGTCGTATAAATCCCATGCTTCCATGCGTATTCCATTAAATTAATCAATCCCTTGGGCCATTGCTGCCCGAAAACCGTTTTCAAAATTACATCTTTCGGTCAATTTTTTGGCGGCAACTTTAAGATAGGTAACAATAATGAACCCTATTGAGATACGAATGGCCATAAAAAATGCGGGATTTTCAAAATAATCCCGCAAGAGTGATGTTGCTGCTTTGTTTTTTTAGGGTAAATTCAATTGCCAAGAAACCCCAAATCTATCTTCTACGAAAGCAAATTTTTGACTGAAACCATAGTTGTCTAAAGGCATCATTACTTTTCCATCCTCAGATAGTTTGGTAAACATCTGGCCCAGTTCATTTTCGTCCTCAAATTCCACATAATTAGAAACAGCCGGTGTAAAGTCCCATTTGTGTATGGGTGGGCTATCGCTACACATATACAATTTCCCATTAAGCGTAAATCTGGCTTGCTTGATGGTTCCCTCTTTACTCGGCCCTTCCTTTCCCCATCGTTTTACTTCGATAATCTCGGAATTATCAAATAGCCCCATGTAAAAATTCATAGCCTGCTCGGCATCTTCTTTTTGAAATGTCAAGAAAGTTGCAATTTGTCCTTTCATATCTTGGGGGTTTTCTGTAGTTAATGTTTTGAGACTGTCTAGTTGCGTTCTTAATTGATTTAATTCTTTCAGGGTATCGCTGTTTTGCTTCACGTCTTCACAGCTTAGGGCAAGAAGCCCTAGGAAAAGTAGGTATGTCCATGTTTTCATAATAGTGGCCTTAGCAATTTAGCCTTATTCGGGAAAGGTACATGAGCCCTAAATAATACGTTAGGGCAAAAAATCAAATCCCGAGGCTATGGTTTTTTTTCATTATTGATTGCCTGTCCCAAGGTAAGGAGAAGAAATGTAAGGTACGTATTGAAAATTGCTCATCTGGCGAAAAGGCAATTTAGTGGAGCCTCTAAAGACACTTTGGGGCTTCCCCGCGCTAAGTGAAAGGGTGGCCCATGAGAACAGAACTACCGGCGCGGGTCGGGCTCTCGCTACTCGCTGGCCAGCGCACTGCCAGCGGCGAGCTC
>CAWUIO010000178.1:0-9252 GCA_963922455.1 uncultured Microscillaceae bacterium
TTCCCGAAATGGCTCTTTGCAGCCCAACGCAATTAAATTTAAACAGTTTCTAAGTAAGAACCCGAAGATAGATTAAAATCACTCCTCAGCCAGTTGTTTCCGGATGCTACTGAGAAACTCTTTGGTAATACCCAGGTAGGAAGCAATCATATACAAAGGAAAGCGCTGCACTATTTCTGGGTAGGTCTTTATAAATTGAAGGTAGCGCTCTTTGGCGGGCAAGGAGTGATTGCGCACCACCCGTTTAGACATAAATCCGTAGGCTTTTTGAACGATGATCCGAAAGTAACGCTCCAGCTTGGGTATCTGGACATACAAATCTTCCAGGTCCTCGTAAGCAATCTGGGCAACGGAAGTATTCTCTAAGCATTGCGTATGAAACTCTGCGGGACTCTGGGTGCTAAAACTACAAATATCTCCCGTCCACCAATCTTCCAGTCCAAAGGACAAAATGTGTTCATTTCCCTGATTATCCAGGCAAAAGGTCTTTACCTTACCCGATAGAACAAAGGTCTGAAATTTATACACATCCCCAACCTGTATGATATATTGCCCTTTGAGATAGGTTCTACTTTTTAGCTTGCTGCTCAAAAGGCTGATTTCTTCTTTACTTAGCGGGACGATGCAGGTAATATGTTGGATGAGGCGCTCGTAGTTCATGCCCCTAAGTTTAAAGATATTTTAAACAACAAAAAAATTGGGCTGTATTTCGTGAGGGCATTTGGGCACCCAAAAAAACGAAGCGGCTGGATTTTTTGGGGGCTTGCCCGCGTCAGGCATTTACAGTCCAATGTGAAAACAGGTGCCGACGCGGGTCGGGCTCTCGCTACTCGCTGGCCCCCGCGCAAATTAGCGGCGGGCTCAAACAGGCCGCTCCATCCCTAACGGGGTATGCGCAGGCGCACAAGTCTTTGCAATGACATTTTAAACGGGTAATTTATCTTGAATTTGTACTTTTTGTAAAGTGTTGAAAATCAGAAAATTACAAGTTGTCATAGGTAGCCAAACCCCTCGGTTTTGCTTCCTTGATAACAAGCAATCCTTAACATAGGTAAATAATACGCGGCGGTACGAGAGATTACTTGGTTAAATTAGTTATTGTATTGCTTTTATTCTATTTTGTGAACTAATTACAACATTTATTATCAAGATTGAAAAATGCTTAACTTGTCTGTTTTCTTAGAGGATTCTGCTCGGAGATATCCTAGCAAAGATGCCTTTATATTTAATGATACCCGTCTGAATTTTGCCCAGCTCAATGGCGCAGCCAACCAAATTGCCAACGGGCTCAAGTCCATCGGGATTCAAGCCGGCGATAAAGTGGCCTTAAGCTGCTTGAATTTGCCCTATTTTCCTATGGTTTATTACGGTATTTTAAAGGCAGGAGCCGTGATTGTTCCCCTAAGTGTCTTACTCAAAAAGGAGGAAGTAGGGTACCATTTAAACGATTCGGATGCCAAGGCCTATTTCTGTTTTCAAGGAGCACCTGGGCTCCCGATGTTGGAAGAAGGGTACGCCGGCTTTCAAAAAGCCGAAAAGTGCCAAGATATATTCATCATAACCGCTAGCCCCGGAGACCCCTCCCCCATAGAAGGAGAAAAAACCTTAGGGATGCTGATGGCGGGGCAGTCCCCCGAGGCCGCGTCGGTTCAGACGATGGCCGAAGACACCGCGGTTATCATCTATACTTCCGGGACAACGGGCAGGCCCAAAGGAGCGGAATTGACCCACAGCAGCTTGGTAATTAATGCTATGTTGAGTGCGGGTTTGTTTGACCCCACGCCCGAAGATAAAATGCTCATAGTTTTACCCCTCTTTCATGTCTTTGCTATGACGGTTTTAATGAATGTGGGGATTTTGAAAGCCACCACCAATGTCCTGCTCCCTCGCTTTGACGCCGAAGTGGTCTTAGGCTTGATGCAAAAACACGGAATCACCGTTTTTGCCGGGGTACCTACCATGTACTGGGGCTTGCTCAATTACCAAAATGACAACTTTGACTTTAAATCTATCTCAGATAAACTTAGAATTTGCCTTTCGGGAGGAGCTTCCCTGCCCGTAAAAGTGCTGGAAGATTTTGAAGCCAAGTTTAATGTAGAAATCTTGGAAGGCTATGGAATGTCTGAAGGTTCTCCCGTGGTTACCTTCAATCAGCGGCAATGGGGGCGTAAGCCGGGCTCCGTGGGTACACCTCTGTGGGGTATAGAAGTCAAAGTGGTAGACGAAGAAGGCAAGGAAGTACCCGTGGGAGAAAAAGGGGAATTGGTCTACCGGGGGCATAATGTCATGAAAGGCTACTACAACAAGCCAGAAGCCAATGCCAAGACCCTCAAAAATGGCTGGCTCCACTCGGGCGATGTAGCCATCAAAGATGAAGATGGCTTTTTCTTTATCGTGGATCGCACCAAAGATATGATCATTCGGGGCGGACTCAATATTTATCCTCGGGAAGTAGAAGAGTGTATGATGAAACACGAAGCCGTTTCTTTGGTGGCGGTAATTGGTATTCCTCATGATCAGTACGGAGAAGAGGTCAAGGCGTGTGTGGTATTACAAGAAGGACAAACGCTAGGCGAAGAGGAGCTTATGGCCTGGACCAAAGAACGTATCGCGGCTTACAAATACCCTCGGGTGATTGAGTTTATGAGCGCCTTGCCCCAAAATGCTACGGGTAAGATTTTGAAGAAGGAGTTGCGGAAGTCGTAATACTATCATAGCTTTCCGGTAGTCGGCCTCTTTTGGGGGCAGACTACTAGGGAGAACAAATTTTCTCTGTAAAATCCGGACAAATAGCTGTGATTAACCATTGATTATAACCAAAAGAAAAGCCCCAGGATTCCCCGGGGCTTTTGCTGTATAGAAATGGGAGTAATTCCAAAGTAGAGACAAGCACCTGGTGACTGTGCTTGTCAATCCGCTCTTGAATCTCCTTCTGAATCAATTGCACACACTCCCGATTGGTACGCTGTTCCGCATCGGAGAGGTGTAAGGCTTCATGCGCAACGTAGGAAAAAAAGTGATAGATGCGTACAAAGATTCCGTGATCTTAGCCAAGAAAATAACACCTTTTCCGTTTTGAATAACACATTCTACTGGCTTTGTTGGGAGATGAAGTTTTAGGGGCTTTCCCGCGCTAGGAGCGTAAGGTTTCATGAGGGCCATAGCGTTGCGCGGGTCGGGCTTTCGCTACTCGCCGGCCCGCTCTCATTCCAGCGGCGGGCTCAAACAGGCCGCTCTATCCCTAAGCCATAACCAGAAGAGCAAAATGGTAGCGCAGGTCTAGGTAGTGGCCGATAAAAATATTTTGAGCCGTCCCTGAATAAAATACTCCCAGCCCGCCTGGCAACTTTCTCTACTAAACTCAGGCATATCTTCAGGAAAGGATTCCAGGCCTTCATTTTGCAGGATGAGTTTGGTCCATCCGCCATCGTCTTTTAGCTCAAACGTGACATAGCCTACCCCAGGGTACTCGGTATAGCTCCAATGGTATTTGATTTTGTAGGGGGCTTCCACTTCCAGAATTTCCCAGCAATGCTCGAAGTTTTTGCCATTAGCCACGACACTAAATTGGGTTTTAAACCCAACCCGGGGCTCAAAGGCCGGAATATCTTCAAAAAACCACTGCCGCATCGAGCCTAAGCGGGTAATGGCTTCCCACAATTCGGGTATAGGATTTGGAAATACTTGCTCGACTTGTACGGGTAGGGTGGAGGCTGTCATAAATAGCGTTTAGAAAGAAACAAAACAATCCCTTTAAGTTATGACAGAGTGGCTAATCAAACAAGTTTTTCTGAGTGGGCTTGCAGGCTTAGGGTAAAGCTCCTATGCCATTTCCCTATCCTTGGGCTTAGGCCTCCCATCTCCATTAACTATCAGAGTAATGGTTGCTGCTTGTAAACTCCCAATAGACCAATATCAGGATAATAAGTATCTCAAGAAAGAAGTACAATTTTCCCCAAATCGAAAGGGAAGCGGCATGGTAGAAGACTAAGCTGAGGCTTAGCAAGCAGTAAAGAAAGTTGATTAGGGCGATGCCCTTCAAATACAGATGGATAGGCTTAGGCGATAAAAAGTAACACCTTAGGGAATAGCCTGCAAAGAGAACCGCTAAGCCGGCAAGCCCGTATAAAACACCCTGGGGCATTCCAAAAATTGCTTCCCAATGTACCAATACTATTCCAAGAAAGAAAGCGGATATCAGGCCTCCTATGCCGTCTAGGAGGAAAAGGGTTTGGGGGTTTAGTTTCATGGGTTTGGCTCATAATTTAAGGGTAACATTTCGGCTATTTTAGACGCCCAGCCCAAATACCCATCAAAAACTATCTGATCCACAGGGTAATATCCATTATTGGCAATTTCCAACTTCTTTTGGGGGAAGTGGAGGTAGGAAGTTTGCTTCGTGTCACTCTGTTGGCCAATTCTTCTTTCAAGGGCAAAATGGAGTTCTTCAGGTTCTCCTCGGTAGGTAACTTTCAATATATTTTCGCAATGAATAGTATTACGTATCGGCATTAAATACCGGCTGTCATTAATGGGGGAGCCGGTGCTATCTAGGTAACCTCCATTTTTTTCCAAATCTTGCCAATACCTTAAACTATCCAGAAAGGTGCTCTTCCCAGAATTTAAACGAAGAGAATTTACGTTGGAGCCCATAATTTTATTTCGGTAATATGTAACCTTTTCAGAGATTAAGCTAAGGTCATCTACTACTTTGTTTCTGAAAATTTCTTGAAGAATAAATTTGTTATTTTGAATGTCTTCATTCCGGATGGCATCGAGCAAATGATTAAATGAGCCTTTATAAGCCCGTTCTCGATTTTTAAGCCAGCGTTTTTCTTGCTTTCTAGATTTGGGCCTTAAAAATTCAAAACGGGGAATACCATAGGATTTCATAAAACCACTATTGAAATTTATTTCAAAATCTTTCAAATGATAAATGATTCGGTAGCCCAATGCCTCATTTAATATGCTAATTTCTTCTCGAGCGTGGGCATAAAACATGTTTTCTTCTGCATCAAAATAAAGATATAAAGCCCGAGGATTTTCTATTTGTGTTGATTGTGCATGGATTGTTGTACCTAAAAAGTGTTTCCGAAACACCTGATAATTAGCCTCCCATTGCGAAGTATCGGCTTGCACAAGTATTTGGCTTAACTCCTGCACAGCAGGCTTCAAGGAAATTTGTATACTTGTATCTCTCACCAAATTAAGCGAGAAGACGGTATCGGTGTATTCTACGTGGGAGATAACCAGTTCATAACGCCCGGGCTTAGCTAGAAAAATATACTTACCCGTAGCCTCTGTACTGCTTCCAAAGGTCGTTTGGGCCAGATAAACGTGTGCTGAAGCCAAGGGTTGACCATTTACTTGATCGGTTATTTGACCTGTGATCCTAATACTTTGGGCATAAGAGCTCGTCCAGGCTATACAAGAGATCAGCAAGATAGGCAGGCAGGTTTTTAGGCTGGGCATTGCTTTCCTTATTTCGCTAGATCATGAACATACTTCGGTGTGACCGGATCTCCCCGGAAAAACTCTCCCTTTTTCCCTCGGCTGAGGGCCCAGCGGTCTAGCCATGAGATCCCCCAAGGGCCATAGCGGCTTATTTTTTCTTGGTAGGCTGGGTCTTGGAGCACTTCCGACTGCGATACGAAGGTGTAGCCGTGTTTTTTATACATATCGAGGAGCTTTTGAAGGTAGACGGCGTTGAGGTAGTTGGCGTGTAGCAGAAGAGTTTGGGCAATATTTCTTTGGAATAATTTATCCGATTGGGCCTCAAAAAAGAGGAGCTTGGCTTCTTGGTAGTTTACATAGTCCTCCCCAATTGTACGCATCAAGTCCCCATCCTTTTTTTGGTAAGCCCGGCTATAGGCCAGGGCAAAAAGGTAGTCTTCATTGTCAAGGGTAACAGGTGATTCGATATATCCGTGCTCAGCCAAAAAGCTACGGAGCGAATCGGCTTGGGACTGGCGCAGGCCAATATGCAAGAAGGGATGGCGGAAGTATGTATACTCGGAGCCATATTGCTGGGCCAACTTTTTGGTGTTCTTTTCTCCTTTTAGGATGCTTTGGGTGTATTCTTCAAAGCTCACCTGGTGAAAACTAGGGTGGGCAAAGGTATGATTGCCCAGCTCAAGTCCGTTTTGGAGCCAAATTTCTAAGAGTTTTACTTGGAAACCTTGGAGTGATTCGCCCTGGTACAGTTTCATCTCATTGACAAAGCCGATTGCCGGGACTTGGTTTTCTTTAAAGGTATTTACCAAGGAATGAGTAAGGCTAAGTTTGAAATCATCTCCGGGAACCTGGTAGCTTACCGTAGGAAGATCGTCTACGGTGATGCAGAGTTTTTTACCTTGGGCCAAGGCAGGGAACATAAGACATAAGCTTGCGGCAAGTAGTAGTAGTTTTTTCATTGGGTGTTTCTTTTGGGAGATGTTCAGGTTATACAAATTAATTTTTGCGTTTGCCTTATACTCGAGAGCATCTTAAAGACACAAAGTTCCTTGCAAACAGGAATTACTGCCTATCTTACGCAATCTTCCTCTCAAAAACAAGATAATGGGGCAGACCTAAGTCCTTAGCCCTATTTTCTATATCTTTTCTGCGACCTCCCCCGGCGCTTGGGAGCGTATTTCAGTAAAGACACTATACTTAAAAAGAAGCTCTCTTGATGATAAAAGAATACCTATTATCTCTTTTTCCAATGGCTTAGGGATAGAGCGGCCTGTTTGAGCTCGTATTGGCCCGGCGGGGAAAGGCAGCGAGTAGCGAGAGCCCGGCCCGCGCGGGCACTCCTTTCTAATTTGCTAGCAATGGATATAGCGCGGGCAAGCCCCTAATAATTAAATGTAATCAGTTTCGATGCATGAAAAAACTACCAGGACAAGGCATCCTGGTAGTACATAAGCGGGGAAGGTTTAGGCTTTTTCTAACTTAGCCCGGTCCCACTCAGAGGTAAGAGCGGCGGCTTCGTAGGTGCTTTGCAGGAAATCATGCAGGGTTTTATCAGGGTTGGCCGACTTTTGGACGTCTTCGTATTTTAAGAAAAACTCTCCCATTTCTTTGCTGTAAAACGCTTCGGCGGGCAGTACTTTTTGCTGGCCAAAATGGGGAGCGCTAGGGTAAGCATAGGAATAGAAAACCGGTACGGGAGAGTCTTTGGAACCGGGCCAAAAACCGGCGCTGCTTACTTCTTGGGAGTAGGCTTCTTGCATCACATCCAAGGGCATATTGGGCATACCGCCTTGGTGAGGAGGTGCTGTATTGCCCGAAAAGCGGGTCACGGCCAAGTCAAAAGCTCCCCAGAAAAGGTGTACGGGGCTACTTTTGCCAATAAATTCGCTGCGAAATTGGTTGAAAACGCTATTGGCCCTCATCATGGCTTGCCAAATAGAGTGCGCGGCTTGAGGATCATAGCCCTGGGTAGTGGTATTTTCGGCAAAGGGAATGGCGGGATCCACCTCATTGGGTTTGGCGTGTATCTTTACGCGGATGCCCAGACTGGCGAGTTTCTCGAAGATTTCTTGATAAAAATCGGCCACAGTCATGGGGCCTAAGTCCATTTGGGCCATACCCGCATGAGAGCACTGGATTTTCAGGGTATGCTCCTTAAAGTCAAAATCTATTTGGAAGGTGCGCCCCTCGTAGGGGATGCCGTGGGTAGAAAAACCTTGAGAAGATACATAGAGCACCACGTGCCAGGAATGATTTTGCCAAGGCATGGTCTTTAATCGAATCTTGCCCACGATCTGGGTCCAGTGGTGTAGCGACTCGAGAGTATCTTGGATTTCTTCAAACTTTAATTCGGGCCAGGGAGAAACTGAGTTCATTGTATTATGGGTTTGGGATTACTTAATTTCTTCAATTCCGTTGCTATGTTTGGCAAAGCGGCCTAGGTCTTTGGCGTGTACTACCTCGGCTTCGGGCCAAGGCCAGCCACCAAATTGCGTGCGACCATAATCTCGCATAGCCTCGCGAATTTCTTCGGCTGTATTCATCACAAAGGGGCCGTGTTGTACAACGGGCTCTTGCATGGGCCGTCCTTCTAAAAGTAAGAAAAAGGCATCGGCCGGGCCATTTTGGATGGCAATGGCGGCATCAGGTTTTAGCTCAACGTGATGCTGGGCCGGAATGGCTTGTCCTTCTAGCGTGATGCTTTCTCCGCGATAAAAGAAGAGGGTGCGAGATGCTTCGGCCATGGTTGCAGGCAAAGTCCAATTTGCTCCAGCCTCCATCTTGAGGGTATAAACGCCTACTCCATTTTGGGGATGGGCGGCCCAAGAATCGGGGGTGGGTTCCAAGGCCTTGGTGCCCAGCATTTGGCCGGCAATTAATTGGATTTGGGTAGATTTTCCTGCCTCATCGATTTGGTTTAGTACCGGAATATCTTCTCGCCAAAGCATTTTAAAGTGCGGCTCCACCATTTTGGAAGCTTGGGGCAGGTTAAGCCATATCTGAAAGATCTCCAAGGGATTATCTTGGTCTTCGTGGAGCAAGGGAAACATTTCTGAATGCTGGATGCCCTTGCCGGCCGTCATCCATTGCACATCTCCGGCCATAAAACGTCCGGCTGCTCCGAGGGAGTCGGAATGGTCCACTACGCCTTCGTGATTGATGGTTATGGTCTCGAAGCCCCGGTGGGGGTGGTAGGGAAATCCAGGGATTTTAGAACCATGGTACATGCGCCAGCCATCTTTTAGCATGAAGTCCTGGCCAATATTTCTGCCTTGTAGTTGAGATTTTTCTACTCCCAATTGAGCATTACCTCGCGGGTATTCGTCCCGATGGTAGGCGCAAAAGAGAAATGGGTCTTGAGTTTTCCAAGGAAACCCTAAGGGTTCTATGTTCAAAATATTAGGCATGGGTGTCATAACTAAGTGCTCCAGACGGACATTTACTAATTTGATCTTTCAATTCTTCGGTTTTAGCCTGCTCGATGGCAATCCAGGGTTTGGCTTTTGGGTTATACACCTGGGGTAAGGTTTTTACGCAAATTCCGGAGTGTATACACAAATTGGGCTGCCACTTAATGGTGATCTCCCCATTAGAATATTCTTTGGTCATCGTTGAAAATTTTAAGGTTATTACAAATTTCTGGGCTAGAAGTGAAAAAAACTTTCATATAGATTAAAAAATGCAAAGTTTTCGGGTAGGTCGCAATTCTTCTATTTCTAGCCTTTAAAATATCATAAAATTTAATTAAGAAACTGTTTAAGTTTATTTTTTGTCGGCGAAAAGGGTCAGTTTGGGGTT
>CAWUIO010000179.1:0-9194 GCA_963922455.1 uncultured Microscillaceae bacterium
CGGTATGTATACTTAAGTTAGGCTAAAGCTTGTAAAGGCGCAAAAAATAAAGCTTAATTCGGTCTAAAGACACCTAGGAACTAGGTTTAAGTCCATTTATAAGCATTAAGGTATGGCTTTAATTGGGTCAAAACACGTAATTGTAAGCCATTATAGCCTTTTATTATACCTGAAAAATGTAATCTTGCTTGGGATCAATAAGCCGTTTTTTGTATCCATTTTTGAATTCAAAAAACCTGCTTATTGGCCTAAAATAAAGGATATAGAAGGGAAAAGGGGCTTAAAAATGTATCAAAAAATATTATCCTTTGAGCAGCCTAGGCTTCCCCGCGCCTGGAAATATGTGCCTACTTGTAAAAACTGAGGGGCGCGGGTCGGGCTCTCGCTACTCGCCGGCCAGCCCACAGTCCATCAACAGGCTCAAACAGGCCGCTCCATCCCTAAGCCGGAATAAGAGAGTGTGTTTACAGTTCACCTATCCTCAGAGACAAGGCAGGCGTTTTTTTTAAATAAGGTCATAAGCTAAAAATTAATGGTATTTTCTGGTAAACTCGGGCTGAGTTGCGGTGTCTAAGGGCTACAATTCATTTAGATATAGCCTATAATCAGTAAGAAGCCATGAAAAAAAATTTAATCACACTTAGCCTATTTCTCCATTTTATCTCTTTACACGCTCAGGAAAGCCTCAAAACCGTGGATGGGCGGGCTGTAAAGATCCAGGAGCTAAATGCCCGCATCGAGTTTTTGATGGACTCCATTGCCATGCCCGGCTTATCTTTGGCAATTATTAATGATAAAGAAATAGTCTACCACGAGGTGTTTGGCGTGCAAAATATTGAGACGGGCAAGCCGGTGGCAAAGCAGCACATCTTTGAAGGAGCGTCTTTATCCAAACCCATTTTCGCTTATTTTGCTATGAAAATGGTCGACCAAGGCATCCTAGATTTGGATAAGCCCTTGCATGACTATTTTCCCCACCCCGCCATCGATAGCGCATCCTATACCGACTACTTGACCATCACCCCACGGATGGTGCTTTCCCATAGCTCTGGCTTTCCTAATTTTAGCCACGGAAAGATAATCAGCCTTCCCTTTACGCCGGGAACTGACTTTCTGTATTCAGGGGAGGCCTATCAATACTTAACCGCCGTAATTGGCAGTCTACACCAAATGGGTTGGAAAGATAAGTTTAATGCCCTATTTGAACGGGAAGTTACCAAGCCCTTGGGTATGGAACACACATCCTTTTTATGGAATGATTACCTAGCCAAAAATAAAGTCTTTGGCCATAAAAAAGGAAAACCTACCGACAATAATACCGGGGCTTGGAGTGGAAAAACCTTTAATTCCTTTACAAGTATTCATTCGGAGGCCTACGAGTATGCCTTATTTATCCAAGCTATGTTAAAGAAGGAAGGACTTAGCTCCAAAAGCTTCCAAGAGATGCTCGCGGCTCAAAATACCTTTAGGCCCGACAGTAGACTTTTACAAGAAACTGGGCAAACAGCTTGGGGGCTCGGTTTTGCCCAAAAGCCCACCCCCAACGGACTCATGCACTTGCATACCGGGAATAATCATGATTTTCAAGCATATTGCATGTTTCTTATGGAGCAGGGCTACGGAATTGTACTCTTTACCAATTCTGACAAGATGTTACCGCTTATTCAAGGGCTCAGCTCCGTATTAGGCCCCCAATTTTAAATAGACAGAGATGGAACAATTAGAAGATATATTTGCCGGACTCACCTTTGCGAGTGCCCTTGTACTGATTGTGTACTTTATCGCCCGATACACCTTTCTCATCAAAAAAATGCTTGCCGATAAAGGTATTTTAGAACCCCGACCGGAATCACGAATCACCAAACTGGATATCGCTTACCTGGGTCTGGGTATCGGTGTTGGCTTGCTGCTCTCAGCCGGGTTATCAACATTTGCCATAGAAGAAAAAACCCTCAACCTTTTGGTATGGGCTATCGTATTGCTATGTGGCTCAGGAGGACTTTTAATGGCCGCCAAACAAAAGAAATAAGCGCTTGAATACAGCCGAAGAAGAGCGTTTAATCATTGAGCGAGTCAAAGCTGGCGATAGGAGGGCCTTTAAAGAACTAGTAGAAAAATATAAGGACCCTGCCTTTGCTTTGGCCTGCTCTCTCGTGAAAAATCATCAAGTAGCTGAGGATATTCTACAAGAGGTATTTTTGAAAGTTTATAATAAAATAAACACCTTTAAGTACCAGGCATCCTTTTATACTTGGCTTTACCGTATGGTGGTCAATGCTTGTTATAATGAACTGAGAAAACGCAAAATTAAGCTCGGGGAATATGGTGAGCCCCACTCTACGCCAGAAGAGGCGGCTTATATAAGCAATAGTAACGATTTAAAACAAATTATTAATCATGCTTTACACCTGATGAAACCTGATGAAGCTCTGGTACTTAGACTGTTTTACCTCTCCGAGTTAAATATAAAAGAGGTCACTCAAGTAACCCGATTTAGTAAATCCAAGGTCAAAACTACCTTGCACCGGGCTAGAAAAAACCTGGCAACAGTTCTTAAAAAACAACTTGGAAAAGAAATAGAAGACCTGTGAAAAAAGATCCTATTCATAAGTTAGTTAAGGAAGCAAGTTTAGAAACTTCGCCAGACTTTACCGATTCGCTTTTGCAAACCTTAGAACAAGGCATTCAAAAACGCTTGCAAGTACGCCTTTATGTCCTCATAGGCACATGGGGCTTATTGTTGGTACTAGGGGTTTACACCTTGATTTCCTTAGAATTTAGATTAGAAATATGGGGTATATCGGTACACCTTCCAGAGATTTTGACCTTGGTTCTCCTCGGTATGCTAGGGAACCTTATGACCTGGCATCTTCTTTTGTTACTTCGCTTGGGGAGGGGAAGACATATTATGTAGTATAAAGGGAAAAAGTTGCTTGTTTGAGCCAAGCTATTATGAGTTACAAAATAGAGAAGTACATGTGTATTTATGAGGGGCCGTTAGGAAGCTGGTTAGCGTTGACCATGCAGTTGGAAAGATTGTTTACGCGTAATAATTGTTAATTATTCTCCAAGTTTAATTTAAGGACAGGGAGTCTTCCCACATTAAACCGGGATAGATATCTTCAAAACTACGTGCGTCTTTATTAAATATTTTGCCTGCTATCTTAATTTCTGCTGAAAGCAAGGTATCCAAATTTGTTTGTAGCTCTTTTATTTTCTTATTGAGATAGAATGAAAGAATGGCAAATTGAGGATCGCATGTTTGCCAAGACTTTTCAGAACGTTTAACCTGATTGCCGATTTCTTTATAGAATGGATCTAATCCCTTTATGCCATAAAATTCACGATTACCCAGGGCATCTAATACGAACCGGTTTTTGTGGGATAGAACAAAGCATACTTTATGTATTTTATTTTTTTCTATCAACCGGATTACTTGCTGGAGTGTGTCTGAGTCAAAATCAACAGAATTGCCTAGAGAGGTATAGAAAAAGTTTCTATTTCCAAACTCCTGATCAATGGTAGCTTCTAGACAATCTGTTGGACAAATAAAGTATAAGCACCTTAGCATTAGGCCGCGGGTTCAGGATTGTAAGGGAAAGAAGAATGATGTAAATCAATTTTCAATTGTCCGTCTTTCACTTTATAGCCAAAAGTGTACTCCACTTTTGCTTCATTTCCATCTAAGTCGGTAAAAAAGTAATTTCCCATGGCGACGGCTCTATTTTCTTCCAAAATGAAATCAGAATTCTCAAACCTTACTTTGGTCCATGGTTGAATAGCAAAGCCTTTGTCTTCTTTACAAGCCCGATCATCTCCGGCAATGAAGTAAGATAATGCTTTTATCTTAGTTGGTCTAAATTGCTCAACGGCACATTTTGTAGGTTTAAATAAAACGGGGCCCGCTTCAAATGCGTAGAGGGTGTCCAAAAATTCATTTGCGTATGCCTCGCACTCCGATCGGTTGTCTTTGAGTGACCCAATTTTAACAACTCCTGCCCCCCATTGATTTTGGGCGTCTAGTACTTGTTCTTTGCTTACCATGCGTGTATTATTATTCGGTTAAACATAATTAGTTTTTTCTCCCAAAAGAAGATTTAAACCAATGCAACTACGTTGCAATATAAACATTTAAACCTAATGCAACAGTGCTGCATTAGGTTATTTTAGGTGAATCATAAAGATCCTTTCTGTTACTCCACGCCTACAAAATAGCTTAGGGATGGAACGGCATGTTTGAGCCCGCCGCTGCCCTGTGGGTAGGCCGGCGAGTAGTGACAGCCCGACCCGTGCGGTTAGGTTTTTCCCTAAGGAAGCTTCATGTTAAAGCACGGGTAAGCCCCAAATCTAGGGACAGGCACTGGTCTTTATAAAGTTTAAATTTCTTATGTTTTGCCGGGAGAGTTTGAATCCTTTAACTTTGCCGTCTGGCGCGTAAAAAAATGTAAGCCTACCAAAAGGGCTATTATTGGCATAAAAAGTATTATCCGCATAAAAATCTAGCTTAAAGTCTTGCTGGTGAGAGCCTCTGGCTACTAAGCGACCATCTAGCAAAAGTATGTCAAAAGTACAATGATGCGCTTCATTTGAATAGCTTCCCACATATTTACTCAAATCAAGGGAGTTGTCCTTTACCCTTGGCCGCTTTATGCGTTTTGCATGATAGGTAAAATCTACCCATCTTAAGTCAAAACCATTTTCTTGAAAGATTATTTTTGCGTGGGGTAAGGGAAATTTAAATACTCCCTTGCCTAAACGGGGAAGCACTATTTTTTCATCCACCCCAAAGGTCTTTACGTATAAGGAATCACCTTCTGCCCAAATGGTAAAATAGGATGCAGGAGTTAGCTCATACGTCCCTTCGTAGGCAGTTAAGTCATCAATCTGTTTGCGTGGCTGCGGTTTTTCTATCGCGTGGGCTAATATTATTTCTAAGGTCTTGTACACCAAATCATATCCGGTAAAGCCCCCCGCATTGGATAAAAATACCATGGATAATTGATGAGCAGGAGCATGTAAAATATAGGAGCGATAGCTTCCCATCCCCCCTCCGTGAAATATAATATCAATCCCTTGGTAGTTTTCAAACTGCAGCCCCATTCCATAGTTTATTATTTGGCCCTTGTTGAGTTGGGTGGTTTTTAGCATCTTTTCTAGATATTGCTGCTGCTTTGCCTCGTTTTTTGCCAGATTTTGGATCCATACAATCATATCATGCAAGCTAGCGTATACCCCGGAAGCCCCCATTCTACTGATCAAAACCGGGTCATGGGTAAGACCACCGTTTCTCATGGAAAAAGCTTTCAGGGGAATCACTTGATCATAATGGCCTACTGCCTGGCTATGGTTCATGCCTAATTTGGCAAATATCTTTTCTTTCAAAAGTTGGGGAAATGGCTTCCCTCCTACCCGTGCGATTATTTCGGAGAGTAGTACATAGCCCGTATTGTTATATTGAAATTCCTCTCCAGGTTTGAAGTTGACTTGTGTAATCTCAAATAACATAGCTAAAACTTCCTCGTGCCTCATTCTCTGGATCCCCTTTAACTTGGCTAATTCATCCACGTTGGCTAAGCCGTGGGTATGATTGGTTAATTGCTTAAGGCTTATTTTATAAGGAAGGTGCTTTAATTCGGGGAGATAAGTCCTTACATCATCCGAAAATGATAGCTTTCCTTCCTCTTCTAATAGGCAGGCCAACCAAGTGCTCATTTGTTTGGAGTTGGAAGCTATATTAAATACGCTAGTATCGGTAATAGGGAGTTTGTACTCCATATTGGCTAAGCCTATAGTTTTTTTGTATAGAACCTCCCCCTCTTTGATCAGGGCAAATGCCGCCCCTGGAGAATTATTGTCATAGTAAGAAGTAAAGAGAGAGTCTATCTTTTTCAAGCTAGCCTTTTCGGGTGACTGGGCGATGATCCCCAAGCTTTGTATTAGGAGTATAAGGCTAAGCAAAATGGGTTTGTTTGTAATGGTCATTTGAATAGAATTTTGGGTTCAACTCAAAGGTGGGAGATCATCTTGAATAAAAAGTATGAAAGAAGAAAGCCGAACCTTTTTCTAGGTATAAAAAAAGTACGACTTTTACTCGAACCTATTTAACAATTGACTTTCTGTACGTTGTAGGGGTATGAGATGTGTATTTCTTGAAGGCCGTATTAAAAGAAGATTTGGAATTAAAGCCTACTTGGTACATAACCTGTTGAATATTTAAGTCCTTATCTTTTAAAAGTTCTTGGGCTTCTTGGATGCGGTAAGAATTGATAAAGTCAAAGAAATGTTGGCCAAGTACCCGATTGATTAAAAAGGAGAGGTGTTTTTCGGGTATCTCTGTGGTACGGGCCAGGCTTTGCAAGCTCAAGCTTTCATCCAGATATGGCTTATGTTGTGTCATGTAATTTGATAGAAACGCTATTTCTTCCTTGTACTTATTTTTGTCCTCGACTTTTGTTCTTTTCAAAGGCTGGATTTCCTGATCAATGCCGTGAAATAACGCAGGGTTTCGCATCGCTTGCAGCATAAACCAAGTAATGACCCCCAATCCAAATAGTGAGATAATTAAGTTGAGTAGGGTAAAGTTCCTATCTTGGTAGGTGGTCTCAGAGAGGCTTCTCAATACCACAAAACTATTACCCACTAAAAAAAGTACCGTAGTACTAATGAGCCATTGATAGGTTTTATTTTGCAAGGAATAGTTCTCGAGGTGTAACTGTCTATATTTATACAGTTCATAAAATACGGCAATTATATACCCGTAGTATTGTACCTGGGTTACTATACTGTAAAATACATAGTAGGGCTCAAGTAAGCCTTGTAGAAAGAATAAGAGACAAAAGGCCAAAAAGGGTATTCCATGGAAAAAGGATTTTAGGTCCAGTTTTACATTATGGTAGCATATCGTTTTTACATAGAAATAAAACAATGGCATCTGTAACAAAACGGAGGAGACCCTCAAGTAATTTAGCGATGGGTAACGCAAGTAAAGTGTATAAGCAAATAAGGCAGAAAAATCTAAGGAAGTAACCAGCAGGAAGAACGCAAAAAGAGTATTAGCCCGCCTATTCTTGGAAGGGGTACTCAACAAAAACACCGAAAGCAATATTAAGAGAAATACGCTTATTAGGCCAATATTTTCGACAATTTTCATTTGATCTGGATCAAGTATATTTCTTTGCCTAGTTGCAAATTAGGCTTGCAACCCGTATTTCGCAACGTTAAAAATAGGGTATTTCGTTTATTCAAGTAGTGCCCCTTAGAAACATCCAACCCGCGCGGGTCGGGCTGTGACTGGACGCCAGCCATTAGGTATATTCATAAAGGGAAGGAACAGACCGTTCGAACCCTCATCGGATATGGGCACGCTCAAATGTTGTAAAAATTTGAAACGTTAAACTTGTAAATCACCTAAAACCGTCTTTTCTAGAAGCTCCTAGGGCTTGATGAGATTCTAATAATGTCATTGGCAGCCAAGAAAAGAACCTACTACGTACCTTGTATTTTTAATCTGACTTGGGCTTAACTGAAAATAGGCTTTGTATCCCTGGTCTAGACATATATCAGAGTAGTAGACTTATTTCTGGATATTAGTTTAGAGATGACAAATATAAAATAGTAAGCTGCCCCATGTCATCAACTGGTATAGGCATCTGCTCCTTGAGATGCTCTCTAGATGAAGTGTTGATTCCCCGAGTGGGTCACCCTGCGCCTGGAAAGTATGGCTAATGTCCATGCAATCAAGGTATTTTCTTTAACAAACCCTCCAAAATCTCATCCTTATCATCCAAAAGGTGATCTTGAATGTAAATATCGGGCATAAGCCCTTCAGCTTGGGTGCTCCCATTTACTCGCACTATATAGCCTTTTGAGACTTTAACCAGCACTCCGGTTTTTGGCAAGGTATATTCAAATTGGGATGCCAATAAAGTAGGATAGTCACCCGTTTCTTCCCCTACAATGGTGGCAAACCGGTAGTCTTGTATTTGGGCGGCCGTCACTGCCGCCATGGAGTGGGATTGCCGATTTACTAAGACATACACTTTTCCCTGGTAGCGTTTTTCGGGAGCCTGAGGTGCATAGCTTGGAAACTCATACGCATATACTGCCCCATCGGCTTGAGAAAGGGCTTTTTGCCAAAAGGCACTGGTTGTATCGTAGTTGGCCCGCACATGTTTCTTGAGAAATTTACTGGTTTTGAGGGTAAACTGGGAGTTCCAACGAAAGGGTTTGTCGGCAATATACGATACGAGATAATCGCTAAACGTGTTATCGCCACCCTGATTATTTCTTAAGTCAATAATAAGGTTGGGACTCCCTTGGGCCTTTATCTGGGCGAAGGCCGAATCTATAAAGGCTTGGTAAACGGGTTCATCGCCAGAAAAATTACCTGGGTTGAGATAAGCGGCTTTCTCGTAGAATTTTAGGCACATCTGCGCATCAAGCACGTCCCTTCGTTTTTTCTCAAAGTCCTCGATAAGATTTATGGCCTCTAGTTTGTACCTTTTGGTCTCTCCTTGCTCACGGATTTCTACTTCGAAAGCATCTTGGGGCCCAAAGACTTGCCAATACAAGCGGGGAAAGGAGTATAATTCAATTTTAACATGCTTAAAATAGGGGCGCTCGGCTGAAATATGAGGGTACATTTGGCGTAGAATATCGGGTATACTTTGCCCATTCACACTGAGAATTTCTGAGCCAATAGCAATGCTTTCCTCACGAGACCAATTTTTTCGGATAAATGATTTATCGTCTTCAAAGGCAATTTCCAGAGGGAAAAGGGTACCCCCCGCATAGGCATATTGGATATAGGACTGTCCCGGGAAGGGTATCTCGGTATGGCCATTATTGACAACAGTGATCAATTTTTGAAAACAATTGGTGGCTTCCAAGAGATCTAGGGAGTCTTTGACAATAGACATTTTCACCGCTTCGTATCTCGTCTCAAAGCTGGATGGGGAGGTGTAAGTGTATACATCATAATGTGCTTCCTCTAAAGACACACGCAAGGTTGATAAATCGGCCAATACCGCCTCTTTTGAAAACTTTGGGGAGGATTGCCCAAAAGCAGTATGGGCTATGAGCCAGAAATATAGGATTAAAGAGTTGGGTCGCATTTTATTATTTTTGGTTTTATCGTGGCTTAGGGATGGAACGGCATGTTTGAGCCCGCCGCTGCCCTGTGGGTAGGCCGGCGA
>CAWUIO010000180.1:0-9074 GCA_963922455.1 uncultured Microscillaceae bacterium
TTCCCGAAATGGCCCTTTGCAGCCCATATAATTAAATTTAAACAGTTTCTTAATCCTTCTGCACTACCGGTGCCGAACGTCCTTCCCCAATATTAGAAAGAAACTGCTCCGCCAAAATCTTAGTCAAGATCCGGCTCCCTACCGAGTCAAGGTGATCCGGATCGAGGGCGTATTCTGGGGCAAACAAATCGGGATATTTGCGGCTATCGGCAAAAATGATTTTATGCGCGGGGTCCAATTGCTCAAAAATAGGAATGAGCTCCTTATACTGATAGTCGCGCCATTGGCGGGTCATGGTAAAGATCAAGTGTACCCCTTTTTCCTTAGATTTGGCAATGAGTTGCTCGGCTTTGTTGAGAAAGGCTTTATTTTTCAAGGCGATCGGATTTTCCTCGTGCTGGGTAAAATACTTGGCCGACACCTTACGCATACCCTCAAGTTTCTTCTCTAATTTCTTGAAATCATCAACATCGTGATTACGGGGCGGGCGGATGTTATGTCCTCGTTTTACAATCAAATTAGGTACGCTGTTGGGATTTTCTATGGTACCTTCGGCGCCAAAATCTAAGATCACCTCATCATTAGACCCCGCGTAGAAATTACTCAATTCATTATATATACCCAAATTGATCTGATTGTCAATAAAATTGACCAAATATGCCCCGCTACTCCATACTTTATGCGTGATGGGCCGGTTAGACCCCCACAACAACTGGTAAGACAATAAAAACTTACTACCTTCCAACCAATACACTTGACGGCGCTTGTGCAAATTTTGAGGACGCGGGTTGGGCGGACAGCTAAACTCCATCACCACAAACTTTATCCCGTCTAAATCTCCTTGATCTAGCAAGTTTTCATAAAAATAAAACGACTCGGTAGGTAACAAGGAGTTTACCCCATAATTAAAAGATTGAATAGAAGCCTGGCCCTGGCTGTTAACCAAACTATCAAAGTACAAAGGCTCTATCTGGCAATTGGTCTTACTTGACCCGATAAAGAGTAAATTATAATTGGCTTCTTGTAAGATAACCTGGTGTTTGTCGGCAATCAAACGGCTCCCCCAATAATAAGGAGTAAGAGCTTGGTATACAAATTGGCGCAAAAGGATATTCGCTACGAATACGAGCACCATCAATATGAAAAGCTTGCGTAATAACTTAGCCATGTCCCAGATTGCTTAAAATTGAAAATAGATAAACTCTTCGCTGGTAAATACCCCGAAGTTGATAATGAGCACCACAATCGCTACGTAGAGAGACCAGCGAAGCACCATCGGGCGGCTGGTGAGCCACTGGTAGGTACTATGACGGTTATGAATAATATGAATTACTTCCATCCCAAAAATGGCTATTACGGCAAAGATCAAATTATAGTAATCTGGCCCAAACATCTCCCAACTCAATTGCTCCGAGCTAAACTGGAACATGTTCCCAATCAACAAAAAGGAGTCGGAAAGACTATTGGCGCGGAAGAAGATCCACGCAAAACAAACCAGTAAAATGATCCAAACCGTATCGATGATATGCCACAACAAAGGAGCCTTATCCAGACCAATAGACTTGACCAATTTGGTCCGGGCATCCCGGGTAGCCGCCTCGTACATCAAGTAAAACCCGTGCAAGCCCCCCCAGATAATAAAGGTCCAGGCCGCTCCGTGCCAGAGCCCACTCACCAAGAATGTGATAAACAAATTATAATACCAACGCCATTTCGCTACCCGGTTTCCCCCCATCGGGATGTAGACATAGTCTCGAAACCAGGAGGAAAGCGAAATATGCCAACGACGCCAAAACTCCCCAATCGAACGAGATAAGTAAGGCCGGTCAAAGTTTTTCATCAGGTCAAAGCCCATCACTTTGGCGGCTCCGATAGCAATATCGGAGTAACCCGAAAAGTCACAGAAGATCTGGATGGCAAAAAAGAAGGTAGCAAACAGTACGTGAAAGCCGTAGTAATCGGCCGGGTTGTTATATACGATATTGACAAAGTAGGCCACCCGGTCGGCAATCACTACTTTTTTAAAAAGTCCCCAGGCCATCAACATCAGGCCCTGGCGCACATTTTCGTAGTCAAAGGTAAAGTGCTGGCGAAACTGCGGAAGCAAGTGCTGCGAACGCTCAATGGGCCCCGCCACCAATTGCGGGAAGAAAGAAACGAATAAGGCAAAACGGCCAAAATGTTTTTCTACCGTAGTCCGGCCGTAGTACACATCAATGGAGTAACTCATGGTCTGGAAGGTGTAGAAAGAAATCCCCACCGGCAGGATCACATCCAACAAGACGGGGTTCTGCACCAGGTCTAGGGCTTGCCCTAACGCCGCTACGTTTTCACTAAAAAAGTTAAAATACTTGAAGGTAAACAAGATCCCCAAGTTGGAGAATAAGCTCAAGTACAAAAACCGCTTCTTCTTGGCCGAATGCTCGGTTTTACTCATCTGGATACTCGCGTAGTAATCCACAATAGTCGAAAGTACAATGAGCAAGATATACTCTACCTTCCAGGACATGTAAAAAATATAGCTGGCGATAAGCAACAAAACCCATCGCAAGCGAGCCGGGAGCGCATAATAAAGCAGCACTACAACCGGGAAAAAGATCAAAAAAGCCAGAGAATTGAACAGCATACCCGTATTTGAGCAATCGTGAACGAATATTTTAAAAACAGCTGTTAGAAAAGACCCAATACCAAGGTATCAGCATAGACCGGAGCTGGGTTGCAACGAAGGATGTTCCCAAAAAAACCGAACAAAACTAGCTATTTCACATACAATATCAAACTAGCCCTGGTGAATTGAAAGGAAAATTCGGTTGTGGGTGGTTATTTTGTACTTTACGGATATTCGACTGGAATGTTGTACCGAATTGAGACGAATTGAAGGAAAAGGGAAAAGTTTTCAAAAAAAGAGCCACCCGAAGGCAGCTCCCAAAAATTAGACATTTGCAGTGACCATCTTCATAGACTCCGAGTTGATGCAGAATCGTAAACCGCTGGGCTCGGGCCCATCCGGGAAAACGTGCCCCAGGTGGGCATCACAGACATTACACATCACCTCCACCCGTACCATCCCATAGGAGGTGTCTTTTTCGTATTTGATCACATTATCTTGGATAGGCACGGTAAAACTCGGCCAACCTGATTTGGACTCAAACTTATGGGTAGATTCGAAAAGCTCGGTGCCACAGCAAATACAAGCATACTTCCCCTCATCGTATACCGAGCACAAGGCCCCGGTAAAAGCCGGTTCGGTCCCTTTTTTCCGGGTGATGCGGTATTGCTCGGGCGTCAATTGGGCCTTCCACTCTTCATCCGTTTTGCGTACAACCCGATCGGGAGCCGGGCTTCCGTGGTTGGCATAGCGAATTACATCATTCCAGTTCATAATTATTTCGTATTTATGGGTTTGTTTTATTTAAATAACAAATTGTTTACTTAGTATTTTGTCATATATACTACTTTTAGCAATTTTATTCAAATTAATCAGCATTCATACTATTTTTTGAGGGAATACGGAGCTCTGGGGCTTCCCCGCGTGAGACATAAGGGTTCTGATAGCAACATCCTGCCGCGCGGGTCGGGCTCTCGCTACTCGCTGGCCCCCGCGCGAACCAACGGCGAGCTCAAACAGGCCGCTCCATCCCTAAGCCGAAGAAGGGGGGCGATCGTGGGGAGATGGGACTTTTAGGAGCAGAGAGCAGAGAGCAGAGAGGAGAGATTTGAAAGTATCTAGCCCAGCCGCAATAACTTTGCGGTCGCATCTTGCTGGTATGTGTTATGCTTTATTCAATCTCTTGGACATTGTCCATGCACCTGCGCACGAATTATTCTATCGATGGATAAGGCTTATAAAAATGCTTCAAATCCCGCTTAGGTGTCGTCAGTTCAACTGTATGCTTGTCGGGGTCTTGCAGATATATCGATTCAAAATAATGATGATCTTGGTAATCATAGGCAATCTCTTTGCTCTCGAAATATTTCCGGGCTTTGATAAAGGCTTCTGGGGCAATATGAAAAGCAAAATGGTCCGGGTAGCGATCTTCTGGATGCTCTGGGTCGGTACGGGCCGGAAACAAGGCCAGTCCCGTCTTCCCGCAGAGCAGAAAAATAGGAAAGTCTCCCCATTCGGGCGTCTGTTGGGGTACAAGTCCCAAGACTTCTTGGTACCAGTTTACCGAAGCCTGTAAATCTTGAACCCGCAGCGCAATATGGTCCAAAAAGTCTAAGCGAAAAGGAGGGCTGGCATTTGGCATGGATCATTGATTAAAGATAATGAATCGAATATACCCTTTTTTAGTCTTAAGGTCTCGCTTAAGACTAGCTTCCACTAAGTTGAGGGCATTGAGGGCGGCCCTTTGAGCCGTATTTCCAGCTCGGCCGCAATGCTTTGCGGTCGCATCTTGCTGGCATGTGTAATGCCCTTACCAATCTGTCGGGCATTGTCCATGCTCAGAAAAATACAGGTGCTTTGCCCAAACACCCGAGCGGGAGTTTGTACTGGTGGGAGACATATCCATATAACCCAAAAGGATTCCCACATTTGCCTCCATCCACCCTTATAGACACTTAATAAGCAAAACGTAGCTGAAGGGATTCCGCTTCCATAGCATTCCTTGCTTCTGGCCCCCATTCTTCGGCTGAGGGATAGAGCGGCCTGTTTGAGCTCGTGTTGGGCTGCGGGGAGAGGCAGCGAGTAGCGATAGCCCGACCCCGGCGGCACTTCATTTAATTTGAAAGACCTGAGGCACTTCGCCGGGGGCAGCCCCAAGAAGCTTATTTAAGCAGACTTTAAAGTTTTGATCACTCCGGCCGGGTCCTCGGCTTTAAAAACGGCACTGCCCGCCACTAAAATATCGGCCCCGGAGGCCACGATGGCGGGGGCATTTTGTACGTTGACCCCACCGTCTACCTCAATCAGGGCGGGAGAATCATATTTATGGATCAGCTTGCGCAAGCGGCCTATTTTTTCCAAGGAATGGCGAATAAACTTCTGCCCCCCAAAACCGGGGTTAACGGAGAGAAGACAAATGAGGTCTAGGTCCCGGATGATTTCTTCCAAAACACTTACGGGCGTGTGGGGGTTGAGCGCGATCCCGGCCTTGCTGCCTAAGTCCTTGATTTGGTGGATGGTACGGTGCACGTGCAGGCAGGCCTCGTAGTGTACGCTGATGGAGTAGGCCCCCACCTTTTGGAAATCTTCTAGGTATTTTTCGGGTTCGACAATCATGAGGTGAACATCCAGGGGCTTTTGGGCATAGCGGTGGATAGCCTCACAAACGGGGATCCCGAAGGAAATATTGGGAACAAAGCGTCCGTCCATGATGTCCAAATGGAGGTAATCGGCCTCGCTGGCATTGAGCATCTCTACTTCTTTTTGCAAATTGGCAAAATCGGAGGCTAATAGGGAAGGGGCAATTTGGACGGAGGATTCCTTCTTCATAAAGTGTGGCAAGTATGTAGTAAAATAATGACAAACTTAAGTAATTTTGGTGTATAGGGAAAAAGCCCATCCGCAGAAACGAACATCTTTTTATAAATCGATTGGAAAGTGTTAGTTTTATTATGAAACTAAGGTGATAATTCATGTATAAACCCATGGCCCACAAAGTATTTTTGCTAGAACCGAATGATGAGGTAGAGCAACTCTCCTTGACCAAATGGTACAAAGAAATAGGCGACCCAGTAGCTGAGGGGGACAGTTTATTTGAAGCGGAGACGGAAAAAGCCGTGATAGAACTTGAGTCTGAATTTGAGGGGTTTCTGTTGTATAGAAAAGAGCATAAGGAAAGGGTTTTTCCGGGTTGCTTGGTAGCGGTTATCGGTAAAAAAGATGAAGATATCCAATCTTTATTGGGAGAAGAAGGAAAAATATCCCCTAGCAAACCTATCATACAAGGCAAAACCAAAAAAGAATTGGGCTAATTATGCTCAATATACTTGCACCCATGCCGGGGAGCTATGCCCTAAGATTGGCTTATTGACTACCTGAGGGGGTTTTATTTTCCACGCCCTCGAATTGCCTAGGTTAATTTGGCTTATTGCCTAAGCCAGCTTGTTCAAAAGCAATTTCTTTTTTTTGGATATCTACATTATCCCTGTATTTTTGATAAGCTAAACATTAAAAAACACGAATTTAAGTTTACATCCATATGGCTGAGAAAATTTTAATGCCAAAGCTTAGCGATACCATGGAAGAAGGGGTGATCGCAGCCTGGCACAAGGAAGTAGGCGATACGATAGAGTCTGGGGATTTGTTGGCCGAAATTGAGACCGACAAAGCCACCATGGAGTATGAAGAATATACCGAAGGGGTACTTTTGTACCGGGTTGATGCCCAATCCACTGTACCGGTAGATGGCTTGATCGCCATTGTGGGGGAAAAAGGAGAAGATTTTCAAGCTTTATTAAGTGGTGGAGATGCCTCGACAGCCCCAGCCGAAACTCCTGCCGCTTCGGAGCCTGCCCCGGCTAGCCCCGCAACGGCTACCCAAACAGCCCCAGCCCCGGCAGCTACGGCTAGCGTTGATGTTTCTTCTATTCCGGCCACAGTCGTCACCATGCCCAAATTGAGCGATACCATGGAAGAAGGGGGTATTGCCGAGTGGCATAAAAAAGTAGGCGAGCCAGTGGAAGTAGGGGATATCCTGGTAGAGATTGAGACGGATAAGGCAACCATGGAATTTGAAGCCTACGATGAAGGCACTCTGCTCTACATTGCAGCAGATCAAGGGCAATCCTTAGCCGTAGATGCCTTACTTTGTATCATCGGAGAAGAAGGAGCCGATTATCAGGCGCTTATTCAAAACTTTAATTCGGGAGGAACGCCCGCTAGCCCCGCCGATACCCCAGCCCCTACCGAAAGTGGTGCAAGCAACGGACAAACCTCTAGCAGTCCGGCTACGAGCTCTACGACAAGCAACGGACGAATCAAAATATCACCTTTGGCCAAAATAATGGCTGAGGATAAAGGCTATGACCTCAGCGCCATTCCAGGCACTGGAGATGGCGGACGTATCGTAAAACGGGATGTGGAGGCCTTTGTGCCGGGTCCTAAGAAAGAAACGCCTGCTCCCGCCGAAAAGTCGAAGCCGGCTCAAAGCTCAAGTAGCCCGGCTACGCCTTCTAGCGAGGGGTATGCCATCGGGCAGGAGTCTTACGAGGAAATCCCGCTGAGCCAGATGCGAAAAACCATTGCGCGCCGCTTGGGTGAAAGCAAATTTACCGCTCCTCACTTCTACCTCACCATGGAAATCATCATGGATGAGGCCATGGAGACCCGTAAGAAGCTCAATGAAATGTCGCCGGTTAAGATTTCCTTCAACGATATGGTGGTCAAGGCTGCCGCCGTAGCTTTGCGTCAGCATCCGGCGGTCAATTCCTCTTGGAGAGGAGATAAAATTATTCAAAACCATCACGTACACGTAGGGGTTGCCGTAGCGGTACCCGAAGGACTCTTAGTACCCGTAGTACGTTTTGCCGATGCTAAGTCTCTTTCGCAAATTGCCGCCAATACCAAAGAATTGGCCGGAAAAGCCAAGGATAAAAAACTTCAACCCTCCGAATGGGAAGGAAATACCTTCTCCATCTCCAACCTAGGCATGTTTGGCATTGAAGAATTTACGGCTATTATCAACCCCCCTGATTCGTGTATTATGGCTGTGGGTACTATCAAGCAAACGGCCGTACCCGTAGATGGCGAGTTAAAACTGGGGCACGTTATGAAAGTTACCCTGTCTTGCGATCACCGGGTAGTAGACGGGGCTAGTGGGGCGGCTTTCTTGCAAACCTTTAAGAGTTTGATGGAATCACCCATTCGTATGTTGGTTTGATCTAATACCATAGATAATATAAAACCCCGCTTTGGCTGAGCCAAAGCGGGGTTTTTGATTTTGCCAAAAAGCTAAATTACAATTCTTGCACGACCCCCATCTGGAAAAATTTCTCCATTCTTTGCTCACGACGCATTTCTTCTGGAAGGGCCTTCAGCTCTTCATAGGTCTTAATAACGGTATCTTTTACGGTTTTATATATCATCTCCGGGTCGGTATGTGCCCCGCCTAAGGGTTCGGTGATAATGCCATCAATGACCTTATGCTCCAGCATATCCTTGGAGGTCAGTTTGAGGGCTTGGGCGGCTTGTTCTTTATATTCCCAGCTTCTCCATAAAATCGAGGAGCAAGATTCTGGGGAGATTACCGAATACCAAGTATTTTCCAGCATAAAGATACGGTCTCCGATGGCAATTCCTAAGGCCCCACCCGAGGCCCCCTCTCCAATAATAATACAGATTACCGGTACTTTAAGGCTAAACATATCCTGAATATTCCGGGCAATGGCTTCGGCCTGTCCTCGTTCTTCGGCCCCAATCCCCGGAAAAGCCCCTGGGGTATCGATTAAGGTGAGTATGGGTTTGTTAAACTTTTCGGCCAGCTTCATTAAGCGCAGGGCTTTGCGGTAGCCTTCAGGATTGGCCATACCAAAATTGCGGAGTTGGCGTTCTTTTACGTTTCGGCCCTTTTGCTGGCCAACAATCATAAACGTCTGGCCCTCAATGGTTCCGAAACCACCAATCATGGCTTTATCATCGGCGTGTTGCCGGTCGCCGTGTAATTCTACAAATTCCTCACAGATCACCCCGATATAGTCCATCGTATACGGTCGGTCAACGTGCCGAGAAAGTTGGACTTTTTGCCAGCGATTGAGGTTTTCGTAGGTCGTCTTTTTGAGCCGGAGTATGTTTTTCTCCAGGTCTTTGATAGCTTGATCAATACTGGGACTTGCGTGTCCATTGGACGCAAAATCCTTCATTCTTACCAATTGCTGCTCCAGGTCGGCAATGGGTTTTTCAAAATCTAAAAGCATCCATCAATCGTTTAGTATTTCCCTTTGCAGAGATTGGGCACAAAGTTAAGAAAAAATTAAGGATCACAAGGATAAAGATGAACAATCCTGGCCCTGAGCCTACATGATTGCAAGACATGGGGCTTGCCCGGCTCAAGAAATAGGGCTACCGGTTTCCCTATCCTGGCGGGCCGGGCCGGGCTTTCGCGACTCGCCGGCCCACCCGCAGCCAGCGG
>CAWUIO010000181.1:0-8781 GCA_963922455.1 uncultured Microscillaceae bacterium
TACCTTTTGGCCAAGAAAATATTTGTGGGTAATCGATAGCATGTTTGAGCTCGTGGGGGCCTGTGGGGAAAGGCAGCGAGTAGCGAGAGCCCGACCCGCGCTGCTACCTTGGGCCAAGAAACCCGAAACTGCTTCGCGCGGGGAAGCCCCAAGTTTTTTTCGTTTTCACCCAAGCAAGTCTATTGAAAACTAAAAAAGCATCGTCTCTATTTAGACAGCTTCAAGCGGGAAATGATACGTTTGTTCTTACTTTGGGAAGATTTTAAGAAGAGGGCCTCCGCCAATTTGCCTTGGGCCCAATCTTGTACAAACTGATCGTAATAGAAACTCCCGGGATTGCCCGACTGCCCTCCCGGATAAATCACTCGAGCTTGGGGTGTTCTGCCCAGTTGTACCACCATACGCCAGGAGGGGCCTTGACGAGCACTCAGGGCATTTACAGCCAGTTTATGCCCCCCTCCGTTAAGTTTTGGGGTGCTAAACGAATTGAAATTGGGTATCAAGTGCTTGATGGTGGTATTGCGCACGTTTGACCAATTCCAGTCACTGCCTAAGGGGCCATGATCGGTTTCTAACTGGGATATGGCTCTTTGGTAAGCCAAGGCTATAATATCGGAAAGCCGCTCTTTTTCGGGGGTATTTACATTATCAATCCAACGAACGGAGGCGGTGTCATTTTTGAGTATCAAGTTGCGGGTTTGGTCCCGGGATGGATAAATATACCCCCCTTTCTCAAACTCATCATCCCAGATCGCGCCAAATAATTCTCCCCACCAGGCCTCATAAATACTGGGAGAAACAGACTCTGCCTCAAAGCGGTAGTCCCAACGCCGTAGCAGGTCACGCGCTTGGGTTTCAGACTCATTGAGGGGTAAAGAATCTATTTTGCTAAGGAGTAAGGGCAGCATGTCCCGGGCAAAGAGGTTGAGATTGTCATTTTGCAAGGCTTGCAAGCTATCCATGGTGATTTCTTCCATTTCGGCCAGCCGTTCATTGATGCGTTTACCACGAGAATAGTCGGCAAATTTCCAGTCAAGGTAGTAAGGATAGAGTGAATCTACGACGGGAAATTGATTAGCTGAGCTTACGAAACCCCGCTCTGGGTTACGGATATGGGGATTTTGGTTGAATGGAAAGAATTCGCCCCATTCATGATCAGGGTTACTGCCATCTAGTATGTATTGACCTTGCCCCTCCCACCGTACAGGATACTTACCCGAAGAAGTGATCGCAATGTCTCCGTGCACATCGGCATATACAAAATTTTGACCGGGACATTCAAAGTGCTCGAGGGCCCTCCGATAATCACGGTAATTTCGGGCTTTGTTGAGTTCATAAACTGCTCTGGCCTCATTGGAAGGCTCATGAGCTATCCACCGGAGGGCGGTTTGTATGGGATAGCCATTTTGTTTGGCCAAAACGGAGTCTTCTTCTAAGGCCACAATAGGGCCATAGTGGGTCATCAAGATAGTGTCTTGAATAGCGAGGCTGTCCCGAATTTTGATTTCTTCAATCCGGTAGCTAATTTCTCGCACGGTGTCTCCGTATACATAGGTTTTTTGTTCGGGATCGGCAAAAGTGATCTGGTACCAATCTATGACATCGGCCCCCACATTGGTGACCCCCCAACTCACTTCTCGGTTAAAGCCGCTAATCACGCCAGGGGCTCCCGGTAGGGAAGCTCCGTAGACATTGATTTTGGGGCCAACTAACTGTATTTCAAACCAGATAGAGGGGAGGCTAAGGGTAAGGTGGGGGTCATTAGATAAGATGGGATAAGAGCCCGCCGCCTTTTCTCCGTTTACGGCCCAATTATTACTCCCAATTCCACTCATATCGGGGGCGACTTTTTTTACTTCTCCATAAATGGAGTCTACACTTACCTGCTTAGGGATGGAAGGTATCTTCTTGGCTTTAAAATTAAACTTGGTATCGGGAGGGACGACGGGGTCTTGGTTTTTAGGATAGTTTGCATAGAGCTCCTTAATTACCTCTGGGCCATAATCGTGTAATACTCGAGTAAGGGATAAATCATGGCTACGGAAGCTGAGGGTCCTGGCCATGTATTTTAATAGTAAGGTAGTTTTAAGGTTAGTCCAAGGTTCGGGAGCATAACTAAGGATTTTGTACTCCACTGGGTAATCGGCTGGGCTTAAACTAGCAATGTAGGCATTAATGCCAGCCGTGTAGGCATCCAAAACTTTTTGAATTTGCGGATCTTCACGAATGGCTTTCAGGGCATTTTCGGCTCCAAGCACCATTCCGGTGCGTCTTTGCTGGCGGTCGTAAGCCAAGGCCCTACTCCCAAAAATTTCAGATATACGGCCTGCCGCGGCGTGGGTTTGGAACTCCATTTGCCAAAGACGGAGTTTGGCGGTTACAAAACCTTGGGCAAAAAAGAGGTCGTTTTCGTTTTTGGCGAAGATATGGGGCACTAAACGATCATCAAAAAGGACCTCGACTTTATCTTGGAGCTCTGGGAGGTTGAGTTTATACGATTTAGGAAGCTCTTTGGTCTCAGCATTGGTCCAAAACCCACCAAATGGGTTAAAAAAATGCCCCAAGGCGGGGGCATCTTGAAGAGCTTTCATCTCTTTCAGGTAAGGAAGTTGGGCAAAGCGATTATCAAACAAAAAAAACAGTCCTAGTAAGCATGCCAGGCTGAGTAGAAAGCGAAGAATTTTCATAGTGAAGGCCCATTTGACAACCCGAGGGTTGGATTTTATCCATTTCGTAAAACTACAAATAAGTTACTGTTTGTCAAGCAATCATGCTAAAAACATGCAATAATGACAACATATTGACCTTTTAAAAGTTAAGCCTACGGTATGCCCTTTATTCAGGGGGCCATTCGTAAACATTTTTTCGTTCATTAAATTTTTGAGAAATGAGTAAAGCTAAGGTAGCACAGAAGGCCCCTTTTAAATTTGAAGTGGAAGCAGGGAAAAAATACTTTTGGTGTAGTTGCGGTGAGAGTCAGAGCCAGCCCTTTTGTGACGGATCTCACAAGGGCACTGATTTCAGCCCCATGGTCGTATCGTACGAAGAGGACAAAACGCTATTTTTATGTGGTTGTAAAGCGACGGGGAATGCCCCCCTATGCGATGGGGCTCACAAAAATTTGGACTAAAAAAGAAGTCCGGCCAAGGCCGGACTTCTTTTAAAAATAAGATCAGTTATTTTACTTTCTCTACTATGGCTTTGAAAGCATCCGGATGGTTGAGGGCCAAATCGGCCAACACTTTTCGGTTTAGCTGAATATCAGCTTTGTTTAGTCGGTTGATAAAATCTGAATAACTCAACCCGTGTATGCGGACAGCGGCGTTAATCCGCTGGATCCACAAGCTTCTAAACGTTCTTTTCTTAACTTTTCGGTCGCGGTAAGCATAAGCGAGTCCTCGCTCAACTGCATTTTTGGCAACCGTCCACACATTTTTACGTCTCCCCCAATAGCCTTTGGCCAATTTCATGACCTTTTTGCGTCGGCGTCGGGCAGCGACAACATTTACGGAACGTGGCATATTACGTGTGTTAGACCTTCGGCGGAGGGTTTAGCTCTCTTAGGGGCCTCGGTCGGTTCAACAATTATTAAATAAATAATAAATCTCGGATGTTATTTTCATCGGAGCGATGTACCAAGGTAGAATGGGTCAATTTACGCTTTCTTTTAATTGATTTTTTGGTCAGGATATGACGTTTGAAAGCATGCTTACGTTTAATCTTTCCTGTACCTGTCAACTTGAAGCGTTTTTTTGCTCCGGAATTAGTTTTAACCTTTGGCATAGTAATAATTTCTTTCTGGCTTGCAAAGGTATAAAATAAATATGAAAATATTCAGGGATGTTCTAATAAATGACTAAGGAAATGATTAATCCTGCTTTTCCCCTTCATTGACCTGCACTTTCTCCTCTTTGGGCTTCTCTTTTTTAGGCTTAGGCTTCGCTTTCATGGGTTTAGGAGCCATAAAAAGGGTCATGCGTTTCCCTTCCAGTTTGGGCATCTGTTCTACTTTGCCATATTCTTCCAATTCCTGGGCAAAACGCAACAGGAGCAACTCTCCTCTTTCCTTAAATACAATGGTCCTACCTACGAAGTGAACATAGGCTTTTAACTTAGCACCGTCCTGTAAAAAGCTTTTAGCGTGGTTAAGTTTGAAATTAAAATCGTGATCGTCCGTGTTAGGGCCGAAACGAATTTCTTTGACAACTACTTTTTGCGCTTTGGCTTTAAGCTCTTTTTGCTTTTTCTTTTGTTCGTATTTGAACTTAGAGTAGTCGATAACCTTGCATACAGGGGGATCGGCTTTAGGAGAAATTTCTACCAGATCAAGCCCTTGCTCTTTGGCTATCTTGCGAGCTTCATCGGTTGGGTAAACACCTTGTTCTACATTATCTCCTACGACACGTACTTCCGGTACCCGGATACGCTCATTGACCCGATAGGGTTCTTCTACGCGACCACGACGGTTTCCTCTTCTAAAATTTCGGCTAATTTTGCACCTCCTTTATTTGATAAATATATTACAGACTAAAATTAACAAAAATCAGACAAACTCTTAAAGCAAGGGGCTAAAATTAGTAGATTTTTCCTTACCAACCGTAAAATTTAGCCTTTAGAAAGTAATCTATCGGCTTATTAGAGACTTTTCTCCCGAAATGTATCAGGGAAATTGCGGGACACTTTCTTGGCCAAGCAACTGCCTTTTTGACGCAAGTCTATGTCTTTTTGACACATCACATGCCGTAAAAGGCAAAAATAACTGAAAGCTGCAGGGCTTTCAGTTATCGTTTAAGGTAAAACCCTGCGGCTTTACCCCCTTAGCTCGGGTTATTTTAGCTCAAATCGGCTAATACCAATTTCTTGATTTTCTAATCCTTTATTCACATCGGTTAGGTAAAGTCTCACGGTATATATCCCGTCGGCCCGTCGGTCAAGCTTACCGCCTTCAAACTCTAAGGTTACTTTTTGTCGGCTGGGGTCAGCTGGGGCATTTAGCTCGTTCCGATAGCGGGGTTTGATAGGAATTTCCTGGCTCTTCCCATTAAAGACTTTGAAGATTAGGTTTTCTGTGGGTTGAGGGGGGCGGCTCAGGGCAAAACTTACTTCTACTCGGTCGGTATTTCGAGAGCGGCGAGAAGCCGAAAATTTACCACGTTTCACTTCGCCCGGTACGGCGGCCATAGACGTTGCAAAAATTGCTGTACGGTTATCAGCATTGCCAGTGGCGGCCAATAACTCCCGCTGTAGTCTTTGATTTTCTTCGGCTAGGGCATTTCTTTCATTGGTGAGGGCTTCAATCTGTAATTGAAGTTCTTCACTGTTCCCTGTATTTTGGGCCAAAAGCTCATCGTATTGCGATTGTACTTGGTCCAGCTTGCTTTGCAAGGATTTGAGTTGCTTTTGTAATTGGGTAATTTTGGCTCGGGCGTTACGCTCATTAGCTCGCGAATAAGCCAATAAACGAGCCACGGAGTCACGAGAGTTGATAATTCGCTCTCTTTCTTGCAACAGCTCTTCAAGTTGCTGATTCAGAGCGATTTCATTATCGCGCATCTTCACCAATTGATTTTGGAATTGCAAGGAGTCGTTGACTAATTGATTGATCCGGGTTTCCTGGTTTGAATTTTGGGATTTAAGGCTAAAAAGGTTGTTTACCATCATAGCAATCACGACAATCAAGGCAATTACGATCACGAAAAGCGCGATTAGCATAATGCGCTGATAGCCGGGACGAGCATTGATGTCGGCGTACATTTTGTCAGGTTGGCTCATAGGGCTTAGCGTTTAAGAGTTCTCCAATAGACGAAAATCAAGACAAATTTTTTGATTTAAACGTCTAAAAATAAGGATTTTTATTCAAAACGCAAAGATTCTATAGGATCAAGCCTCGATGCCTTGTAAGCTGGGTAAAATCCTGATAATACGCCAACTAAAACACAGACAAGAATTGCTACCATAATCCAAAACCAGGGGATAATAAAAACACTTACTCCCATGAGCCGGGAAACGGCATTCCCCGCAAGGATACCGAGAACAATTCCAAACAAACCGCCAATTTGGCAGATCACAACGGCTTCTATCAAAAATTGTTGCCGGATACGCTTGGGTGTAGCCCCCAAAGCTTTGCGCACGCCAATTTCTCGGGTCCTTTCGGTGACCGATACGAGCATAATATTCATTAAACCGATGGATGCCCCAAGCAGGGTGATAAATCCGACAACCCCACCTCCCAATTGAAGATAACTAGTAATGGAGCTAAGCCGCTCGGCCAAGGTCTCACTTTTCTTGATGATAAAAGAATCGGGCATTCCCGGTTCGTCCCGACGAATCCGGCGCATGAGCAAAGTAGCTTCCCCAATTGCGATATCAAAATCAACATTATTATTCAGCACCGTTTTGATCGCATACGTCAAGGTGCTATTCCCGGCAAGGGCCCGGCCTTTTTCCAGGGGTACAAAAACCGAACGGTCTCCAGAACCATTTTGGGAGCTCCCCTTTTCTTCCAATACCCCTATTACCTTATATTTTCCTCCCCGCAAGGTGATCAATTCATTGATTGGGTTCCGGTTTTTAAACAGGGTTTCTTTGATCTCACTTCCAATAATCGCGGCATAGGTCCCAGATGCCTGCTCTAATTTGGAAAAATTACGACCCGATTCCAGATTTAAATTACTGGCTGAGAGATAATTTTCATTAATACCATACACCCGTACATTCGGATTGGTTTTTTCGGTCTGGTATTTAATTTCGGCAACCCCTGTAATACGGGTGGAAATACTTACCTGAGCCGGGAAATTATACTTGTCTTGAAATTGCATTACTTGCCGATATTCTAAGGGAGGATACACCTTCTGGGGCCTTCGGGAACGCCGAAAGCGCCGGCTCGGGGCTTCTACATCAAAGGAATTCGCCCCTAAATCGGCAAAACTATCATCAACAGAGGCTTGTATACTATCTACTGCCGTCAAAATACCCACCAATGACGTAATACCAATAGCAATAATCAAGGCGGTAAGGGTGGTACGAAGAAGGTTGGATCTTATAGATCGCCAACCCTCCATTACATTTTCATTAAAATTCATGCCTTATTTTAACTAAGCTTAACAAAGGACTAATCCAAGTAGTACTTTTTTTTTATATATTTGGTAAAGGGCGTATTTGTAATTAAAAACAAAAAATGCAGTACTGCTTTGGGGGGCTGTCTTCCTGTTTTGACTTAACATACGGAAGATCCCAAAATATTCGTTTGTTCCTTAAACTCAAAAGAGCCCCAAACTTGTTCAAAAAAATTCACTTGTTGATACCCCCAGCGGGTGACCATATTTAAAGATAAACTAAATTCCTGAATTGTATGCCGAAGATACTCCTTTTCATCATCTTGCTACTGGCTCCTTCCAAGATTTTCGCTTCCTACATTTTTATCCCCATGGACGAATCCCAGGCCAATCACCTGAAAGCCTACGGGATTACCTACTGGGTTTTGAATAAAGGTTCCGAAGCCGATTGGCTCCTCAATTACCGGGGAGGAAGTTTCATGTTTCAATACCAAAAAGCTTTTGAAGAAGAACTTATCATCCGCGGAGTGAGCTACCAGGTAATCTCCGATGCCCAGGCCAACGCTATTCTCAATGAAATCAGCAGTCCGGAAGCCAACATGGATGCCATGCGTCTCGATAAAACCCCCAAAGTGGCCGTTTACTCTCCTAAGTCTAAGCAACCCTGGGATGATGCGGTGACCCTCGTACTCACCTACGCCGAAATCCCCTACGATGTGGTCTTTGATGATGAGGTTATGCAAGATAAATTGCCCGAATATGACTGGTTACACTTACACCACGAAGATTTTACGGGCCAGTTTGGAAAGTTTTATGCCCATTACCGGAACCAACAATGGTATATCCAGCAGAAAAAAGAATTTGAAGCAACCGCTCGTAAGTACGGCTTTGATAAAGTGTCTCAATTAAAACTGGCGGTAGTTAAAAAAATACGCGACTATTGTGCTGGGGGAGGCTTCTTGTTTGCCATGTGCTCGGCCGCCGATACCTATGATATTGCCCTGGCCGCCGAAGGGGTAGACATCTGCGAAAGTATGTACGATGGCGATCCCGCCGACCCGGATGCCCAGAGTAAACTCGATTTTAGCAAAACATTTGCCTTCCAAAACTTTACCCTCAACCGGGACCCGTATCAATATGAGTACTCCAATATTGATAACCAACAATACGAAAGGGGGCTCAAAGAATCCAATGATATCTTCACCCTGTTTACCTTCTCGGCTAAGTGGGACCCTATCCCCACCATGCTCACCCAGTGCCATACCAATGTGATCAAAGGATTTATGGGCCAAACCACTGCCTTTAAAAAGCGCTTGGTAAAATCGGAGGTTGTCATTATGGGAGAAACCAAAAAAATAAGCGAAACCCGGTATATCCACAGTACCTTCGGGAAGGGCTTCTGGACGTTCTACGGGGGCCACGATCCCGAAGATTACCAGCACTTTGTGGGGGAAGAACCTACCGACTTAAACCTACACCCCACCTCTCCGGGTTACCGCCTTATCTTAAATAATATCCTCTTCCCCGCGGCTCGCAAGAAAAAACGAAAGACTTAATTTGAGTGCATCCCCGGATTTATTTCCTAGTAAAGCTTCTTCCATTGGATTGGGAGAAGCTTTTTTTGAAGGATTCTGGTAAATTTGCCAAACATTAAGGCATTCTTTGGGGCTTGCCCGCGCTAGAAAAAACCCTCATACCCAGGCATTATGTACCTGCGCGGGCCGGG
>CAWUIO010000182.1:0-8764 GCA_963922455.1 uncultured Microscillaceae bacterium
GATACCTTTTGGCCAAGAAAATATTTGTGGGTAATCGATAGCATGTTTGAGCTCGCTGTTGGTTTGTGCGCTGGCCAGCGAGTAGTGATAGCCCGACCCCGGCGGCACAAAACTTCCCTTTGGGTACGCACTCCCTCGCCGGGGGCAGCCCCTGAGCGTTTTTTTGCCAGCCTTTGCCAAAAAAAATAGGTAATTTAGTCCTCGCAATTTAGGCTTAGTAGAGAAAAAAACCTGAATATATATGTCATTAGAACTTGGTCTAGAAATATTAAATTGTGCCTCTAGCGAGGACTGGTTACAAACGGTCATGCAAGATTTTGATACTTTTTTGCAAGACCACGCCAACTGTGAGCGGAAAGCCTCGGCGATGGCGATGAGTTTTATTGCTAAATATCCGGACCGTTACGAAATTATACCGGATTTGATTGATACCGCCGTGGAGGAGTTGCAACATTTTCGGCAGGTTTACAAAATTATGGAAAAAAGGCAGGTACCCTTATCTAAAGAAATGGCCAAAGACCCGTATGTGAGTCAGCTGCTTCAACTCATCCGTTCTTCCTCCGAAGAAAGGTTTGTGGACCGCTTAGTGATTGCATCCATCGTAGAATGGCGGGGCTGCGAACGGTTTAAAATGGTGGCAGAAGCCTTAGAAGATCCTGATTTAAGCCATTTTTATAAGGTGTTGTGGGAGTCTGAGGCGCGCCATGGTGAAACTTTTACCCAAATGGCTCGTATTTATTTTCCAGATAATGAGGTAAATAGCCGTTTGGAGTATTTTCTGGAAGAAGAAGCCCGTATTTTGAAGGGTCTTGCCCTGAGATCGGCACTTCACTAAAATATTGACAAGGCGGTAAAAAGGCACATCCCTGCTATTTAACTTTCAAATTTTGTTTAAAAAAAAGCTGTTTTTTATCAACTTTCGTAAAACAGATTAAATTCTGTTAACCAAACTTTTTTAACACGCATGCAGATGCATTTATCTCCTCTAGACATCTCCTCGTCTTGCCTCAGGGCTGAGTATAATACAAATAATTCTATTCTAGTGATGAGTAGTACCAAGGAGTATATGCCCATGGAAGATTTTAAAAAATTTTGCTTGTCCCTTTTAGGCCCTATCCGTACGAAAGGTTTAAAAACTTTAGTTTTTGATAAGCGTTCACTCCGGATTTTTCATCAGGGTTCTATGGTATGGTACTATACCGATTGGAAGGATGAGCTTTATGCTTTGGGCATACGGAAAATTATTAAAATCCTTCCTAATGATACAACCTTTCAACTCAGTGTGAAAATTGGTAGGGAAAAAATAGAGAATACATATCCTGAGCATAAATTTCATGATATAAACATCCGTTATGTTAAAAGTTTAGAAGAAGCTCTTGCGACTGTTTCAACTTAGCACTATGAAAATAGAAAACTCTGAATTACTTGCTACCTTCCCCGATGCCAACTTATACCGTTATCCGGAAAAGAATATTTTGATGCTTCAAGCGCTTAGTGGTTTCATCTCGCACGATGATTTTAAGGAAGTCCATTTTTCGGTCGGGAATTACATTAAGCTATACAAGCCTGATAAATACATATTTGATAAGCGCTCCCTCCGAGTATTTCAGGAAAAATCCAGGCGTTGGTATTTTCTGGTCTGGAAAACCGAAATGTACAAGGAGGGATTGCGGAAAATTCATAAAATCCTGCCATATGATGAGATTTTTCGGTTTCAGGTTGAGGGGGTTAGGGCCGATCTTGACTTAGACTTGAAAAATAAGACTGCCGTTTATCGTGATATGGAAATTTGCTATTTTGAGGATGTTGAAGATGCCTTATTGGGCTTTGAAGGCATCGTTGCCGGATGGCAACATTCAGCTTGAACTTGCTGATTGACCCCTTCATAAATACGAGGGCTCAGGTAGGGAAGCCCTAAATTTAAGCCCCGAACAATAAACCAAAGCGCCATAATGACGGTGGCGGTAGGCAACATATTTTTTTGAAAACCCCAGGCCAACTGCTTTTTTAAGTAAGGTGCTCCAAAAGTCGTCAAGAGCATGACCGGAAACGTGCCCGCACCAAACAACATCATATACCACACTGGCTCCCAAGCACTTCCTAAAGCTAAGGCCCCAGCCAGGGCAAGATACACCAGCCCACAAGGTAATAAGCCATTGATCATCCCTACGAAGAAGTAAGAAGCCCAGGACTTTTTATGGATAAAAAAGGAAAACCTTCTTTTTAACCAAGCATTGCTTTGGTATAGTGCCCGTTCCATAAAAGGCAATTTCCACCTTAGCTTGTAAAATACCAGGCTCAACAACAAGAAGATGCCAATGCCTATACTAAATCCTTGTTGAAGACGCGAGGCGGCTAGTCCTAGGCCCAAGAGGGCTAATATACTCCCCAGTAAGGCATAGGTGACTATACGCCCCAAATTGTACAGTACTCGGCTGAGTAAAAGAGTAGACCACTGCCGATCTTTGACCGGCAAGGCAAGGGCGATGGGGCCACACATGCCCACACAGTGGAGACTCCCCACCAAACCCATGAGGAAGGCTGAATAAAGCATAGGTTGTTTAATTTAATAACTCAAGAATCCCCTCAGGCTTTACGCGCATTTTTTTCTCTAAATAATATGCCAAGCCATCGGCTTGCCAGTCTAACTTAATCCGCCAAAGGCCTGCTTGTAAACCCTTGCTTGGAATATACAAATTGCCCTCTTGGTCCAGCGTAAGCGGATACTTTTGATCTTTACGGGCATCGGAAGGACGGTACAAAGTAAGCATGCCTTGCACCTCCTCGTGATGGGGAAATTGTACTTGCAAGGCTGACGCCTCAGGCTTAAAACGGAACTCAGGCTCTTGTCTGAGATTTTGCGTATTGCTTATTTTATCTATTTCTTGTTGATAGGCAATCTCCTGCTTGTAGTAATCTTTAGCTACCAAATTTACGTCGTATTGAAAGCTCATAACGACCATGGTGAGAATTAAAGTCACGAAAGCAATATAGGTAAGGGCAATTCGGTATCCCCAGTTCATAGTTGTAGTATTTAGGGTGAAAACTCATTATTGGTAGCGGAAGGGCCCCAGAGGGCTCCTTTACCGCTTTTTGATCTATGGCCTAATTGGCCGGGCCTAAGAAATTGGTGGTGATCGTTTCCATTAATTCATCTCCCGACCAAATTTCAATTTTTATGGGTGTTTTTAAGGGTTTTAGTGCATCTGGTGGAATATCTACCAAGAAAGATCCATTACTCGTAGCATTTTCGGGAGCAAGGAGTTCTTGACCAGCAATTTGTAATTTTCCCTCAATCCCGATAAGCTTTAAGGAGAGACTTTTCTCTTCAAAGGATTTATTGGCAATTTGGATACTGTATTGATTGCGAATATCCCCATTTGGCATCTCAGTAAACAGAGAACCAGGAACTCGTAAAACGGTGGCCTCAATATCGGCCCGGCTTCTTAAGAGGTAGACATCGAAGCTTAGTAAAGCTATTAATACAATACTATAGGCAATGATACGCGGGGTGAAAGCCAACTTGGTTTTATTGACAATATTATTGTAGGAAGCATAGCGTATCAAGCCCTTGGGTTTCTCAATCTTATCCATTACTTGGTCACAAGCATCCATACAAGCCGTACAATTGACACACTCGAGTTGGGTCCCATTTCGGATATCAATGCCCGTGGGACACACCTGTACACATAATTTACAATCAATGCAATCTCCTTTTGGGGTTTCCAAGTGATGGAGTTTCAGAGGGCCTTCTGGGCTATTTTTTTTGCGTTTGATTTTGCCCCGGGGCTCACCCCGTATAAAATCATAGGCTACTACAATGGAGTCTTTTCCTAGCAATACTCCCTGTAAACGGCCATAAGGGCAAACAGCTATACAAGCTTGCTCTCTCAAATATGAAAAAACAAAATAAAACAAGCCCGTAAAAAACATTAGGCCCATGAATCCACTCAGATTATGCGTGGGAGGTTTGCTTACAATTGCTTGCACTTGGTCGATACCCACGAGATAAGCCATGGCGGTATGAGCAACCAGTATCGCGATAAGAAAGAAAACTACTTGCTTTAGGGTCTTTTTGAATAGCTTCTCTTGATTCCAAGGCTGGGCATTCAGCTTTCGTTGTTTGTTGGCATCTCCTTCAATGAGATATTCGATACGTCGAAAAACCGACTCCATAAACAAAGTTTGAGGGCATATCCAGCCACACCAAATTCTGCCATATACGACCGTAAAAAGAATGATAAAGACAAAGAAGGTGATTAAAGTCAAGGCAAGCAGGTGAAAATCCTGGGGCATGAACACATTCCCGAACAGGATAAACTTGCGCTCGAATAAGTTAAGCAATAGAAATGGATGGCCTTCCACCCAAATGAAGGGCATAATAAAAAAGCCTCCTAAAAGTAAATAAGCGACCCAAGAACGCCACGTAGTAAATTGCCCTTTGGGTTTTTTGGCGTGAACCCAGATTCTTTTTCCAGTTTCATCAACCGTGGCAATGCTATCTCGGTATTCTTCGGTATCAATGATATCTTCTAGCGTTTCCATAGTACAATTAGCTTGGGTTTTGAAAATTTTTCATAGACGGGAAACTGCTTATAAGGGTTTAGAATGGTACCGTGGGGAGGAGAAGCACCTGCTCAGCTTTACCAGGCACTTCTCCTTTCCTTTCCGGACACGCTATCTATTGGGTTTTTATCCTAGGGCTAAAACTTTGCTTGCGACTCCAAAGTAATAGCCATTAGGTTTCTTACTCTTCCGTATTTTCAGGAACATACTTATCTCCTTGGGCCGCTTTGGCATTGGGCACGTCTATGCCTTGTAAAGTCAAGATAAAGCTGGCCACATTTTGCATTTCTTCCGGACGAAGTTGTTTTTGCCAGGATATCATCCCTTTTTCGGGGACTCCATACTTGATAGTCGTAAACACATCTTGAATACTCCCTCCGTGTAGCCAGAACTCATCCGTTAGATTAGGCCCGGTCAGGTTTCCTTCGGAAGCCCCTGATTTCCCGTGGCAGGGTGTACAGTTTTTCATAAAGATTTCCTTCCCATTAGCTAGGGCAGCTTCATCGTCTAGAACAAATGCCACATTGCTTTCATCAATATTATTCGCTTGTAGTTTCTTATACTCTGCAATCTCAAAAGCTGCTTTTTCCATGGCTAATTCATACTCCTCTTCTTGCAGTGGTGAGAAGTTCAACACATGGTAATTTACCATGTATAGAATACCAAAGGCCACTGTACCGTAGAAAAGGTAGACCCACCAGGGGGGTAAGTGGTTATCCAATTCACGGATTCCATCATAATTGTGATCTAATAAGATGCTGTCTTCCTTTTCTAAAGGAATGGCATTGGTAAGCTGTCGGTCTAAGCTCTTCCAGAGACTTACGGCTTCGGCCTCCGGGGCAATTTCCTTAAAGACCACATTGCGAACAATCAATAAGGTATACAATACCGTGACTAAGACTAAAATACTAATCAAGATGGTTGTCCCGATCAATAGGAGGAGAATCATCTCCTGCTCACTAATTTGGCTACTGGCCTTTGTGGTTTCGTCTTGGGCCCAGGCATTACCGGAGCTAAGTAAGAGGCCAACTATCAGGCTCAAGACAATTCGAAAGAATCTATGCTTAGGCATTTGAGGTATCATAAGAGTTTAGATAATTTGATTGGTCAGGATATTCTTCTGGGTCAAGCTCCAAAGGAAGCTCTTTCATCTTCTGAACATAGCTTTTTTTCAGTCGGAGCATATAGATGAGCATCAATACGAAGAACCCAAAGAAGATAATAAGGGAAATAATCGGATAGATGGCTACATTCTGGACAAGCTCAAAATAATGTTTAAACATATCGCTATCTTTTTAAGGTGGAGAAAGCCCGAAGGCTTCTCCAGTTAATAAATTTATTCAACTATGGCGGTTTCGCTACCTGTTTCCCCGGGACTTACTTTGATATCGGTGCCCAGCCTTTGTAGGTAAGCAATCAAGGCAATGATTTCCTTGTCGCCCGTCGTTTTCACCTTGGCTTCTTCTTCCAGACGTTTGACAATAGAGGCCGCTTGCTCTTTTACATTAGTCTCCACTTGGTACTCAAAACCTTCTGGGTAAGGCACTCCCAATTGACGCATAGCCGTAATTTTAGGAATAATAGAAGCGACATCGTATGTATTGCTCAACATCCAAGGATAGGCTGGCATAATAGAACCCGGTGACATCTGTTGAGGCTCCAACATATGGAAGTAATGCCAACTATCGCTACGCAAGCCCCCTTCCCGGTGCAAATCGGGCCCAGTACGTTTAGACCCCCACAAGAACGGATGGTCGTATACAAACTCTCCGGCTTTAGAGTATTCTCCATAACGCTCCGTTTCCGAACGGAAAGGGCGAATCATTTGAGAGTGGCATCCCACACAACCTTCTCGGATGTACAAGTCCCGACCGTGCAATTCTAAGGGAGTATAAGGCTGAACCGAAGCAATGGTGGGGGTATTGCTTTGGATCATCATCGTGGGTACGATTTCAATAATACCCCCGATGGCAATCGCAATGAAAGTTAAAACACTAAACAATACCGCTTGCCGCTCCAAACGATGGTGCCATCCTTCTCCTTTTTTGGGAGTGTAGGTCTTGGCTAAAGCGGGGGCCTGAGCGGGTTCATTGGCAATGAAACTCCCTTGGGCCGCCGTCTTCCATAAGTTGTAAGCCATCAATAAAGTACCTGCTAAGTACAAGGCTCCTCCCAGGGCCCGCAACATATACATGGGCAAGATCTGCGTAACTGTCTGCAAGAAGTTGCCATATACCAAATACCCATCGGGGGTAAACTGCTTCCACATCAAGCCTTGGGTAAAACCGGCAATGTACAGCGGTAAAGCGTAGAAAATGATCCCTAAAGTCCCTAGCCAAAAGTGGGTATTGGCCATTTGACGAGAGAATAACTTCGTGCCCCAAAGCCGAGGAACCATCCAGTAGAGGACGCCAAAAATCATAAAACCATTCCAACCCAAGCCCCCGACGTGCACGTGGGCAATGGTCCAATCGGTAAAGTGAGACAAGGCATTTACATTTTTAAGGGAGAGCATGGGCCCCTCAAAGGTAGCCATCCCGTAGGCAGTCACGGCCACCACCAAAAATTTCAAAATAGGATCTTCCCGTACCCGGTCCCAAGCTCCCCGTAGGGTAAGCAGGCCGTTTAACATCCCTCCCCAGGAAGGAGCAATGAGCATAATGGAGAAGACCGTTCCTAAACTTTGGGCCCAATCTGGCAAAGAAGAATATAATAAATGGTGAGGACCGGCCCAGATATAGATAAAAATCAAAGACCAAAAGTGTATAATCGAGAGCTTGTAGGAGAAAACCGGACGATTGGCCGCTTTGGGAAGGTAGTAATACATCAAACCAAGAAACGGGGTAGTAAGGAAAAATGCCACGGCATTATGACCGTACCACCATTGTACCAAAGCATCTTGCACCCCAGCAAACACATAATAACTTTTAAACATCCCAATGGGAAGCTCGATGGAGTTGAAAACGTGAAGTACTGCCACCGTAATAAAAGTGGCAATATAAAACCAAATGGCCACGTACATATGCCGCTCCCGGCGCACCAAGATGGTCCCGATCATATTGATCCCAAATACCACCCAGATCAAGGTAATGGCGATGTCAATTGGCCATTCTAGCTCGGCGTATTCGTGGCTGGTGGTAAACCCCAGGGGAAGGGTAATGGCTGCAGCCAAAATGATAAGTTGCCAACCCCAAAAGTGAACCTGGCTTAGCACATCGCTGTACATACGGGTTTTCAAAAGGCGCTGCATGGAGTAGTAGACTCCCGCAAACATAGCGTTGCCCACAAAAGCAAAAATAATTGCATTGGTGTGTAAAGGACGAAGCCGTCCAAATGAAGTAAAGGGTATGCCAAAATTGGCCGCCGGATAAAATAACTGGATGGCAATCAAAAGCCCCACGCTCATTCCGACTATCCCGAAAATGACCGTAGCGATTACAAACAACTTAACCACTTGATTGTCATACGCAAACTGTTCTATCCGAAGGCCCGAAGGTTTTACCTGTTCTTCTCCGGTTATTACATTACCTTCCATAAATATCGTTTTTGATAGAGTTATTGAATAAATATGGCTTAAAGGTATGGCTGGGCCGGAGGGATAAAAATGATTTTGGATATATGAAAAACTGATACTTGTCAGTTTTTTACATGAGCAAGCTTGCGGAGGAAGGGTAAAGCCAAGCTTATTTTATTAAACCCCTTAAAATGAAGCCCTTATCTAATTTTCTGATATTCTCAAAAATATAGGGTATCGAGGCAATTGCTCAAAAATCACCTTAAGTATTAGGTTTTCAGTAATAAAATTGGGTTGCATAAATACCTAGAAAGACCGGCGATAGAGGTCAGATTTGGGGCTGCCCCCGGCTCAAAAAAACCTTCCAATAGGTTTTAGGTGCCGCCGGGGTCGGGCTATCACTACTCGCTGGCCTCCGCGCAAGCAGCGGCGAGCTCAAACATGCCGTTCTATCCCTCAGCCAATCTTTAGAGGAGAGATTAAGATTTGTTGTTTGGGAGTAGGTTAACCTACCCGGGCTTGTATCCCCGATTAAAAAAAGAGGACTAGCACTGGGAAGTGCCTGGCCTTGCCAACGCCATTTCTGCTCAGCCCCCTTGGCTTTTATTCGCGGATCTGAGAAACCTTGGCCTCCCTATTCGCCGCCAAATCTGGCTTAGGGATGGGCGCCCGAATGGGCTGAGA
>CAWUIO010000183.1:0-8634 GCA_963922455.1 uncultured Microscillaceae bacterium
CGGATGAGAAGAGGCACAAGCACCGCTGCGCTTATGCTTGCGCCAGAGGGGGGGTAGTAATATACAATTAAGAAGACTTAGAGGTGGAGAAGCTGGGGGATGGAAGGTGATACAGACAGACAAGTATAACATTCCACGAGTATTAACATATAAAAATATTCGATTGTTGAAAAATCCGTTTACTAGCGGTGCTTTTTTAAGAGTAGGTTATAAAAAAGATAATTAGTATGAGTTTTTACACGTTTTACATATTTATTCTTTTATCAACGTTTTGTAGTAACTGTGCATCAAATGCCAGAGATCCTAATACTATGTGTCCAGTAACTCTTGGTGAAGTTTATAATTTTGCATTGGATAAATCTAATGGATCTACTGCGGAGGATATACAACTATATTTTAAAACATTTAAAGATTTTAATTTTAAAGAATTTTCACCAATTGAAGGGGAGGTTAATCCAGATTTTTATTACAAACTTGGCTATACAAAAACTGGAAAACTAATTGAAATTCATCACTACGAGATATATCCGAAATATAATAATTTTAGGATGGTATTGTATGATACCAGCAACTTTGTTATTTTAAGTTTTGAGAACTGGTATGATGACTATGAAAGGAATGGTGAATATGGTAGTGATTACTTGCCCGGTGTTTTTGTTTACTTAAAGCAAGAAAAAATTACCTTCTTTATAAATACAATGAAGCACTTCAATGAAAAAGTTGTAGAACACTTTTATGACGGTAATTATCCCATTGGGAAATTTCAAGAAATATCTAGTATAGTTGAGTTAGATGAAAATTTGTATCCTACAAGATTAATTAAAATTTCAAAGGGTTTACCTATTCTTGGCTCTGAATCTAAATATTTGGATGATAATTATTTAAGCAAGGAATTACTATTTCTACTTAATGTACCTGACTATCTCGAGGACAATCCATTGATTATTGAAGAGAAAACTTGCTTAAATAATATTGTTGATCAAGTTTTTCAAAAGAAAAGTTCTCCAATCTTTTGCTTAGAAACAGATCCTAACAATGTTGTATCAGTGAGATTAGCAAAACAGCCACTTTGGTTACAAGAAGGATTATCCGATAAGTTAAGATGGCACAATTGCACTTTTAAATAATACGTATCCTCCCCCCTCCCCGCTGTCGCTCATGTTCCGTATTAAAAAAAACGGGCTGGCGCGCGTTTTTGGGCTGGCTTGTGGGCTAGTGGCCAACGCGTGCTTCACTGGGTTTAAGCATTTGCAATGCGTTTGGCACAAGAGGTAGTGTTTACCCGTTGTGAGTGGATGTTCCGTAGGACCATCTCGAGCTTTTCAATAAAAGCAGTTCTCAGAACTGCCAGCCGAAGGCTGCTTGACTGCGAACCAGCCCCACCTAAGCCAAGGCGCTGGTTCTCAATTTTTTACTCGTCAATAAAGAAGGTTTTCCTTGGCTTAGGGATGGAGCGGCCTGTTCCAGCCCGCCGCTGGTCTTAGCGATGGCCAGCGAGTAGCGAGAGCCCACCCTCTGTCTATTTTGAAGCAGTTTTAATGGCGCGGGGAAGCTCCAAAGTATGCCTCTGGTATTTATCCCTTAGAAAGTTCTTAACACTTTGCTAACACTCCCTTTAAAAAAGAGGCTTTATTTTGAATTTTTCCATAATTCAAACGTACACAGACCATGTTCTTAAAAACTATCCACCGTTCTACTAGTCTACTAGTCTTTGTCATGGCTACGGCTTTATTATTTTCGTGTAATCAAGATAAATCCAATCGTAAAAGTCCGCCGGCCCAAGTAAGCGGCAAAATTGGGGAAGCCACCATCCGAGTGGATTATAGCCAGCCCTCGGTAAGAGAACGGAAAATTTGGGACGAACTGGTACCTTATGGAAAAGTATGGCGCACCGGAGCCAACGAAGCCACGGTGTTTGAAGTAGATCAAGACATTCAGGTCGAGGGAGAAGTTTTGCCCAAAGGAAAATATGCTTTGTTTACCATCCCAGGCAAAGATACTTGGAAGATCATTTTTAATAAAAACTTTGATCAATGGGGTGCCTTTAAATACAAACCAGAAGAAAATCAGTTGGAGGTGAGTGCAGAACCCCTTGAGGTAAATGATTCGCAAGAACGGATGACTTTCACCCTGGATACCGAGCAGGCGGTCTTGACCTTGGCTTGGGAAAAAATACAAGTCCCAATTAACTTGCAATAGAGAAAAAAGAAAGCCCGGGCTTAGCAGCCTGGGCTTATATATTGTCCTACCCTCCCCTCTCTATTCGGCCTCTATCACTTGCACACGGTAGCCTTTGATCGATTCTACTTCTGGAACTGGTATATCTTCCAAGACATATTCTATGCGGGTATGCCCAGGCAACATTTTGGGCTGAGAAGAATACGTTATAATTGCTTCTTTGGAAATGAGGACTTTATCTGCCTGATCCAGCCATTCTATAGCCACAGTAAGCTCTTCCAGGCGCCTTTGGCCGGTGTTCTCAATTTCTAAAACCAGTTTGTGCCCCACTTCGCCTTTATTAAGATACTCATTGACACTGTATTTGCTGTACCGTTCGCGTATGATTATTTCTACATTTGAAGGCTTGCGAATTTGCCAAAGTAATTCGGCTTCGGGAGACGCATCGTAGGTGCTGGGGGCGGGAGATTGGTCAATTTTTTGGATGCTAATCACTACTTTTTCTAAATTTGGAGCTTTTCGTTTTTTATGGATAAGAAAATCAATGGGGTGCTTGTCGCCACTCCGGACCGTAGGAAAATGTTCGGAAATAGAGTCGTCGGTATCTTCGGCGGCTACCTTCCCATTTTTGTCTACAAGTTCATATTGCAAGACTAGCTCATCAATTTCCACTCCCTTAGGCACAATAAAGCCTTTGAAGCGATAAGAGAAGGCATCCGAATACGGGCTCAACTCGGAGCTCTCAAGTTCGATCGCAAAGGGAGCCTCATCACTTTCTACTACCAATTCTACCGGAAGTTGATCTTCGCCGCTAATGCTAGCCGATTTGGAAACTTTAACCAAGCTTTGGCCCTCCGAATTTTTAGTCACACTGCTAGTGTTTTCTGCGTCGGGGGAGCTAGCCTGCGTGGGGGGAGCGTAGTCCCGTTTTTCTAGTTCATGATTACTTTGGTTAAGGTACACGACCACCACCAAAAGGATGACCACTAGGCTTCCTACTACCCCAGAGAGGATCGCAATTCTTTTATTGAAGGGTTTATGGAGGCTTTCTCCTTTTTTTAGCTCACTTATTAGCTGCAAAGAGGCTTGGTGCGAGGGGACAAATTGTAGGTACTTACGGGCAAAATATCCCGCTTGGTTTTGATCGTTTTTTTCCTTGCCTTGCTTCCACTTTTGAAAATGAGCCTGAGACAATCCCTCCAAAACTTCCAAATTATTGGGGGCAATGGCATGCGCTTGTTTAAACTCTTCCAAAGCATCATTCCAATTTTGATATTGCAGATACCCTTGTCCACGGGTGATGTGTTCTTGTACCGTTTTTTGTACATCTTTCCAGTCGCTCTCAGACATACCCAATTCCAGGGCAATCTGTTTCATTTCTGCTTCCGAGAGGGGGCGATTGGATTTTTCTTTTTGTATACTAAGGATCTTCTGTACGTAGTTTTTAAGAGCTTCTTCAGATCGTGCCATAGAATATAAATTATTTACCAAAACCTAATGTGTAATTGCGCATAGATTGGGCAGTGCATTCTATGCAATTTTTAGGGCTTAACGGCTTTTATTTCATACGGTTCGGAGGGGCCGAACGATACTTAAAATTTAGGATTTTTTGATAAAATTTGACTTAGCTTAGTAAATCCTGCAGGATCATCATTTCTTGACGAGGGGATTCTCTTTTGTATAAAATAGTATACACGGCCTTTACAATGGGCATAAACACTTGGTATTGCTGGTTTATCTCATAGACCGACTTAACGGCGTAGTAGCCTTCGGCAATCATATTCATTTCCATTTGGGCAGATTGCACCGAGTAGCCCCGGCCAATCATACTGCCAAAGGTCCGGTTGCGGCTAAATTGGGAGTAGGCCGTAACCAATAAATCGCCCAAGTAAGCCGAGGCATTAATTTCCCTCCCTTCTTGGGGAAAGACCTTGCGGACAAAGCGTTCGATTTCTTGGGTAGCATTGGCAACCAAAACGGCTTGAAAATTATCTCCATACCCCATTCCGTGGGCTATTCCGCAAGCTAGGGCAACAATATTTTTTATAATAGCCGCATATTCTATCCCTATGGGGTCATTACTGGCTTTGGTTCGTATATACCGCCCTTGTAATAAGGCAGCTACTTGTTTGGCATGGACAGTTTGCCGGGAAGCAATGGTGAGGTAGGAAAGCTTTTCCAAAGCTACTTCTTCGGCGTGACAAGGGCCTCCAATAACGCACACATCTTCTGGGGGATGGTCAAAATACTGCTCAAGATATTCTGAGACCAATAAGTTTTCTTCGGGGATAATTCCTTTTACCGCCGAGACAATCACCTTGCCCCGTAGTGAACCGGGCTCTAATGGAGACAATGCATCTTTCACAAATGCCGCTGGAATCGCAATTAAAACGTATTCGGCCAGCTTTAAGGATTTTTTGAGATCGGTATATACCTTCACCTTGCGCTTGTGAATTTCTACATCGCTGAGATAACGCGGGTTGTGGCGAAATTGGCGGATATGACGCACGGATTCCCGGCTCCGGAGCCACCAGTGTACCCGCACGGGGTTTTCAGAAAGCATTTTCACCAAGGCGGTGGCCCAGCTCCCTCCACCGATCATGGCTATCTGGGTTTGGGGTTCTCGCGAACTGGATACTTTACGTATGATAGGTACTTTATGAATCACTCCAAAAAAGATTATGCGCCCGTCTATGATTTAATGGGGCTTTCCCTCGCATGCGATATACTTATGTGAGTATGCCGTACTAAGGATCTATAGTTTTTAATTGTACATGACTAGCACCCGTGGCTCGGGCCGGGCTTGCCAGCAAAGCCCGAGCCAGCCCGCCCACGTCCAGCGGCGGTCTCCGCCCCTCCGGGGTGGCATCCCTAAGCCAAATTGTCATTCCCATGAAACTTTAGCATGCGAATATATAGCAAAAATTAAAGCTTGGAGGGTTTATCTACTGGCTAAATAGAATTTTGCCAGGACTCGATAGAATATTACTTGTTTTCCGGCTATTTGATTAAATTAGAAATTAACCATAACCTATAACCATATGACTAGAACATTACTAATCCTACTAGGCTGGGCTTGCTGGCTAAGCCCAAGCATCTATGCCCAGGAAGCCCAAGATTCACTTATTTTAAAGGCTCCATCCGATTGGCGCATCGAGCAAATTTCCTTTCCTCTAGCCTTTGCTCCAGATTTACCCTATCATGGCTTTGAGGACATACGTTTTATGCCCGGTTGGCATGAGAAGGATAGCCCTGAGTTTTGGTCTTATACCTTTGTCTGGTTTATTGAAGATGCCCTGGATTTGAATGAAAATAAGCTAAAAAGTATTATCGAGCTTTATTTTGACGGCCTCAACCAAGTGGTGCGTAATATGAACAAAGATTCCTCCGATCAAATATCTGCCACTGAGGCCCATTTTAAGGCCTCCCTAAAAGAAGGAGGGCCCGCTGAATACTATTCAGGAAAGCTTACAGTATACGATGCTTTTTTTACCAAGTCTCCCATACAGTTATTTGCCCAAGTAAGATACTTTGCCTGTCCCAAGCAAGAGCGGAACCTTGTTTGGTTTATGTTTTCTCCCAAAGCCTTCACAGATCCGGTTTGGGAGTCCTTAGAAAGTGTGGAGTTGGCCATTCCTTGTAAAGAGTAAAGCCCCAGCATGAGGTTTTTTATGTAAGAATCGGGCCCTAAGATCAACTTAGGCCCCCAGGCTTACGTATAAAAAGGGTTACGGTTTGTCGAGTTATGGATTTAGCCAATACTTTACCTCTTGGTATAAATTCTGAACCCAAAACGAACCAGGCCCGGACACAAGATGTTGCAGGGTTAATTCAATTTTTAATACTTAGATTCTCAAACCAAAAAAAACAAACACTCAATCCATGAAGAATTTCCAAAAGCTTTTCCTATTATTCTTCCTGATGCTGCCCTTAACTGCCCTACAGGCCCAGGAAGAAGCTCCTGAAGCTCCCAAAAACTGGTACCATTTAGATCTTGAGCAAGACCAATATCCAGGTATTAGCTTAGAGCAAGCTTACAAACTATTAAAAGGCCGTAAAGGCAAACCCGTGGTGGTAGCGATCATTGACGGAGGCGTGGAAGTAGATCACGAAGACCTGGCCGACAACATGTGGGTAAATGAAAAAGAAAAACCCGATAATGGTAAAGACGATGACAAAAACGGATACGTAGATGACATCTATGGCTGGGATTTTATAGGGGGGGCCGATGGCCAGGACGTTCACTTTGACAATCTTGAGATTACCCGCCTTTTTGCCCAGTATAAGGAGCGATTCAAGGGCAAATCCCGGGAAGATATTCCCGAGGAGGAGCGGCAAGAATATGAACTTTACAAAAGACTAAGACAAGAGTACGAAGCAGAAATAAATGAATTGAAAGAACCCCTTGAGTATTTTACTCAAGTTACCATGCGTTTGGAGCAAACCATTCCAGCCGTACAAAAGGCCCTAGGCAAAGAAGAATTTACGCTGGAAGACCTGGAAAAGCTAGAAACGGAAGATGAGCAAGTAAATGCTGCCAAAGAATTTTTAGTATACGTGATGAACCAGGGAGTTGACCCAATTCAGACCTTGGTAGAATCTAAAGAAGGCCTTGAGTACTACAAGAATCAAGTAGACTATCACTACAACTTAGAATTTAAGTCCCGTGATATTGTTGGCGATAACTATGATAATAAAGAAGAGCGTTTCTACGGTAATAATGAAGTAGAAGGGCCCGACGGGCAACACGGAACCCACGTGGCCGGTTTGGTTGGAGCCGTTCGTAAAAATAAGAAAGGGATTGAAGGAGTAACCGATTTTGCCCGATTGATGGCTATCCGTACGGTACCCGATGGGGACGAGCGGGACAAGGATGTAGCCAACGCCATCCGATATGCCGCCGATAATGGGGCCCGCGTTATTAATATGAGTTTTGGTAAATCTTATTCTCCTCACAAAAAAGTGGTAGATGAAGCAGTAAAGTATGCCGAAAGTAAAGGAGTTTTGCTTATCCACGCAGCAGGTAATGATGGAGCTAATCTGGATGATTACGATAACTACCCTAATAAAAACTTTGGGGAGGGCAAAGTAGCCCAAAACTGGATCACGGTAGGCGCGAGCACCTATTTTAATAATGAAAAACTTCCGGCTACTTTCTCCAATTACAGTGAGACTAAGGTAGATATCTTTGCCCCAGGTTATTCTATTTATTCTACTGTACCAGATAATGGATACGAAGATTTACAAGGCACCAGTATGGCGGCCCCTATTGTGAGTGGGGTAGCTGCCCTTTTGATGGCCTATTTCCCCGACCTTGATGCTCAACAAGTGAAGAAGATTCTTCTTGAGTCGGCTGTGAAGTATGATATCAAGGTAAACCAGCCCGGAAGCCGTGGTCCTGGCGCCAAGCAAGTTGATTTTGCTACTTTAAGCAAGACCGGAGGGGTGGTAAATGCCCACGAAGCGGTGAAGATGGCTATGGAGATGAGTAAGTAATTACATACTGCATTTAAATTTCTATCCAAACGGGCCAGGATTTTAAGATCTTGGCCCGTTTTGCGCTTATGGGGGGGTATCTAAGGTTTTCAGAAAACATTCTTCCGGCTTGGCTAATCTTCCTACAGTAATTTTCACTCCAAAAATTTGGATAATTCATTTTTAGGTATTTTTCCTTTTCTGGCCAGATGCCATCCTTCGAATAGGCTATGGAAGCGTTCCATTCCCCGGAAAAAGCTAATGACCCCAGGAGGATTTTTCTTGACCCCGTATACGTCCCATCCCCCCATCCGGACGATCAGCCAGGCCGCCCAGGCCAAACTTTTAGGTGGGTAGGAGTTTTGTTGTTTCGAGGTACCCCCCGGCTTGTCGGCCTGGTGTTCTTGCAAACACTCTATTTGTTGGGGAGAAAAATAAAGTTGGGCCGGTACGGCGGCCTCCCCATGCCTCCCTTGTCGCAGGGCTAAGATACGGACCGCCTCTCCCAAGCACAGGGCACTCATCCTTTTGAGGGCCGCCCCGCTCTCTAACTGACTGGCCTCCAGGTCAAGACCTTGTTTTTTTAAGCAAACGGAAGACTTCTTCTATCCACCAGCGTTGCCCACACCACTGACCTATGAGCAAGGCCTTTTCCTAATCTTCCACCGGGTAGGTGGTAAAAAGCCGCCAATGGATGTTGCTCCTAAAAGCGGGTTAATTAGATCTGTCAAAGTAACATGCTTATTGTTTAGAAAACGATAAGTACCCACTAACTCCTTCTCTAAGGCATCCCAACGATGAGGCAGGGCGCTCTGATATTTCTGAAGGAGTCCTGAAACGAGTAGGTATCTTTTATGTGAGTGTTTATTTAAGAGCGTAAAACATAAATTTTGGCCAAATTTGCAAATAATTTCCCAATTATTTACTTTAACGTGAGTTAAAGGCTTAAGCCCCTGATTTACAGATTTTTAAACAAAAAAT
>CAWUIO010000184.1:0-8439 GCA_963922455.1 uncultured Microscillaceae bacterium
ATCTTAGCTGTACCCTTAATCAGGGGTGGGGGGGAAATGGGGTCCACTTGGTATGAACAAGGAAAATTGTTAAACAAGCAAAACACTTTTGATGATTTTATCTATGCAGCTCGCTATCTGAGTGATTCAAATTATACCAATCCTCAAAAATTAGCCATCCGAGGATCGTCTAATGGAGGTTTGTTAGTTGCTTCTGTCATGTTACAAGCCCCAGAACTTTTTAACGTGGTTATTGCCGAAAATGGGGTATATGACATGATGCGTTTTGATAATCATACGGTGGGAAATTATTGGAAAAAAGAATATGGTAGTGTTGAAGATTCCTTGGAGTGTCTAAATATGTTGAATTATTCCCCTTATCACAATGTAAAGGAACAAACAGATTATCCTGCGATTTTATTGGTAACCGGAACAGACGATGACCGAGTATCTCCAGTTCACACCTTCAAAATGTTGGCTGCCTTACAAAATAGGTCAAATCAAAATTCTCCCAGTTTATTATTACTCGAGCAAGGAGTTGGACACCAAGGCGCGGAGGTATTACAAGATTTATATAAGACGGAAGTTTTCATTCAACAGTTCATTCGCCAAACAATGGGATTAAAATGATAGGAGCTCTTAAACTAGTTCCTTTAAATTCCCAAATCCCTACTTACATTTGCAGATATAAACCATGAAGATCTACAATGCAGATTACCCCGGCCGACCGTTTTATTAACAAAATCAGTAAACTCTTCGAAAAACCGTATGCTAAGGGAATGCTCCTATTGCTTATGGTAGTCATTGCCTTAATATGGGCCAATTCTCCATTCCACGAAAGTTATGAGCATTGTTTTCACACCAATTTTCGGATTGGTTTTGAGGGCTTTGACATTAATAGGCCCCTGCACGTCTGGATAAATGATGGCTTAATGGCCTTATTTTTCTTTACGGTTGGCCTCGAGATTAAGAAAGAATTAATGGAAGGAGAGCTTTCCTCAGCTCGGAAGGCTATTTTACCGGTTGTGGCGGCTATTGGCGGTATGGTAGCCCCGGCGCTTATCTTTTTGAGCTTTAATTATGACAATGAAGCAAGCAAAGCTTGGGGCATCCCGATGGCAACAGATATTGCTTTTACCTTGGGTTTGATAACCCTGGTAGGGGGCTTAGTATCTGAGAAACTGAAAGTCTTTTTAACCGCTCTTGCCACAGCCGACGATGTAGGGGCAGTCTTGGTTATTGCTTTCTTTTTGACCCCAGCTATCCATATGCAGAGTTTGGAAGCAGCCGCCGTATACCTAGGCATTATGGCCTTAGCCAATTATTTGGGAGTTCGGAATATGTGGTTTTATTTGATTGTTGGGGTTTTGGGGCTTTGGATTGCGCTGTTTTTGTCAGGAATTCACGCTACTTTGGCTGGGGTATTAGGAGCTTTAACTATTCCGGCAAACCGAAAAATAACCGAGTCAGAATATCGGGCAAGTTTACAAAAATGGAGTGGTGAGTTTCAAGAATGCTGTGGAGACCCCATGTCTTTACTATCGCATCGTCAGGAAGAAATCATGAGCCGGATCGTGATAGAGACCAAACGTGCCAGTACTCCCTTGCAGCGGGTAGAAGCCCAACTAGATCCTATTGTCAATTATTTTATTTTACCCCTTTTTGCCCTGGCCAACACCGGAATTCGCATTGAAGGAGACGTATTTCAAATGTTAAGCCATCCGGTTAGTTTGGGAATTATTTTTGGTTTGGTTTTGGGGAAAATAATCGGCATAGTGGGCTTTACGTGGATTTTGGTAAAAAATAAGGTGAGCCCACTACCTGAGGGATCCAACTGGTCTAGCCTTACTGGGGTAGGCATGATGGCCGGAATAGGATTTACCATGTCGCTATTTATCGCAGAGCTGGCCTTGGAAGATGAATACTTGCTCTCGGCTGCCAAATTGGCTATTTTGTTGGCCTCATTCATTTCGGCTACCCTCGGATTGCTTTGGTTTAATTTGGTAGTTCGTAAATTAAGCGCTAAATCCTCGATGACAGCCCAAGCCCCAGCTTGATGAGTTGTGTAAGCTTGGTACTTTGACTACAATATGGGGAAAATAAAATTACATTTGACCGAAGATGGCTCACACACTTTGTTTAGTGAGCAATTTCAAGAAATATATCACTCAAGGTATGGGGCTTTACAGGAGTCCAAACATGTGTTTATAGAGGCAGGCTTACAATATCGAGCCGAAGAATACCCAGACAAGCCTATCCATGTACTGGAGATCGGCTGGGGCACGGGTTTGAATGCGTATTTAAGCTTTCTCTTTATGAAGCAAGCCCGTTCATCTATTGATTTACATTATACCGGCTTGGAACCCATCCCGATTCCGGAAGAACTAATCACCGAATTAAACTACCCGGCTTTACTCTCTGAAAAGGTGCCTGATTTGAATTTTGAGGCTTTGCACGGCTTGGCCTGGGAGCAAGTCCACGCCCTGGGGCAAGGAATGTTTTTGGAGAAAAAACAAAGCCGGATACAGGATTTTAACACTCCAGAGCGGTACAACTTGGTTTATTTTGACGCTTTTGCCCCTAGTAAACACCCCGAAATGTGGGAGCTTTCCGTATTTGAAAAAATTGCGGGCTTGCTAGACCAGGAGGCTTGTTTGGTTACGTATTGTGCCAAAGGAGCGGTAAAACGGAATCTACAAGCAGCTGGTTTTGAGATTGAAAAACTCCCTGGCCCTCCTGGAAAAAGGGAGATGATACGGGCCCACTGGAGTGATAAGGCAAGTAACTAATTTATCTTTGAAACGAAGGAAGACTCTTTAAGTAGATGTCAATAGAATAATCTTCTAAGACCACCAAGCAATAATTATCTGTTTGCGTATACAAAATCCAGCCCTCTTCATCTTCATTTACTTCAACCGTCTTATGAGTTTCTGGTAAATAATCACAATCTACAGCAATGTACTCGCAATCTACGAGTCTTTGCTCGTATGTAACTAAATCAACTTGTAGATACTTACCGCTATTTTTTAAAAGGTCTATGAGTAAGGTTTTTTCGTAGGGGTCAAAATAGGAAGAGGGTAAATGGGCATAGCCCTTAATTTTGATTGTATTTTGGAGGTTCCAAAACTTGGTACTATAAATTTGGACATAGGCAGGTTTTCTGTCAAATCGAATTGCCAAGTATCCTAGGGTGGTATCTACCAAGATATCTCCAAGATATTCAACATCAATAGATGATGGCCATGGGATATTACCTAAATGCTCATAGTTTTGGGGTAACTCTTGGCTCCTTAGCTTGGAAGTACACCAAAGAATACCCAGGAATAGGCTGAAAAAGCGATAATTAGAAAACATGGTGCATGAGGTAGTTTGAAATGCCTAATTACTCAAAATTTGTTTAGTTCTCAAAACTTCCTCAGGGATTTTCTTGGCTTAGGGATAGAGCGGCCTGTTTGAGCTCGTCAGGCCTTGTGGGGAGAGGCAGCGAGTAGCGAAAGCCCGACCCGCCGGCCACCTTATGTATATTGTCAAGGAGTGATGACCCGGCGGGTAAGCCCCTCATTTTCTTAATTCAAAATATAACGAATGGGTAAAGTAAGCAAACCCCGGGTAAAGACGCCTACTTCTTGGGGAAAATCTGCGCGATCTAAGTGAATCTCCCGCGTTAAGTCAAATAGTTGATTAAAAGCAATTTGCATTTCGGCTTGGGCCAACATAGCCCCTACACAAAAATGCCTGCCCGCCCCAAAGGCCACATGGTTGGCGGCTCCACTAAATGCTTGGGACAAGTCTAAGTCTTTCCGAAAAATATCAAAACGGTCCGGATTTTGAAACACGCTGGGGTCTCTTTGGGCGGAACCGAGCAATAATAAAACCTTCGACTGAGCCGGGATGGTCCCTCCGGCAATGGCTACTTCTTCCTGGGTTATTCGCATCAGTCGGTGGGTTACCGGAGAGTACCTTAATGACTCAGCAAAAGCTGCCGAAATTAGCTCCCGATTTTCCCGAATGGCTTGCATTTGCTCAGGATGAAGCAGCAGATTGCGCAAGGTCAAGGCCAGCATCTTGTCGGTACTTTCTGCCCCGGCGGTAATCAAAAGGCTTACAAAGGCCTTGATTTCCACATCGTCCATGGGTTTGCCCTCTATCGTTTTTTGGCTCATATGGGAGAGAAGGTCTTGCTCCGGATTTTCTCTTTTTTTCCGGATCAAGGGAAGTAGGTGGGCACTTATTTCTTCCTTGCTTTTGAAAGCGGCTTCGGTAATGGCGGGCGTTTGCCCTAAATCGGCGATAAAATCTACAAAGCGACGGTACCACTCGAGAAAATGAGGCTCTGCGTTTTGGTCTAAACCGAGTAGACCTACAATCACCAAGATAGGAAAGCGGGCGGCATAATTCTTGGCAAAATCGACCCGGTCTTGCCCTTTCCAAGTAGCATAGAGCTCTTGACTAATCGTTGCCATCATCGGGACCAGGTTTTGCCTTAGATTACTGCCCCGTAGGTGGGGAGCTACTATGTTACGATAAAGGGCATGCTCTTGACCGTCCATTTGGATAAAGGTACGGCCGTGCAGGGGTTCGGACTGAAATTCGTAATTTTTGACCGTAAATACGGGGTTTTTTAAGGCTTCAAGTACATCAGCGTGACGACTCAATACATAGCAATCCAGCACCTGGGAATAAAAAAGAGGAAAGGCTTCGCGCATGAGCTCATAATGAGGATAGGGATTTCGGGCAAAATCGGCAGAGAGTATATTTGGCTGGGATAGTATCATAATTTTTTAGCTAAGATTGGATCAAAAAAGAACGTAATAATAGAGGGCTAAAAGGGCAGGTTTTAACCCGCTCGTAAAGAGAAGCTAAGCCTTAAAAGTGTAATTTTTTTGAAATTATGGCCCCTTATCTTGCCCAAGCAAGGAATACAGGGCATTAAGCAAAAAAAAAGCAGCCTCTCGGGGCTGCTAATTCTTAAAGAAATGTATGAGAACTAAAACAACTTATAGCCTAAGGTCACTTGAAAACCCGATACTTTGATGTCTTGAATATCACCCACCGGTTGCCCTTGATCATTGGTAAGAAGAATGCTCTCATCAAAAATGCTAGAGAAACTGTGAATATAACGCACATCGACTGCCAACTTAGATATATCGACCCCGATACCTGCCTGCAGGTGTAGTTGAAGGTTATTTACAAGATCAACATCTTTTAAATCTAATTCACCATCCACACTATTTTCAAGTTTAGCGCTTAGAATACTACTAAATACCGGCCCTGCCCCAATGCGAAGGCCGAGGGGCCCAATGCCAATTCGCTTCCCGAGTATAATAGGGATGTCCAAACTAGTCATACGAATCTCACTCGATCCCGCAGAACCATCTATGGTATAAGAACCTCCACTTTGTGAGATAACAAGCTCGGGTTGGGCAAAAAGACCAATACCGGGCACGTTAAACCGGGCCCAAGCCCCACCTACAAAACCGGATCTATTGCCATCCCCATCAAAACCCAAGGGTAAGCCACGCAACCAAGTGGAGTTTACCCCGGCTTTGAGCCCGAAATCAACGAGCGGTATGTCTTGAGCAAAGGCCATAGGGGAAAGGGAAAGCATCGTGATTACAAAAAGCAGTTTCTTCATTACAGTCATATTTAGTGAATAAATAAGAAGCTAGACATGAGAAGTGTCTAAGCCCTACTATTCAAGACCAGTAGGGAGCCCATACCGTTGTCTGTCCCTCAAAAAAATGGAGGTATCTTGTCCTAACTATTAGGAATTTGAATGGTAATCTGGGTGCCTTGGCTGAGTTGGCTATGCAGGCTTATGTTCCCTTGAAGTTCCTCAATGATGTTTTGTACGATGCTAAGCCCGACCCCGTATCCAGAGGCAGCCTCTACATGGGTCCGCTGGCCCAGCTTAAAAATATCCGCTTGTTTTTCTTCTTCAATGCCCAGCCCATTATCTTCAACCTTGAGGTAAAGGTGGGTATCATCTTCTCTAAGGTGTAATTTTACAAACGAATCCTCCTTCTGGGGGTCATAATATTTGTAAGAATTTAAGACCAGATTTTCAATCAAAGAGCGGAGCAAGGAAAGGTTGAATTGTAATTGGCTTTTGAGATGGAGTTGATAGCTAAAATGTACCCGGAACCGGTTGGGGTGTACCGCCAATATATTTTTAAGATTGACCAGAAGTTCTTCAAAATTAACCTGAGCCATATTTTCTTCCAATACCCCTTCAATATATTGTAAACCGTCTTTACAAATTTGCTCAATCCTTTGCAGGATATGCTCCTTTTCTTCTTCGCAGGGTACCAATTGGTGCAGGTTGAGCAAGCCGATGATGGAGTTATAAGGCGACTTGGTATCGTGGCTAATCATGTGCATTTTATTGGAGAGCTGGCCTTTTTCCAAGATCAGGTTGGTAATTTCCACGACCAAGACCATCCCGGCAATTACCTTATCTTTTTCCCAAACCGGTTCAAAACGGGTCCAAAAATACCCCTCCCCATTATCATAATTCAAGTGTTGGGATTCCCCTTGCAAGGCAGCCCAGTAATAGGGCTCCAATTGTTTCCAAGCATCCTCTGGCAAAATATCATACAAGCGCTTGCCCACAACATTTTCCAGGCCGTGTTTTTTTAAGGATTCTCCCCTCGCAAAAAGATATCGGAGGGAACGGTCGAAAACAACTACGGCCCCATTAGGAATTTTTTCGGTGGTGAGCTCAAGGATGTGTTTATAATTTAAGCTCTCCGGTATTTGAATGGCGGTATTCATACAGGTTTACGGATTAAAGCTTGGGTAAATGATATGACTCAGTTTCAAAAATGGCTCGCAAGAAAAGGAAGTTGTAAAGGGTTAACATGGGCCGCCCAAAAATTAACCTATCACAACTTCAGATTTTAAAAATAGCTGGTTTAGGATATTGGTTCTTTTAGTTTAGCTTACCGTATGAAGTCTTGTGTTTAGATTAGTTACAGTTTTTACGGGGTGAACGGCTTAATAGTTTCGGTAAATGTATATATCTTGTCAGGCAAATCAGCCTGAGGTACTCTTTTGGAGATATTATGCACCTAATTATCCGAGTTAATACGCCCTGGGGCTTCCCCGCGCAATCCCAATAGATTTACGTTTGCAAATAACTGCCGGCGCGGGTCGGGCTCTCGCTACTCGCTGGCCAACGCCCAGCCAGCGGCGAGCTCAAACAGGCCGCTCCATCCCTAAGCCAAAAAAAACGGAAATTGCCCAGGCTAACAGAAGCCCGCAAGTGTCAAGACGATTAGCTCACTAAACCGGCTTTGAGCAAGGGATCTGCCGGGTCTTTACTAAATAGCTCCACAAAGGTTTGGCTCGCCCGGCTCCATACCTGACTGGCCTCTAGAGGTTCGGCTTTGGGGTAGCCACTTATGTTGGCTATTATGGCCCCATGGGCTAGATCAATCTGGGCATCGTGCTTACTACCTAGCACATTTCCCCCTTCTGATAATGCCAGATCTAAAATGACTGTTCCCTTTTTTAAGCTCTGAAGCATGGCTTCGTCAATGAGGACAGGTGCTTTCTGGCCAGACTGCCTAGCACTGCTCAGGATAATATCCGATTGCCGTACGTAGGGACTCAGTATCTTTTTTTGCTGGTCCAGGGGCATATCTTTGGAGATAAGAATTGGGCTTGCTTTCTTGGCCCTAATTTTTTCTAGTTGCGCCTCCCGCGTGGCCGTGACATAGATGCTTGCCTGAGGGGCCAATTCTCGGGCCATTTTTAAAGCAGATTGCCCAAGAGTGCCAAAACCAATCAATAATATAGTGCTGATGGAGACCCGGGACGAACGTTGCCAAGCATCTTGCATAGCTAAGCGGCCAGTTATGTGGCTCATCCCCGCCAACATATTCATGGGGTGATCTTTGGGCAAGGGGATTTGGTCTAAACTATATGCTTGGATACGGGCTTTGCGGTATTCAGTAATATGGGGGCTATTTTTTTCATAAGGATCCAGCGCGCCTAGCATGGACATCTGGGCCGGAAAGAATTTCCATTCTTCGGCTTCCCTTTCTCTATCAGGTCGTTTAACTCGAATAAGCAAGGCAATGTCATGAAATATTTGGGGGTTTAGCTTAAAGTCTGTACGTATTTTCACTCCAAGCTTTTGGTAAGCCTCATCGGGAATTCCCAGAAATTCTCCGGCTCCAGTTTCCATGAAAAGTCTATGGCCAGCTCGGACAATTTTTTCGGCATCTTCTGGGAGCAGGGCCACCCGTTTTTCCCCGGCTCGGGATTCTTTTACTAGTAAAATATGCATGGTATGCATAAGGCAATCACTTTTAGGGCATAAGTTAATTTCTGGGAAGTGGAGTATTTACTCAATTTTTTTAGGAAAGTGTGCAACTTCTCCTTATTTTATTTTTCTTTTATTAGAAACTGTTTAAGTTTATTTTTTGTCGGCGAAAAGGGTCAGTTTGGGGTTCT
>CAWUIO010000185.1:0-8382 GCA_963922455.1 uncultured Microscillaceae bacterium
AGAGCATCGGACTGAAAATCCGTGTGTCGCTGGTTCGAATCCAGCTAACACCACCCAACACCTCCTTTGAGGTGTTTTTTTTGGCAAAAGTACTCGGTATGCCGAGTACTTTTGCAAATAAAATAAGAAATCTTGACATTTTCTAAGACTTTGCTTAAATAAAATAGAATTAAACTTATATAAGCAAGACGGCTTGTTTAAGGATTCAGTTTAGACCAAAAATCCCAGAGGGCGATCCCCATACTTACAGAGATATTAAAGGAATGTTTGGTGCCCGATTGAGGAATCTCGATGCAATGATGTGTTTTGGCAAGTAAGGAGTCTTGTACACCAAATACTTCATTGCCAAAAATTAGGGCGTAGGAAGCTTCTTTTTGAGGCTGGAAGTCCTGGAGAGAAGTCGATTGATCGGTTTGTTCTAGGGCAATTAATGTCCAGCCTTTTTGTTTGAGTTCATCCATGAGGCTTTCTCCTTCGGGGCGATGCTCCCAAGCTACTGATTCGGTGGCTCCCAGGGCCGTTTTTTGGATTTCTCGGTGAGGGGGTTTCCCGGTAATGCCCAAGAGGTATATTTTCTCTAAAAGGAAAGCATCGGCGGTTCGGAAAGCCGCTCCTACATTATGCAAGCTCCGGACATTATCTAAAACAAGTATTATAGGCGTTTTAGGCCGGGATTTAAACTCTTCAATACTAATTCTCTGGAGCTCTTCATTTTGTAATTTTCGCATAGCCTGTTATTGCCATCTGCTATTCGTTTAAACAAACGAGGGGCTTAACTAAAAGTCGTAACCAAATGTAAGATAGAATTTGGGACTATCGGCCACATTGAAGTCTTCCACGCCCCAGGCCACGTCAAGTTTAAGATAATACCCCAAGAGCACCGTACGAAGGCCGGCTCCATAGCCCTGAAGGAATGGGTTTTTGAAATTATTGACGGTTATATCAAAAGTTTGACGAGAAATATTCCGAGTATTGATGTTATTGGAGCGTCTAAAAGGACTTACTCCCGTCCAAGCGGTACCCACATCATAAAAGCCTATCAACTGAAGGTTTTTTAGGAAATTGCTATTGATTCGTTTTCCAAATAAGTATTTGATGATAGGAAAACGTATCTCGATATTGGCCAGTAAGTAGTTATCTCCGGCAATTTTGTTGTAGTTAAATCCGCGTAGGTTGGTAACAAACTCGTGGAAAAGAATGTCACTATTATCAATTTGGATAGTGGTGGCCCCATCACTAGCTGTGGCTGCCGTAGCTAATGGGCTAGGGTCAACCCCACCCCCGTCTGTACGGTTAAAAAGCCAGTTATCCATGCCACCCACGAGGAAGTTTTTGGGGGCCCGTCCTCCAAAGCGTCCGTAGGAAAAACGAGTGGCAAGTATTAGGTCTCGGTGGATTTTTTCGTAGTGCCGGATATCAACCGTAATTTTATCAAAATCATTACCAGAACGGGTGGTAGGGCCTGGGGATACTAGGGCTTGCCCACTAGAAGTGACAAATGTAGATGGAGCCGTAACCCCATCGTTTAGGGCTAGGGTGATAAAGCGCTCGTAGCGAACTTTCATCCGGGTTCCGGAGATCATGTTTTGACCGTTTAAGATCGTGTTGTCGTATACATATTCTACCTTAACTCCTCCATAATGTCGTCGATGGTCATCACGATCGGCTAGGTCAAAGTTTAATGGTACCCAAAGTGACGTGGCGTAAAACGGAGAAACGCTTATGCGGCTTGTGTTCCGAATGGGGAAAGATATGGTGCCTTCCACACGGTTAAGGGTATAGCGTTGGTCGGATTGGTCATTGTTGATGGCAATTACTTTTCGGTCATAGCGCAAGCCAAAATCAAACCTTCGGGCTAAGTACTCATACTCTCCAAAAAAATCACTGCTGCGTAGGTCGGTAACTAAGAAATACCCACCCCGGATTTTGTGGTTTTCCAGCAGATCGGAGGTGGTCATTTTCAAAACGGCCCCCCAACCGCGGAGCGGGTCAATTTGCACAGAGGTGACTACATTTTCAGTTCGAAACCGGGGGGTATATTCGTAAGGGCCTACAACTTTAACCCGATTTTGACTAGCCTGGCGGGCTTTGTTCAGCATTTCTTGCTGAGCGGTGGCAAGTCCACTTTTGTTTTCATTAACCACTTCTTGGTTGAACTGGTAATTATCGGTATCTATTTCATCCTCTTCATAGGGTTCTATAAAGGTATCCGGCTCGGCTACATTAGCAGAATCTGAGAATCCCTCAGGAATTCTACGACGCGGGATATCCAAATTGGCAAAAGCTTCTAGAGAAGTAACACGAGGGGTTACATATTCTGAACTAACATCCTCAGAAAAATTAAATTCGTTTTTATAGTAAGGATAGAGCCTACCTTTTTCAATTTGTAAAAATCCTAAACCTCGGTCAGCGCGGTTTATGTCAAAGGTTCTTACACTTTGTTGATAATTGCTTATTTGATTTACTTCTTTGGTTTCAACATTCACCCGGTGAAGTTGCTTGATGCCTTTGCCATCATTGAGGTAGATGACTTCACGACGGTTGAGAAAGCGTGGGTTCATATCTTTGCCCACAGATTGGGTGAGTTGGTTTAACCGGGTTTTGGAAACTCGAGGGTCGTAAATGTACAAGTTAAAATCTTGGAGCGTACGATCGAAGTTGCCTTGTTGGGTCAAGAGGGTTGTGCTTAATGTATCTTCTAGGCGATTGGAAGAAAAGGCAAAGGCAAGGTTAGAACCAGGAAGGAATACAGGGTTCCGGTCATCATACCAGTCGTCGGTGATTTTATCTAGGTTTGTATTTTCAATATCAAACCGGAAAATATCGTTTTGACCGGTTTTAAAGTCCGGTCTTCCTTTTCTGTCGGCACTGATGATCATAAAATTACCGTCATCTGAGAAGTCGAAGGAGGAGATATGATTAAAGAAGAACCAAGTGCGTTCGTAGGATACTTTTTTACGAAGGTTCATGACCCGGATCCTTGTTTCTCCTTTTTTGATGGTCATAATACCTAAGTTATTATTATCTCTCCAGGAGAGTAAGGGTACATTATCATCATATCGTTGGTTGATGGCACGGTATCCGGTGCGCGTCAGGACTTTACGCCTGCGGTTACGAAGGTCTTTGACCACGATCCTATACCGCCCGTTTCTATTTTCAGAGAAAGCAATTTTGGTACCCTCTGGATTGATTTTAAACTCGTTGAATACAAAATTTTTGCGGTTTCTTTTGCGTAGTTTAAAATCGTAATTGGCGGGTTCGGTTTGTTCTAAGGTTTCATCGCTAAGCCCCTGATAATAGTTTTCCCAGCGCTTTAAGAAGGTTTTATAGCGCACGCCCAGGGAGCTCCCAATACTATTTCTTTCATTACGGATGATCCGAGCCAAGTTTAAGATGTTAGAAATATTAGCTTCTCCGTATTCTTCGGCAATATAATTCCAGATGGATTGTCCTACGAGAACAGCATCTTGGCCCGATAAAAGATTGGGTTTTTTGGTTTTTCGTCGGCTAAAAGCATCCCGCACGTGATCGTCCATTTCTTCACTCCATCCATCGGCCACGTAAGCCGCTGCTCCAAATAAAAACCATTCACTAAATTTTCCGAGATAGGAGCTTTGAAGCATCTCTTTTAAACTACCGCCAAACATCATTTCTCGGATTAGCATCAAAGCGATCCCTCGGCGAAGTTCTTGCTTAAACTCTTCCTCACTCCCCGTATAGGGAATTTCTACCTGAGACTTAAAAAAGTCGGTTTGCCCTCCGGTGATTAAGTTTTCATCATCAATTCCTACATTACTTTGTTGGAGATCGCTAATGGAGTTGTATATAAAAATTTTAGTTTTAAAGTAGGGAGAGTACCCTAGAACGTCAGTAATTTTATCAAACTCCAACTCTAAGAAACGAGTAGCGAAGTTGGCCAATCGAGAGCCACTGTCATAATAATAGATGTCAAAATTGATGGTACTAAGATTACGCCAATAAAATCGCTTGTGTTGGATTCGGTTTTTGCCAAATTCAACAAAAGTGTTTTGTGCGTGTGATGTGAATGAGAAAAATAAAAAAGCAAGTATCCCAAGAGATGAGATGACACTTTTTGCCGGTAAGTACCGCTGGATTCTGGATTGCAAATTCATCTAAATAAAAAAAGAAGAAATCTAGTATATGGGAATTTGTAGAAGCGTCAAACGAAATTTTATAAAGTTACAGCTTACATCATAAAACTAAATTTTGGCCAATAGTTCCAAAATAATTAGAGAAATTAGCTTAGTGTGTATCTTAAAAAAGACAGGATGTGTCTAATTAGGGCAAAATCTGTCTTTTACAAAAAACTATTAATGAAGGATGTCTTGTGTTAAAACGTCCCTCTTTACGTTTCAGTGCCTATGGACGATTCTCAGAAAATGATAGCCACCTATATTGAGCAAGTCTTAGGTCTCATTCAAAAACGGGAAGATCATATGATCGAGCCGGGAGAATTAGACCAATTGGCTCAAGAACTCGGCCTGAGTGATGCCGATCTGGATTGGATCGATCAACAGTTTTATGCCTTTTTAGAAAGAGGGAAGGGCTTTGCCTCTTTTCAAAATTGGGAAAAGGCTATTCCGGAACTTGAGCAAGCCCTCCATTTGAAGCCTCTACATTTGGAAGCCCTCCTTGCGTTGGCAGGTGCCTACCGTGGCCGTTGGGTAAAAAGCCGTAAAAAGGAAGATAAGCTAAAGGCCATGGCCTTGGCCGAACGGTGTTTACGGTATGACCCAGGGAATGTACAAGCATTAAGGATTATCAATTTTATTGATAAGAATACCTCCCTACGCAAAACTCGACGGTCTAAAATTACGGGAATGTCCGTATTTATAGTTGTGTTGGGTTTTCTTGCTTTAGCATTTGGAGTATATACGTGGTGGTATACCCAGCCCCTGCCCTCTAAACAGGTAAACCTACCGGTTGAGGTCCCGAAAGTAGTGGTTGGCCCAAAGCCTATACCAGAAGATGCTCAAGGAGTTTCCTTAGAACTTAGCCCAGAGATGGAATCAGATGCCTTTTTCTTAGATACAAAAACAGTTTGGGTACAAGAGGAAGAAGGGAAACATACCTTATGGCTAAGGGCAAATTTGACCAACCCAGCTTACTCAATTCAAAGTTTACACCTGAATTTAAGCCTAATGGGGCCGGGTGAACGGAAATTGGCTTCATTTAGCCGTGAGGTATGGGACGAAAATCAAGCAGAATTGTGGCCTGGCGACCGGGTGCCCCTCCATTTTTCTTACAACTTGCCAAACAAAGATTTTCCAGAGTCTGAGATGGTGGCAAGGCTTACAGTAGAAAAACAAAGTCTGGTGCCCTTGGACACTCAAGATTTGGTGCAAGAAACGTTTTACCTAACAGACCGTTTAGGGAATTTGGTCCAAATAGATCAAAGAGTTCAGCAAATCCAATCCCATGTCGACTATTTTGTCCAAGACTTGGAATGGGCTATCCGCAATCGGGGAGAGGCAGAAATTCCTTTTTTAGCCTTGGAAATGGAGTGGATTGACCCGGATGGCAAGGTATTATATCGTAAAGATAAACGAGTTGAATTTCTGGAAGGCCTTCCCTTGGGACCTGGGGCAAGCCAAGCTATTCAGCTCTCAGAACGGATCCCTTTTAAATTGGATCGTTTTGCCCATTATCAAATTCGGTCGGACATAGATTAATTGGGAACTATGGCTCGAGCAAGCCTGGGGATATACGGGATAAGAGATAGGGTATCAGCCCCCTACCCTGTACACGTACATGACCATTCCTTGTGTCGCATAGAGGAGGGAATGATCACCCATTACGTGCATTTGGAAAGACTTAGTCGTAGGAAGTACGATAATCGTCTGGACGAATTTCTAGAAACTTGGATTCGGCAAGGCCTGGTACCCTGGGATGAAAATACGGATGTGATTTCGGCCAATTCACATATTGGTTCAGCTTTTTTGAGTAAAAATGGCAGGCTACGCTTGGAGACGGCTCCTCCCCAAAAAATAATTTCGGAACTATATCCCGCCCAAGCTTGGTATCAAGCCAGGCATTGGGAAGGTTACCCCATGCAAGCGTGGGGAATTAGTCATGAACTGGCCCACGTAGCCAGTACACTCCCTTTTTATGGAGATTGGGAGGAGAACAGCTTACACGTACATTTGGACGGTGCGGCGAGTCTTAGTAATTTCTCGGCCTTTACCTTTCGCTCAGGGAGATTGCAAGTTGTAGAAGCTGATTGGGAGTTACATCCTTATACGTCTCTCTTTAATGTAAACCCGCTTTCTCGGGCTATTCTGGGGGCCGAAAAAGGGGGGCATAATAGTTTGGCAGGAAAACTCATGGGGCTGGCGGCTTGGGGACAAGACAGGCCAGGCTTGGATGAATGGCTGAGGCGCCATGCGTTCTTTGCCGAGCAAACTATTGACGAGTTTAAACGAGTAGCTAGGAGGGATTTGGGATGGAAAGGAGAGATACATGATACCCATGACCCCTTGGTACAATCCTTGGCTTTCGCTTTTCAGAAAGCGTTTAGGAATGCACTGATGGCAAGACTGGCCCGTTTGCAGGAAAAAGAAACCTGTGGAGTGCTTTACTTTACCGGGGGAGGTGCCTTAAATATAGGTACCAATCGGGCCATCATAAGGTCTGGTTTATTTGAAGACCTTAAAATTCCTCCAGCATGTCCAGATAGTGGCCTTTCCATTGGGGCCGCCGCTTTTATGGAATGGAAAAAGTACGGAAGAGTCAAAAGACATAGCCCTTACTTAAATAATGTGGGCCTGGGATCTTTTTTACATCAAAGTTATGTGCCAGAACAGATAGCCCTCTTAGCCCAGTACCTCCACGAAAGACAGATCTGGGGAGTTTGCCTAGGGGCAGCTGAGGCAGGGCCGCGGGCCCTAGGAAATCGGAGTATACTGGCCCGGGCCGACCATCCTGATTTGGCCCGACGTCTGAGTCAAGAATGTAAACGTAGAGAGTGGTTTCGCCCTATCGCTCCCGTCATGCTAGCCAAAAACTTGCCCCGGGTTAGCCATCAGGGGCAGGTTCCGGATATAGCGCGGTATATGCTGGTAGACTTCTCTATACACGCTGGAGGGGAAAAAATCTTAGCCGGAGCTGTACACCAGGATGGGACCTCTCGCATTCAAATCATAAAGGAAAGGGAAGATCATCCTTTTTTGTATGATTTGCTGGTTTGTTTAGAAGAAAAATATAGCATTTTAGCCTTGTTAAACACTTCTTTTAATCAATCGGGGGAGCCCTTGGTCCATAGTCCGGCTGATGCTCGAAAGTCGGCTGAGGCGATGGGCTTGGATGGGGTGGTATTGGGAAATCAAATGGTGTATGGGCCAGATTATGGCCTTGATTTGTTAAATTAACGGGCTTGCATAGGCATTTGGCGAGCAATAGGCAAAGATTCAAGGGAAGGAGCGTATATTCGCGTATTGCCCTCTTATTGTATGTCTCGTCTTAGTATTATTGTACCCGTCTTGAATGAAGCGGCTTATTTGGAAGCCACCCTACAGCACTTGCAAGGTCTCCAGCCGTCTCCTTTGGAAGTCATTGTAGTCGATGGGGGAAGTATAGACGATTCGCTGGAAATAGCTCGAAAATATGCCAATCAAATTATTCAGTGCCCCAAAGGCCGGGCTCAACAAATGAACCGGGGAGTAGAAGCCGCTCGGGGAGATTGGATTTGCTTTGTCCACGCCGATACTTGGGTACCCTCAGACCTGGCAACCTGGATAGACAAAACCCTGCAAAACCCTCGGGTAGCCGGGGGAGCTTTCGTGTCTCTCATGACTGGTAAGCGGACGCGTTGGTTTACCAGTTTCCACAATTATATCAAGACCTATTATGCCCCTATGGTGTACCGGCCGTATCATTGTTTATTTAAGGGGCTTCGCTTGTTATTTGGAGACCAGGTGATTTTTTGTAGGCGTCAAGATTTTGTACAAGTGGGGGGCTTTTGTCCTAAGGACTTAGTCATGGAAGAGGCAAATCTTTGCCTACGTCTCAACCGCTTGGGCAGTTTAAAGCAAGTTCACCGGGTGGTGCGTTCTTCTGACCGAAGAGTGGCCCATTGGGGAGAGTGCCGGGCCAATTTTATTTATTTTGGCATGGCCTTGGCCTGGGCATTACGTGTGCCTCAGTCCCGCTTGAGTAAATTTTATAAGGATATTCGTTGAAACTACACGTTTTCTGGCTGAGGGATAGAGCGGCCTGTTTGAGCTCGTGTAGGCCTTGAGGGGAGAGGCAGCGAGTAGCGAAAGCCCGACCCCGGCGCTACCCCACTTCCTAGGGACGCTATACTTTTATGCCGGGGGCAGCCCAATGCCATTGCATTAAGAAAAAAAGAAAGGGTTAAGTTTG
>CAWUIO010000186.1:0-8230 GCA_963922455.1 uncultured Microscillaceae bacterium
ATTGAAAGTAAGTAGCTTACTATCAGCGCATTGCAGATAATGTCATAGGTAGCCAAAGACCCCAGTAAACAGCCTCTAAAATGAAGACCTCAGGCTAAAAATGAAATTTCGTCCCGGAGCCGATATTCCGGAGGAATACGGTCGATAAAGCTTATCCAATATATTTTCCACCCGGATGCTACTGCTTATACTTCCCCAAGATTCTTTAATAAAAGGCCAATCGTAGGTGACTTTTACATTGATTGAGTACCAGCCTGGGCTATGCGGGTTGCCGTTTTTATCAGGAGCGTATAAATAGGCTTTTCCCCGTTCGGATGGGGCAAGCCTGGCATAGGGGATACTTCCCTGAAAGGAAACATCTCCATAAAACCGGAAGGCAGCCTTTTGATAGACTATTTCACTTCGACCAAACAGGGGGCTAGCGTGTCTCACAAAATTACCTTCAGAGGTCTTGCCCCGCATCCAAGAAACTTGATTACTCCAGCCTAAGCTGGGGCTTATTTGCCATTTTTGGCTAAACTGCAACCCATAAATCCTTGCTCTTTCTGCATTGACAAGGGCTTGTACCCGACTCAAACTCCCGTCATACACAATCGAGTCCTGTCCTTCAAACAGAAAATTCCGCCTCACCATCAAGTCACGCGCCCAGGTATGGAAGAAATTCACTTCTAGTTGAAAGGCTTCCCCCGGGTTCCAAATCCAGGCTAGGTCCAGATTGTAGACTTGTTCTGGCCGCAAGTTGGGGTTGGGTACTACCACCCTTCCCGGTTCCGAATCAAACACTTTTGCCGCATCGTCAATATTGGGGGCACGGAAGCCACTGGAAACATTCCCATTGAATTGATGCCCGGAGCTGGGGCGGTAGACCAGGCCCAAACTGGCATTCCATGAGCCATTATCCAATTGGATGTTTTCAAAAGGTAGCTCAAAAAAAGCTTGATTTCCGGCCAAGGAAGCCCTTAACCCGGTAAATGTATAGCGAATGCCCGCAGCATAGGTCCAAAGAGGGTGGGGGGAGGCCCTGAAGTTTGCGTAAGCGGCCGTGCTATAATACTTCGAGCCATCGGGATACCGAGTAGACAACGGAAAGTTTTCCTGGGACACAATATCTTGACTCCCTGCCCTTGACTGTACGCGGTTATATAAAAATTCCAATCCGTAGTATAAGGTGTTTTTTAGATTAAAATTTTTTTCCAAATCCCAATTGAGAGAATAGATATGCACTCGTTCTTGCCGAGAACGGAAGAGTTCTTGGCCAAAGCGGCGATCCTGCCTACTCTCTTCATAGTGCTGAAAGGCTGCGGTGAGCCTTGCTTGATCATACCAAGTTTGGGCCTGAAACGAAGAAAAACTCAGGCGGTGCATTTGCCATTTTTGGGGGCCATAATACCATTGGGCATTTCGCAAACCCTCCCCATCATCGGCAGGCTGGATAAGGCGGTCATAACGAGGTACTTGGGAGGTTTTAGAATAGTACCAAGCATACTCAAGTAAGTGCTTCCTACCAATCCGGAATCTGAATTTTTGAGTACTATTAAATTGTTCATAGCCCGTAGAAACTTGATTATACCTATCGGCATTGGGTACTAAAGTATCACGTTCTTGCAACCTGGTGGAAAAAAAGGGGCGGGTATAGGCTTGGGGGCCCCGGGTTCCCATGCTTAAATCTTCATAATCACTATATGTCAGGCTGCTTTGCCAAGCCCATCGTTTTCCGGCGAGATTCCAATCACTGTGAAACGTTTTTTCTTGGTTAGCGCTGGCATATCTTATGCTAGTCCGAGTTTGGAGCTGGCTTTTATTTTCGGTAGCAAAGCGAGGCTCCCAAGTATGGAAATCCATAACCCCACCTAGAGCGTCACTCCCATAAACCAGCGAACCCGGACCATACAGCACCTCCGCGCGCTCAATACTATGCGCATCCAAGGAAATTACATTTTGTAAATTACCGCTACGGTAGATAGCATTGTTCATACGCACCCCATCGATTACCAACAGTACCGAGTTGGCCGAAAACCCGCGGATCATAGGACTGCCCCCACCCAATTGGCTCTTTTGAATGAAAACTCCCTCGGCCAAGCCTATCAGGTCGGCGGCGGTTTGGGTTTCTTGCTTTTGAAAGTCTTTGGCTTCCAGGCTACGAACCGATTGGGAAAGCTCTGAGCGTTTTGTCTCCCATTTATTGGCCGACACAATAACTTGCTCTAAGTTTAAAGTGTTGAACTCCAGAAAAATTTTATAGTTCAGGGCTTGGATTTCATCGTGGGTCACCCGTCTTGTATAATAACTAGGGTGCTGAAAGAGTAGTGTATCTTGAGGCTTCAATTGGAGTCCCCGTATCCACCCTTGAGCATCACTGGTGTACACTTTCTCTCCGGGCTGATGCAAAATTAAGACGCCGGGTATGGGGTCTTGCTCCGCATCAAGGATGCGTATGTCCTGGCTTTTTGCTGTCAGAAGGGAGCTAAGGGCGGCAAGGATGTAAGGAATTACTATTTTTAGTAGCCTGAATTTCATAATTGGACTTACAAATTACGGAAATTCGTAGCATTTTTGAATCTGAGAAAAAAAATTAGCCCCAAACAATTAGAAAGGTACCGCCTAGTCTTATTTTTTGAAAGCACCTCTATGGCTTGTAACTCCATGAAAGAACATTCGGAAGCAAAACAAACAGATATATTAAGCAAGAGACAGAAATCTCAAAGACTATGGATTAGCCTTAGCCTTTTAGTGCTCTGTCTCTTGCAAGATTTATGGCTTACTCCCCGTAGTGGCGTGGACCCCTCTTGGATGATTGCCCTAAACCTAGCGCTCCATAAAGGCTTCATCTTTGGGAAGGATATTGTGTTTACCTACGGCCCCTTAGGCTTTTTGTATACCAAGCTGGCCTTGTTTGACTTGTGGCCTTACCTATTCATGTATTATGGTGTGGTTTTAGCCTTCTGGGCTTTTATTTTTTACGAACTTGTCGGTACAATTGATACCTGGAAAGGGATTTTACTGCTTGCCCTCATAGTCTTTATTGCTCCTGATAAACTGGCAGAACATGGCCTGTTTTTTCAATTGTTCTTTTTCGTTTTCTATGCCCTACAAAAGCAAAGGTTCTGGGCTTTGATACCAGCCGTAGTGCTTTCGGTGTTTATGTTGTACGCTAAATTTAGTTTTGGCTTAGTGGTAAACATGCTCTTGTATGGATCCCTCCTGTATATGCTCCTAAGGCAGGTATTTCCATTGGTAAAACTTCTGCTCCTGATAGTAGGCCATCTTGCCCTCTTAGTGATTGTAGGAGCTCTTCTTCCCGTTTCTTTATTCTCCTACGTAGGAGGGGGCTTATATCTCATTAGTGCCTTCAATGATGCTATGTATTTTTCAGATAAAATCAGCCTCTTATTTTTATTGTTTGTGGGGCTCATGGTTTTAGGCTATGTGAGCCTATTTTTACGATATGGCATCCGTTTTTTTAGCACGAAACACGTGTTATTTTACTACGGTATAGTAGCCCTGATGCTTTTCCTTCTTTTTAAGCACGGTTTTGTACGGGCCGATATTCATATTTTGATCTTTTTTGGCTTTGCTCCTTTGTATTACTATCTCTTTTTTTCTTTTAGTAGGAGGGTTTTCCAAAAAGAACTCGCCTCAAGGGTTTTGTGGCTTTTCTTACTATGTTCTCTATTTTCTTTAAACACCTTTCCTTTAATTCATTACCTGACCCAAAACCCTAAGATTAAAGCGTATTTCAAATCGAGATACCCAGGCATTAATCGGAGTAATTTTACAAGTTATTCCCTAGCCCCAAGCCAAGACTTAGGCTTCGTTTGGAATACCTATTGGGAGTCTTCTTCCTTGGCAGAACCAGATACCTTAGACCGTATATTAGACCCAGCTTGGTTAAAAGAAATAGGAGATTCCCCAGTAGATATTTTTCCCTATGAGATTTCTTTACTTTATTTTAATAATTTAAATTATAGGCCGCGCCCCGTTATTCAGTCCTATTCTGCCTACGACCCCTACCTGGATAAACTTAATGCGCAATTTCTCAGCCGTAAAGCCGCACCAGAGTACTTACTTTTTGCCGCCAATTCTATCGACAAGCGATACCCCTTATGGGATGAAGGCTTAACCAAGCAAGCAATTTTAAGCAATTATGATTTTCTGGGCCAAAAAAAAGGCTTGATTTTACTAAAAAAGAGAAAGCAAGCCCGATCTCAAAAATTAACCTTGAAAAGGCAGGAAACGGTACACCTAGGGGATACGATATGGGTAGAGGAGCCAGAGGGTTTAGAAGTCATTGTACCCGAAATAGCCTACACAGCTTTGGGCAAAGTCTTACGTTTTGGGTATCAACCTCCTCCCTTATTCATTGAGCTGATCCTAGCCGATGATACAATTCTCCAGTATCGGGCCATCCCCACCTTGCTCGAGTCTGGGGTGATTGCAAATAAATGCATTGTTAGCTTGGATGATTATGAGGATTTATTTAAAAATCGAGGCTCAGGTAGTAGGAAGGTAAAAGCCTATCGTTTTGTAAGCCCCCTTGCCGCTGGGTTTCAAAAAAGTTTTAATATAAGGTATTATACGTTTTGATAGGACACTCCTTACATCATCCTTGGGTATCCTATGTGATCATTTTACTAATGCGATTTAGGATGTAATTTACGATGGTGAGTAAAAAGCTGTAAGCAAAAGCCCAAATAAATAAGAAGGGGAAGGTTTCATAAATAATTTGAAAACCATCTACAAAGTAGGCGATACCCAAGATAAATGCGGCATTCAGGATAAGGGGAAAGATACCCAAAGTAAGCAAGGTAATCGGGAAGGTAAAAAACTTGACAATGGGCTTAATAAAAGTGTTTATTACAAAAATGGCCAAAGCTACGATCAAACCCGATTCTAAGTTGGCAATGTAGATGCCAGGCAACAGCCAAGCGGTTAAAAAAACTGCTCCTATAAACACTACAGCTCGTAATATTAACTTCAGCATAAAATCATTTTTGAGGAAGTATTGTTACAAAGATAGGTTTTTTTGTGAAAAAGGTAAGCTAGCTTTGGTATAGAGCCTTTTTTAAGAAATCAATGACCATAAAACTGACCATACAATGAAGTTTATGAAGTTAAAATATAGTGTTTGTACCCTAATATTATCTATCTTTTTAATCCAAGGAGCCTGGGCTCAATATGTACCCAAAGACAAACGTAAGGCAGATAAAGATTCGGTTCGCCAAGAAGAAGTGCCCCCGCCAGCGCAAAACACTTCTCGTAAAGAAAAAGAAAAGAAACCCAGTGAGCTTTCCGAGCAGAGCTTCTTTCAAAGGTTGCAACTGATCCCCAATTTTGGCTTGAGCATCGGTAACCAAACTACTGTTATTGAGGCAGGCCCCCAAATAGGGTATCGTTTCACCGAAAATTTTACGGCTGGCTTAGGGGGGTATTACCTTTATTTCCGTCAACGCTATGATTTTTTGACGGGCGGCACGGTAGAAACTTTCACTATTGATGGAAGTTATTACGGTGGAAATCTTTTTGCTCGGTATTTTCCTATTCCGCAAGGGTTTATCCACGTCGAGCTTGAGAATATGAATGTTGAGTTTTTTAACCAAGATGATGGGGCAGTTGAAAGGGTTTGGCAGTTTGCTCCTTTGGTAGGTGGTGGCTATTCACAAGGCGGATTTTTTGCTGCCTTTCTGTACAACTTAGACCACGATTCTAACACTTCTTGGCGAGGATCTCCTTGGATTACCCGATTTGGTTTTTCCTTTTAGTGATTAAAGCACTTCAGTTTAGGCCCATCTTTGCCCAAAGATGGGTTTTTTCGATCTAAGCAGTATTTTTGAACGAAATGCTAAGATTCTGTTTGATTTTTTGCTACGAATTTTCATATGAACAATAACGATCAGGTACTTGCCATTATCCCGGCCCGATATGCTTCCCAAAGACTTCCGGGCAAACCCTTGGCCACAATTGAGGGGAGCAGCATGATTGAACGCGTTTATAGACAAGTATCCAAGTGCTCGAGCCTAGATCGGTTAATCGTCGCTACCGATGATACCCGTATTTTAGAGCACGTGCAGCAGTTTGGAGGAGAAGCCCAAATGACCTCAGCCGAGCACCCCAGTGGAACCGACCGTTGTGCTGAGGTGGCCCAAACTTTAGACGAGGAATACTCCATCATCTTAAATATTCAAGGGGACCTTCCCTTTTTACCCACGGAGATGATTTCTCGTTTGATTGGCTGTTTTGAAGACTCCCAAGTAGAGATTGCTACCTTGGCTCGCCCAATTGAGAAAACTGAGGAATTGCTTGACGATACTTTGGCTAAAATTGCGTTAAGTACTGCGGGAGATGCTTTGTATTTTAGTAGAGGCCCGATACCCTATCTTCGTGATATTCACATCGAAAAATGGTTAGAACACGCTTCGTATTACAAACATATTGGAATTTATGGCTTTAGAAGGGAAGTGCTTGAACAAGTGACCCGCTTGGCACCTTCTCCCTTAGAAAAAGCCGAAAAATTAGAACAGTTGAGATGGCTTAGTCATTACCGGATACGCGTAGGATTGGTAGAGGGGGATACCCTATCGGTGGACACTCCAGACGATTTGCAAATGGCCCATACCTGGGCCCGACAACATCCGTAAATTTCTTATTCTTCTGCCGTTTGGAAAAAAGTAACGTCAATCTGCAAAAAGGTTTCTTGGCCATCTATTGGAACAGTTTCTCCAGATACAACACGGAATAAACCACGACGAATAGCAATTACATTGAGGCGGTTCACCCGTGTACTGTCCGAATTGCTCAGAATCAGTAGCGTTTGTTGTTGGTTAAAGCGCCAAGTACCTACATCTACAGTTGGGGCACTTCCATCACAATTACTGCCTCCCTCGTCAAATTCAAATTTCCCGCCTTTAAAAAAACGGTAGCGGTCGTCTAAAGAGCATTCATCTATAGTATTGGTGATATCCTCATTATTGGCTAATACTCTTCCCCAGCGCCATTCCCGGCCATCGGCGTCGGCCAGGATACCACTCCTTGAGTCTTGCACCACCACAATGATTTCATTATTAAAGCCATTGGAGGTGATGGTTAACTCGGCTTGGCGTACTCCCTCTGCATTGTTTAAGCTATCCTTGCTTACATCCACATAGACTGAAGTGTTAGTGAGGTTGAAATAACTGGTTTCCCCATTATCATCGGTTAGTAAGCTTTCAAGTAAAGGGTTTACTTCTTGATTATAATCTTCCTCGGATGTGTATAGGGTTACCGTTGCCTCCTCAATCCGGTTTCCCTGGTTGTCTAGGACCAAAACAGTCAAATCTCCGTAAGGATCGGGGATACTGCAAGCTGGCATAAGAAATAATATAACTAAAAAGCTACTGAAGTTGAATGATTTCCTTTGGTACATGTCAATCTTGTGATGAATTGATTTATAAACGTTATGTAATCCCTGATAGTACTCGCGAACCCTGACTTTTGTCGTGAGTGAAGGGCCCCCAATCTGAATAGCCCTAAACAAGAACACTGAGAAGTACGTGTCTCGAAATCTAGGGTATGCATTAAAGTGAATTCATAGTAAGGCTTTTGATTGTCAACCCGATTCCCCTAATTAAGAGTATGCTACCTAGCATAAACCCGGCAACGGGGGCTAGAAAAATATACTCACCTTTTAGCCCTTCCGAAAAGAAAATCCAGCTTAAAAATACAATAAGTCCTCCTATAATGGTGTTACTGAGTCCGTCATAGAAGGTTTTTTCACGCGCTTTGGCTAATCGCTTGGGTCTCTCGGCCTCTTCCTGGGCTTTAAAGTCTTCTTCCACTTTTCGTACAATAAGCTTACGAGTATCTGGCTCAACCCCTTGACTGTCTAAGTAATTTACCACGGCGGTCCATGAGTCTCCTCGTAATTTGATTTCCCGAGCGTAGGTATACAAGGCTTGGTTCTTCTCACTCAAATGATCCATGTCTGTATATTTGTTTATCCAAAATTAAAAAAACTGGGGTATTGGCGCAAGGTTGCCCCGGTGCTCATGTTTATTACCTTAGCATATTATAACGCTGGCGGGGACGGGGTGTAGTCATCAAGGTCTGTACGAGAAGCTAGAAAGCTTGGAATGTGGAGCATGGATTATTTTAAAAGCCTTAAAAGGAAGCTTGGGGCTTGCCCGCGCAAAAAAATAGGGCTACGAACGAGAACATGTCAGGTGGCGCGGGCCGGGCTGGGCTGGTGAGCCGGCCA
>CAWUIO010000187.1:0-7958 GCA_963922455.1 uncultured Microscillaceae bacterium
GAGATGCGAGATGCGAGATGCGAGATGCGAGATGCGAGATGCGAGATGCGAGATGAGAGAGGAGAGAGGAGAGAGGAGATCTAGCATGGTAGGTTTAGGTACCATCCATTTTGAATGTGCTCCTAGGGAATGCCCCCTTGGTCGGGGTGGATCCTTCGGAACACCCCGACCCCAATACTAGCCAGGCGGATGTATAATGCGCCGGCAAAACATTTGCGGCCGAGCCGGAGCGGCCCCAAAAAGCCGGGTTGCCAGGTTAGGAGAACCGATCCCATTTGCTTCCTGGTTTTCGTCCTGGGTCTCAATTTCCGGCTCTCAAGATTGGCTGAGGGATAGAGCGTTTGTTTGAGCCCGTCGCTGGATGGAGCGGGGGCTGGCGAGTCGCGAAAGCCCGACCCCCGCCCAGGTAATACAGGGCAATAAGGCAGCAAATACCTTAGGCGGGGGGCAGCCCCAAAAGACATTATGCCGGATTGTCTTGGATAAATTGGACAATTGCTTCGGCCCAAACTTCGCCCTTATCTTCTTGTAAGAAGTGGCCTCCTTGCTCAATGGTGATATGCTTTTGGCCCTGGGTCCCCGGGATTACTTTCTGAAAATAGGTGTCTCCTCCTTTGGTAATGGGGTCAGAATCACTAAATGCGGTATGGAAGGGCTTTTCCCAAGCTTTGTATACTTCCCAGGCTTTCAAGTTTGCCGGGATAGCGGGATCTTCGGGGCTAGTGGGCACTAAACTTGGGAAAATACGCGCGCCTGCCTTGTAAGAATCGTCGGGGAAGGGAGCGTCGTAGGCGGCCACAACTTCGTCGGATAAGGTACTCACGGTGGCATTTTGAATGATGCGGCCAATCTCAAATTTGGGAGATTCTTGAGAAAACTTTTGCCAGGCCTGAAATGCCGGGTTGGGCTTCCCTTGACCGGTAGGGAGAAAGGTGTTGGCCGCGGAGATACGGGAAAACCGCTCAGGAAGTTCGGCGGCTAAGCGCAGGCCGATGAGTCCCCCCCAATCTTGACAAACGAGGGTGATATTTTTAAGGTCCAGCTCTAATAGCCAAGCCTTCATCCAGTCGACAAATTTTTGATAGGAGTAGTCGCTTTTTTCGGAAGGTTTGTCGGAGCGGCCAAAGCCAGGGAGGTCGGGTGCGATGGCTCGGAAGCCAGCATCCTTCACTATGGGGATCATTTTCCGGTAAAGATAAGACCAGGAGGGCTCTCCGTGGAGCATCAAGACGGTCTCTTGGGCATTTTCCCCTTCGTCAACGTAGTGAATGCGCATAGAGTCAATCTCTACATAATGCGGATCGAATGAATATCCCGGGAGATTGTCAAAGCGTTGCTCTGGCGTGCGTAGTAATGTCATGAAGTATGAGTTATGGATGAATAAAAAGTCCTTAACCTGGGTAAGTGAAATTGGATACGTCTACCCAGGCTCCTCGTAAATAGCCTTATTAAGAAACTGTTTAAATTTAATTGCGTTGGGCTGCAAAGAGCCATTTCGGGAACCTGATTTCATCAAATTCCTCGCCCATAGCGCTGCTATGCGCTAAAAATTTGATTTCATCAGAACCCCAAACTGGCCCTTTTCGCCGACAAAAAATAAACTTAAACAGTTTCTAAGTTAAAAATTTTGATTTAATAAAGCTAAATCAATGGCAATAGAAAGTTCTTGAGGATTGATGGGGTATTTCATGAAATTGGAAGGGCCCGTATTTTTGAGTCTTTGGAGAGGAAGGCCTATTTTGCCCCGGCTCCAGTAAATGACGGGTAGTTGAGATAATTCTCGTACGGCTTCAATAATTTCTAAGCTGTCGGGGTGGTGCTGAAGTTTTGTGTTGCAAAGAATGATATCGGGAGACTTACTTTGCAGGATTTTTAAGGCTTGGGAGGTATTGGCCGCAATACCCGCCAATACACACCCTAGATCCTGGAGAAGGGCCCGGCAGTACGATACATATTGCATGTCGTCTTCGATTAGTAAAACCTGAATCGAGTCCATAGCATCAGCTGCAAAATATCATTTCATGAGGGAAGAATGTTGCGTATCTCGACCTTCAAGCTCATTAGGAGCGAGGGGGCCGGCTTCTACCTTGGTAGAAAAGGCGCTGTCTTTTTTGTACTACAAGATGAGCAAATGTTTCGCCAAGCTCTGGTAAAAGGTGATTTATTTTAGCTTCAATGTTACCATCACCTCATTTCGGTAAGACTCGCTAACCGGTATGTCAATAGTTCGGGATTTTCCTTTATTTCCTAGCCGGTCCAAAAAGAGTGTATTTCCATCCAGTGCGGCAACTTTGTCAATATTAACCGCATACGAACGGTCGGTGCGAACTATTTTGGGATGCCCTAAACGTTCTAGGAAGTTTTTCAAATTTTGAGATTTGATAGAAACTATCTGATTGTCTTGGGTAATAATATGACATCCTGAGCCATCTGCTTTGAGGTACAATATGTCGTCAATAAATAAACGTTCCCAACGGCCTCCTATTTTAACAAAGATACGGTCATCGGTAATACTATAGTCTGGGCCGGGGGGCGTAGTGGCCGGTTCTACCTCTTGAACTTGTATTTCGGTAATATTTTTTGAGTGATTATGGATGGCCAGCTCAATAGCGATGCGGAGGCGTTCTTCGTCAAAAGGTTTGAGGATATAATTGACAGGGCGGGTTTGCTTTGCTCTATCCAGGAGTTCTTTCTCAAAGTGAGCGGTTAGAAAAATAATGGGGATATCGTTGATTTTCTTGATTTCCTCGGCGGTTTGGATACCGTCCATAAACCCTAAGATTTTGATATCGCACAGCGCTAAGTCGGGAGGGTCGGCCTGTACAGAACGAATAGCATCTTCGCCGGAGCTTACGGTATTCGTGACCAGATAGCCAAATTCTTCCAAGGTCTCCCGGATATCCAAGGCGATTTCTTTTTCGTCTTCTAGGACGAGTATTTTTACTAAATTCTGCGAAGTGGCGGCCATACTTCTTATTATTTCATTTTAAGCAATAATTCAAATTTTGTTCCTCCATCATTACTCATTTCAAAGGACCCATCCAGCATTTGCGTGATTAGGTTTACGAGTCGCAAACCGGAGGATTGGGCTTTTTGGAGGCTAAATGAGTCGGGGATTCCTTTGCCATTATCTTTAATTTTAATGAAAAAAGCTTCCTCATTTAATTTTTTTAGCTCAATGAGCAGTTCAGGGTTTTCTACTCCTTCAAAAGCATATTTAAAGGAGTTGGTAACCAATTCATTGACAATGAGCCCAAAGAATACAGCGTGTTTGTGCTCAATATCCACATCGGGGGCCCGAATTATAATTCGGATAGCACTCCCCCCTGAGGCGTATAGCTTCTGTAAGGTCCGGGTGATGTTGACGAGATAATCGTGTAGCTTCGTGATCCGGCTTTCGTTTTTACTGTGGAGGCCAGCGTGTACTGTAGCAATGTCCATAACCCGCTTATTAATTTCCTTCAAAGCAACTTTAGCATTTTCATCTTCTAGGCGTCGGGTTTTACGACGTAGCATACTAGAAATCACTTGTAGGTTATTACTCACCCGGTGATTGAGTTCTCTGAGTAGAAATTCGATATATTGGTTTCGGCGGTTGAGCTCTGTGGCTTGGCTTTTAATTTTTTTGTAAATGATAAAATAGTAATACCCAATAGAGAATAAGACTCCTAAAATAATCAGGAGGATCAATATAATGATTAATTTATTCTTGTTGGCCAACTCTGCCCGGACCAGCTCATTTTCAACCTCGGTAAGCTGTCTTTCTTTCTCCGCCAATTGTTTTTCAACGAGTAAATTATCATTGTATGTAGAGGAACGTTCTTTTAGGGCCAAATAATCGGCTTTAAACTCAGTGAGTAAACGAGAATAATTGCGGATACTGTCTTTTAACTGCTTAATGGTCTCACTACTAAGTTCCTGAAGGTTCATACGCTCTAAGTCGTCTATAAAACGATTAAAGTTAGACTCAAGCGAGTTTATTTCTTCCTCCGGCTCTTCAAAGTCTGCGGGCCTAAGGGGCGCTATATCCGTTTGGGGAGGGGGGCTAGATTCTGCGACTAATTCAGGAACCGGACGAACCCGCAGGGCATTATGAGACATGAAATTTTCATAATTTAAAAATCTAAATTCCTTACTTTTGCCAGCCCAGCTAACCTGGAGTGTAAACGGTCGGTCGGGATTGAAGCGGTCTTCAGGCAGGTATATTTCAAAAGTACCTGAGCTACGGCTTCGGTCATAAATATCGGGTATACTTTTTAAATGGACTTGGGCATTCTCAAGGGGTTGGTTTTGATCTAATAGAATGCCTTTTAAAATTTTACGATCTACGCTATCTGCATACGAACTGGCCAGCTTAGATTTTTTACTCATAAAGATTACCTGCCTTTGACGGCTGGCTGTATTGGCTCTTATGGTATAATACGGGATAGTCTCGAGGGCATTTGGGTTTTTTAGTATGTCATACCCTGGCTTAGATATAATAATACGTAAAAACTCCTCTTTTTTTAAGCTGGCTGGAATCGCTAATCCAAAGCTTCCATCTTGTTGACTCATTACAAAATTATCTTCGTAGCCTAAAAAATATACGCGGGCATTGGCTAGGGCCGGATATATTACTTTTCCATCTTGACGGATAATTTTCTCTGATACCTTACCACTTAAACGGGCAAGCTCATTTTGAGCGTATGAGGCCGGTATGAGAAGCCAAAACAGGTAAAAGATAAGGAAGAATGGATGAATGCCAATTTTGAGAAACGTCATAATCTGAATTTGTACGTTGAAATTACGAGAGAAAGCCTATATTTCAAAGTTTTAACGCAAACTCCTAGCATCTTTCGCATTCCTACCTTGCTTTTTTTGCTTGCTTTAAAGAATATTTTAAAAAAACACCTTTTTTGTGCCTTTGCTTATTTTCTCCATAATAGAAGCAAAGCTTAAGTCCGGGAAGAGGCCCTTACAGAGTAGGTTCTTTTCATCCAAGCCTCAACTTTGGGGATATTAAAGCCATTTTTTGGAAAAAAAATCTAAAAACAAAAATACATTGAAAAGAGTGGCTTTAAATGATTTTTTGTTAAAATATTGATTTTCAATGATTTAAAAAGAAGCCTGACCCAAGCCCAATAATTTTTGCCCTTCTATTCTATCGATTACTGCCCAATTTCTTACATCAGTAGGGTATTTCCTGCTTGCTCTTATTTAAAGACTTGATTTCCCGTAATGGGATTTAGTGCAAATTTGCGAAAATAATTAAGTTTTTGAAAATGAGTTGTTTAGCTATCTTACATCAAGCTGGCACATACTTGGACATATACTAGGCGAATCCCAAACGGAAATAAAAGCTTTACAAGGATGGAACAGAAATACAAAGTAAAAACAGTTCAAATGACACCAGCCGTTAACCCTAGCAACTCGGCCTCAATTACACCCAATGTTATCAATTTCTTGCAAGATGTATTTTACCAAACGGTCAACTGGATGACTCCATACAGTACCCGTAAGGTAGTTGTTGTAGGAAATGGAGTATTTGCCCAAAAGCTTTTACGCTTCTTTCAGTCCAACCGGGCCTACGGATATGAGGTGTGTGGATATTACGATGTGAACCCAAGCACTCCTGGAGTACAAGGGGGTTTGGAAGACTTGAAGAAGTATTGTCAAGAAAATGAAGTAGACGAGATTTATTATACCCGGCCCGTTTCCCAGGAATCGGTTTGGAAAGATTTGGCCGAATTTGCCGATAAAAACTTTATCTATTTTCGTTTGGCCCAAGATCCTCAGAAAGCCGTACAAGCCGAAAAAGGACTTACGGTAAGTTATGTGGGAAACATTCCGGTAATGAAGCTTCGTAAAGAGCCTTTGGCTTCTCGTTTTAATCAAGGGGTCAAACGCGCGTTTGATATCCTATTTTCCTTGGCGGTTTTGGCTATCTTAATTCCCTTTGTATTTCCCATCATCGCCTTGGCGATTTATATAGAAGATCCAGGACCGATCTTTTTTGTTCAAAAAAGACCGGGTAAAAAGAATCAATTATTTAAGTGCTTTAAGTTTCGCTCTATGCGGGTAAATAATGATAGCGAAAAGCAGGCTACCAAAAACGATTCCCGAATCACCAAAGTAGGAGCGTTTATCCGCAAAACTAGTTTGGACGAATTACCTCAGTTTATGAATGTACTCTTAGGGGATATGTCGGTAGTAGGCCCTCGGCCTAATATGGTCAAGCAATTAGAGTTTTATTCGCAGCACATTGATAATTACAGTTTCCGTCACTTCGTAACCCCAGGGATTACGGGTTACGCCCAGGTGAATGGATTCCGTGGCGAAACCAAGACCATGGACTTAATGGAAAAGCGAGTAGATTACGATATCCAGTATATGGAAAAATGGAGCTTGTGGTTTGACCTAAAAATCATTTTCCTTACGGGGTGGAATATTATTGCCGGAGAAGAAAATGCTTACTAAATTGTAATTAGAAACTGTTTAAATTTAATTATATGGGCTGCAAAGGGCCATTTATGGAACCTGATTTCATCAAATTCATCGCCCGTAGCGCTGCTATACGCTCCCAATTTGATTTCATCAGAACCCCAAACTGACCCTTTTCGCCGACAAAAAATAAACTTAAACAGTTTCTTAGTATTTACGTTTTGATATGAGTACTTAAACCCTGCCTCTTTGGCGGGGTTTACGCTTTTTAAGCAAAATCATTTTTTTGGTCTGTTGTTTGTCCCCAATTTCAAGAAATTGGCGTATACTTATACCTTGTATTTATAAATCTTTTTTGGTAATGAGACGTTAAAAAAAATCCGGGCGAGTACCGAAATTTCTATTACTATATGAATAAACACACCAACAGGATTTGGCTAACTGGACTTTTATGCTTGTTTATTTGGGCAAATACTTTTTCCCAAAGTTCCCGTAAAGCCAAGCTACTAGGCAAAATTGATCCCAAAGAAATTATCCAAACCCTTGAGCTGAATCCTACCCCAAGTATGGAGGCGCTTAATACCAAGATTTTAGAATATAAAACGATCTTGGAAGAAGAATACAGAAGACAATTTCAAGAAGTCTTGGAGGAGCTGAATGACCTGCGAGACCCCCTCTATCAGTACCGGGTAGGTTTGTCGGCCAAAAAACTAGAAGGTATCAATATTTACCACGATTATGGGAGTAGTCAGAAAAATAATGAAGACAATACTTGTGTCAACGGCTGGTGTCAAGCTATGGCGGGTACCGGGCTGGTTCAATTTAATGACTTAGCCAGTGGCCATATTTCATTCTACGCCAAAACCTTTGCGGAGGAACGGAGTAAATCGAAACCGAATCTATGGCAAAAAAAACCTAAATATATCAATGTTCGTGACCTGCTCAACAATGCGCAACGCTACGGATTTCTCCCTATTGATCTAGATTTGGCCCAAAGGGGTGACTTCTGTATTCAATATTATCGCAAAACCCGGATCCGGAACGAATTCGGGCCGCAACACCTTAGCTTGATCGATCAAGTTATCCCTTGGGAAAATGGTTGGTTTGAGCTTAGAGATTGGCACGAAGGAATCGAAGATATGCCTTATCTGTACCGTACGGGTTTTAACCTTCCCAATAGCTATAACAATATTTTTCGCCCAGAGAATGTCTACTATGGTTACCAAAATGAGGAGGGCAAAGAGCGTTGGCTTTATGGCAAAAATCCTAATGTATGCCAAGCCTACGGGTATTTTGGCAATAACGTAGACAAGGCCAAGGATCTGATCAAACAAATCAACTTTATTCGAGGGCAATTAAACCTCTTAGGCCGCCTCACTACCGAATATCTGGTTCGCAGGATCAAGTAAAATTTTGTAAAAGATATAGATATCAGGGGCTTCCCCGCGCCAAAGATATGTGAGCTAATAAAAGCAACTTGAGCAGCGCGGGTCGGGCTTTCGCTACTCGCTGCCTTATCCCGCGAGGCCTACACGAGC
>CAWUIO010000188.1:0-7781 GCA_963922455.1 uncultured Microscillaceae bacterium
CTGTTTGAGCTCGTGTTGGCCCTTGCGGGGAAAGGCAGCGAGTAGCGAGAGCCCGGCCCGCGCTCTAGAAAATTTCACGTTGGCTAGACACTTTTAAGCGCGGGCAAGCCCCATTTAAGGTTTTATAAGCTGATACTTTTTATTGTACAAACCAATCAATACGGGCTCTCCGGTAGGAGAAACCTTTAAGCCACCGTATCGTGCCTCACTAAACTTATCGCCCGAACCTTCTTCAAAAAAGTAAGATTCGGCCCCAATGCGAATGCCCCGGTCGGTATAGTGAAAACGGATAGGATACTCATCGGCGGCCAAGGGCTCTACATTTTTCTGTAAACGAAGCCCCGTACCCACTTTATTTTTATTAAGCCTTACGATTAAATAACCGGTATTTTCATTTTCTAAATAGCTATCATAGTTTAATTCTTGCCTCAGATCATAGCGTAAACGCATAAAATCGCCTTGCATAAGAGAACGAGGATCTAAGGGCGCTAGGGGTATTAAAATAAGTTTTGCTTTCTGAAGAATACTTTCTTTTTGTATAATCTGGTAATTGAAGAAAGCTAAAACCACCAAGAGGTTCACTAGGATGATCCATTTTCTTTGATTCATAAGCTAGGCATGTTTGGTTTCTATTTGTACCCGAATGACGCGAATAAAAAAATAGGCCCCAATAAGTATGAGCCCCGTACTGGAAAGCAAGAGTGACTTAAATAAAAAGCTTAATTGGATATTATAGTAAAATGCGAACAAGAAATACACCAGTCCTACGAGGCCTGAGCGCAATAACTGAGGATATCCCCCCAGGAAACCCATCAGTATGAGTAAAAAGCTGGCCGATATGCCGGGTGCATACCAAGTGGGTAGTAAAATCAGAACAAATAAGGTGAGTATCCCGATTCCTTGGGTACCGAAGTTGTAGCGCAGTAAAGCTCTTGAGGTATATACAATGACAGCCATAATGATGAGTAAGGTGGCTATAAACCAATGATCTACATAGCTTTCATACCAGGGCTTGTTTACTGAGATACTCAAATCAATGAGTAAAGATGAGGACAATCCGTAAATTAATGGTCGAACAAAGGGGGCAAGCTGGGGCGTGTTTTTTAGGAGAGCGATCTCTTGGCTTACCAAAAAAGTTAAAACCCAAGAAATAAGCCCAATCAAGCCGGGAATGAAGGAACGCATATCCCAATCTCCCAATATGCCTATGAGACATAATTGAAAAAAGATCACCGACATGGTACGCAGGGATAAATTGGGATATACAAAAAACACAAAGACTTGCAGGAGCAAAGCTATGTTTAAAAAAAGCAGAAAATCGCCTTGGTTTTCCCAAATATACCCGCCGGCGATAAGGAATTGCCCCAATATATTGAGTACTAGGGTTAGGGTATCGTAAACACGGTTGTCTTGGGCGACAAAAAGTGTAAAAAGCGAGGCAATCAAACAAATAACCCCAAAGACAATTAAGGTGATGCCATCTATACCCCGAATACTTAAGGCGATGAAGCCCAAGAGAAAAACCACGGCCAGTAAGGCTCCGGCTCCGCTCAGGATACGTAAAGCCACATTATTTTCTTGTTTTTTGATCCAGGAATGGGCAAAGTTTTGCAGATGCTCCTGTTTTTCATCTGTCCAATGTTCCGATTTACGGAGAACTTGCCAGAGATCTTCCAAGGTCTTCATATGTATTTAGTTTAAATCTTTCCACTTGTTATAGAGCTCGCGGATGTGGTATCCGGCCAACATGGTCCCGACGATTGAGAGTATCCCCGAAAAGAAAAAAGCGTTCATCCAACTATCTGCAGTTAAGACTCGGAACACATACGCTACGGATGCACTAATTAGAGCGAGGTAGAGGAGAGTGACAATCATCAGATCGCGTATTTTTTGGGTGTATACCCATATGCCCAGCGGTATGGCCATCAGAAATAAGACACTTCCTATCTGATTGTTTGCTCCCAAATCATCAAGTATGTTGCTTATAAATGAAACCCACAAGAAATACGTACCCGATAGGGCGACCAAGCGGATAAGCCAGCGGTATTTGTGAGACCACCCATGGGTAAGGTAGACATATTCCCAAGCTACGAGGCTTGCCAAATTGACTAGGGCGGGGATGATGCTTATTTCGGGCCTATACTCCCCTACTGAATATTGGATGAGATATGTAAATAAAACCGCATTGCCCAAGCATTGGTACAAAAACCAAAGCAAGGGGGAACGGCTCACCCAAACCCAAAGGCTTATACTTAAAAACCAGAACCAAAAGAAGGAAAAGGCATTGGCTCCCGTTTGGTAAATTTGCCCAAAAACGGCAAATTGTACCCCCACCAGCACACTTAGAGAAATCAATAAGAGTTTGTCTATAAAAGTCCATTCTTTCCGGAGGAGCAATACGATCGTCAGAACAAGGGATGCGAATTGTACCATGCCCAATTTTAGAAAACGGGACAACTCAAACCAGTTATAGGCAAAAAAGAAGATGATTCCGCTGAGCACGAATAAGACTCCGGTACCTACAAGGAAGCGTTCCAAATAGTAAAAAACTGTCTTCCTATCCGGATGAATGGAAGTTTGTTCCAAAATCTCTTGGGTCGCTTCCCGGGGAACGAGCCCTTTAGATATCAAACGGTGAATAAGCCAGCGGTCTAGCCTAATCGATTTTAAGAGTTCCGGTAGCTGCATAATGAGGCAATTTAAATGAAGAGCTTGGAGAAATTGCTAGTCTGGTTTCCTTTTTCCAAATGCTCTGTAGTGTAATACGCTTCTGGTGCTTGTTCGTTACCAAGAGCCTGGTATGGGAGGCTTACAATTTACATTATCTTTTTAAATTTGTTAATTGGTATTTCCCAAACTGAATAGGAAACCCTGTTCTAGAATACACCTATATGAGTTTAAGTTATCTTGATTGGTCCATCATAGGGCTTTATTTATTTTTTGTCATGTTTGTGGGGCTTCGTTACACCAACACGGCGGGCAAAAACCTCCAAAGTTTCTTTTTGGGAGGCCGTTCTTTACCTTGGTGGCTGGCAGGCGTATCTATGGTTGCTACTACCTTCGCGGCCGATACCCCTTTATTAATTACGGAGATAGTGGCCACCCAGGGCATAAGTGGCAATTGGCTTTGGTGGAATGGTTTGATTGGTGGCATGGTAGCCACGTTTTTCTTTGCCCGGCTTTGGCGGCGGGCCGATATTTTAACCGATGTAGAGTTTAGTGAACTCCGCTATGCGGGGAAGCCGGCAGCTTTTCTTCGCATGTTTAAGGCGGTGTATCTTGGGGTTTTTATGAATTCCGTAATCATGGCCTGGGTCAATGTTGCTCTGGGCAGTATTTTGATTGGATTTTTTGACATTCCGGAATCTCACATATTATACTACATAGCCCTAGCTATGAGCTTTGTGGTCTTGTACACGAGTCTTTCGGGGCTCTTGGGAGTGGCTATTACCGATTTTGTGCAGTTTCTGATGGCGATGAGCGGAACCATCATTTTGGCGTTTTTGGTAATTCAATCTCCCGAAATTGGTGGTATTGAGGGCTTAAAAGCCCAACTATCGCCTGAGACCTTTCATTTTTTCCCGCTTTTTGGCGATACCCAGCCTGGTTTAGAAGAATCGGCCCGAGTGTATGTTTTAGGTTTTTCTACCTTTTTGGCTTTTGTGGGTTTTCAGTGGTGGGCCAGTTGGTATCCGGGAGCTGAACCGGGTGGAGGGGGTTATATTGCGCAAAGAATGATGAGTACCCGTAGTGAGAAAGATGCCTTACAAGCTACCTTACTCTTCCAAATTGCCCATTATGCCTTAAGGCCTATTCCTTGGATTCTGGTGGGCTTGGCCAGCCTTGTTTTGTACCCCGATTTAGCCCCAGACCAGAAAAAAATGGGTTATGTGCTGGCCATGCGCGATTACCTGCCCGATGGCTTGCGGGGCTTACTCCTAGCGGCCTTCCTGGCCGCATATATGAGCACGATTTCTACCCAACTCAATTGGGGAAGCAGTTATTTAATCAATGATCTGTATCAAAGGTTTTGGCGGCCCAAAGCAGATGCCAAACAATTGGTAAGAGCTTCTCGCTGGTCTACACTCCTGATGATGGTGATCGCCTTAGGGGTGACTTCTCAAATCAAGACCCTCGAATCGGCTTTTCATTTCTTGATTGAAGCCGGGGCAGGCCTGGGTGGCGTATTGATCTTAAGATGGTATTGGTGGCGAATTAATGCCTGGAGTGAGATAAGCGCCAGTATAGCCCCTTTAGTGGCTTATCCCTTGGCCCGTTTCGTATTGGGATGGGAATTCCCAGATAGCTTCTTTTTTACGGTGGCATCCAGCACCTTGGCTTGGATTATGGTGACTTTCATTACCGCTCCTACTCCTTTGGAACACCTTCAAGAATTTTATAAGCGTATCCAGCCTCAAGGAGCGTGGGCCCCTATTCGTAAAAGTCTTGAAATCCATACTTTCGAGAGTAATTTAGGAAGGACCCTATTACAATGTTTGGCGGCTATTGTCATGGCTTACGCCAGCTTGTTTTTCATTGGCTCCCTTGTATTCTTAGAATATTGGCAAGCTGGTATATACTTGCTAATAATTTTAGGGATGGTCATTTTTCTTGCTCGAGAATTTAGGAGAATTCCTAAAAGTAGGCATAATTAGCAAAAAATTTGCTCAGGATTATATCCAGGATTTTTATAAATGACAAAGGAATTCTTTCATCCATGCAGCTATCTTACTATTTTATTTTCTTTTATAAGAAAACATATCGCATATCTACTTTGAACAATTCATGCCTTAGATGCCAAAAATAATTATTTACGTTCCTTTTTTACGGGTGGCCGGTATGGCCCTATTTCCGTTTATTTTAGTGGGCAAGAAGCATTACCGACACGACCAGGTTCTTATCAATCACGAGCAGATCCACTTGGCACAGCAACTGGAAATGCTCATACTGCCTTTTTATTTCTTTTACCTCCTCAATTACTTTGTCAATCTCATCCGCTACCGGGAACATCACTCGGCCTATATCAATATCTTTTTTGAGAGAGAAGCCTACGCCCATGAAAGAGACTTAGATTATCTGAAAGGGCGTAAATTTTGGTCTTTTAGTAGGTATATTGACTTAGAAAGTTGGTAAAATTGAGTAGCCCACTAATACTTCGCTTCTAAGTTTGGCTCTAATATCGTCTCATTGGCTTTTTCTATCTCTCCCTTTTTCCAAGCTGTATAAAAACCGCTTGACAGGGATACCGGGAGATAGTTGGCCACCCAACAGTCCAAATCTTGTAAAGCCTTCACACGGGTAGTCAAGATAGAATAGGGAAAGACTCCTTCCACAAAATTGGCTGGCTTGAAATGAACGAGTTCGAAACTCCGGTCTTGGATCAAGCTGGAAAGGTTTTTCCGGGTAAAAAACTGAACATGGCTTAAGTCACTGGCATCCGATTGAGTGGAGGTACCGGCATAGCCCAAGGATTTCTTGAACTTATCCATGGATTTCCACATCTCGGGGGCGTGTGTCTGTAAATACTGCATGGGTTTGGTTACCAAGCTTTCGCGGGGGCCATACCCATTGGGAACGGTAACTAAGAGAAGGCCCTTATCCTTCACTAGGTTGGGGAAGTAATTTACCAGTAGTTCTGGGCGATGTAAATGCTCAATAACTTCACTGCAAACGACGGCATCGTATTTTTCCCCGTGCTCGGCCAGTTCTTCGGCTGCTACCGGTTGGAAATTAGCCTGGGGATGCGGATGGATTTTGCGGGCTTTGAGTATCGTTTGATGGCTAACATCAATACCCGTGACCGAATAGCCCATATTTGCCAATTGGAAAGTAATATTGCCATTGCCACAGCCAACATCTAATATGCGGGCTCCGGGAGCACAATGTTTTTGGACTTGTTCGCAGATAAACTTCAAACGTTTTAGGTCTTCTGCTTTTCGGTATTGGGTAAAATTTACAAAAGGAGTGGGTTCTGGTTTGTGCATTTTTTTCATGAATAGCCAATTTCATATTGTATTGATGAGAAAAATAACGCAAAGCTAGTGGCTTCTGTTAACCCTACGAGTGTAAGGTTGGCCAACAGAAATAGCCTCTTGGCTTATTTTTTGAAACGATCCCCCAGATTTTTGCCCCTCTTAGTACGTTGATTTTCTACCCCTATTTTGGCAAAAATTAGCCTAGAAGACTGGTTTGCCCAATCATCTTGATTATTTTTAGCCCAGATTAAGCAGAGCACGTATGGACATTTGGTATATACCTCTTACAATTATCCCAGGTGTAGGATTATTGATCCTTTCTACCACCAATTTACAAAATGCTTTAAGCTTAGAAATCTCTGAGCTTATTACTCAAGACTGCGGCAAGTTCAAGCCCATCATTGAGCAAAAAATTGCTCAATTAGATTTGCTCAATCGAGCCTTGGTTGCGCTTTACTTCACTGCAGCCTGTTACATTATTGCGGCCTTTCTTAGCGGCATTGCCGAAACTACCCACGTAATTGAATCTTCGTACTACAAAGGCATGATCTTATTGGGCGTGGTGTCGGTATTCATCGCTTTGATTCTACTCAGTACCTTTTCTATCCGAGCCGTTAAAATCAAAAAAAGACGCTTCGAGATTAGCTTATGATTATCAGATGATTTGTTTTTTTGCTTGCTCCCCGTCAAACCAGTATCTTTGAAGATGCTAGATGATGAATGCCTGATATGGAAAAGGACGAAGACGCCTACTTTAATAAATATTCATTCCTTTTGGACCGTACCTCTCGCCGGGTAAAACAATATGCCAAAAAACAGTTTAAAGACTTTGATTTTGGTATTACGGTAGACCAATGGATTATTTTGCGTGAGCTAGACCAGAATGAAAATCTCAGTCAGAGTGAGCTGGCCCGCCTGACCTTTAAGGACACTCCCACCTTGACCCGGATTGTGGACCTCCTATGCGAAAAAGGACTGGCCGAGAGGCAGATGGATCAACAAGACCGTCGTAAATTTATTGTTCAGCTTACCAAGGCGGGGCAATGCAAGGTAAAGGAGCTAAACCCACACGTAGCCAGCATCCGTAAAAAAGCCTGGGAAAATCTTAAAAAATCAGATTTTGAGCATTTTAAATACGTTTTGGATACCATATATCAAAACTTAAGTACAGAAAATAAAGCCCCCGAAAACGCTAAGCCCTAAACGTTTACATCCTATGGATTGAGCTAGGGGCTGCCCCCGGCTTTGACCGCACCTAGCCCTAGCAAGGTTCCTGCCGCCGGGGTCGGGCTTTCGCTACTCGCCTGCCCACCCACAGCCAGCGGCGGGCTCAAACAGGCCGCTCTATCCCTCAGCCATTGAGAGGAGAGAAGCGAGAGTAGAGAGGAGAGAGGGAAAAAGGAAAACTGATGAACAATTTGGTCTCTTTTCTCTACTCTCTATTCTTATCTCTGGCTTGCTCGCAAATGTTTGGCGCTCAACTCTTTCGGGCAATTGTCATCCCCTTTCAGCCTTTAAATTGGGGGAGGGGCATTGAAAATGCCCGAAAAAAACAGGTGTCCGTTAAATGCGTCCAGCACAAAAAAATCCCACCTCCCGGTTCCCGGTTCCCAGCTCCTTCTCTCATCTCTACTCTCTCCTCTCTCTTCTCTCTTCTTCTTGATGGAACGGTATTTTGCTCTAGCCTACGTATCCCAATCAGCGGAAAGCCCATCGCCAGAGGCCGAGGCATTTCGTCACGAGCCTAAAGATTTGCGACTGCGATGTCTTTAGCCATGAAAAAAATCCCGACTCCCGGTTCCCGCA
>CAWUIO010000189.1:0-7737 GCA_963922455.1 uncultured Microscillaceae bacterium
CCCAGTTGGATAAGCTGATAGTGAAGAACGAAGGCCCGGACCCCTTTGCCACCGAGCTAGGAATGCCTGCCCAAAATGTGTGCGTGCCTCAAGAAAATATGAGCCAGTTCTCTGCTGGGCCACTCCAGGCAGAAAGCGCGCAGTCGGTACATATATACCCCATACCGATGAAGACCGATATTATTAACTTAGAATTTGCTGAGGCAATTCAAGGCCGCTACACGGTACGTTTGGTAGATGCCTACCAATTGCTTGTGGGAGAGCGAAACTTGGATCTACCAGAGCCGCAAACCCTCGTGAATGTAGATCTGCGAAGTTTGAACTTAATACCCGGCGTGTACTACCTGATCATTGAAGGGGCTAGCTTAAGTGGAGCGCCCATTCGCATTGTGAAAGAATAAGCCTCAATTCTTGCTATGAAAAAAAGCCGGGCAAACTGCCCGGCTTTTTTATTAGGTAGGGGATACGAAATTCGCCTAAAAGTGAATTGGCCAGAAATGGCTGAGGGATAGAGCGGCATGTTTGAGCTCGTAAGGGCCTGGCGGGGAAAGGCAGCGAGTAGCGAAAGCCCGACCCCGGCGGCAACTTTGTCCAATGAGGCCGTATTTTCCATCGCCGGGGGCAGCCCCCAATTTTCTCAAGTAAGAAGCACTTGCGAGTTCACCCAATTTTTGGCATATTGAATACCTTGTTTAATAAAAATCCGGATGATCCGGAAGAGTGGTCTATTTTTTACGTTAAAGCACAAATCTGATGAGAAAAATTTTTAAAAACTCCTGGCGGATAGGGATCATGCTTCTTTGCCTAAGCCTACCTGGGCTTAGTGAAGCGCAAAAGCTACAAGCCTTGGTGGGAGGTACCTTGATTGACGGTTTTGGCAGCACCCCCATTCGTAACAGTGTGATTATTCTAGAAGACGAGCGTATCAAGGCCGTGGGACAAGTGGGAAGTTTGGAAATTCCGGCCAATGCTGAGGTGATATCTACCGAAGGAATGAGTGTGTTACCCGGACTTTGGGATATGCACGTGCACCTGATGATCAATGGACACGCCAATTATGCCTATTGGGACGAGACTTATCCGCCGATTTTTGAAAGTGTTATTATGCCCGCTTCGGCCCATCAATTGCTTATGGCCGGAGTGACAAGTGCCCGGGATTTAGGGGGGCCTCTGGAGGCCAGTTTGAACGTGAGGGACCGAATCAATCGGGGAGAAATTCCAGGGCCCACGATGTATATGTCGGGCCCTTTTATCCAACATAAGCCCTATCCGGGTACGGAGTTATTTCGTTGGGGCGTCAATGGGGTGGCCGACGGAAGGGCTAAAATTAAAAAACTGGCTGAGGCAGGCGTGGATTGCATTAAGTTGATCGATCAGGACCAGATGACCGAAGAGGAAGTGCTGGCCGTAGTAGATGAAGCGCACAAACATAATTTAAAAGTAGTGGCCCACAGCCACCGTCCCGAGGAAATCCGGCGGGGACTGCAAGCTGGGGTAGACTGTTTTGAGCATACGGGCTTGTCATCGGCCCCGCGTTACCCCGATGATGTGATGGAGATGATCAAAGAACGAACGGCTCAGATGAACCTAGGGCCTTTGTTTTGGACGCCCACCGTGGAAGGTTTGTACAATTACGAATATGTGCGGGATAATCCAGAGCATATCGACTCCGACAATTGGCATTTGGGACTTCCCGATTCGGTGGTTCAGGATATTAAAGCTTCCCTAAAATATCCTAACCGCCTACCTTATTTTCAACTTACTCCGGTACGAAGACCTACCTTGAAGACCAAAATCAAACAATTGATGAAAGCCGGGGTGGTCTTAATGATTGGTACCGATAGCGGCATCCCGATGAAGTTTCATATTCAGTCTACCTGGCACGAACTGGATGTATGGGTCAATGAATTTGGGATTGACCCTATGTATGCCATCCGGGGAGCAACCTACTGGCCGGCCCTGTGGATGGGGGTTGTCGATGAATACGGGACGGTCTCGGAGGGGAAATATGCCGATATTATTGCGGTAAAAGGCGATGTGATGCGCCATATTAGCCTTTTGCAAGATGTGGATATGATATTTAAACACGGCAAACGAGTAAAATAATAGGGGCAGCCCCCCGGGGGCAAAGGACTTTCTATAGGGAAGTATGTGCCCGGGGGTCGGGCTTTCGCTACTCGCCGGCCACCCCACAAACCGGCGGCGGGCTCAAACAGGCCGCTCTATCCCTCTGCCGAATCAAAAAAGTGGGCAGATAATAAAGGGCAAGCCACATAATATTAATCAGCCCGTAGCTCGGGCTGAGCGTATTGGATTATTTCCTGAATTTTCTCAATCCTAGGCCAATCCAAGGGCCGCTCGAAATCCTGCCCTGATTTGAGAACCTGGGCGTGAGGGTAAAATTCTTTGACCTGGGCCCATTGGGTATCTTCCCAGTAACTATCATCCATTTCTTGCAGCGGCACACCTTTTAGTTTACCCGATACAGCACGGCCAATCAAGGGCCACCAAAGGCTTTCCGTTTCTCGGTCCCAAAGGACAAAGCCATCCAGCCCATCCCAAACTTGAGGGTCGTAATAGGTGTAGCCACTAAGCGCAAATGTGAGGGTATGCTCACCGTATTGTCTTTCATAAATAGCGCCAAGGTCGGCCAGGATGCAGTAAGCCGCCATTATGGGTTTCTCATCTAGCACATCATTGATTACTTCATACTGAATCAAGTCTGGGATAGCGTAAGCTTTTACCGCTTCTCCCGCGCGGGCCACTAGAAAACGAACGGTATCGGGCCAGATCACATCGGCTTTTTCCACGCTAATAAATTCAGGCTCCAGTAAGGCCGGAAATTTTTCCCTTCCGATCCCATAATGAAATTGCGGGGGTTTGAGCTCAAGGTTACTCACATCAAAGTGTTGGCTGCTATCCTTGCCCCCGTACAAAAGGGAGCGCCCTTCTACTACCATAAATTTGCCATTTTCTGTGGCAAGTGGTCTTTTTTCTGGGGGAAGAGGCTGAGAAGAGGAGCTTTGGCTATTCACTTCTATTTGAGGAGCTTGGCAATAGGTTAAACTGAGGGAAAATACCAGGCAAATCCACGGGCTCTTGGTCATGGTTCTTGCGTTAAGTTTGATTGTGTAAGGTAATGTAGGCCTTTATTGTATGAACGGTAAGGGCTAAGTTTTATGGCATCTTGCTATCAAGTTGGTGTTTTTTTATTGTGGGCAGTATTTCTTTTTGCCCCATAGGCTTGATTGACATGATAGCCTTAGCCTAAAACTGTTCCCAAAAATCAAGCGTCATTTTCCACAAGGTATCTTTAAAGCGGCGTCTAAAAAAACCAAAATGCCCTACTTCTTCTGCTCCAATGTCTTTCAATTGAATCATCTGTAAGTTTTTCTCTTGGGCCTGGGTAAACATATTGTGGACTCTACGTAGGGCTACTTCGGTTCCTATGGGGTCATCTTCAAGACCTAAGGTAAGTAATTTTCCCCGAAATTTTGCGTAAGGAGGAACCTCCCCATTGGGCATGACCTGTTGGTTCATATCGTGCATTTTTCGCCGGGCATGCCATTGTTGTACAACTCCGTAGGGCACATCCTCCAACATACGCAAGGACTTACCGGGAAAGTATCCTACAAAATAGGTGAGCCAAGGGATGAGGACGTGCCATTGAAAGTAAAGTTTTCGTCTATGAGAATCGGGCCAGTCTTTGTAGTAAGAGGTTTGAGCTCCTATGGTAATAATTCCGGCAATTTCGGCACATTTTTCTGTCCAACCTATGATGGTACCCCCAATGCTATGCCCCAATGTAAGTAAGGTATACCCCGGATATTTTTCTTGAACAAAGTTGAGGATACCCACATAATCTAATTGGGCCCAATCATTAAAGGTAGCTGGAAAACCTCTCAATTTTTTAGGACGAGAAGCCGCAATGCCCCGGTAATCGTAGGTCACTACGGTATACCCAAATTCTGCCAAGTAACTAGCATAGTGAAAATACAGTTTTTTCTCAACGGCAGTGGCCGAGCTAATAATGAGTGCTTTTTGATTATTGGTATCTGGATTTGCTTCGAAAAGCTCGGCTGACAGAGCATATCCATCTAGGGCGGGTATGTGTAAGGCTTGAGGCATAGAAAAAAGCTTAGTATCTCAACAAGTTTAATTTTATGGCAAGGAAGGATTAAATTTAAGCAGTTTCTTAGAGTTTCCGTTTGTTTTCTACGGTGATGAGTGAGCCCTCAGCCAAGAGGACCGATTGGGGAGTAGCCTTATTTAGAAAGGTAAAGTCTGGGCCATAGACTTTGTCAAAATCTACTTGCACGGTATAGTTGCTAACGGGATAATGCTTCCATGTTGGATGAGTGACTTCGTATTCAAAGGTTTTTTGGGGAGAGGCCCGAGAATAGCCCCAGTAATGCTCGGTAATAAATTCTTCTTCACTTCCCGGAGTTATACTTTGACTTGAAGTGGAGGCTATAGCTTGCAAGCTTTGTTCCTGGCCCCGGTATTTCCAGAAATAGTCGACGTGTAGTTTATCTTGCTCTGTTTGAATACGGTGATGCATGGGGCAGGTAATGTAGTGTTCGCGGTATACGGTATTAGCCACCCAACTTAAGGCAGGCTTGGGTACGATTTCCTTGATAAACACTACGCCTCGTTTCCAAGTATCGCCCGCTTGATGCTTCACGTAAAAACGTAGATTGACTTCCTCAAAATTACGATGAAAAGGAATGGGAATTCCGAGTAAACGGGTATTGAGGAATAGAAAACCTACTAAACTCACATAATGTCTGCCTTGCCAGGTGTCTAACTCAGTCCCCATAGGGACATAGGGCCGCAATACATCAGGATTAATTTCATAATTAACCATCAGTAATTTTCGCCATTCGGCCTTGAGAAACGACATAGGCAGTGAATTTTTTTTGTATTACTTACTTAGGGGCTCCATTTGGTGAGTGGGAGCTCCAGATTGCAAGGAAGTGCTTTGTAAAATGCTTATTCCCAGGCTTATATCCCATAAAATCGGGACAATGTAAGAGATGCCCAGTAGATTTATCCCTTGCTGCTCAACGTAAAGAGAATGCGTAGTGCCAAAAAACCAACCCATAATGAGGGAGCTAAGTAGGCCTAGGGCCAGTAACCATCTGGGCTGGGGAAGGCTCCAATAAATGAGCCCACAAAACATCATAAGACCAAGGCCCCAAGTGGAAAAATTGGAAAGGTAGCGCAGATTGAATAAGAGCATCTCATGATTGGAAAAAAAAGCGCCATAACTTGGGTGAAGCACATCAGCATTGCGAGAAATTTCTTCAATAAGTGCAAAAGACAGGCCGTGTTGGAATAGTCCCAGGGCACTTCCCGCTACCCAAAAACCCAAGGCAGGAAGCGTAAAACGCCGTGGTTTACGAAAAGTCTGATAGAAGGAAATCCCAATGGCTAAGGTAACTAAGCTTATGATCAAGAATGTGACTTCCATGAGCATATAAAATGGAGCTTTTACTTGAATCAAGGCTAAACCCTCAGAACTGCCAATTGGAATGATAGGCGTATAAAAGTTGTAGTTGAGAAGTAAATAGAGAGCAAATAATCCGAGAATGGCCCTAGCCATGGAGAGTATCCCTGTCCAACGTAGACAGGCTAAGTCGGGCATGTTTTGAGTTGAGATCATGGTTTACAAATGCGTTTTAATGCTGTATTAAGTGTTTTAGGTGTTTTTTACTTTTCTATGGAGCCTTTCCAACCGGGGCCTTTCACAAAGCGTCCGGGAGTAGCTCCGGTATGTTGGCCCTCTTGCAGTACCAATTGACCATTGACGAGTACGTGTACCATGCCCGTTGCAAATTGTTGTGGCTTCTCAAAAGTAGCATGGTCTTGAATTTTATCAGCATCAAAAATGGCTATATCGGCAAAGTATCCGGGCTTCAAACTCCCTCTCCTAGATATTTTAAGATTAGAGGCAGGTAGAGAGGTCAATTTACGGATAGCCTCTTCTATGGAGATCACTTTTTCGTCTCGCACATACTTACCGAGTAAGCGGGCAAAGTTACCATAGGCCCTGGGATGGGTGCTAAATTTGGTAAATACCCCTTCGGGAGCCATAGAGCCCGCGTCTGAACCAAAACTCATCCAAGGGAGGGTGATCTGCTTTTTGACATTGTCTTCCGACATCAAGAAGTATACAGTTCCCACTTGACTTCCATCTTGGATGACTAAATCTATGGCGGTTTCTTCTGGGGAGGTGCCCCGCATTTCAGCTACCTCGGCCAGGGTCTTTCCGGTGAGGTATTTGAGGCTATCGGCCTTGAAACCAATCAGCAATAATTTATCGGGCGAACCTGCCAAGAGCATCAAATTTTCCCATGCATCGGTGGGCGTTTTCATTTCCTCAATCACTTTCTGGCGGATTTTGGGGTCTTGCAAACGCTCAGACCATTTCTCGTAGCCCCCTTCTTGTACCCAAGGCGGCATGGCAGCGTCTAGTCCGGTAGCTCCCGCTACATAATTATACATATCGGTAGTGATTTCAAGACCGGCTTTCCGGGCTGAGTCAATTTTTCGGATGACTAAATCTAGCTTATTCCAATTGGCTTTCCCGGCTTGTTTTAAATGGTAGACTTCGGCTCGGATATGGGCCTCAGAAGCAATGCGTATCAGCTCGTCTAGGCTTTCCAAGAGCCGGTTTCCTTCGTTACGAAGGTGAGAGATGTATAAACCATCGTATTCGGAGGCCACTTTACACAACTCGATCAGTTCTTCGGTACTTGAGTAAAAAGCGGGGGCATAAATGAGAGAAGACCCTATCCCGAGGGCTCCTTCTTCCATGGCTAGTTTGACCATTTGCCTCATTTCCTCAAGTTCTCCGGGAGTGGGAGGGCGATCTTCAAAACCAATGGCATTGATCCGGGCGGTGGTGGCGCCCATAAAAGAAGCAACATTGGGCGACACGCCCTTATTTTCTAAAAACTGTAAGTATTCCCCGAGCGTGGTCCACTCGATATCGTATTGAATATCTCCTTGGCGGCTCTTCAACACTTTTTTGCTTTTTTCCGTCAGCGGCCCCCAAGAATTGCCCTCTCCAAATACCTCCAGAGTAACCCCTTGCCGGATGTCACTTTGCGATTTTCCATCCTCGATGAGCGACTCTACGGCCCAGCTGAGCATATTGATAAAGCCGGGGGCTACAATGAGGCCTTCGGCATCAATCACGGTCTTGGCCCGGGCCTTAGAAAGGTCGCCTATAGCAGCGATGGTATCGGCATTGATTGCTAAATCTCCTTGAAATGCCGTTTTACCAGAGCCATCCACCAGGGTACCCTTGGTAATGAGAATATCAAATTGGGAATTTTCAGGATCTTGGCAGGCAGACAAGAAAATCAGTAAAGCCCAGAATACTTTGGAAAGGCCTTTCATATACATTAAGACAGAAGAATGGGGCAAAAATTTTACGAAAGGTAATTGTTTCCTAGTGACTTTACAAGCCTTTTGGCGGACAAACGCTTCTTTATCGGTTATTTTAGGCTAAGATATCAAATCTCTTTTCTCTCCTCTCTCTTCTTAAAAGGCTTAGGGATGGAACGGCCTGTTTGAGCTCGTGTGGGCCTGCGGGGGGGGCAGCGAGTAGTGACAGCCCGACCCGCGCTGGCAGGAATAGACCATAAGCCCCCATTTTTTTTAGCGCGGGGAAGCCTAGGCTGCGCAAAGGATAATATTTTTTGATACATTTTTAAGCCCCTTTTCCCT
>CAWUIO010000190.1:0-7690 GCA_963922455.1 uncultured Microscillaceae bacterium
GATACCCAAAAACAGGAAACCTGTATTCTGAGATCCTTAACTTAATGGCAGTGAGCGAAAGCCCGGCCCCGGCGGCACAAACGGTTCATCTAGCTCCCGATGTATATCGCCGGGGGCAGCCCCTTTGCCTTCAAATAGCCTCTACCCTTCCAAGTGTTTTGTTTTCTCGTTTAAAATACTAAATTGAAAAAGTGTTTAAAGATCTGTGTACTGCTTTAATACTCTTAATCGAATGGACGTAATCCCTTACATCTTTCTCATCAAAATTCACTGCCCCGATTGTGATAATATTGTGCCTGTAAATAAAATAACCCATAAAGTTACCTGCCATAACTGCTCAACCGTGATAGAGATTGACAAAGGCTGGTGGCAGGAGTACGTGTTTAATGACTACGAACGGGTGATTGATTATGAAGATGGCGAGGCAGATTCTGCTCAGGTCATGACAAGTGGTATGAGTTTGTCGATCGCTACGGGTAAGCGCTTTCCTCGCTGTCAAACGTGTAAAAGTGACCTAAGTGAGGAAGAAAAGTGGACTTTAGAAGAACTTTTGGAAGCAACCGGGCAAGAAACCCTAGACTGTAAAAGGTGCAGCACCCCCTATGCGATTCGTAAACCCAACGATTTTGTCGACTCTATTCTCGATCAACCGATTTTAGCCATCGTCAATGAAACGGAATATGACCCAGAGGCCACGAGTGCTGGGGGTAAAGTTATCATGTTTCAATGCTTGGGTTGTGGGGCCGGATTAAAAGTAGACGGAAGCGATCGGGTAGTAGATTGCGAATATTGCCAAACCAGTAATTTCCTGCCCGATGACCTATGGCGGCGCTTTAAAGTAGTGCCCAAAGCTCAAGGGGTATTTATCCTGATTAAAAACTAAATACTGTCTAATATTTCTTTCCTTTTTTGCGCATACTCCTCGGGGCTAATGAGGCCTTGGTCGAGCAGGGCCTTCAATTTATTTAAGCGAATGGCCGGGTCTTGATCTCCAGAAGTAGCCTTAGGGCTGGTTTGTTCTGGCTTATCTTTACGTACGGCTTCAAAGGCAATCTCCAGGTTCTTTTTACTTTCGTATTGATCGCCCAAGGTATCTATCTCAAATTTGTCGGTTAGAATTTTTTGTATGGCTTGAAAATTAGGATCGTCCTTATCGAAGTTAATCGACTCAATCAGAAAATCCAAGAGTTCTACTCCGTAACCGGCAAAGGTAAAATCAAGCTTTTGTTTTCCGGCTTCGGAAGCTTCTTCTAGATAAGCGCTTATTTGCACGGGCGACATTTGGTGATTGCTTACCACTTCGGCAATAAAATCGCTGAGGCGGGTCACAATGATAGGCCGCATAAATGCTTCCAACTGATCATTGTTTAAGTGCTTGCGGGTGCTCAGTAATTGATTGAGCAGGAGAGTTGCGTCCTGGACCCGAATGGTGTAGGTACCATAGGCCCTTAACTCAAGCATAATTTTATACTTGGGATCTTCTACGGCGATGGGGGAGGAGGTTCCCCATTTTTTGAGAAAAATCCCTTTTTGGATGTAGTAAATGTGGGCCACCATGGGCTCCCCAGGGATTTGACCCGATAATTCTCTCAGAAAGGCCACATCTTCGGGCAATAGGCTGTGTTGCCCGGTGGTAAAGGTGTATAAGATCTGCCCTCCTTTAAAAAAAAGTGCTTCCTGATTCTCTCCTACCCGAAGGCTTTCATATGCGTCTAGGTTTTCACCAGGGAATTTCCAAATAAGGTCGGCTGGGGTTCCAGCAAATTCGATGTGCGTAGAAGCGGGCATATGCTACGGGTTATTTAGTGTAAGAAGGTCTCTAATAAATAAAATGTACGTAAATAAAAGAAATCTTTTTTACCCTAAGCCCCCAGATTCTGCGAGTAGAAGTACAAAAAAGCTATCGTCTCCCGGGGAAACGATAGCTTTTTTGCCTCTAAAGATCTTTTAGTCGGCCTGGGCGGCGTTGGTGCGGGCGGCATTGCCACCCCACATGGGCCAGCCCTTCAGTTTGGGGTCTTGGGTATTGATGGCAATTAGTCTACCATCGGTAGAGGTGGCGTAAATCCATCCATTTTCTACGACGGGTTGATAGCGGATGGCAGCTCCCGTATCGTAGTGTTTTTCCACCTCGCCTGATTCGGCATGAAAGACCATAATATCTCCGGTATACGTAGCCAAGATGATGGATTCTCCTACCCGTAAAGGCGGGGTACCCATGTAGCCTCCTGCCTTGAGCAAATCTCCGGTGATTTTTACTTTCCATACTTCTTTTCCGTCTTTGGGGTCACGGCAAATCAATTCATCTCCCATGGTATTGTACAAGCGTCCTCGGTAGGAAAGAGAACGGGAACCCTGAAAAGACTGCAGAGAAGAGACATTGGAATATCCGATATTGTTGTAGGCTTGTTGCCAACCAGAATTGGAAGGTGCTCCGCCACTAAATCCGTTGCCGGCATCCATGGTTTTGGAAAGTTCTTTTAATTCGCTTTGATCTTGTACCTGTTTGTCTAAGTAAGGGGCCTCCTTCTTGGCAATTTGCCTAACGGGTGCATTTAAAGACTCGTTTCGTCCTTGACCGGGCCGATAAAGAACAATGGACTCTGACACTTTTTCCCCTTTTTGATCCGAACGTTTTGAGAGTAAGACCTCCTCCCCATCGATAACTGGGGCCGAAGTAGCCCTCACCCGCTTGGCCGATAAGATTTCGCCAGTTTCTTGTTTAAGCTTGTACAAGGTGCCCGGAAAGGTAGTAAAATAGACAAACCCATTTTGCAATACCGGAGCCGACATGACATCCCCATCGATCCATTTTTGCCAAAGAATTTCCCCCGTTTTGAGGTCAAAAGCAGCAAAGGCATGGGTGGGCCGAATCGCCAGGTTTTCGGTATAGTGCGTTTGATTCCCTGGGCTAAGTTCTTGTTGCGTGGGTTCTTGAAGTTGAATTTGCTCTTGGGAGACATTACCGTAGTTCCCATAGGTCCCCTTCAAATCGGAACTGGCTCCGTAACTTGCCGGATAGGCCGTAAATACCCTCCCGTGCGCAATACTGGGGGAAGACATAAGCGGGTCGCCCAACCAGTAAGACCAGAGTTGCTCTCCGGTTTCTACATCACAGGCAAAGATGGTACAAGATTCGGTATTGAAAACAATTACGTCCTCTTCGATGGCAGCCGTAGAAGGCCCATCATCATCCAAACGGATTGCCCAGAGATTTTCTCCGGTTTGGGCGTCGAAGGCAAAATACTCTTTGCTGCCAAAACCACCACTTACAAATACTTTTCCTTGATATACGCTGGCTGAAGGGACATTGGATTGATGAGGAAGCTTGATTTCAAAACCGGAAACCTTTTGCTTCAAATAGTCTTTCATCTCAATGATCTGTACGTGGCCCGGACGAAACTCTTTTGGGGGAGCGGGCATACTATCCGCATTGATTGCAAGCATTTGGGGCAGGATATCTTTTTCTTGCTCGGTCGTGTCGCTTGGGAACGGATAGTCCCTGAGTTTTTTCCGAGAATAGGCGCTGTTGAGCACCCACACTCCGAGGCATAGGCTCGTGATTAATAAAACGTAAATGGGCTTGAATCTTCTTTTCATAGGTATTGGATTTAATAGTAGTACTCCTTACCGCCCGTTTTATTACATGTTTAGGCACAAAAAAAGCCCAAAGCTTTCGCTTTGGGCAATTAATAAAATGATGAATACGCCATCTTAGGCAACTTGGGCTTTTCTGACCTTTTGGCCCCTACCTCCAAAAGTAAATGGAAGGCCTAGGACCAATAATCCTAGTAATAAGCCAAAGCTCCCTTGTAAGCCCCATAGCTCCCCAACAAAACCGAGAAAAACAGGCCCGATTAAGAAACCTACATAGCCCGTGGCTGCCATAAAGGACAAGCCCTGGGAAGGACTAAGCCCCGGAATACGCGAGGCAATTCGATAGAGTTCCGGTACGATAACCGAAAAACCAAAACCAATTAAAGTAAAGCCAAAAATACTCAACCACTCCTGGGCAAAAAGCACATTGATCAAGCCCAAGGCTCCTAAAACGGCCCCTCCCCGGATCATCGGCCAGGAGCCGGTACGGGCACTCAGGCCATCTCCATAAAAACGCCCCATAGCCATGGCCGCCGAAAATCCGGCAAAGCCCCAGGCCCAGTACAAGGGATCCGCTTGCACTACTTTTTGCATATACAAGGCACTCCAGTCGGCCACGGCCCCTTCACCTACCATGATCATAAAGCCCATCGCAGCCAATAAAATCAAGGCCCAATTGGCTTTAAAGTTATCCTGCTCCTCCCGACTAGGCTCTCCATAAGCCAGAGAAAAATAGTATGGCCGAAAGACCAATTGTACCAAAGGAAGCACAAGCGCCAAGGTAATCGCATAGCCCTCGGGGCCCAAGCCAGAGGCCAGCATCAAGGTGCCCATACCCGCTCCTATCATACCCCCCAGGCTAAAAAACCCGTGGCTGGTCGACATAATCCGTACATCTTTCTGCTTCTCTACCGTAGCCACCATAGCATTCATGGATATATCTAACAAGGCCGCCGACATCCCGGCCCAAAACAAAGCGCAACAAAGCCCATAAAACGTAGGGGCCAATACCGCTAAAGCCACAAATACCCCCAGTACACTGCTGCTAAAATAGGCTACTCTTCCTTCCCCAAACCGCTGTATGATCTTGGAACTCGGACGTAATACCGTTACCGCTCCTAGAGAAAGAAAAAACAAAGCTAAACCAATATCTCCCTCACTGATATGTAACTTTTCTGAAATGTAGGGAATATTTAAAATCCAGGTACTGAAGGCAATGTTCAAATGCGCAAACAGTACGCCGACCGCCATAATCGAGCGGTCTTTCCAAAATAAATGTAGTGTTCCCATATTTTTCTTTAAATAAACTAATTGGAATTTTTTTCTGATGGATTACACGCAATTTCAATCATGTTCTGGTCGGGATCTAGTACTACACTTTCGTAGTACCCGTCCCCGGTAGTACGGGGCCGGCCCAGAACTTCGTATCCCGCGTCCTCGACTTTTTGGGTCAAAGCATCTACGGCCTCCGGGCTGCCCACATCAAAAGCCATGTGGATCAAGCCCGTTCTCTGTGCCTGGGGGGTACTGGTATCAGCCGGAATGTCTGGCATGGTCATTAACTCTAAGCGAGCCCCCCCTTTGAATGACAAGAAATAAGACTCGAAGTTTTTATTTTCATTCCGATAGTGGGCATCCAGATTTGCTTCAAAAAACCCTACGTAGAATTCTTTGAGTTGCTCGAGCTGGTATGTCCAAAGGGCAATGTGTTCTAACTTCATAGTCTTATTATTTTATACAAAGGTAAACAAGTTTTCCTCTGAGAAATTGGTGAGAATTAGCCAATATTTGACTAATTTTAACCCGTTAATGCGATATTTTCACATTTCCGCGTAAATTTTGTACTAATGAAACCTATTTTTGAAAAAATACTGCCTGCTCAGGGCAGCTCTATTAATTTATTTTCTTGCTACGGCGAGTCCATCTGCCCTGCCTCCTTCTGGCATTTTCACCCCGAATACGAATTAGTCTATATTAAAAAAGGCCGGGGAACCCGCCACATCCACCATCACCTTTCCAACTACCAAGACGGTGACCTGCTTTTTCTAGGCCCCAATATTCCCCACGCTCCTTTTGGAAATACCGAGTACCCCGATAATGTGGAAATCGTATTGCAATTTCCGGCAGAACTATTACCTCCCTCCCTACTCAAACTTCCCGAGTTCCACGCCATTGACAAACTCCTACGGCTCAGTCGAAAAGGCCTATCCTATCCCTGGCAGACCAAGGAAAAAATAGGCAAGCTCTTGGGGAGGATGCTCGAGTTGGATCACTTTGCGCGCTTTATGGCTTTATTAGATCTACTCCACACCCTGGCTCACTGCGATGACTATACCTGCCTCAACGTGGGTGCTGTAGTCTTGGAAACGCATTCGCCCGATTACCAAAGGATAAACCGTATCTATGAATATGTGCATGAGCAGTATGCCGAGCCGATTCGCCTGGAGGAAATGAGCGCCTTGGTTGGGCTCACAGAAACCGCCTTTTGCCGCTTCTTCAAACAAGTAACCGGCAACAGTTTTATCGCCTTTCTCAACGAATACCGGATTTATCGGGCTTGTGAATTACTAAGTCAGGCCGAGCTCAGTATTACTGAAGTCATGGACGCTTGCGGCTTCAACGATCTTTCGTATTTTAGCCGTCTCTTTAAAAGGCTCTTGGGGGATTCCCCTCGTGAATATCGCAAAAAAGTATTAGATACCTTCGGCAGAAATCCTCCACAGGAGTCAGAATCTTCTCTTGCATCCTAAATGTATTATTTTTTTTAGCCACGCTTATGCACTACAAACGATTGGGAAATACGGGCCTACTCACTTCCGACTTGACCCTGGGTACAATGTTATACGGGGAAGGCCAAGCCCGTTCTACCCCGGCCGATGTGGCCGAAAGACAAATTCATTACTTTCTTGACCAAGGCGGAAACCACATCGACACCGCCGATGTCTACGCCCATGGGCGCTCCGAAGAAATCGTGGGCAAGGCCATTCAAGGCAAGCGATCGGAGGTAATCCTGGCCACCAAGGTTCGCTTCCCCCGCGGTGAAGGAAAGAATGAGGCCGGTCTCTCCCGCCACCATATTATGGAGGGGCTTGAGGCTAGCTTGCGACGACTCAAAACCGATTATATCGATTTATATTATCTCCATTGCTGGGACCCTTTAACCCGTCCGGAGGAATTTATGCGCTGCTTAGACGATTTAGTTCGCTCTGGAAAGGTGCGCTACCTAGGGGTTTCCAATTTTAAGGCCTGGCAAGTCATGAAGTCTTTGAGTGTGTCCGATTTGGGGGGGTATGTACGCTTTGTAGCCGGTCAATATCAATACAGCCTCGTAAAGCGGGACATTGAGTACGAATTTCTCGACTTTTTTCCCAGTGAAGGGATCGGTCTCATGCCCTGGGGGCCCTTGGGCGGCGGGTTTTTGAGTGGAAAATACCGCCCGGAACAAAAACCTAAAAACGCTTCCGAAGGCCGCATTGCTAGCACGGCCGAGGAGACGGAAGAGTCCTGGGCCCGCCGCAATACCGAACAAAACTGGAAAGTCTTGGAAGCAGTAGAGACCGTAGCCAAAAAACACCAAGTTTCTTTTGCCCAGGTTGCCCTGGCTTGGTTGCGTTTGCAGCCTTGGGTAAGCAGTGTCATTATCGGGGCCCGCACCATGGAGCAACTCGAAGACAACCTCAAAGCCGCCCAGCTCAAGCTTACCGTCAAAGAAATGCAACAACTTAGCAAAGTGAGCGCCCCGCCCGAATTGTATCCCTACCGAATGATTGAGGCCTACGGATCACGTTCTGAGGGATAGTTGGGGCTTCCCGGCGCAAGGAGCTTCTGGAGCAATTCTATCCGTATGTGCCTGCGCCGGTCGGGCTGTCACTACTCGCTGCCTTTCCCCGCAAGGCCCCACGAGCTCAAACAGGCCGTTCCATCCCTAAGCTTAAAGAGGAGAGAGCAGAGAACCGGGAGTCGGGAACCGGGACTAGAGGAGAGAGCAGAGAAAAGAGAGGAGAGAAGGAACTAGGAGGAGGGAATCTGCCCGCCCCATATACACCCTTGTATTTCATGTGGATTAGACGAACTACCGATTGTCTTTTTAACC
>CAWUIO010000191.1:0-7659 GCA_963922455.1 uncultured Microscillaceae bacterium
CCTAAGCCAGGTTTTGCTAGGAATAGGGAGTTCTGAGCTTATAAGATCAGTATATTGGCTTTTCGGACAGTCTTAGGTGGATATGCCTGAGGCCAAGCTGCCTTTGAATCCGGATAGAAGCAGCTTTTATTCGGAGGATGCCTTGGAGGTATTCCAACTTTCTTCCAAAAACCACGGAGACGTGCCCATTCAGTTAAAGAATGGCAAGATTGTACACGCCTTGGTAGCACACCCCACTCCTCCTGTCTTTGACGGTCCAGAAGATGCAAATGGATGTCGCAACTGTGACGAGATCCGGTTTTTTAATGATTATGTAAACGGTGCCGATTACATATATGATGATAAGGGCAATTTTGGAGGAACTTGAAGAAGATACCCGTTTCGTAATTATGGGCGATTACAATGCCGACCCTAATGATGGAGATGCTACCGACGACCCAATTACTAGCTTATTTTTTGCCAACTCCTTGATCAAGTTTGATGCTACCGAAGGGGAGTTTGTACCATTCAGTTTAGGGGGTATTGAAGCGGCGCTTACCCAAGGGGGAGGCAATGATAACCACATAAGCAATCCGGCTTTTGATACGGCCGATTTTGGCGAGCCTACACCTGGAAACCTGCGGGTAGACTATGTTTTACCATCCGCAAATATCCGAGTGAAAAACTCAGGGGTATTCTGGCCGGAAGCGAATGACCCATTAAGCCAATTGTTAGGAAGTGGGGTTTCCTCAGATCACCAATTGTTTTTCGTGGACGTACGAATCTAAGATTAAATAAAATTCTTTAAAAAAAAGGATTGCCTAAAGTGGCAATCCTTTTTAAGGTTTAGCCGAAAAATAAGGATATTTAGTTTCTTCCTGTAGCCGTTTCCGGCACGGGGGGAGGGCCATCCGGGATAATCGGTTTGTACTTATAATCACCCTTACGCTCCTTAAATTCTTTACGCATATTCTGACGTAAGTCGGCATCGGTAAAGAGATCTACCATGGTCATTCCAAGTGATTTAGAAGCTAATAGTAATCCTTTATGACCAATAGACATCCCTCCACAAGCCACCACGGCCCAGGAGTGCCAAGGGGTTTTATCGGGAGCGGTCGTAGCACTTAGCGAAATTTCGGGTACGACCCAACTTACGTCTCCTACATCGGTAGAACCTCCACCTGGATCGGGAGCCGTGGGCAATAAGGGCTTAATTTCGGAGTTAAGCCCCAGTTCTTTTTTACCGGTTTCTCTTTGGATAGTCTTAGCAAAGGCAAGCTCCTCCTCTGTGTACTGGATAGGTCCTAGGAGTTCTAGGTTGGCTTGTAGAGCGGCTGCTCCTGTACGGTTTACGAGAATATTGTGCATGCCAGATATTAACGTGATTTTATACTCCACGTCGGCCATCATGGCAGCGCCTTCGGCCATCTTCTTGGCTCTTTCATACATGGCATAGACTTGTTCTACTTTTGATTCGCGCAAACGAGTCCAGATTTTGGCGTGCTCGGGTACAACATTTACGACATCTCCGGCATGCTCGATCAAGTAATGAATACGAGCTGAGGGGCGAATATGCTCCCGATAGTAATTCAAACCCGTAGTGTAGAGTTCTAAGGCATCCACGGAGCTTTTTCCATTCCAGGGGTCAGCTGAGGCGTGGGCGGCTTTTCCTTCAAATTCCACGTAAAAATCGATCAAAGCTTTGGAGCTTTGGGTGTTGGCTTCGGTGTTGGCCCCAGGGTGCCAATCTAAGCAAACATCAAGATCATCAAACAAGCCTTCACGCACCATATACAGCTTACCTCCAATGGTTTCTTCGGCGGGGGTACCATAAAAACGCAGAGTGCCGGCTATATTATTGGCTTCCATCCACTCCTTTACTGCCACAGCAGCTCCAAGACTGCCTGCTCCAAATAAATTATGTCCACATCCGTGACCGGGAGCCCCTGCTTTGTAGGGAGCTTTTGTAGGTTGGGCTTTTTGTGAAATACCTGGTAGGGCATCAAACTCACCCATAATCCCTATAATGGGAGAGCCCGAACCATAAGAAGCCATAAACGCGGTAGGCATGTTGGCAACCCCTCTTTCTACTTTAAACCCTTGTTTTTCAGCATAATCGGCCAAAGCCTTCGACGAGTTGGTTTCTTCTAAGGCCGTTTCGGCAAAGGCCCAGATTTTGTCACTCAATTCAGTCAATTCTGCTTGGTGTTTATCCACCGAGGCCACTATAGCCTGTTTGGCCTTGGGCATTTTCTTGGCTTTTTGCGCCATAACCGGACTAAGTCCCATACATATGAGGACTAGTCCCCCGAGTAGTGTTCTTAATTTCATATACAAATGTTTGGGTGAGGGTGTAATTTCCAACACAAAAGGTAAGCAGCTTTGGTTGAAGATGCAATAATCTTTGGGTAAAATGGATAGAGGCTAAGGTGTCTAGGAACCGAGAAGAGGGGGGGATGTCAACTAGAGACGTAAATGAGGTTTGTATAGGGGTTTCCAATTCTAGATTAGGATATTTTGAATTGGGTTCCTACAAATCTCTTGTTTCTCCTTCGGCTTAGGGATGGAGCGGCCTGTTTGAGCCCGCTGTTGCTGGTGCGCAGGCCGGCGAGTAGCGAGAGCCCGGCCCGCGCAAGGGCTAGAGGAACAAATAGGCACTATAATAAAATTGCGCGGGCAAGCCCCAAGCTTTTTTTATCGCTCAAAGGTATAGCGTACGTCACCTTGTACCAATTCCCAGAGATTGATGCTAGAGTCAACGCCAATGTGCTCATAATTCTCATCCAACCATGTACTGGCCGATTTTCTACCAATCTCAAACAGATGTTGGAAAAAGGCCCATTCGGTATTGAGTTTGGAAGAGGCGTCAAGGTTATATAGCTCATGTAGCCCCCCAAGCATATGGATATTTACCTTGCGGTAGAGCTTTTCGTCTAACTTGCCAGAGTCGAGAAGGCGACGGACAAACTCTACACCGCGTAATTCTAAGAGCAAGCTGCTATTGAAGGTGATTTCATTGAGGCGATTGCTTATTTCTGAAGCGGTTTTGGGAGTCCCTTCTCGGTATAAGGGGTTAATTTGCACAATTAAAATATCATTGGAGGGACTTTCTTTGTAAAAAGGAAATAGTACGGGATTTCCGCCGTAGCCCCCATCCCAGTAGGGAACCCCATCGATCTCAATAGCTTGGTATAAGGTAGGAAGACAGGCGGAAGCCAGCACACGGTCAGCGTCCATGTTTTCTAAGCCAAATACTTTAACCCGTCCGGTATTGACATTGGTGGCCGAGACATAAACGAGCAAGTTTTTACAGTTTCGTACGGCTTCAAAATCAATCAACTCTTCTACCAGGTCGCGTAATAGGTTGATATTTGATGGGTTGAGGTTGTAAGGTGAGGCAACCCGGGTGAGGATCTGGGAAAATAAATAACTGGGGCTATTGTCTAAGCTCCAATTTCCAAAAAAACGGTCAAAAAGGGATCGTTGAATGGGGCTAAATTGCCCCACCTGACTGATTTTGTACCAGTAATTGCGTAATGCTTCCCTGGCTCCATCCTTGGTATTGGTTTTAGCAAAACCATCGGCCATCACGACGGCATTCATGGCGCCGGCTGAGGTACCACTTATGGCGCTGATAAAGAGACGGGCATCTTCCAAAATGCGGTCTAAAACCCCCCAGGTGAAAGCTCCGTGGGCACCTCCCCCTTGCAATGCTAGGTTGATGGTCTTCTCGTAAGGTATTCCGTTAATGCTTGGCATATTGATGTAAATCTTTATCAAATATAGTTCTATATGGTGCAAAGTACAGGTAAACTTATTCAATAAATTGTCAGCTTAACTACCTTAGCTGGGTTAAATGATGAACTTCTAAGGATATTTAGCGTTATTTTTGCACGTATAAGAAATAACACAACTTTACGCAAACATTTTAATCTACATATCGACCAAATGTGGTCTGGGATATTTATCTTCTATGAAACATATTTATCTGATCGTCTTGACTTGCCTCCTTATCAAGGCCAGTCCCTTACTTGCCCAAATACAAATAGGTTCTGATATAACGGGAGTCATTGCCAATGATCAATTAGGGCAATCGGTATCCTTGTCGGCCGATGGCAGCCGCATGGCGGTGGGAGTACCCCAATTTGATGGTCTCCCCGGCTTAGATTGTGGGCAAGTGCTCATGTATGAATTCAACAATAGTACAAACGCCTGGGAGCTCTTAGGTAACCCGATCATTGGGGAGAGTGCATCCGATTTTTCCGGGTTTAAAGTATCGCTTTCAGGGGATGGAAACCGGGTAGCCATTGGGGCTATCAATAATGATGGCGGAGGCCCTTTTTCGGGACATGCCCGGGTCTTCGAGTGGGATGGCTCCTCGTGGAATCAACTAGGAGCCGACCTGGACGGGGAAGCCAGCTTGGATAGATTTAGCACTTCCCTTTCCTTATCATCCAATGGGCAGAGAGTAGCCGTGGGAAGTCCGGCCAATGCCGGTTTTGGTAGCGAATCGGGGCAAGTACGCGTTTTTGAATGGCAGGGAACCGACTGGGTACAATTAGGCATGGACCTGGACGGTGAAAGTATGGGAGACCGCTCCGGAGAATCCGTTTCTCTTTCGGCCGATGGCAGCCGTGTGGCCATCGGAGCCCCCAAAAATGATGGAGGAGGCTCCTCTTCGGGCCATGTAAGCGTTTTTGAATTCCAATTAGGCTCTTGGATCAAGGTTGGGGGCGATATTGATGGGGCCCTTGGGGATGAAATTGGAAGAGGCGTTTCTTTGTCATTCGATGGTAACCGGGTGGCCGTTGGCGCTCTCAATGCTGGGGTGCGCGTGTATGATTTTGATGGAATTAGCTGGAACCAAGTGGGGCCTGAGATACCCAAAGTAAGCGTAGGAGACTTCTTTGGAAATGCCATTTCTATCTCGGCCAATGGGGACTTTTTGGCCATTGGGGCGCCCTTTCACGATGTGGGCATGACGGCTACTTCCAATGAAGGCTTGGTTCGGGTATTTGAATTTACCTTGGGCTCCTGGCAGCAGCTAAGTGTAGATTTGGTAGGGGAGAATGCCGGAGATAATTTTGGGGTCAGCGTGGCCCTCTCGGCCGATGGCAGCCGCTTGGCAGCCGGCGCCCCCCTGCGCGATGGAAGCGTTTTTAACGTAGGCTTGGCCCGTGCGTATGAGAATTTGAGTGTTTCATTACCCATCAGATTGCTTGGCTTTAGAGCAGATGTGGGAGAAGACGCTATCTTATTAAGCGGCCAGGTTAACTCCGATACCTTCTTAGAGGAAGTGCTCATTCAACATAGTTTAGACGGCAGGAATTGGCAGAATTTTTACTCGGCTCCGATTCGGGATTTGCTGGATTCTTCCGGTTCCCGCTTTGAATTTCCGCACAAAGATCCTGGACCAGGAATAAACTTTTACCGTTTTCGGGAGTGGGTAGGGGAGGATGCGATTGATTTAGCTCCCGTGATAAGTGCGTATTGGGACCCCGAACTGGCGCTCCGCGTGTATCCCAATCCGACACAAGATTTCTTATATTTGGAAGGCTCGACCGAAGGGATTCGGGAGATATGGGATACTCGAGGAAATTTAATGGCAAGTTTTCCAAGTGCTACCCAAAGGATTTCTTTGCAGGGTTTTGCTCCGGGTATGTACCTACTCATAATCAAAAATAGAGAGGCAAGCCGCAGCTTTAAGATTATAAAACAGTAAGACAATCAAAAAGGGATTTTCCTTGGTTTGTTTTCAAAGTACGATCTTACTTTGCAGGCATAGGACAGTCTCAACCCGGTGATAAAAGCAATCTGTCTCAGGAATGGCTTTTATCGCCGGGAATATTTCAAAAAACGGATATGGTAGTTTCCTTACCCAGGCTTTTTTCAAGAATGGAGCATTTTTATTAGTTTAGGGTTTTGTAAAAAGGCCTTTATTTTTGAAATCACTTCTAAGCCAGGTTCGCCAATTTTTAAGCAATACTTATCAAAAACCGGTAAGTCCCCAAGAAATATTGCGTATTGCCGTGGGGGTAGGGCTTTTTGTAAGCCTGTTTCTGATCGTTTTTCAACCATTTGGCTTTTCAAAGGTTCAATCTCCATTCAAATTTTGGTACATCGGGGGCTTTGGTTTGGTGAGCTTCCTGGTAGTTAGCTCAACCGGTTTACTCTTGTATCCTTTTTTGTTTGGCAAACGATCGTTGATGCTTTGGGAAAGTATACTCTGGGACAGTTTTACTCTTTTGATGGTAGCCATAGGAAATTATGGGTATATGCTGTTCCTCTTTGGGTTTCGTCAAGGGAGCATGTCATTTTTTGCGGTCATGTTGTTTTTTACGTTTTTAGTTGGTTTGTTTCCCATCACTTTTTTGGCCTTGTATCAGTACATTGATTACCTTAAAAATGATCAGAAGCTCTCACCTGGGGAAGATACGCCGGTTTACCCAAGTACAATTTTATGCCTAAAATCAGGGCAAACTAAAGACTATTTTGAAATCCAGAGCGAAAAACTGTCCTACTTGGAAGCCAGCGACAATTACGTAACACTTTACTATTGGGAAGAGGGCCAACTTCAGCAAAAATTGATGCGGATTACCTTGCAAAAGGCCCTGGACCAGTTACCAAGCCATGGCTTCTTTCAATGCCATCGATCTTTTGTAATCAACTTGCTTGGGGTAGCATCCCTGGAGGGAAATGCCCAAAAGATGCAGGTGCGTTTAAAAGGCCAGGATACACGCATTCCCGTATCTCGGAGGAGAATTGCGGAGCTAAAAAATGCTCTGGGGCCAATGGCCAATCCGTGACCTTTCGCCCCAAGGCCCTTCCCCTGGCCCCAAAAACCCAGCCCTTCCCTTCATTCTTTTGCCCCAAGGCAACTCCCTAATTAGCTTGGAGTATCACAAAAAGAATGTATAACCCAATCACATTAATTCATGCAAATAGTTTATAAAAGTCTTTTGGCGATCCATGTGATCTCCGGAACTATAAGTTTGATCTTATTTTGGATTCCGGCCATTGCCAAAAAGGGAAAGCGTTTACACAACCTGGTAGGGACATGGTATGTCTGGACAATGTCGCTTGTATTGATATCAGCCTTGTCTTTATGCCTGTATCATTTTTTTATTAGTGGCCAATACATCATGGGGCTGGTTTTGTCTTTTCTAAGCTTTTTGACCCTTAACCCGCTTTGGTCGGGGATGGATGCCCTCCGACAAAAAAAAGGCTTAAGCCCCAGCTCCCGAAGGATGCGTTTAGGATTGGATCTTCTCTTGATGTTTTTAGGCTTTATACTCCTGATCATAGGTGTGTATCATGCTATCGTGTTGGTAATTATCTTCGGGGTGGTGGGTTCTCTTTCGGCGATTCCGGTTTACCAGGCAGTTAGCCGCAAGCAGGGTAAATTTAATTGGTACGATAATCACCGAAGCCAGATGATCATAAGTGGCTCAGCGGCTTATACGGCTTTTTTTGCATTTGGGGCCCGAAGGTTTTTAGTAGGTTTACAGGGCACCCACTGGATGATTATCCCTTGGGTGGCTCCAACGCTCTTGGCTTTAGCGGCGATCTACAGGATACGATATGTAGAAAAGAGGGCCAGGCAGAAGAAAGCAAGGAAAAAAGCCTAAGAAACTGTTTAAATTTAATTATATGGGCTGCAAAGGGCCATTTCGGGAACCT
>CAWUIO010000192.1:0-7489 GCA_963922455.1 uncultured Microscillaceae bacterium
AGCACTCTCCTCATTCCAAGCTTTCTAGCTTTTCGGACAGTCTTAGATAGGCGCCCGCAGGGCCGAGAGAGGAGAGTAGCGAGAGGAGAGAAAGAAAGGGAGCACTCATTGACGGTTTGGTCTCTTTTCTCTACGCTCTATTCTCTCTTCTTTTCCTGGCTTAGGGATAGGCGCCCGCAGGGCCGAGACCGAAATGGGCGGTGCGGCTGGAGGCTCGGCAGCCTAGCCCGACCCGCGCGATGCCCCATTTTCTTTTCGGAAAGCTATCTTTTCCGCGCGGGGAAGCCCCAAGTATCCATCGCGAGCGCCCACAAAATTTGCTAAACGGATACGTACTCCGGCATCGAGGTAAACAAAAGCCGGAATAGGCTAACATGCGGCTCTGATGAAATCTCACTTAGGCTTTTCTAGATAATAATTCGCCCGTGGAGGAGCTTTCTTCAAAATTGCTCAGGAAGACGAGTTCGGCTTCTTTTTTCTCCCAAACTTTTTCAATATTTGCAGCAAGGGTACTATAAAGTAATGGGTACCTATATATTATAGACATTTGAGTTTTTATGAGCCAAGTAAACATTACCTTGCCAGACGGAAGTGTACGCACCTATGATTCGGGCGTAAGGGGTATGGATGTCGCTAAGAGCATCAGTGAAGGCCTTGCCCGCAATGTGCTAGCCGCCAAAGTAAATGGGGAAGTGTGGGATTCCTCTCGCCCCATCACCGAAGATGCCCACGTACAGCTCCTTACCTGGAAAGATGATGAAGGGAAAGCTACTTTTTGGCATTCCTCCGCTCACTTGCTAGCTGAAGCCATCGAGGCCTTGTACCCCGGCACTAAATTCGGGATCGGCCCGGCCATTGAGCAAGGGTTTTATTATGATATTGACTTGCCCGAAGGGAAAATTTTGTCGCAAGATGATTTTAAAGCCATTGAAGATAAAATGAGCGCCTTGGCCAAGCAAAAAAATACTTTTGTGCGGGAAGATATTTCCAAAGCCGATGCCATTCAGTATTTTGAAGAAAAACAAGACGAGTACAAATTAGAGCTGCTCGAGGACCTGGAAGATGGCTCTATTACTTTTTATAAACAAGGGGGCTTTACCGACTTATGCCGTGGCCCCCACATTCCCGATACCGGGCCCATCAAGGCGATCAAACTGATGAATGTTGCCGGGGCTTACTGGCGGGGTGATGAAAAACGAAAGCAACTCACCCGGATCTACGGGATTACCTTCCCCAAAGCCAAAGAGCTTAAAGAATATCTAGAACTTCGGGCCGAAGCCGAAAAACGAGATCACCGACGGGTAGGGAAAGAGCTGGATTTATTTACTTTTTCCGAACGAGTTGGCAAAGGGTTGCCTCTTTGGCTTCCCAAAGGGGCTATGTTGCGGGAGCGTCTGGAGACATTTCTCCGCAAAGCTCAAGTAAAAGCGGGATACCAACCGGTAGTATCTCCACATATAGGCAGCAAGGACCTTTACGTTACTTCGGGCCACTATGCGAAGTATGGGGAAGACTCTTTCCAACCCATCCATACTCCAGATGAAGACGAAGAGTTTTTGCTCAAACCCATGAACTGTCCCCACCACTGCGAAATTTTTAAGTCACGTCCCCGCTCGTATAAAGACCTGCCTGTCCGCTTTGCCGAGTTTGGTACCGTATACCGTTATGAGCAGAGTGGGGAACTGCACGGATTGACCCGGGTACGGGGCTTTACTCAAGATGATGCTCATATTTTCTGTCGCCCCGATCAGGTTAAAGAAGAATTTGCCCGGGTGATTGACTTGGTAAATTATGTATTGGACAATCTAGGCTTTCAAGAGTTTACCGCCCAGATTTCCCTAAGAGATCCTGAAAACCCTGAAAAATACATCGGCAGCGACGAAAACTGGGATAGAGCGGAAAGTGCTATCAAAGAAGTAGCCGAGGAAAAAGGACTCAAAACCATCATAGAGTTGGGCGAAGCCGCGTTTTATGGCCCCAAATTAGACTTCATGGTACGAGATGCCCTGGGACGTCGTTGGCAATTGGGTACCATCCAGGTAGATTATAACCTTCCGGAGCGTTTTGAGTTGGAATATATAGGGGCCGATAATCAAAAACACCGACCGGTTATGATTCACCGGGCTCCCTTTGGTTCGCTAGAACGTTTTATCGGGATACTCATTGAAAATACCGGAGGTGATTTCCCATTATGGCTGGCTCCTGAGCAAGTGGCCATTTTACCTATTTCAGATCCTTATAACCCTTACGCACAAAAGGTGTTTCAAGCGTTGCAAGAACATGATGTCCGGGCTTATGTTGACGAACGCTCCGAAACTACCAAGCGAAAAATCAGAGATGCCGAGGTTAAGAAGACTCCTTACATGATTATAGTAGGAGAGAGAGAAGAAAAGGAGGGAAAAATATCTTTAAGAAAACATGGTGAGGGAGACCTGGGGTCTATGGATGTTGGACAGTTTATTGAGATGATCAAAGAGCAGATCCCCAAATAAACCTAAATTTAATACGCTCTGAGGCTTCGTATCAGGCGAAGCCTTAGACTTTTTATCATACTTTGATCTAAATTTTTAATTATTAGGGGCGCAAAGCTTATCATTTGTCCTACCCTAAGCCTCTTAGCTATATACCATGTCACTACAGGATATCAAAGACCAAATCAATCAAGAGATAGCCAAAATACGCTTTGGCGAAGATCCGGGAGAGCTTTATGAGCCCATGCGCTATATCATGCAACTGGGGGGTAAACGCATGCGCCCCTGCCTTACTTTGCTGGGCCACTATTTATTTGAAGACGATCCCCGTAAAGCCCTTAGACCTGCCATTGGAGTGGAGGTATTTCATAACTTCACTCTAATGCACGATGATATTATGGACAAAGCTCCGCTAAGACGTGGAAAACCCACGGTACATACGCAGTGGAATGAAAATATTGCCATCCTCTCGGGAGATGTCATGCTTATCCAAGCCTATCACCTCATGATGGAAGTCGATACCGATATTTTAAAACCCGTTGTGAACGCTTTTGGTAAATGTGCCACGGAGGTATGTGAAGGGCAACAATTTGATATGAACTTTGAGCAATTACGCCAAATTTCCGAACAGGATTACTTGGATATGATTATGCTCAAAACAGCCGTTTTACTAGGTTTTAGCCTAGAATTGGGAGGGCTCATTGCTCGGGCTTCGGAAGATAACCTGCAAAACCTTCGCGAATTTGGCATCCATTTAGGTATTGGCTTCCAACTAAAAGATGACCTCTTGGATGTATACGGAGACGCCAGTAAGTTTGGTAAAATGGTAGGCGGTGATATTGTTGCCAATAAGAAAACCTTCCTCTTGACCAAAGCCCTAGAAATTGCGTATGGCTCGGATAAAGAAGAATTGGTGGGCTGGTTGAACCGCAACGAGGCCAATCCTCAAGAAAAGGTGCAAGCCGTAACCCAGATCTACAACAAGCTTTGTATCCGGGAACACACCCTCGAGGCCATGAATACTTTCTTTGAAGGTGCATTTGAAAAACTAGATGCTGTCGAGGCCGCTCCGGAACGAAAAGAGGTGCTTCGTACGTTTGCTCAACAGATTATCGATCGAGAAAAATAATCTGTTTTATGGAAATTTTTCATTATTTCACTGGCCTTACCTTTACAGCTGCGAATATCAACGCCACTACTATTTTGGTTTTTGTGACCGTGGCAATTAGCTTCTACGCCGAAAGTAATCCCCGTTTTAAAGCGTCTTGGATTTTAAATCCCTATACCATCACCACTCGAAAGGAATACCATCGCCTTTTGACCTCAGGCTTTATCCACGGAGATTTTATTCACCTGGCTTTCAACATGCTCGTATTACATTCCTTTGGGAATATCTTAGAATACACCTTCCGCAGCCTATTTGGTGATTTTGGCATGATCCTCTATGTGATTTTATATATTACTGCTATAGTGGCTTCTAGCATACCTTCACTAATTAAGCACCAAGCCAACCCGGGATATAATGCTCTTGGGGCCTCGGGAGGGGTATCGGCCATCGTATTTGCTCAAATTTTATTTTACCCGACCCAAGGAATAGGCTTTCTCTTTGTACCCGGTATATCTTTCCCCGGATTTGTCATTGGTATTTTGTACCTTTTTTATTCGGCCTATATGGCCCGAAATGCCCGGGATAATATTGGCCACGATGCCCACTTTTACGGTTCGGTTTATGGGGTCATCTTTTGCATCTTGGCCTATCCTCCGGTTTGGAACAGCTTTATCGTGCAGATTAGCCGATGGGCCGGCTTTTTATAATCCCTAGGTACTTTGCTAGGATTCCTTGTTCTTAAATTACTTAATTACCTTATACATAATTAATATGAAATTCGGAACCAAAGCCATACACGCCGGGGTAGAACCCGATCCTAGTACCGGAGCCATCATGACTCCGATTTTTCAGACCTCTACCTATGTCCAAGAAGGCATCGGAAACCACAAGGGATACGAATATTCGCGTACTCATAATCCCACCCGCACAGCCCTTCAAAATAACCTTGCCGCCCTAGAAAATGGAAAATATGGTCTCTGCTTTGCCTCGGGCATGGCCGCGACCGATACCGTATTAAAACTCTTAAAACCGGGCGACGAAATCATTGCCAGCAACGATTTATACGGAGGGACCTACCGCATCATTGCCCGTGTCTATGAACCCTTGGGCATCAAAGCCCACTTTATTGACTTGACCAACCCCGATGAAATCCGGGCCCATATTCATGAAAACACCAAGCTGATCTGGGTAGAAAGCCCTACCAATCCCCTGCTCAACGTGGTAGATATCGCCGCCGTGGCCCAGTTTACCCAAAATACCGACATCTTACTCACCGTAGATAACACCTTTGCCTCTCCCTACTTACAAAACCCCTTAAATTTGGGGGCCGATATCGTCATGCACTCGGCTACAAAGTATTTGGGCGGGCACTCCGATGTAGTCATGGGCGTGTTAATCACCAACCACACCGATTTACACGAAAAATTTGCCTTTTTGCAAAACTCTTGTGGAGCCGTACCCGGCCCTCAAGATTGCTTTTTGATGCTTCGGGGGATCAAGACCCTCCACATCCGGATGCAAAGACATTGCGAAAATGGCCGGGCTGTTGCCGAATACCTCCGCAATCATCCTAAAGTGGAGCGCGTCTATTGGATTGGTTTTCCTGATCACCCCAACCACCAGGTTGCCCGCAATCAAATGCGCGACTTTGGGGGCATGGTTTCGTTTACCCTGCACGGAGATCATATGGAAGAATCCATTCAACTCATGGAAAGTCTTAAATTATTTTCTTTGGGAGAATCTTTGGGGGGGGTTGAGTCCTTATGTACGCACCCGGCTACGATGACCCACGCAGCTATTCCGCAAGAACAAAGAATTAAAAATGGCTTAAAAGATACCCTGATCCGTTTGAGTGTCGGGATTGAAGATGCCGAAGATCTTATTCAAGATCTCGAGCAAGCCTTGGCCAAGTTTCCGGTAGAAGTAGCCGGGTAAAGCTGACACTTAATAATTCGGACTAATAATTATGAAGGACCGGGGGTTTTTGTCTCCGGTTCCTGTTGTTTCAAAGGCTAGGGGAGCAAATACTTTTTGTTGAAAGCTGTGGTTTAAGCCTTGCTGATTCAAAAACTCAGAAATGCCCTTCGCTTTCAAAAAGCCCCCCGAAGTGCCATTGGCTTTTTCGGGCTCACTTAGTAAGGAAATGAAAACGGGAAGTCTTTGTTTAATGACTTGCGAGGCCTGCCCCAAGGCTTGATAGCCATTGGGACTTATTTGATCCGTGTTGGGTAAAAATAATAAGTCATCGGCGATTCCCAGATACACCTTCCCATTTAAGACCGCCGTTTTTACGGCTTCTCCGTAGTTTTGCATCCCCTGGTCCAGGTCGGCTTTTAGGGCATTCAGGGCAGGGATATTGGCACTGGCTGGGATATACACGCTATTGGGGTCGGCCGTAAAAATTGCCATCTCTTCTTGGTTTTTGTTGGCCAAGCCTGGGTTATTGCCTGTATTTACGCCCGGATTCGTATTGTTTTGCTGGGGGTCTTTGTTGTAATTATTCGTAGGGTAGTTCGTTTGATTGCTGGGATTACTCAGGTTATTTCCTGTATTTCCGGGGCCATCTCCCCCCCGATAAAGCTGGTCCTGAGTAGCTTGCAATTTTTGTCGGTTGTATTGCGACTCGAGGGTCGTATTGCGCCGTAATTCATCGTAAGCCTCTACCAATTCGTCGTACCGCTGTCTTAAAAGTAGCGTTTCCTGATTTTCGGAATTTCCCCGGTTGATTGAGTTTGTGAGGAGTTCATCGTTTTCCCGTCTTAGGGTCTCATTTTCGCCTAAGATGCGCTGGTTTTCCTTTTGCAATAGGGTAATCTGATTTTCACGGCTGTCTTCGGCAATCTTGGCTTTTTGATAATTAGCTTCCAGTTCTTGGTATTTTTTCCTCGAGACACATGCGTTCATGGTCAAGCAAAAAAGCAGGAAGGCCCAGGCCAGCAGCCCGGCAGGTCTAGAAAGTATGGGGGAAAAACGAAACACTAACATAGAGCAAATTTCTTTAAGGGGTTTCCAATAGCTGTCTTTATTTACAAAATAATTTGTAACATAAACCAATCCCATGAATAATGCAAGCCTTTGTGCCCCAAATCCTGGTTATAAAGTCTTTTATCCTGGTTTCTTCAGATAAATAAGGGCTTTATCTAAAATTTCATCGTGATCAAAAGCCATTCTGAGGTCTCCTTCGAGTTTTACCCACTCGGCTTTCCGGGCATCATCGGCGGCAATAGGCTTCCAATCTTTTTTGTCCACTTGCGTCACGTAGGCAATCGATACCACCCAGCCCCGAGGGTCCCGCCCCGGCTTACTGAACACGCCTAAAAGCTCAAATGCTTTAATTTCCAAGCCCGTCTCTTCTTGCAACTCACGGAGGGCAGCTTCTTCCACGGGTTCATCTTCGTCTACAAAACCACCCGGAAAAGCCCAGTAACCCGCAAAGGGTTCCCGATCCCGTTCAATTAACAGCACATAGGTATCTCCCGACTCAGTTTGTGAAAAAATAATACAATCAACGGTCAAAGCCGGACGCGGATAATCGTAGGTATACGGCATAATTTCTGGTTTAAGCGGGTTAATCAACGAAATGTTCCTAAATATATCCTTCCAAAAATATACCAGAATTGGGGCTGCCCCCCGGTTCTCGATGGGGATTTGTAAGGTAATTCCGTGCCCGGGGGTCGGGCTTTCGCTACTCGCCGGCCTACCCACCTCCTGCGGCGGGCTCAAACAGGCCGCTCTATCCCTCAGCCTTTTGAGAGGAGAGAAGAGAGAAGCGAGAGGAGAGAAAGAAAGGGTGCACTCATTGACGGTTTGGTCTCTTTTCTCTACTCTCTATTCTCTCTTCTTTTCCTGGCTTAAAGATAGGCGCCCGCAGGGCCGAGAGAGGAGAGTAGCGAGAGGAGAGAAAGAAAGG
>CAWUIO010000193.1:0-7353 GCA_963922455.1 uncultured Microscillaceae bacterium
TAGGCTTTGCTTTATCTGGCAAAGGATATATTGCTTTTGGGCATGACTCCAACCTGGATTTCTTAAATGACTTCTGGGAATACGACCCCCAAGAAGACAGTTGGGCGTTTTTGAGTAATTACTATGGGAACTCTCTAAGGGCTTTAGTTAGCTTTGTGATTGGCGATTCGGCCTACTTTGGTACAGGGCTCATAGACGCCCCAGGCAGAACAGTTAGCGACGAGTTTTGGATATTTGATCCTAAACAGGAAAATACGGTAGTTTTAACCAGTTTTCCTTGCGATAGTAAATACCTATTCACTCAAATAGCCGATTATGGAGGTTTGGCTCGGTTTGATGCAGTATCTTTCTCATTAGGTGGTAAAGGCTATGTTGGGCTGGGAGAAATAAGCGCTGGGATTCTCTCTAATGACTTTTGGGAATACGATCCAGCCACCAATTCTTGGATGCAAATAGCCGATTTTCCGGGGCCATTACGCCGGAAAGCCGCTTCATTTACCATTCAAGATAAAGCGTATATTGTTGGAGGAGTAGTAGACCCTCAAATAAATCTTACATATTTTAAAGATAATTGGGAGTACTCATCCACAAGCAATTCTTGGACAAGTAAAGCTGTTTTCGAGGGATTCCCCCGATATGATGCATTCAGTTTTAGCCTTCAGGGAATAGGATATGTAGGCACTGGGATTACTCCAGACAACCGAAATTCAAACGATTGCTACGCCTATGATCCCAACAGGGATACTTGGGAAGAGATTGCTCCATTTACGGGCTCTGGCACCTCAGGTGCCAGAGCATTTAGTATTGATACTCTAGCATACGTGTACGGAGGGAATGAAGCAACCGGCAATGAATTTCTTGATAATTTATACCAATACGATCCTAGCTCTGATTCTTGGACACCTAAAAATAATTTACCTGGTGAAGACCGGGTAAACCATATTGCCTTTAGTTTGGCAGGCAAGGGCTATATTGGCCTGGGCTCTAACGGAGGTCCTGGTACCGATGGGGAGGGGCAATATTTAAATAACTTTTGGGAATATGATCCAAGTTTGGATACCTGGAGGTCATTGGGTGAATTTTGCGGGGATTCCCTGAGTTCTGCCGTCAGTTTTGTTATTGGTGATTCGGCTTATTTTGGCACTGGGTTTAGCGGAACCTCCAGCTTGGTGTACAGAAAAGACTTTTGGCGTTTTACTCCCTTGAGCTTACCCACTAGTCAACTAACACTCTTAACACGCAAAGAAAATATCTCTTTTTTCCAAACTAGTCCTATACCTTCTCTAATCAAAGCAGAAGATTTTCAAGATGTTTCAATTAATGGTCAAACCTGGAGCGTGGCTTCCCTTTCACTCGATAGCTATCTTGATGAACAAGATATTCAATCCCTTCAAGTCTCTTTAAATAATGGGAGCTACTTTCAAGCGAGCATCTTAGAAAGTATAGAAGGTAATGCTAGCTTCAGTCAATTTACTCAATCAATTCAAGAAGAAGACCTATTTAATAATCTTAATGTACAAATTCTCTGTTCCGATTCTGTTACCACCCTTGTTCCCAGGGAAGGCTTTGATAATTATACATGGAGTACGGGCGAAACTACCAAAGATATAATCGTCGACCAACCTGGAACCTATACGCTCATGGCCAACAGATTGGATGTCAATTGTATGCAAGTAGATTCTATCGTGGTAGACCTGCTTACTTTGCAAGACAGCGATACAACCTTAAAAGATTGTCTTGATGAACCGCTTTTGCTAAGCGCTCGTGATAATTTCGATACCTACTTGTGGAGCACCGGAGAAAGTACTCCTAGTATCTCAGTGGATCAAGAGGGAAAATATGTTGTTGTTCTTACCCAGGACGGTTGCCAAACCACCGAAACATTTCAAGTAGACAGGGTTATTGACAGAAACTTTACCCAGAGCATATGTCCTAACACATCTTTAACCTTAGATGCCGAAGAAGGTTACGACTCTTACGCCTGGAGCACTGGGGATAATTCTCAATTTACTGTTGTTAATCAAGCCGGGATTTATGAAGTTATTGTGTCTAAAGGCGAGTGCCAATCCACGCTGACGTATATCGTGGTGGCAGAAGATTTTAATGATACCACATCACAACTGACTTTATGCCCAAATGAAGCTCTATTACTAGACATTGGGACAAACTATGATGCGTATGCCTGGAGTACAGGCGAGACAACTCCTACCATCACTGTCAGTGAAATCGGAAGCTATACAGCTCAAATTACTCAGGGAGAGTGTCAATTTGTGGCTGAATTTTTGGTCTCCGATTTAGAATTTAATATAAATGCAGAAGATAATATCTCCTTATGCAAAGGAACCCCCTTTCTAATAAGTGCTACAAGTGGCTTTGATACCTACCAATGGAATACAGGAGAAGCCTCTTCATCCATATCCGTTATCAATACGGGCTGGTACCTAGTAAATGCCCAAAAGGAGGGGTGTAGTTATACAGATTCGGTCTTTGTACAATTTGATGAACGGGATGTTGTAGATTTAGGACCAGATACCTTGTCTTGTCAAACAGCGCCATTGACATTACGTTCACCTGAAGGAGTTATAGCCCGTACGTGGAGCGACGGCTCCAATGGCCCAGAACTTTTAGTAACCCAAACAGGAACATACTGGCTAGAGGTACAAAACGCCTGTGGCATCTCCCGTGACGAAATATATATTGAATTTGCCTCAAGCCTGGACATCATTCCAAATGTCATTACGCCCAACCTTGACGGCCTCAACGATACCTTTGTGATTGGCGACTACAAGGAAAAAGTCAAGATCAAAATTTTCAACCGGTATGGGAAGGCAATTTACTTTTCTCAGGATTATAAAAATTCCTGGGATGCCGAAAATCTAAGTCCAGGCATTTACTTTTATTCGCTTCATGTTCCGTGTTATGAGCCCGTAAAAGGATGGATAAAAGTAATAAAATAAAAAAGGGCCTTTGTGTAAAGCCCTAATCCCTATCGTGCCTACTGCTCAATCTGTTTATTCTTGCTGAAAAACAAACGGTACCCAACATAGATACCCCCTCCAATCAAGATCCACTTCACCAAAAAGATGGCAAGCTTCCAAGCAACACCGGCCCCTACTAATATCAAAACCAAAATAAGTACATTCTTTACTAAATTATTCATATGCTTTTTTTTATTTAAAATTACGAAATATGGTTAATGGTATATAATTATATACGAATCATACGGCAAAAAGTAGCTCATATTAATAAAAATACCCTATTTGGGGCTTCCCCGCGCAACATAAGTTGGGATAATAAAGCCCCATCCGTGCCAGCGCGGGTCGGGCTCTCGCTACTCGCTGGCCAACGCTAAGACCAGCGGCGAGCTCAAACAGGCCGCTCCATCCCTAAGCCTTATCAACCCGGGATTCTTGATACGCTTGCCGTATAATTATACAAGAAAAAGTGCGGTTTCGTATTGGTTCCACAAAACATCAGAATCAAATAATTGGACACAAGGTTGTTATTTTCCTTCTAAAATCAGATGTTTGAGGGCAAATTGGATACACACTCCGCCGCTATTATTTTGCCGGTATGAAAATTATCATTTTTTTCCTAGCTCTCTGCGTCTCTCATACACTTCTAGCTCAAATAGATAGCCCGCCAGTAGGTGGAAAAGCTATCGGGATGGGAGAGGCCGTTACAAGCGTCTCCGATGCTTGGTCCCTTTTTAATAATGTTGCCGGCATGGCAAGCTTAGACCAAGCCCAGATTTTGGCTTCGTATGACTATCGGTTCGGATTATCTGAATTCCAAACCTTTTTCGTAGGTACCAGCCTCCCTGTTTGGAAAGGGAATGCCGGCCTAAGCTTAAGCCGCTTTGGGGACGAACTGTATAATGAACTAAAAATTGGTTTAGCGTACGCTCTTGAAATTGAACAGGTTCGTTTAGGCCTCAAACTAAATTATGTACAAGTAGCCATCCAAGACTTGAATAGCCAAGGTACCCTTGTTGTAGAATTTGGCGGTCAAGTAGATATTACCCCCCAGATTACCTTTGCCGGGTATGGCTATAACCTCAACCGGGCTAGTTTAAACTCCGACTTTGAAGAAGATGAGCGAATCCCTACCATTTTAAGGGCCGGCTTGGCCTACAAGCCCATTGATCAATTGTTTTTAACAGTTGAGACCGAAAAAGATATAGATTTGCCGGCCACATTCCGAGCCGGCATTGATTACCAAATTATTGAAAATGTTTTCTTAAGGACGGGGGTACAGGCCGAGCCCTTTAAAAGCCACGTAGGGATAGGCTTCAGCCCCCGGGATTGGAGTTTTGATTATGGGCTTAGCAATAAGACAGATCTGGGCCTTTCTCATCAATTTTCGGTGCGGTTCCGATATGGTAAAATAAAAAATCGCTAGTTATGAGAATCCTAGGCCGGGGCTTCCTCTGTTTTTTTGTATGCTTGGTTGGCTGGGAGTTTTCTCTCCGGGCTCAAGATTTACCCTCTCAAGATATCAACTTGGACGAGTTTATACTTAAACTTTTCCCTGTCCAGGATGAAGACATCAATTACGAGGATATCTACGAAAACCTGTTTCAGAGATACCGTACCCCACTCAATCTCAACAAAGCTAGCCGGGATGAAATTTCCTCTCTTTTTATTCTTTCTGAGCTTCAAATTAACAGTTTACTCCAGTATCGCGAAGAAAATGGGACCTTGTTAAGTTTATTTGAACTTCAAGCCGTTCCCAACTTTGATCCCAATACCATAGAAAATTTACTTCCTTTTGTCACGGTACAGGAAAATCCATCCCAACCCCAATCCTTGTTTAAACGCGTAACCAGTGAAAAAAATAACTATCTATTGCTACGATATCGCCGTATTTTGGAAGAGCGGAGAGGGTTTACTTCTGATGCTACTCCATCCCAGACCTATCAAGGTAGCCCGGGAAATATATATGCCCGATTTCGAGTAAGCCACTCCAAAGATTTTAGCTTGGGCTTTACCCTGGAAAAAGATGATGGGGAAGAGATAACTTGGGACAGAAATACCTATCGCTACGGGGCCGATTTTAGCTCATTTCACGCATATTTTGAAAACAAGGGAGCTTTTAAGGCGATTGCCCTGGGCGACTATCAATTACAAATTGGTCAAGGCTTGCTCTTTTCCTCAGGTTTTTCGGTAGGAAAAGGTTCGGAGACAGTACAAACAGTTCGCCGTAGTAATTTAGGCCTGCGGCCATACACTTCTGTACTCGAAACGGGTTTTTTGCGGGGAGCAGGGCTAACCTACCAAGCGGGCCCACTAGATATTACGGCCTTTTATTCGCGTATACGCCGGGATGCCAGCATCACGGAGCCCAATGATACCCTTGATTCGGAAGTAGAATTATTTATAGAAACCCTTCGTACTTCTGGATTGCACCGTACAGAGACCGAAATCGAAGGAAAATCCCGCTTTCTTGAACAAACCTTGGGTGGGGACCTAACCTATAACAGTCCATCCAGAGATTTTAGGATAGGTTTGACTTTTATTCGTACCGAATATGACCTTCCATTCCAAAGAAATAATACCAATACCCGGGATAGTATCCGGAATCAATTTGAGTTTAGTGGTACTACCAACTACAATACGGGGCTTCATTTTAATTATAATTGGCGTAACTTCTCCTTTTTTGGAGAGGCAGCGCGTTCCAAAAGTGGAGGGTTAGGGGGAGTAGGGGGCTTTGTTTCTAGCTTGGCACCTAATGTAGAATTGGCCATGGTATACCGCTATTATCAAAAAGATTTCCATACGTTTTTTGGGAATGCTTTTGGCGAAGGCACCCGTAACATAAATGAGAGGGGAATTTATTGGGGCTTAAAAATTACCCCAATCCAGAAAAAACTCATTTTGGCGGCCTACTATGATCGCTTTGTATTTCCTTGGTTACGGTCTAATGTAGATGCTCCTTCAGAAGGCTATGAGTTTTTGAGTAGAGCAACTTACAAATTTAGCCGTAGAGTAAGTTTGTATGCTCAATACCGGCAAGAAGCCAAAGACCGTAATTTAAGTGGGAATGAAAGCCAAGGAGCCTTTCGAGAAATCAGACAGGGCCTTCGCCGAAATTATCTGATCAACTTTAATTATCGGGGAGAAAAAGTGATGCGTTTCCGAAGTCGGGTACAATTTAGCAGTTTTGATTTTAATGGGGAACGCACCCGGGGCTACGCATTGGTACAGGATGTTGGTGCCGATATTGGAAAATTTCAGCTTGATTTTCGAATTGCTTTGTTTGATACAGACGATTTTGATAATCGCCAATATGTTTACGAGAAAGATGTTTTATGGTCTTTTTCCATACCGGCCTACAGTGGGAGAGGGGTACGTACGTATTTCTTAGTTCGCTACAAAATTAACGGCCACTGGGATGTATGGCTTCGTTATGCCCGTACCGACTTAGAAAATCAAGATACAATTGGTTCGGGTGGGGATGAAATTAATGGGAGTACCCGATCGGATGTACGCGCTCAAATTCGGATTAAATTTTAGAAAGTTTTTATTTTAAAATACTCATTAAACTTGTATTGCTATGTACCCATTAAAATTACGTTTCCTTGTCTTGATAATATTAGGAATCGGGCTTTCGTGTCAAGCCCCTGATCAAGCAGCTGAGGAAGCCGAAGCTAGTAGTAGCGAATTAAAAAGAGATGAGGAAGCGCAAAGTGCCAAATCAGAAGGGAATTCTACTGCTACAAGCACAGATGAAGCCGCTCAAGATAGCAAAGTGCCTCAGCCTAAACCCCGTGAAGGCTTTCAGTTTGCCGAGGGCACAAACTTTTCTTTGGAGACCCAAGAAAATGAGGAAGGAGGCTGGGCTTACATCATAAAAATGAACGGCAAACAAATGATTAATCAAAAATTTATTCCGGGTGTTCAAGGAAAACAAGCCTTTACCACCGAAGATGAAGCACGTAAGGTAGGAGAGTTGGTTAAAAGCAAATTGGAAAACAATATTATGCCTCCAGCCATACGTTTGTCAGAACTGGATAGTTTGGGGGTGACTTATAAATAAAGCTTGGGTTACTAAAATTATTTATAACTTCCAGATTTTAAGCATTTTACATACAACGTTTGAATTAATAAGCTTAAAATAACATTTTTAAGACTTAGCTTCTTCACTTGGTGAGGCCTGAATATATTCTTTGGCGGCTACTTTTAAGTCAGGATCTACACATCGAAAAGTCGACCCTATTTATAGCTTCGTATAAATAAATGATTTGATCATGACTGCAAAGATAGTTTTTTTGAAGGTGTCTTGCATGAATTTTTCATTAAATTAACGTGAGTTAAAGGGTTTAATCTTAGCAAAATACAATCTCAGCTTCTT
>CAWUIO010000194.1:0-7292 GCA_963922455.1 uncultured Microscillaceae bacterium
TCTATATCTTTCATTCCCATATTTACAAAAAAGATGTGGGTAATCAATAGCATGTTTGAGCTCGTGAGGGCCTGGCGGGGAGAGGCAGCGAGTAGCGAAAGCCCGACCCCGGCGGCAGGAAAGGCCCTTCTTGCTCATACGTTTATCGCCGGGGGCAGCCCCAGAAACTCCAGAACATATTACAGCTCGAAGAGGGCCGACACAAACACCCCAAAATTACGGCCTATATCGCCCGGTTGGTTTCGGTAGGTCAAGCGGTGCATGGCATTAACCCGGATAAAGCGAAGGATATTGCTAATCCCATAGCCAATCTCAATGTAGGGCTCCCTCCCCACCCCACGGGGACGCATAATGGTATTGCCTTGGCCATCTTGCTCTGGGATAAGATCCACTTGGCGTCGGCCTAGATCGCTGACAAGAATATTTCCGTTGGCAAACAAACGCCATTTTAGCTTTTTGAAAAGCGGAATCTTGTTAAAAAAGAAACCATCAAAGTCATGGATAAAATTGAGCTGAACGTGACGGTCGCCAATAAACTCAAGGTAATCCATCAAGTTGGCCCCATAAAAGTTGTAAAAGAACCCTTCATTGGCCAAATATACTTTGAGCAAGGGGTAGGGCAAGGTAGAAGGGGTATAAAAGCCATTGAGTAAATAGTAGGTGTTCCCGATGAGCCCTAAGCGGATGCGTTGCTCGAGGGAAACTTCAAATTTGTGGTAGGAAAACTCGCCATTCCATACGTCATTCAGCCCTCGGGTGTAGCGCAGCGTGACCACCGGAAACTTGTCGGTACCCACACTGACCCGGTTATTGCCCCGGATAAAAAAGCGTTCCCCTTTGGAGAAGCGCGCTTCCATACTCACTTCGGAGCTTACCATATTACGCTCAATCGCCGACTCCACCTCTCCGGGATTACGAAGAAAGGCAAAATGCTGACCAATCTGAGAGTAGCGGTTGTTTTTAAAATCCACTCGAAAACGCACTCCTTTGAAGAGATCTCTTTGAAAATAGATTTCTCGGGCCTCTCGCATAAAAGGACCGCGCTCGCTTACTTGGTAAAAATTAAGAAAAGCCAGGTAGGCACTCGGCGCGACTACCCCATCGGGATTGGCAGCCGTTTGAAAGATGTCTTTGGAATAGGAAACCCCCAGCTCAGTCCAGCGCTTGCGCGAGGGGATAAAACGTAGTTGCCCGGAGTATTTCCAGGCATTGTCCCGTAAACCATAGGCGGCATAGCCTTTTAGCTCTATCTTGTTACTAAACTTCGTATTGGTGCGCATCCCCAAGCGTAAACGGTGCCCCTCAATATCATTAAAAGCGTAGGTGTAGAGGTAATTACCAAAATCAATAGGGCCCACGGTATAGTAACCCAAGGCTAAGACTTTTAAGATTTCGGTATAAGTCTTTACTACGGGCACTTCCTTGATGGTATTTATCAAAGAATAGGTCTTAATCTCCTCGGGGCTCAGGGAGTCGTGCCGGTTTTGGGCCCAGAAGTCGGCATCTGACTCATACACCAGAGGGTCTAACTCAATTTCGTCGCGAAAAAACTTTAAAGGATAATTTTTATTAAACGCATAATCCTGATTGGACACATAAAACTTGATGAGCACTCCCGCCGATTTTTTACTGAGCTCGGCTATATCGATGAGCACCCGGGTCTTATTGGGCACCCAAGGGCCTAGGTTGGTCTCTTTATATTCTTGTTGAATTTTTAGTTTTTCAACAAAGTTGATATTGGCGGCATTTCCAATTTTCAGGTCTACTTGTTTGAGGGCATAGCTTTCGCTATCAATCCAGATATACCCATCAAAGGCCAGTTCTTCTTTTCGTTTGGGAACGACCTCAATCTTGTAGCAAAAATGGGGGCCAATCTGCACACTATCTTCCAGAAAATAGTCGTAATAGAGTTTCCAACCATCCGCCAAGGGGGATACCACATTTTTTCGGAGGATGAGCATCCAGTTTTTATAAAAATTATACTCTTGGAAGGAGGAACCGATCAATTGAGAGATGGGAGAATCATTGTCTAGGCCCACCCCTTCAATTTTAGTTTTAAGGATATTTTCTTTGGTACGTTCGGGATTACTTTGGTAATAAAAGCGAGAAAGGGTTTCTGAAAGGAACAGGGGGATCAAAGGATTGCCATCTTCCCCGGTAAGTCCACCGGCACTGTCAATGGCTTCGGTGATCTTTCCAACAATTTTCCGTTTCCCAAAGCGTTCGCTTACTTGGTCTAAGTCAAACTCAATTTTGACGTAGCTTTCATTTTCGTAAGAATCCAGGGCCCGTTTGTCATTGTTTTTTTTGGCCTTGAGTACTTTGCGCATGATGGGATAGGACGGGTCTTCTCCGGCTTTGAATACTACCTCTTTCAGGTTTCGGCTTTCAGGGCTCAATTGAAAATTTACAATCAGGACAGACCCCTGAAGTGCTTCGGGGTTCATAGGCTTGGCTTTTTTGACATAACCCACGTAGGATGCAACTAAAGAATCGTCCAAGCTAGCAAGCCGAAGCGTATAGTAGCCATCAAAGTCTGAGGTTGTCCCTAGGGTGCTTTTTTGGAGAGGATAAACATTGGCAAAAGGCACTCCTTCTCCGGTTTCGGCATCTATAATTTTTCCTTTAACGATATATGTCGACTGGGCTTGAAGTGAAAACCCAAGAAATAAATAGCTATAGAGTACTGCTAGCCCACCCAGCTCCGGTAGGCGCAAGTGCAAGTTTTTCATAGTTATGAGGGTAGTAAAGGGCTCAATATTGGTTTTTCAATTGACTTAGGGCTAGGTTTTAAAAAGTATTCAATAATACAATTGGCCGCTCTATTTAAAATTAAAGTAAATCAATTTGAAGAACTAATTATACAAAATAAATCTGCATAGATTTGCAGGTGACCTTTATCCTAAGACAGCTTGATACGACATTAAGTTGCTTGGTTTGCATTTAATCCTGAGTTAATGTTATAATTTTTATGCAATTAGAGGCTGAAACTCCTGAATCCAAGAATCACCGTCTCTTGGTGTACGGTACGCTGATGCGGGGAGAGCCCAACCACACATTGTTAGGAGAGGCCACCCTATTAGAAGGCCCGGTACAGATAAGCGGTTATGAGCTTCGGGCTTCCTATTCGTATTATCCGTATGCCTTTATCAATCCAGGGGCTTGTATTTGGGGCGAGATGTATCGGGTAAGTGAGGCTTTATTAATTGGCCCCATTGATCGCTTGGAGGGTGTGGAAGAGCCTTATTATACCCGGCACTGGGACGTCCAGGGTCAATTTTACATTTATATAAAAACAGAGGATAACCGGGAAGATTATCCTTTGATACCTCAAGGGGATTGGCTTCGATATAGTCGATCCAAGCATTAATTATCAAACAAGGAGCCGTTCTCGGTATTTTTGGGTTTTTCGGAGCTTTTCCTTCGGTCGATACGTCTTACGGGGTATTTGGTTAAAATATTTCCTCCGGCATTTTTCCCTTTGATATCCAGGTCGCCAAAATCGTAGTCGAATACTTTTTTCTTGGCTCGTGAGGCAGAGCTCAACTTTACGGTAATAATTTCGGTTTCTTCCTGGGGGTTGGCGCTAAAATACAGCACTTTTGACTGGGCCGCGCCTTTGGTGAGGTCATATTCCCGGTCTCGGATCACACTTTCTACTTTGAAGCGTTTGACCATGGTGGCCCCGCTTTTTCCATCCCGATAGGCCACGTTAAAACAAATCCCTTTGGCTTCTCCGTTATACACTGCCAGAAAGATAATATTTTTCCCGACATACACTTTCTCATCGATACGTTTGATGTAGTATTTTCCATCTTCGGTAAAGGCAATGATGTCATCGATATCAGAGCATTCGCTCACAAACTCATCTTTTTTCATGCCATAGCCTATGAACCCTTCTTGGCGATTTACGTAGAGCTTTTGATTGTTGAGGGCCACTTCGGTAGCCTTGATGGTATCAAATTCGGCAATTTCGGCACGTCGGGGCCAAGCATTTCCGTACTTTTTCAAGAGATTCTCGTAGTAGCGGATGGTATATTTGGTCAGGTTTCGTAGATTCTTCTCCACTTCGGCCAATTCCTTGTCCCAATTTCGCATAAGTTCATCGGCTTTAAGGGAATCATACTTGGAGATTCGTTTAATTTTGATTTCCGTTAAACGGATAATATCGTCTCGGGTAATTTCTCTATAAAACTGTTCTTTGAACGGGTCCAGGCCTCGGTCAATTGTTTCCAGCACTTCCTCCCAGGTAGTACATTCTTCAATATCCCGGTAGATTCGGTTCTCAATGAAGATTTTTTCCAGGGAGCCGTAGAGGATTTTTTCTAGCAATTCCGACTTCCGAATTTCCAGCTCTTGTCGGAGCAGTTCCTTGGTCTGGATCGTGCACACTTTGAGTATATCATTTACATTCAAAAAGTGTGGTTTATCGTCCACGATGACACAAGCATTGGGGGAGATGCTTACTTCGCAATTGGTAAAAGCATACAAGGCATCCATAGTAGTCTCGGCATCGGTTCCGGGAGCCAGGTCCACTTGGATTTCCACATCTTTGGCTGTATTGTCTACTATTTTTTTAATCTTGATTTTGCCACTGTCATTCGCTTTTAAGATCGAGTCCATGAGGTTGGGAGTGGTAATGCCATAAGGGACCGATTTGATCAAGAGTCGTTTTTTACTCTGCACTTCAATACGGGCCCTTACCCTGATTTTTCCTCCTCTTACCCCTCCTTTATAGTGGGTGCAGTCTACCAGTCCCCCCGTAGGAAAGTCGGGTTTGATATCGGTAGGCTTGTTGCGCAAAATATCTATGGAAGCCAGAATAAGCTCTTGAAAATTGTGCGGCATGATCTTCGTCGCCAAGCCCACGGCGATTCCTTCGGTTCCTTGGGCCAGGAGCAAAGGAAACTTAACGGGTAGGGTAATCGGTTCTTTTTTTCGTCCATCATAGGACATTTGCCATTGCGTGGTTTGGGGGTTAAATACCACTTCTAGGGCAAATTTAGTCAGGCGGGATTCTATATATCGAGGGGCAGCCGCGCTATCTCCGGTATTGACATCGCCCCAGTTACCCTGAGTATCAATCAAATAGCCTTTTTGGCCTAAATTTACCAAAGCATCGCCAATCGAAGCATCGCCGTGGGGGTGAAACTGCATCGATTGCCCAATGACGTTGGCTACCTTATGAAAACGCCCATCATCCATATTGCGCAGGGCGTGTAAGATCCGACGTTGTACTGGTTTAAGCCCATCATTGATATGGGGCACGGCCCGTTCTAGGATTACATACGAGGCGTAATCTAAAAACCAGCTTTCATACACATCCGATATAGTGGTTTTACTTTCTGACATATACGTGATTCCTATGAGTTTTGTACGGACAGAAGAATCTTGGGGGCTTCCCTCCGCTAATTGGCTTTATTAAGGGGGGAAAAGGTGTGTATTACACCCTTTGAAGCAGGTAACACCGTAATAGCTCCGGTCGGGCTTTCGCTACTCGCCGGCTTACGCACAGCCAACAGCGGGCTCAAACAGGCCGCTCTATCCCTAAGCCAAATTCAAAAGTAAGACAGATTTACAAGTTATGCAAATACAAGTGCAGTTAACAGCTAATATTTTTAACAAATGCTAAAATAATAAATAAAACGCGATATTCATATCCCCTTTTCTTTTTTTTCATACATTTAAAGAGCATTAGCTATACGAATTGAGATGGAGTATTTAGACTATTACGACGAAAATCAACGGCATTTGGGCCGTGCTTCTAGGGAAGAAGTACACCAAAAAGGCTGGTGGCATAAAACGTTTCACGCTTGGATTGTCAGAGAGGAAGAGAAAAAGGGATACCTCCTATTTCAACTACGCAAGGAGGATAAGGATGTGCAACCCAGCACGTATGATATAAGTGCAGCCGGACACCTAGCCGCAGGGGAAGACTTGAGGGCTGGTTCCCGGGAAATTCAAGAAGAATTGGGGATATCCTATGCTTGGGAGGATCTCTGGTTTTTAGGTGTGCGCACCGAGGTTGCGCGGATTGGTAAGCTAGTAAACTGCGAATTTTGTTATACCTATCTTCTAGCACATCACGCCCCTTTATCAAGCTATCAATTACAAGCTTCCGAATTATCCGGACTGATACAAGTGGATATTTCACAAGGTTTGGCCTTATGTGGCGGGTACTTGGAACAGGTACGGGTAGAGGGTATTTTTTTTCAGAAGGATGGTACAATTCAAGCAGAACAGCGCGTGTTGAGAAGGGAAGATTTGCTGCCCCGACCTATGAGCTACTATATCACGATCTTCATCATGGCCGAAAGGCTCTTAGAAAATAAGCCTTACCTAGGCATATCATAATCTTCATATAGTTGGATAAAGCAAGTATTCAATAAAAATGTATGCGTAATGTTCTTAGGTTATTGGAGTATTGCCATAAACCAAGAATCCCTAAAGATTATGATTAGTACCTTATTGAAAAACCCTAGGCAAAAAGCGTATTTTAGCCCTTGGGGGTATTACCCTGCTATCTATGCAAGTAGTGTTTTCTGGATAAGTGTCGTATTATTTACAAGTTGTGCAAGCTCTGCTAAGCAGGCAAGATTGGCATATGACTCGGGAGGGCTTGCCCAGCTTGAAGACCAGCCCAAGGCATCTGATTATGGAGAAGAGCCAGGTATTTTCTTGGAAGACAGGCAAGTGAGCTATACGTACACCCTGCAATTGCAAGTCAAATCTGATGATTCATTGCTCGCTAAAATTACTTCTATACTTGAGTCATATGATGGCTACGTACAAGCATCTGATAAATACCATGTCGTGTTGAAGGTCGCTAGCCAGAGGGCATCGGACTTCATGGAACGACTTGCTACTTTGGGGAAAATTAAAAACAAAGAGATCCGTAGTGAAGATGTCAGTTTACAAGCCAAAGACTTTAGCATTCGCTTGGAAAATGCCCAGAAAACCCGTGACCGTTATCTCGAGTTGCTGCAGATTGCCCAAACCGTAGATGAAATTTTAAAAATTGAGCGGGAGTTGGAGCGTCTTAACACAAATATTGATCTTTTAAAGGGGCAGTTGGCTGCTTTACAGAGTCGGGTAAGCCTTAGTGAAATCAATATTCGGATACAAAAGAGGGTCAAACCTGGGCCATTGGGTTATGTTTTTGTGGGCTTATACGAGGGAATAAAGTGGATATTTGTGCGAGATTAGATAAACACCTTGGGTATAGAAAAGGTATTTTGGCCAAAAGGCATAAAAAAAGCCCCTAATGTAAGGGGCTTTTGAATAATTTACCT
>CAWUIO010000195.1:0-7187 GCA_963922455.1 uncultured Microscillaceae bacterium
AACCCCAAACTGACCCTTTTCGCCGACAAAAAATAAACTTAAACAGTTTCTAAGATAAGAATAAAACGGAGGGTAAAAAAAAACAGTGCTCCCAAATTCATTGGGGCACTGCTTAGGATGAAGGATACTGGTCTTTGGGCCGATGCTTAGGGCTTAGCACTATGGGGCATCCCGGATGAGTGGTAGATAGTTGTTTGCTGATTTCCGCAAAGGCTTTTTAAAAAAAACCGCTCCCAGCGGGAGCGGTTTTTCAAACATTCACGGTTTACTTGCTCATCACAGTTTTGTCAGATTTGGATCCAATCATAAATACTTCTCGGGCCTTAACTTCGGTCACATAGCGTTTCATCCCATCCCGGTCTTCGTAGGATCGTGAGGTGAGTTTGCCTTCGATAACTACCTCTTTCCCTTTCTTTAAAAAGTTTTGGGCTATTTCTGCCAGTTTTCCCCAGGCTACTATTCGGTGCCATTGGGTATCTTCCACCCGCTCGCCTTGTTGATTTTTATAATAATCACTGGTGGCTAGGGAAAATTGGGCTACCATGTTTCCATTCTCAAAAGTTCGGATTTCTGGGTCTTGCCCTAGGCGGCCGATTAATTGTACGCGGTTGTGTATTTGATTCATAGTGACGCATGTTTTGGTTAAAAAATTTCTACACCGAAGTATTCCTGTTGTCTGCGTTTCCGGACCTTAGCGGTGAAGAACTGGTACAAAGCACGGGAAAAAAAAAGCCGGAATCGTATGGAAAATGTTTACTTACGTTTATATTCGTTTGTAAATGTTTATAAACGTTTAAATTTTTTCAAACGAATATTCTTTTACCTGGTAAACAATGACTTAGCTAAAATGCTAGCAATATGAAAAAAGTATGTCAACAATGTGGGGTGGAAATGAAGGGGCGCATCGATAAACGCTTTTGCTCCGATTATTGTCGCAATGCCTTTCACAATGAGCGCAACCGGGGGCTAAATTCCTACATTAGAGAAGTGAATAGCACCCTAAAAAAGAACCGCTCGATCCTGGCCTCGCTCAACCCCCACGGAAAGAACAAAATCCATAAAAACGATTTACAAAGCCAAGGCTTTAACTTTAAGTACTTTACCAGTGTGTACCGTACCAAAGCGGGCAAGGTATACTACTTCTGCTATGACCAGGGCTATTTGCCCTTGGACAATGATTTTTTTGCTTTGGTGGTAAAACAAGAGTATGCAGGGTGATAAATTAAGGAGCTGAGGTAAATTTATCGAGGTATTATAAACATACCCAAAAACTTATAAAATAAAATTTTCAAGAAACTGTTCAAAGAGGCAGAAACCGCCAATCTAAACCCGGAAGACATGAAAGCATACGAAGAAAGTTTAAAGGAGCATTGGGATGAATACAGCATCCTAAAGTCAAAAAAAGAAGAAGGAAAAAATGAAAAAGCAATTGAGATTGCCATTAATCTTATTAAAGAAGGAAGTGAAATTAAGTTTATTTCTAAAATTACTGGAATCCCAATGGATAAAATAGAAGAATTAAGAAAAAACTTAAAATAATATTAAGAAAGGGCATAACATTCGCTATCCGCAACGGCCCCACGAAGCTTTTGCGCAACCCTTGCCGTTGCCGATAGCTTGACGTTGTGCTTAATTAGAAAATATTGAGAACGATTCAATTTTTAATAATAGTTGTAATTGGCCTTCAATCTTGCTCTGGGCAATCTTCTAATAGACCTAAAAGTGAAAAGATTATTCCAAATCAGGAGTTAATCATTAAGATTGACACAAAAGATTCCCTTTCAATATCTGGGGTTAAGGCAATACCACTTGATGTATTTAATAGAAGCCAGCTGAAATATTTATCAATTTGGGGTCAGGATTGTGATATTGAAGGCGTAGATTGCTTTGCTATTTCTGAAATTCCAAATAAAATTGAAAAATTAGAAAATCTCGAAGAGCTTCACTTGACGCTGAATTATATAACAACCTTACCATCGGAGATCTTAAGACTAAAGAAACTAAGAGTCCTGGATTTAACTGAAAACCCTGGATTTAACGATATTGATAGGGTTGTTCAAATGAAGTGGCTTGAAGAGTTTTACTGTTTTGGTTGTCATCTATCAGAACCGGACTTAGAGAAATTGAAGCAAGAACTACCGAATTGTAAAATCGGAATTGAATAAACGAAGCCCCCTCTCCCGCAAGTCTGCGACTTGTGGGGTTGTACAGGAAGTTTGTAACTCTCGAGGCGCTTGTACCAGATGTTTGATGCCAAAGCCCATGTACGCCAACAGCTAAACCTGCGGGAGAAGGGTTTTCACAGTCCAGCAGCCCTTAGGCTAGCAGTTCAGCGAACTGCCTTTTATTCAAAAGTTGGGGAGGACTCCTTCAGAATATCTACGCAAAACGGGGGATTGAACTGTAAGTTGATATTAATCTAATAAAGTCTATGAATAGAAAATTAATTTATTTCTTATTACTATTATTTTTTGGGGTAGGCTTTCGTAATGAAAAAAAATCAAATGTAGTAAGTGAACAAAGCCCTGAAAGTAAGCTGACGTGCAAACTTCCAAGAGTAATTGAAGGGCCAATCGCTCTTGGCTTTCCTAAAGTGGAAGGCTTAGCTCCTTCAATCGGTCAGTTAAACATGACTGTTCTTTTTGTTGATTTTGAAGATGTGCCAGCTAGCAAAAGTTTGGATAGTGTGTTTTCAATCATTAATCCGATTGCCCCAAATTTTTTTTACGAAACTTCCTATGGGCGGTTGGAATTGAATTTGAACCCACACCTGGAATGGTTACGATTGAGCAAGCCATCGGAACACTACGCAACAGCGATCTACTATGGGCAACCACACTTAGATTTTATTCAAGAAGCCGTTGATTTAGCTGATGACAAAGTTGATTTCAGTCAAACCAATATTGTTTTAGTAGTAACAAACCCAGAAGCCGAAAAGATTAAGCAAGGGCCAACGTTTAAATCAATAGATTCTGCTTACCATATAAAAGCAGATGGTGCAAGCATTCCAACCGGAATTACTTCTGGTTACGATATTAACTATTGGGGGGGGATCTGGTTGGCACATGAAATGGGCCATACATTTGGTCTACCAGACCTTTATCATTTTGGCTCGGACAGCCTCAATCGATATGTTGGAACATTTGGATTGATGGGAACATGTGATGCACACGCACCCGGGTATTTTGCTTTTGAGCGTTGGATACTTGGCTGGCTGGATGATGATCAAATCTATTGCCATGAAATAGGAGAGGCTGTGGTTGAAATACAGGCTATTGAAAAAGTGGGTGGCACCAAAGCCCTGATAATTGCTCTCGACAATTCAAGAGCATTGGTAGTTGAAAGCAGAAGAAAAATAGGCTTTGATAAAAAATCGAGAGAAGGAGCTTTGGTTTATCTAGTTAATACCGCATTACCGGGTGGTAGTGGTCCGATCCGGGTAAAACCTGGGGTGAAAAGTAAATATGAATTTCTTCAAGACGCCCCCATGGTTAAAGGAGAAACCTACACTTTTGAAAATGTAAGGATAGAGATCCTTGATTCAAACAAAGAAAGTGATAAAGTAAAAGTGATTGTTGAATAAATAGTAAAAAGTACGACCGCACTATATGGTTTATAAGCAATAGCAGGTTTAATGCTATTTTGATATTTAAAACTATAAATCAAAGGGCGGTGCTATGGGGCAGTTTAATGGCTTGAAATCCGCTACTGTTACTACACAAACCGCTGCACTTCACAAAAGAAAACAGAAAGTGGGATATTATACAAGAGTGTTCTGTAAGTTGAATAAAAAAACCAGTGTCGAGCAAATTTTGGAGAAATTAAACTCGAGGGGTTTTACGGCAAAATCGAATCTCAACCAAAACGAACTCCCTTCAGAAAACTGGACTAATTTTGAATTACATTGTAAAGAAGGAAAACTACCCATTCTAGTTGAAATAAATCGAATTGGAGAATCTGATGGATGGGCTAAGGAAGAAATCGAAGAGTTTAAAGAAGCAATTGGGAAACCTGGATTGTTTGATTCAAATAAGAAGAAAGTGATAAAACACCTAGACCAGACTAGCTCAATTTTATGTAATCAATTACCTACTTCGGACATTGATGATGCTGGATACGACATTAATGGCGAGCTCAAGCAAATATTTGTATGTGATTTTGAAGGAATAATTTAGTGTGACGGAGAGGGCTTTTATTCAGGGAATAAATTAATCGTGAAAGAATAAATAGGGAAAGTATAACAACACCATTAGCCCTCTCCCGCAAGTCTGCGACTTGTAGGCCTTGTACAGGAAGTCTGCAACTTGAAGCGCGGGCCCAATTTTAAGTTGTCCGCATCTTTTCGGGCATTTGTCATGCCTGGGCTTGGATTGGATGCCACTAAGTTGACAGCATTGAGGGGGACGTTAAAACCAGAAGAGGTGATTAAGTGCTGCATTCCAATTAGCCGTAAATTAGTCTTGGCTTCCGGTTCCAAAATCTCTCTTCTCTCTGCTCTCTCTTCTTCTTAGGCTTAGGGATGGAGCGGCCTGTCTGAGCTCGTGCAGGCCTCGCGGGGAAAGGCAGCGAGTAGCGAGAGCCCGACCGGCGCTTACTCCTTACTTCAAATATAAGCAGATCTCACAAGCGCCGGGAAGCCCCATTCTTTTAAAAATTACAAATTTGAGAAAAAAAGTGCCGGAATTGGAAAACTATTTTTACAAAAGATCGTAGCCTAGTATTTTTTGATGAGGATGTGATTTTTCATCTTTTTTTTAAGCACTTTATTTAGCCTACTAATGGCGCTTTCTCATACCATGCATCCGGGATTTATTGGCTAGCCCTCGTATACCCTGCTTTCTAGCCACTTGCTACTCAGGGATCGGTAAGATATTTGGATATTTTCATTGGGGAACTGCCCCTTGGGCCGTGTAGGTTTCGAGTGTTTATATCAAATAAAAGCTGCCATGTCTTTCACTTACTTCCGGGGACCACTTTTGTTGTCCGTCTTTCTCATCGGTTTCTTAGGTTTATCTAGGCCTTCCCAGGCTCAAATAAGCCGCCTTAAAAAATCAAAACTTAGTAACAAGCTCCAGCACATTTCTCAAGAAGGAGGAATAGAGCAGCTTAATCCCAAGCTGAACTCCAGGCAAGTGGCAAGTACAGAGGTGTTCCGTTTGGGGGGTAAACCCTATGTGGTGATTGATGCCATCCCCCTGGGGGCCTGTGAAGATCTCATCAAGGAATTAAAGAGCTTAGGAGGTATCCACTTAACTTTTTATGGGGGACTCGTCTCGGGGCTGATCCCGCTTGACCGGGTGCTGGATATGGAAAACTGCAAAGCCCTGGGTTTTGCTCGGGAAAGTCCCAAAAGAGCAGGTATTGGCATAGTAACTTCACAAGGAGATGCCGCATTTCAAGCCGATGAGGCCCGCAATGAATTTCAGGTAAGTGGGCAAGGTAGCAAGATCGGAATCCTATCGGATAGTTACAATGCCCGGGGAGGAGCTGCCCAAGGGGTACAAAATGGCGACTTGCCCGGGCCAGGCAACCCTTTTGGAAATGACACCCCGGTAGATGTACTGTTAGAATTTTCAAGTCCGGTTGGTAGCGACGAGGGGCGGGGCATGGCTGAGCTGATCCACGATGTGGCCCCCGGAGCAGATTTGGCTTTTGCCAGCGCTTTTTTTGGCCAGGCCAATTTTGCCCAATCCATCATAGACCTCAAAGATGCCAATTGTAACATCATCGTAGACGATATACTCTACTTTGCTGAGCCTATGTTTCAAGACGGGGTCATTGCCCAGGCGGTAGATGAAGTGAGTGCCGAAGGGGTACATTATTTTTCGGCGACCGGTAATTTTGGGACCTCCTCCTATGAAAGCGAATTTCGGGGACAGGGGCCTTTTCTTTTACAAGAAAGAGACCGAGGACAAGACATTGGGAATTATCTGGTACACGATTTTGATCCCGGTCCCGGGGTTGATATTTTTCAAGAAGTTACCGTTCCTCCGGGAGGGAATTTACGACTTATCTTTCAGTGGGACCAACCCTTTGCCTCCAACTGTGTCAGCTGCCCCGGATCGGCCAATGATGTAGATATATTTATTGCCAACTCACCTAACTTGGACGACATTTTTCTAAGCTTGTCCAGCCTAGCCAATAACCTGGGGATGGACCCGATTGAGATCACCCAAGATACCCTAAACCGGGGTTCCTCACCGATTACCTTGTATGTACTTATCGGGAAGTTTATTAACGGGCTCAATTCGCCCGATCCTAGCTTTATTAAATATGTAAACATTGGCGCCGACGATAGCAATAACTTGGAGTATGGCGACAATCCGAGTACCTCCTACGGACACGCCAATGCTTTAAATTCATCCGGAGTAGGGGCCTCGGCCTTTTTTAATACGCCTACGTTTAACTCTACTTTGAGTAGGCCCCTAGTAAATAATTTCTCATCGCGGGGAGGGGTGCCTATATTTTTTGATCGCTTGGGAAATCGCCTGAGCACCACAGAAATCCGCCAAACCCCCGATTTTGTAGGGCCCGATGGGACCAACACAAGCTTTTTTGGCTTTGATATCACAGGAGACCCCGACAACTTCCCTAACTTTTTTGGTACATCGGCCGCCGCTCCCCACGTGGCAGCCGTCGCGGCCTTGGCCCATGAATTGGACAACAGCCTTAGCCCCGAGGCCATGCGGCAACTTCTTAACAGCACCGCCCAAGATATGGATGATCCCTTGACCTCAGGCTTTGATTCTGGCTTTGATTTTAGGACCGGCTTTGGTTTTATCCAAGCCCGGGAGGCACTGGCCCAGTTGGGAAATCCCCCGGCTCCCGCCGAACTGATTTCCTTAGAAGCCGAATGTGCTACGATAGGGGCCAATTGGACTTTAGTAGCCGACCCCAGGGCAAGCGAGGGCTACTATGTGGTCTACGAAGGAGAGGATGGCCCCAATAAAACCAGTGCCAGCCTAGGCCCCCAAGAAACAGGGGAGGATTTTGAGGTTCAATTTGATTTTCAAATAAGCCAGGCGGGCGACTATTTCTTTTTTGTGCACAGTTTGACCCCTAGCTCCAACGATGACTCCTACTGGGTGAGTGTAGATGGTGGTGAGTTTCGTTTGTGGTTTCAAGGCTTTGTGCTTAACGACAATTTTAATTGGGTGCCCTATCAAGCGATTGGCCAGGGCAATCCT
>CAWUIO010000196.1:0-6704 GCA_963922455.1 uncultured Microscillaceae bacterium
GCCGAATTACTTATTGAGCAAGGTATTGAGAAAGGCAGGAAACTTGAAAGACAAGACCTCCTAAAGAATAAGGTTGCCAATTTGATTAAAAGCAAACTCCTAAGCCCAGAACAAATTGCAGAAGTCATGGAAGTACCTTTGTCATTCGTCCAAAACATGGCCCAAGGCTTACAAAATACCCAGTAGCTTTCTTACTATACCCTATGAACGAATCATCCCAAGATGCGGGACAGGAGGCCCGCTCTACCGCCGAATTACTTATTGAGCAAGGTATTGAGAAAGGCAGGAAACTTGAAAGACAAGACCTCCTAAAGAATAAGGTTGCCAATTTGATTAAAAGCAAACTCCTAAGCCCAGAACAAATAGCAGAAGTCATGGAAGTACCTTTGTCATTCGTCCAAAACATGGCCCAAGACTTAGAAAATACCCAGTAGCTTTCTACTATACCCTATGAACGAATTATCCCAAGATGCGGGTCAGGAGGCCCGCTCTACCGCCGAATTGCTTATCGAGCACGGCAGGACTTCCTAAGAAATACCGTAAAGCAAGCCTTTTTATCTCTCTTCTTTACTCCATCCTCTTCTTAGCTTAGGGATGGAGCGGCCTGTTTGAGCTCGTGAGGGCCTCGTGGGAAAAGGCAGCGAGTAGCGAGAGCCCGACCCACGCGGCAACATCGGATCTATGAGGTGCCAAACGCCCATCGCGTGGGGAAGCCCCTAAATGCTTTCCCTATTTTTAAGATGCTAAGCCCATCATAAAATAAACCCATCTTGAAAACAGGATGGGTTTACTAGAAAGCGTAAAACACTCATAAATCAACTCATAGCATGAGTCCCAAACATTTTTTAATTCAATTATTGCATGAATAATTGGATAGTTTTTTTAATCTCGCCTAAGAACATTCCCGCTTGGTAGTTCCCTTCTTCATTGGCTTCTTGCCCCAAGGCAAATAGATGCCTCCAAAGCGGTTGGCCCTCTACTTTTTTAAGTAATACGAGGTCTTTTTTTTGCTTATATACTTCCTCCCAAGCTATACGAACGTCTTTCCAGAAAACCCGGCTTTGAGCCCACCAATCCTGGGCCGCTTTACAGTGAGAGTCATCTACTTTACGATAGGTATTCATTCCCTTTTCCATAGCAATAAGCTGATCGCCAGCCTCTGTGCGCAAAATTTTACGGTTATCTTGATCATGAACGTGTCCGTAATCCCTTATTTGATGGCGATTGATGCGACGCATCACATTGTAATCATTACGTTGAGTATATTCCCTACGAGGTAAAGGGGCGTCTACCTCGCTTTCCCAATAATGTTTTCCATCGGCGTGAATCCAAGTGGCTGTCCCTTCATAGCGGGGACTATCATCTACCTGATATACCTTTTGGGTCCATTGGCCTTTGACTGGCTCAGGCTTCAGCTGCTCATATTGCCAAAGGTTGTCTTTAACAAAGGTGTACAGATCTTGGTTTTCATAGATCCAATCTTCCCGCCAGTGCTTGATGACCATGCCATTTCCTAGCACCAATAAATGCTGGATAACTATCGAGTTATCGCCTATTTCATCGGCTAGAATCCACTCTAAACCGCGAGAGGTTTTACGATCGTGGAATTGGTAGGAAGTATCGGGGGAGAAGGTTTCGGCATACTCGAAAGTAACTTCATAGCAACCACACATACTTTGGATAGCATTATGGTCCATTTTTTTCTTGTCCTGGGCTAATAAACTTCCCGGAATGCATACCCATCCTATTAAAATACAAAGGAAAAGTTTCATACCTTATTTCTCTTGGCTTGATTTTAGATTTTTTTTCAAAATTGCCCTGTCCTATGTGAGAAGACAAAAGGCAGATAAATTTTCTTCAAATTTATATTTATTTAGACTAATTACAAATAGTATAATGAAAAACTTTTATTTTCCCTCCATTAAGAGTATTGTTTATAAAAAAAACCCGAACAATGTTCGGGTTTTTGCTAGGTACTCATCAATTGAAGTATGTTCCAAAGAGGCACTAGGCCTGGATTAAATTATGGGTGGATCAAGTTGTCGTTTGCTAGTTTCCGATGAGTAAGATCATTGCTCGCTTAGGTTGTTGAATGTTCCTTGTTAATAACTGCTGCTAATCGATATACCAAATGGAAGAAAAAGTACGTAAAAAACGGCTTTTTCGGGGAGAGTTGGGGACTCTGGGGCCAGACAAAAGAAAAGCTAGTGTGTAATGGCTTATGTCTTGTCTCTCGCGCAACTCTTGTAGTTTTTTTCATTCACAAATACTGGGATGGCTGAAATCCTGAGTGAGCTTTTTGTATAGAACCTCTTTTCTTATCTTAGAGACCCTGAAGCTCGCGTATTTGCTTTTTCATGTAACTTTTTTGCTATAATTAATTTGTTATTCTATGTTTATTTATACTGTTTATCTACAAAAACGTTGCGTAATTCTTGAAATATTTTAAGAAGAATCTCCAAGTACAGTTACAAACTACTCAAAATCAACGTATTATACACCACCTCTTTGCCAATAAAATCCCATGGAATCATGATTCTTTTACCAGTCATCCCCCCTTCACGAAACCAACCAAGTAAGGTTTTGCCTGGTTTTTAATAAAAAAAACCAATTCAATAGGCTAATCCCATAAATACTTACCCGAAAAAACCCCAAATATTTGACTAGGCAACGCATTTTTTGTAGGTTAAAATTTGCTTATTCTTTCTTTTAAAAGATCATTGTATTCTTTTGACTTAGGCCTTCCCCTTAGCAAATCTGTAAGCCTTCGAAAGAATTTTGAGAATTTTCTCCCCAAATCTAGGGAGAAAAAATTCCCAAAATTCAGGGGAATATTTTGCCTTAGCATGCTTGATCTTTGATACCAGAGAGATGGGCCTCTTTAAATCATTAAACACTTTTAACTCATGACTGCACAAATCTACGATTTTCGTAATCACATGCCTCAAATCGGGTATTTACTGGCATTAAGTCTTGTGATTAAGGTTGTCCAACTGAGGGCCAGCCAAACGGTATATCAGTTGACTCCAGGAGAAGATGAACCACAACAACCAGATACGGGGGTGCCCAAACCCATGCCACCGGCACCACAACCTCCCCCGCCTCCCAAGGAAAAAGATGCAGGAGATTCTGGAGATACACCGGGTGGTCAACCCTCCAACTAATTATATGACTATATTGACTTGCTTAACGATCCTCTCATCTCAAGGGGATCGTTTAACCAAGCCAAAGTGACGTGTATTTAAAAACTAACCTTATGTGCTTTACTTTGACACCTATTTATCAACTCAAGCTTCGTATTCTATTTTACTTATCAATCCTGGGCTTGGTTCCTCTACAATCTTTTGCCCAGGAAGGTTGCCCCCTCGATAGCTTACAAGGAATTCTGGCGAAGAATACCCAGGATACCTTAAGAGTGATGGTCCTCAATGAAGTTGCTTGGTGCTACAGTCAAAGTAATCGCTACCCACAAAGCATCCAATATGCTCAAGAAGCTCTTAAACTTTCTCAAAAACTAAAATATAAAGCGGGGGAGTCAACCGCTTACATGCGCCAAGGCATGGCTCAACTGTCTACTGGGGAGTTTCAAAAATCACGCAGTGCTTTTCGCCATTCATTGGCAATCGAGAAAACTTTAAAAAATACGTATGGGGTTTCACGGGCCCAACACGCGCTAGCGAGCTCTTTTTCTCGTACATCCAAAGCTGATAGCGCTATTCTATACTTTAAATTGGCCAAGACTGGCTATGAAGAACTAAGTTATGATGTTTTGGCCGCAAAAGTCAATATACAAATTGGGAAATCCTATTCAGAAAAAGGAGATAAGGAGGCCGCTATTCAATACATTTTAGAAGCCCTAAATACCTTTCAAGACACTCAAAACACTTATTGGGAAGCAGAAACCTATCTAAGCTTAGGCAACCTAGAATACCACGCTGAAAATGCTCCCCAAGCCAGTTATTACTATATCCAAGCCCACAACATTTATCAAAAACTTGATAAACCTAAAAAACTAGCGGCTGTCTATATCAATTTAGGATTGGTACAGATCCTTGAACAAGAGTATGACTCATCTAATCAATTGCTTTATCAAGGTTTAGCGCTTTATGACAGCCTTGGCTGGGACGATTCTATGGATGAAGTATATTATAGTATTAGTGGTAACTTAAAACGATTAAAAAGATACGACGAAGCGCGTAACATACTAAATAAAAGCCTCCAACTGGCCAAATCACAAGACGATCAAAGCTCCTTAGTCAATGCCTATACCACACTTGCTGAGTTACTCTCCCTCCAAAAGAAGGCTGACTCCGCGTATTTTTACTACGAGCAAGGCCTTTCTATTGCCCAAAAATCTAAGCTTCTTGATTATGAACAAGACGTATTAGAAAGCTATTTTAAGTTTTGTGCCCAACAAGGAGATTTTAAACGCTTTGACTCTTTGTATAACTTGTATCAAGATATCACGTCAGAGCTCCAAGGCAACTACCAATCGGCCGTCAACTATCGCCTCCAGTTCCAAGAGGAAAAGCGAAAAAACGAGCTTTTGGCCCAGGAACAAGTGGTATTAGAAGCCAAAAACCAGCGGCAACTTACGTTCATCATCGCCTTGATTATGGGTGTGCTCCTTATCTCTGTCTTAACTTACTTTATCTACCGAAATTATAATAATCACCGCAAGGCCGTAGCCGCCAAAAAACTAATCGCCTTGAAAGAAAAAGAAATAGATACCCTCTTCCAGGAAATAAACATACAATCTACCAATGCTATGCTACAGGGTCAGGAAGAAGAAAGAAACCGTATAGCCAAAGATCTCCACGACCGTTTGGGTGGACTCCTCTCTATGGTAAAATTAAATTTTGAAGCCGTAGACCGCCAAATCGATGAGATCAAATTGCGCAATGTGGAGATGTACCAGCAAGCCGTAAAACTCCTCGATAATGCCTGCGAAGAAGTAAGAAATGTGGCCCACAACATGGAGTCAGGAATCCTCCGAAACTTCGGCCTCATCGCGGCCATCGAAGAAATGGTCAAGACCATCCAAACCTCCGAACTGATCGATATCCACCTGACTGATGTGGGCTTTGATGATAAACGCCTGCCCATTTTAATGGAAATTGAGCTCAACCGCGTGATCCAAGAATTGGTCAGTAATGTCATCCGGCACGCGGAGGCTACCCAAATAGACATTCAATTATTTTGGAAACCCGATTTAATCAATATGATTGTGGAAGACAATGGCAAGGGCTTTGATCCTGAAAAAGTAAAAGGCCAGGCGGGCATGGGGCTCCGTAATTTAGAGCAAAGAGTGAAATCCCTCCACGGCGAGTTGATCTTTGATTCCCACCCTGGCCGGGGCACGACAGCTTTGATCAACATACCCTTTAATGACATGAACTAATGGACGAAGTAAAACCTATCCGGCTAATCATTGCCGATGACCATCAAATCGTACTGGACGGCCTCAAAATGGTACTAAAAGACCAAAATGATGTAGAAGTACTTGCCACATTTGGTGACGGAGAAGAAGTCATGCAATATCTCCGCACTAATCGAGAAGGGGTAGATGTTGCCATTCTCGACATCGAGATGCCCCATCTTAACGGGATAGAGACCACCAAAAAAATTAAGAAAAACTATCCCGACGTGCGCGTCTTGGTTTTGACCATGTACAAAAAAGAAGGCTTTATCTCCCGCATCCTCGAGGCCGGAGCCGATGGATATTTGCTCAAAAATTGCGGGGGCGAAGAACTGCTCAAAGCCATCCGTACCGTTAACACGGGCGAAAACTACCTCAGCAATGAAGTGTCCCGGGTGATCATTAGCTCCTATAAAAACCCCTCTCAAAGCCAAAAAACCCGCCTAACCCGCCGCGAAACCGAAGTGATCAAGCTCATCGGGGCTGGCAAAAGTGCCCGGGAAATCTCCGAGGCATTGTTCATCCAGAGCAGTACCGTCGAGACCCATCGCCGTAATATTATTGATAAGTTGGGAGTGGCCAATACCCTGGAGTTGGTGCGGTACGCCGTTGAAAATGGGTACGTTTAGCTCATTTTAACCCTAATTATCAAAAAAACCTGAAAAATTTTGGGGCTTCCCCGCCCGGTGAAATTTCTGCTGTTTTTTAGCATCCTAGCGGGCGGGTCGGGCTTTCGCTACTCGCTGCCTCTTCCCGCCAGGCCTACACGAGCTCAAACAGGCCGCTCTATCCCTAAGCTGAAGAAGAGGTGCCCGTCGTGATGAAAGAGGAGAGATGTAGAGCTGTTAGAAGGGCCTTGGGCACTTAAATGCTTAACTCCCCTTGTCAACTACATGGCATCGCTTAAAAGAAAAAGCTCGAGCTCATTTTCTAGCCTTCGTGCGTGGGTGTATTGTAAACGTATATTCCCGGTATTCCCTTTTAGTTTTTGGAACCGAGCTAACTTGAGCACGGCCATTTTGCTCTATAAACCCTACAAACCTATCTACTCTTAGATCGTCTCAGGGCTAAGCATGATCAAAACCATGTAGGCTTATGCGTTTTGGCTTAGGGATAGCCGCCCGAATGGGTCAAGACCGCCGCTGGTTTGTGGGCTGGCCGGCTTGACAGGCTAGCCCGGCCCGCGCCACTACCAGACAAACATTGTACACCTATCTTCTTTGCGCGGGCAAGCCTAGGCCGTGCAAAGTATAATATTTTTTGAAACATTTTTAAGCCCCTTTTC
>CAWUIO010000197.1:0-6540 GCA_963922455.1 uncultured Microscillaceae bacterium
GCCCAGATGCAGGAAGAAGAGGAAGAAATGATGATGAAGCAGAACCCGGCCCAAAAATCGGAAAGTACCGCTAGCAAAACCCACTCCGAAACCCAAAAGCAGATCCCTTTTGCCCTGCAAAACACAGCTGAAGAAGTTTTAGATACCGACTTATCTGCCGTAAAAGCCTACGAAAGTACCGAGGCCTCTGATATGCATGCCCTGGCCTTTGCCAAAGATAATGAAATCGTATTTGCCCCTGGGCAATTTGACTCCCAAAGCCAAAACGGCCAAGCCCTGATTGGCCACGAACTGGCCCATATCAAACAGCAAAAAGAAGGAAAAGTAAAGGCCAATACCCAAATGAAAGGAGTGCCCGTCAATGACGAGCCTGCCTTAGAAAATGAGGCCGATAGAATGGGGGAGAAGATCGCGAAGGCTTGATAGGTGATGCTGCAGGGGCTATCTCTTCTACATGGAACCCAAGCTTCTTATTTTTCTTGACTTAGTAGGCCATCCCCTGGCTTATTAGGAGATTTATTCCGAAAAATACAAAACTTGGGCATAGTAAAGGATCTCCAAAAATTTAGGTTTACTAGTAGTTAAACATCCAGACCATTCCCATATAAAGCGTCTGCTGGGAGTAATACGCAAAACCCTCCACCTGGTAATCTGGGCTAAACACTTGATTCCTTTGGTTTTTACGATTTAAGAGATTATTGAGTGATCCGTACAAAATAAGCGCTCCACTTTTGAGAGGCATGTATTTGCTAAGTCCCAAACTCAAAAGATGATAATCTTGCAACTGGGCCGAGTTTAGATCGGAAGCATACAATGGCTGGTAGGCCTGGGCTGTTTCGTTATAGCGGCTGTCTACGATGGGAGTAAAGCGATTCCCTGGTCGGCCAATATACGATAATGAGATCGAAGCCACGCGTGGGTTGTTATAACTCAAAGCAGCCTTGGCAAACCAGGCATAATGCTGGGGGCCGGTTTGATTACTACCTTCCTGCTGGATTTGGTCACGGATCATACTATGGGCTAGGTACAGGTTTAGGTAAGGCAGCAAATCTCCTTGCCAAGAGACCTCCAAGCCCCATAAACGACGATTATCGGGGGAAGGAAGTTCAGGACGAAAGGGCGCCCCACTTTCTTGTTTGTAATACACGGCGGCCGTCCAATTAGATTTATCCCCCTGGTATTGATAGTCTAAAGCTACTTGGTCGGCATCTAGCTGTCTGTAAGTAAGCTCAAAAAAGTTTGGCTGGGCTATGTGATGATAACGCCCTCCCGATAGTAAAAAGGAATGCCCCTCCCAAGGGCGAAAGGACAGGCTCATTTGCGAACTCAAATAATGACTCTGCCCCCGCAGGGGGATATTACTCCGCAAACCGGACGAAAAACTCCATTTTTGACCAAAATCTGTACTGATAAATTCGTAAATCTCTACTTGATGCCGGGATAAATTGCTATCCAAGACCTCCGTCGGGGCTTGGGGGCTTACAGCATAAAAGTAAACGGGATTTAGATTGTCATATCGGTAATGACTGTAATCTTGATAGACACCCAATTGATAAGAGGTATTCTTGCCTAAAAAACCTCGGTAATTTAAGGAGGTATTAAACTGGCGAATACCATTGTCCGAATGGATATTCCCAAAACGGTAGTCGGTTTGGCTGAAATTATTACCGTGGTTCAAACTGATCTGCCCCATGCGGGTACTTTTGACCAAATTGAACACTTGAAACACTCTTCGACTGCGCGCCCGCGCTTGGTCTTCGAGGCTAAATACCTCGGTAGTAAAGCGATATCGCTCCCGGATAGCATAGCTATACAAATTGGCATAAAAACCCTTCCCCAAAGACCATCGCATGTTCAGGCCTAGGTCTTGGTTGCCAAAATCATCCAGTCCGGGCAAATTGGAGCGGTTGAGACCAATAAATGCCCGGGAAAATTGATAATTGCCATATACCTGCATAAAACTTTCTTCTCCCAGCTTTTGGGAAACAAAAGCTCCTAAGGAAGCCAAACCGGCCGAAAGTTGTACTTGGTTTTGGGGGAGCTTATTTTGGGTCTCGATCTCTACCAAACCGGCGCTAGAGTTGCCATAACTCAGAGGCGGGTTGCTGGGGTAAACCTGCATGGAGCCAACAATCTCCGTATTGAATAGACTGAAGTTACCAATATTATTCAGTTGGCTATTCCGGACGGGGCGGTACACGGGCACCCCGTTTAAGATTACCCGAGAACGCGAGGCATCACTCCCTCTTAAGACAGGGTTGGCCGACTCATCTGTATTGCTAGACGCAGCCAGGGAGGTAATAGCGCGTAGTGGGTCGGCGGCGGCCAAGGGATTGGTATAAATATCCAGCTTATTCAGTGTTTTTAGGGCAAACTGGCTGGCAATGGGGTCTTGAGCTTGAATGACAATTTGGTTTAAGCTTGCCGCTTGTTCTTGCAAGACGACTTCTAGGGCTACTTGCTCTTTTAGTTGGCCGCCCGCTATACGAAAAGCCTGATAGCCAATAAAAGACACAATCAGAGTGTCGGTAGTTCGACTGGGGGGGACTGCCAAGGCAAAGCCCCCGTTTTCATCCGAAATTACGCCTCCCTGGGGGGTACTTTGAAAGTAAACATTGGCAGCAAAAATGGGTTCGCCCTGGGCATCGCGTACAACTCCCCGCAGTAGGTCCTGGGCTGGGGCACCCCCAGTGCCCCAGCTTAGGAAAAGGATCAAGAAAATGATTTTATACATGACAAAAACTTGGCTTATATGGAGTGGTCTGTAAGGATTTTGATCTACTTGTCGATGAGCTTAGCCGCCATTTGATTGATTTGGTAGTTGTTGGGGTACGTTTCCCGGGCAGCTTTAAAGACTTTTTTGGCATCCGTCCACCGCTCTTCTTGCATGTAAAATTTGATAAGCAAGGCATAGGCTTCTTCTACTCCCCAAGAAGGCAGAAGGGCATTAGGTACAGCTTGGCTAGGCAGCGCGATGGCTTTTTGGAGTAAAGATTCGGCTTTGGCCCTTCCTCCGTACTGCTCGGGCGTGTAAAAATCATTACTCCCCATGACGTAATAGGCTCGGGGATTGAGCGAGTCCAGGGCCAAGGAAAAGTTGGCGTGCTTTTGCACCGAGGAAGAAATGAAAGGAGCCTTCATCGAAGATTTAAACTGGATAGACAAACTTTGTAGCATAGCCAAAAGCGCATAGTCTTCGGAGTTTTTCTTGGCCAAGTCTTTCATTTGCTGCACGGCCTGGTCAATCTTAGCTTCTGCTTGCTTTTTTTCCTCTCGGGTAAGGTGGAAAATACATTCATAATAATTGGCATAACTGCACCAGTACATAATGAGGTTATTGGGCTTTTGCTCGTATCGTTGGCGAAGTTCCTGAGCCAATTGGCCCAGGGCTTTTGGCGATTGCGTGGTCATCCCCTGCACGAAGGCTTGGTAAATCTTATGCTGAATGTCCTTCAAGAGGGGGTCATTGGCCAAGGGAATCGCAAGTTCCTGGTAGTTGAGTTTTTCACCCTCCGGTACTTTGCCCGAATAACTTTCACAGGAGATCAAGAAAATAAGTCCGAATACAAGAAGAGTTCTCATGATTTTGTTTTTTAAAAATGTAAATAAAATTAAATAATGAACTAGTTTATTTTATAAACTAAATTGCTAAATAAAAAAGGCCATTGCCGGCCTCAGGCATTTTTTTTAACTTTATCCGCTTCTTGGCTAGAAGTTTCCCCGGTTTCTTCTCCGGGTTGGATATAGAGTTTTAAGGTATGGACGTACTTTTCAAAGGCGTCAATCCCCACCTTGCTTATCCGGATCTGGGTGTGGGGATAGTTATCCTTAAATCCTTTTTGGAGTTCCAAATATTGAGCCTCCTCCAGTTTTTTGAGTTGTACACTCAGGTTTCCCGAAGTGGCCTTGCTTATTTCTTTCAATTCTTTGAAATCCGTTTCTCGCTTACTGATCAGATACGACATTATCGTAAGTCGCAATTGCGAGTGGATTAAAGGATCTAAATCGTCAAACATTCGCTTTTCGCTGTTTTTGCATCAGCAATATACCGGGAAGAAACATCGCTAACAAGCCAATAATTCCCAAAAGCAGGGGTTGTTCCTGAAAAGGCAGTTTAAAACAAATCAAACCGGCCATATTAATGAGTAGCCCCGCTCCCCAGATTAAGGTACTCTGCACACTCACGCCCGAAACAATGGTGCCAATCCCCATCATCACCAGCAGGACCGGGATCAAGGAAACTCCCATCTGCGGGAAAAATAAAAATCCCAAGAGTGACATATTGATACTAAGCAAGATCCACATGTAGCCAAAAGCCCGGATCAAGGGGTTATTCTGATGAAAATCTTGCTTTTTCCGATAATGCAGATACGTTATGAGTCCCCCCAAAGGCATCAAAAAATACGGGTAATAATTGATCTCGTACAATCCTACCCGCAGCAAGGTATATTGCCCAATGCCCCCAATGGCCACCAAAATACCCCACACCACGTAGGTAAAACCACTTTCTTCAAAGCGATAACGAGCTTCCTGGATCACATTGGTGATCATTTCCAGACTTTCCAGGGCACTTAGATTTTCTGTTTTCAAGGATATATTGAGTATTTGTTTATGCAATTATAAACTAGTTTATTTTATAAACCAAATTTTTTTTTCTTTCGGGGGCTTGCCCTCGCGGTGTAAAGTTGCTAGCACTAGGGAGCTTAGTGCCCGCGAGGGCCGGGCTTTCGCTACTCGCTGCCTTTCCCCGCCAGGCCCCTACGAGCTCAAACAGGCCGCTCTATCCCTAAGCCATTGAGAAGCGAGAAGCGAGAAGCGAGAATTGGAAGTCCCGGTTCCCGCATCCCGGTTCTCGGTTCCCGCATCCCGCATCCCGGTTCTCGGCTCCCGCTTCCCAAGGACTGGCTCATTTTTTCAAACGGTTATACTTCCGCATAATTTCCAAGACCTTATCCACGGGTAGCCATTCAATACCTTTGGCTGAGAAACCGGCCGAAGCAAAGAGCGAGTTGAGTATGGCCTCCTCGCATGCTTCAATGGTAGCCAAAAAGAGTGGGCTCATGGCTTCATTGCGGAGATGTTGCCGGCTGTGAATGGGGGTATCACTTGGGTAGGATACCCGGTTTTCGGGAGCGGTAGAAAAGGCAATTACGTAGTCACCACTGCCATTGCTGGCAATGCCCCCGGTTCGGGCCAAGCCCATGATCGCTCGTTTGGCCATGCGTTTGAGGTTTCGGGCATCTACTGGGGCATCGGTGGCTACGATAATCATACAAGAGCCATCGCTGGAGTCTTGTAAATCCTTTTGCAAGTAGTATTGATCTAATTCTACCCCTACGGGCACGCCATCAATCTGTAATACACCGCCAAAGTTGCTTTGCACCAAAACCCCTACAGTATAGCCTCCTCTTTCTTTCGGAATGACTCGAGACGAGGTGCCGATTCCTCCTTTGAAACCAAAAGCCATCGTGCCCGTGCCGGCTCCCACCGCTCCTTCGGCTACCGCCCCTGGTTTGGCTTGTTTTATTGCCTGGAGTACGTTGGCTTCTTGCACATGCAGCCCCCGGATATCATGTAAATGGCCATCATTGGTTTCGCCAACGATAGGGTTGACCGACCGTACTTTTTCATTTCCGGTTTGCTCGAGGGTGTACTTAATCAGCGATTGGGCAGCTACGGGTACGCCCAGGGTATTGGTCAACACGATGGGGGTCTCTAAATTTCCCAGTTCCTCCACTTGACTATATCCCATCAATTTTCCAAAGCCATTCCCGATGTACATTGCGGCGGGTACTTTGTCTTGAAAGACATTGCCGGGGTGGGGGAGGATGGCCGTTACCCCCGTCCGGATGGATTTGGAACTGTCTAGCAAGGTGACATGGCCTACTTGGACGCCCCTTACATCGGTGATTGCGTTCCATGGGCCAGTAGGTAGTATTCCAACCTCAATACCCAGGTCCCGGGCATTTTTATTTTGAGCGGGGAGATCATGCATAAAGACTAACATTAATAAACTGCCCAAAACCCCAGGGAAGAGCTTTGCCGGAGCAAATATAAAAAAGCGGCTATTTTTCATTTGTTTTACTCTAAAGTAGAGGCTAGCTATACTTTAGCTATCTTAAATTTTGAAAACTAAGCGTTTTTCTGGGCCGCAAAAGCAAATTTGCCCCATACTGAATCGGGGGATATGCCAAGGGCCAGAAATTATGTTCTCGAGTGAAGTATTCATTCAAACAAACGCTATAATCCTAAGAAAAAATAATGAAGTATTCCCTATGAGCCCACGTATTTTTTCCTTCCAGCCCATTTCCCAAAACCCCGAGGCCCTAGGCCTTAAAATCCTCCGCGAAGACAAGCCCATGCGCTTTTGGGAAGTCATCGAAGCTTGGGAGTATGATCCTGATTTCCGTCAATTTTATATAGACTATTTAAAAGCCTCAGACTTTCCGGCTGCTTATTGGGAGCACCCTGCTTTAATGGAAGCCTACTTAGAAACTGTTTAAGTTTATTTTTTGTCGGCGAAAAGGGCCAGTTTGGGGT
>CAWUIO010000198.1:0-6496 GCA_963922455.1 uncultured Microscillaceae bacterium
GATGCTTTCTCTAAAAATGCTTTTACTTAAGTAAGACCCCCACCAATTGCAGGCCTTTCTCAGATACTAATTTTACCAAATAAAGTCCATCAGGCTCCTCTTGCAGGTCAATAGACCGTAGTTCACCTTGCTCCACGTCCAAGCGTTTGATAACAACGCCCCGCCCGTCAAATACCAGCATTTCACCAGACTGAGGAGCTCTCACGGCCAAAATATTATTTTCGGAGTCGGGTGGTGGAATGGGAAGGGTGCTTACTTGCTCCCCTAAATCCAAGCCCAGCAAGATGGGGTCGTGATCCGAACTCCGAAAGGGACTAGTAGGGTCATACAAAAAATCTTGATTAAAGGTATTGTAATCTAGGGCCGAAGCTACTAGGGAATTGATCGGCCAAGTAGCGGCATCCCTCACTTGGGTCCGTAAACTAGGATTGGCCAGGGTATAATCCAGGGCCCCAGCTTGCCCATAAAAGACAAAGGTAAACGGTTCTACTCCCTCAGAGAATTCATCTACCAAATCCCGGTATCCGGCATCTTTGAAGGCCACGATAGGGTCTTCCCGACGATAGGAGTTCATATCCCCTACAATCAGAATATCCGGATCTTGGCTATTGGTCGGGTCGGCTTCCAGCCAATTCACGAGGGCACGGGCCGCTTCGGTTCGCGAGCGGTTCCAGTAGCCCTGTCCGTCACCCTGATCAAAATTTGGATCTTCAGAGTTCATCATGCCAGAAGGCCCCTTGGATTTTAAATGGTTGACACAGAGGGTGAAGACCTCTCCGCTGGAAATTTCTTCAAAACTTTGGGCCAAAGCCGCCCGGCTTCTCCTTTCATCAAACACGGGGCTAACTCCCGGGGTGTTCCGCGTCAACACTTGAAAATTATTGCGGGGACGCACTCGGGCCGTTTTGTAAATGATTCCTACTTTGATGGGTTGCGGGGCCCCTATGGGTCCCGTTGCAATAAAACTGTACACATTGGCCCCCAAACGGCGGTTTAAAGAGTCTACCAGGAGTTGTAGGGTAGGATCTCCCTGCGCATTGTTTTCCAGCTCTTGCAGCCCCACGATATCCGCATTTAGCCGGGTAAGGGCCGTAGTAAGTTTGGAAAGTTGACGATTCCGTTCTTCTAGGTTATCGGCCCCCCGGCAATCAGACCGACGCTTGAGTGGGCCACACTCATCGATATTAAAAAATAAATTTAAGACGTTAAAGCAAGCCACTTGGAGCCGCCCCGCTACGGTTGGAGGATTTTCTGGTACCTGGGGATTGTCGAGAAATTGAATTTCTTCGGGCTTGGTAGGGCGTATCCTATACGGTGGGAAGGCGCCCGCCCGGCTTCCCGAACGAAAGCCATCACTCAGGATACCGGCTACTCGTTCAATGCGTGCTCCCCGTCGGGGAAGACTTCCATCGGCCAAGCGATAGGCTATATCTTCCCGGTTTTGCGTATCCTGCTCATCATCCAGGATGATGAAGTTTTGAATATTTTCTTCTAATAAGGCGCGCGCTGGATCACCGGGGCTAACCCGGTTGGTAGGAATTACTTGGGGGGCTTGGGCAGCCAACCTCAATTCTCCATAGCGGCCATAATTAAATAAATCTCCCAAAAACAAGGGTTCTTGCTGGAAGATGACACGCATCCCCTCATATTTTTCAAATGCGTTGAAGCCCCCCGAAGGAAAACCTAGGGAAATTTGGGCCGGTAGTTCTTGATCTCGCACCAATACTTCCACCAAGCTCACCCGGAAAAGTTGCGTAAGGCCATCATTCTCTTGTACTGCTCCCCGTACCCTTACTTGATCACCTATACGAACATCTACCCCAAAATTGCCATCTCGGACAAAGATTCCTTCTGAGGTTTCCTCCAAAGAATCTACATCTTCGGCTTCCTCTTGGACAAAAAAGCCGTTCAAGCGTTCCGGTCCTTGAAAATCACCTACCACGATCCCCTCGATGGTATGGATCAAATTGGCAAAGGGACTCGTAAGGCCTACTCCTTGGATCTGATGAATTTTCACCAATTTCCCGCTGGCCGTATCTACTAGGACAGCTCTTCCGGGGCTTGGAAGAGATTCGCGAAAAGTTTGGTTTAGGTTTTCGGAGGTTTCATCGTGCCCTTGTACCCCATTACTGCCAGATTTGCGCTCCTGCCCTTCTTCAAAATCGACTCTTTGCCAGCTTAGCCCCAAAGCGTGGGATTGCTGGGCAAGGATGGCTTGTTGTTCTACTGGGGTATCATTTTCGTAAACACTACTTAAAGTATCCGCATCAGGGCCATCCACCCGTATTCCCGTTTTATCAAAAGCTTCGGCCCGATCACCCCAGAGGACATAGTCCAAATCTTGCACTAAGTCACTTTGCCCATTCCAAAAATATAAAATGAGCATTTCCCCCGAATTGCTAAGCCCACCGTTACCTCCCGCTTCAATAGAACCCGGAAAAGCTTCCCGCATATCAGGAACGGTATTTTCTTCCCCAGAGCTAGGGATTTCATAATCGGGCTCCACACTATAGGTGTTTCGGAAATTTTCCCACCCGTTTAGGGCAAGGGTTTGGTAGGATCGAGGAGGGATGCTAGCCCCCTCAGGAAAGCGCACGTGAAAATCACCAAAACGTCCCCCTCCCGAACGAGCCGGGTCTCGGGTTATTTGAAAATAAAATTGATCATCTCGGGCAAAGCTGGCATCGCTCAGATACACCTGGCTTAAATCAATCGTCTCGTCACCGGGGTTATAAATTTCTACAAACTCCCCAGGGTTAGGCTGGACAACCACTTCACTAATCAACAGTAAAAAATCATTACGTACCGTACGGGCTCTTTTGCCAAAGATTTGCCCAGGGTTGATGCGGCCAAAACTTTCTGACTGAGCGGCCACCCAAGTGAAATCTTCATATTTTTCTCCCTCCCCTTGTAATTGTATTGACTGCCCAAGCATGGTGGCTTCAGATTCACTTTGCCCGATATCAATACTGGTTTCTCCTTGAGCAGGGCCACTCAAAGCGGTAAAACTTCCCTCATAACTTAAAAACTGAATTATCTTCCCTTCGGCATTCAGTAAAGCAATACCATCTGGGCCTCCGTTTTGTAAACCATTGGGGGCTAACTCGATATGTATCACCCCGCATCCATTGGCTTGATCTGGGATTGTACGCTCCAAGCGGATTTGACTATATGGAGCCCGGATATTTTCTGCCCCATTGTAGAGTACCAACTGCCAATTGCTCAAGTCAGTCCCGGCGGGGCCGGCAATCTCAATAGCCTCCTTTTGGTCTTGATTAAAGTTATCGTAATGAATTTCGTTGATAAAAACAGCCTGGGCCGTGACGGCCGAGAGGATAGCCCAATGAAGCAGGAGCCAAGTCGGCAAAAACTTGAGTAGCATAGGTCGTGATTTGTGAGTAGTGTAATGTTTTTTTATATAACATTCCTTTGATGAAGGCAGCAAGAATGTAGGGCAAACCTACTCAAAAGACTTGAAAATTGTGGGCTAGTGAAGGGGCTATTATTTAAAAAGCTCTTAAGTCTTGGATATAGTTCATCCCCCCTAAGAGTTGGATTTGATATTGAATCTGGGCACTTCTTTTCCACATGTAGCCTGAGGCCTGGTTTACGACATATTGACGGGGATTGGGAAGGGCAGCTATCATAAGGCTTGCCTCAGAAAGGGTTAAATTACGCGCCTCTTTTTTAAAAAAGGCCTGGGCGGCGGCCTCGGCCCCAAAGACTTGGGGGCCCATTTCCGCCACGTTGAGGTAAACTTCCAAGATTCTTTCCTTTCCCCAAACGGCTTCAATCAGGTAGGTTAGCGGTAGCTCCATAGCTTTTCGGAAGTAGCCTCCCCCCTGCCATAAGAAAACGTTTTTGGCCACTTGTTGGCTAATGGTGCTAGCGCCTCGGGGCCGGCTTCGGGTTTTGTTTTCTTCCATAGCTTTGCTTAGGGCTTCATAATCAATGCCCCAGTGCTGGGGAAACCTTTGATCTTCGGAAGCTACGGCGGCTATCTTCAAATGATTAGACATTTTGTAATAGGGCACCCAAGTATAAGAGACAAAGCGTCCTGATTCCCAGGACCGGCTGAGCATAGTCAAGGTGTAGGGAACCGGCAACCATTTAAGAAGTATTGTGTAAAAGAGTAATAGGCCTAGGCTGTATAAGAAAACCCTTTTGAGCAAACGCCACCAAGAAAACCTGCGAGGTTTTGCGTGAGATGTCTCCGATGGCGTGTTTCCTGACATATTGTTTAATTTACTTTTGGCAAAGCCTGGAATGCTTTGGGAATATAATTCACCAAATCACCGGCAATGAGTGAGTCCTTACCCATATCGGCAGCCGCTAAATCCCCGGCCAAGCCGTGAAGATAAACCCCTAATCGAGCCGCCGATTCGGGCGAATAGTTTTGGGCTAATAAGCCGCAAATCATCCCGGTTAGGACGTCCCCACTACCCGCCGTAGCCATCCCCGGATTGCCCGTAGTATTGAAGTAAACCTTGCCTTCGGGGGTTCCGATGGCCGAAAAGGCTCCTTTTAAAACTACATAGACTTCATAGGCTTGACAGAAGCTCTGTAATAAATCAATTTGCTCAAAATCATGATCACTTGCCCGGACCAAGCGTTTAAATTCTCCGGGGTGAGGGGTCAAAATACTCTTGGGGGGTATCTTTTCTTTGAGTACGTCCGACTCAGCAATAAGGTTTATCGCATCGGCATCTAGAACTAAGGGACTAAACACACCATCTAGGAAACGGTCTAGCATAAAACCGGTCAGTCTTTGGCGGCCCATTCCCGGCCCGATACCGATGGCGGCATAGGGGCGGTCGGGAGTTGCGGGGACTTGGGTAATAAACTGGCGATTTGAATCTGGAGAAACCATGGCTTCGGGTAGGGAGGTTTGTAAGATTTCATAGCCTGCCTGGGGTATATGCACGGTGAGTAAACCCACCCCTACTTTGAGGCAGGCCCGCGCCGATAAAATAGCGGCCCCCATCATCCCATAACTTCCACTGATCAATAAGGCGTGTCCATAAGTGCCTTTATGCGAAAAGCGTGAACGGTTTTTGAGCAGTTGAAGTATATCTCCTTCCTCACTCAAAACATATGGACTCGATGTAGCCTTAGCAAAATCAGGGTGAAGCCCTATTTCACATACTTCAAACGCTTGAATACGATCTTGGTTTTCGGCTAAGAGAAAACCCAGCTTAGGGCTTTGAAAAGTAAAACAACGCTCTGCTTGTACCGAGGAGTTTTGGCCCGAGCTTTGGTCGGCAAACATACCCGAGGGAATATCTACGGAAACTACCGTGGCGGGGCTCTCATTCATAGCTTTCACGATATCTTCGGCCAAGCCTTCCAGCGGACGGCTTAGGCCCGAGCCAAACAAAGCATCAATGATCAGGTCTTGCTTTCCCAATTCAGGAAAATCCTGCACGCTCATCAGTTCAAGGGGGAGCATCATTTCCTTTAGCCTTTGATAATTTACACTAAAATCGGCCGATTTATTAGCTCCTTGATTGAGAATGAAAACGCGTACTTTATAATGTAATTGGTGCAAAAGTCGGGCTATGGCCAGCCCGTCCCCGCCATTATTCCCTGTCCCACAAACTATGTATACAGGGTGCTGGAAGGAATAATACTTTTGGAAATGCTTCACAAAAACCCGAGAGGCCCTCTCCATCAAATCTACCGAAGACACCGGTTCGTTTTGAATAGTATATTGGTCCCAGGCCCGTATTTGGGGGACAGAAAAAATTTGCATGGGAAGAATTGTGTTTGCCGCTAAAAAATTTAATAAGAAAAGTCTATGCGTTTTTCCCTAACCATGTATAGGCCTCGTGGTACTTATTAAATACTTCAATGTTTAATACCTCCTCTTCTACGTTTTGAAGGCAGTTTTTGGCCACTACGGTACCTAAGATCTCCTTGGCATTGACCAGAGCTGCTTTTTCCAGGCCTAACTCAATTAATTGAGGGTAATAGTAGCTTTCCAGCCATCGCTGGTCGGCACTCTGCAAGGCTTTCTGCTCTGTATTGTCACATAGCCAACGCTTCAAGTTACGGTTTTTAAACTCCTCTAAGAGCTTTTGAAGGGGCTCCCGCATATTATCTCCGTGCGGGTTGCTGGTGAAGTCTAGCTTCCACTCTTCTATCATAGCTTCCAGATTTTCATCATACTGGATTTGCAGAAAAGGGCTTTCAAAAATTACCATATTTCTCCTTTTACAATTACGTGGCTAATGCTGCAATATATAGGTATTTTTAAAGATTTGAAATCTTTACATCCAGCTGAGGAAAGAAAAGAAGCGGTCCGGCTGAGCAAAATAAGGGCCCGGGGCATAAGGGCTCATTACGATATTTCCCGCAATGATTTGGCTAAGTCGCCTTTAAAATAAACCATAGGGGCTTCCCCGCGCCAAGAAAGAATTTAGCTTAAGAAAATAAATGCCGGCGCGGGTCGGGCTGTCACTACTCGCTGCCTCTCCCCGCAGGCCTACACGAGCTC
>CAWUIO010000199.1:0-6440 GCA_963922455.1 uncultured Microscillaceae bacterium
CCGGCGAGTGGCGAAAGCCCGGCCCGCGCCGCTAGACATGGAGTCTTGGGCAGGTAGGGACTTTGCGCGGGCAAGCCCCTTTTCTTAAATATTCATGATGTGCATGGGATAGGGATAGGAAAATAAGGGAAGCCAGCAAAATAATGTAGAGGGGATGGGGGAGGTACTATGGCCCGCAAAGGAAGTAACCCCCCCTCCCCGTGATGAGGGGAGGGCAAGGGGTTTTTAGGACTTTACGCGTTCTACGTAGGTATAATCGCGGGTATCTATCTTGATTTTGTCTCCATTATCCACAAAAAGAGGGACCCGGATCTCGGCCCCAGTCTCTACGGTGGCCGGTTTTAAGGTATTGGTGGCGGTATCACCCTTCAAACCGGGTTCGGTATAGGTTACTTCCAGTTCTACAAAATTGGGCATTTCGGCGTATACCGGGTTTTGATCGGCATCAAAACTGATGGTAAGGTCCATACCTTCTTTGAGAAAGTTGACGCCATTGCCTAAGAGGGTTTCATCAATAAAGGACTGTTCGTAGGACTCATTGTCCATCACTACTAGGTTGGTCCCTTCCCGGTAAATAAATTGGAGGTCTCGGGTTTCTACCCGTTCAATATCTACTTTTTCTCCTGAGCGAAAACGGTGCTCAATGGTCTTGCCGGTTCGTAGGTTGCGCAATTTTACGAAATACATGGCCCCTGTTTTATTGGGGTTTACGTATTCATAACTCATTACTACGCCCAACTCCCCGTTAATTCGCATAAAGATGCCTTTGGAAATATCCGAAGTCGTAGCCATATCAGAATAAATTTAATCGAATGCTTAGGGGCAAAAGTAGCACTTTTCGTATAAAATATGCGTGTTTACAGATTAGCTAATAATTTTAAGGAATAAAATTTTTGTATGCGTATTATCTGGAAAATTCTTAAGTGGATTATTGGGGGGATACTCGGGGGGATTGCCCTGGTAGTATTGCTTCTTTTCTTAGATCAAGATTATTTGGCCCAGCCTCCAGAGGCCCAGGACACATATCCGGTTCACGATCATTATGCTTTACCTCAAGATTCCAGTGTTTACTTTCAATTGTATGAGCAATTTGGAAGGAATAAAAATCTGCCTAAAGGGTATGAGTATGCTAGCTTGTTTGCATTACAACACTACCCAGAATTGGCCGAGGTGCCCATTGATTTTGTCTTAGAGGAGGCGATGATCCCCCTGGGCTCGCGCCCCGCCCCTTTGAGCATTTTATTTCCTTGGCAAGCCCGCCGCTACTTGGTGGTGATTAGTACGAAGTCCATTCCTTTTTTTGACCCCATTTTGATGGACCAACTTCCTTTTGACGAACAAGTGGGCGTATTGGGCCACGAGTTGGGGCATACCTTGTATTATTTAGATAAGCGTGCTATAGATATGGCGGGGATTGCTTATTCCTACCTAAATGACTCTGATTTTCAATACTATTTTGAAAGAGATACCGACAAAAGGGGAATTGCCCACGGCTTAGGGCCGCAGTTGTTTCGCTATGCGGTTTTTGTTAGGAAGGAGTTGCGGGGTATCGCTGAGGAAGACCTGCCCCGTATTTTTGATCTACAAGAAGGAGATTACCTTACGCCCAAGGAGATCTTAGAGGAGATGGAAGGCTATCCGATGTACCAAGATTGGTTGATCCAGCATAAGGATAGCATTCTGGCGCGATACCAGCCCTCTCTTGAAGGCCAGGAGAGATAGGGATACTTATGTACTAAGTGATTTATCCTGGCTAAGGGCTTCCAATTTTTCTTGAGCGACTTGGAGTTGGGCCTCTTTTTCTTGTAAGAGCTTGTTGCTTTCTTCCAGCTCCATTTGCCTTTTAGACATGGCCTCTTGGGTAGCCTGCAATTCTTCCATATTCTGGCGCATTTCTTCTTCTTGGGCCCGTAATTGTTCGGCTTGATGTTGACTTTCTTCCAAAAGAAATCGGGTTTGATGACTGATTTGGCTGAATTTGAGCGTGGCCGCCAAACCCTCCGTTACCCGGTTGAGAAATTCCATTTCGTAAGGGGAAAGGGAACGGATAGCACTGAGCTCCATGATCCCAATAACTTCTTGATGCAATAGTAAAGGGATGATGAGCAAACTTTTGGGTTCTACTTCTCCGAGACCGGTTATTATACTATTGTATCCCTGAGGGATTTCTTCCAGATAGATGGCTTGCTTTTCCAGAAAAACTTGACCTACAATTCCTTCTGCGTACTTCCCGACAAAGATTTCCTTTTTTAGAAATTTTTTACGGTGGTAGGCATAGCTGGCTACCAATTCTAAAACAGTTCCTTCTTGGGTACTATCTACCTGGGGTAAGAATATGCCCGCTTGGCTTATTTGCATATAATTGGCCAGATCCCTTAACACGGCATCACAAAGACTTCGGACATTGTCCAGGTTTTGCTGCTGCACTTTATTTATCCGCTCGATACCCTCGTGAATAAAGCGGTCTTCTTTTTCTTTTTGGTGCGCAGCTAAGAGATATTGACGCATATCCAGGAGTGCCTTGCCTAATTTGTCTTCTTCGTTTTTTAACTCATAGGGTGATTCCATATTGCCATTACTGATTTCTTCGGCAAATCTGACTCCCTGATCTAAAATTTTTAAACTTTCTAATTGTTTAAAATTGTTTTTAGCCATTTGCTTGCCTTGCCGTTTGGAAAAATAAGCCCATATACCAGCAAAGAAAGTCATGGTAGCTGCCAAACCCAAGTGAAAGCCCAATATCATATAATCTACGTGGGCATAGCTTATGAAAAAGGGACCCATTCCCTCAAAACCAGATAGTTGTAAGGCAAAGAATAAACCATGATGAAACACGGTGGCAATCGTGTAGGGGATCATCATCCGCCAGTCTTGGTATATGACCAAAATCAAGGCAAAAATGAAACAGAAAAAATGCATCTCGGCCATACCATGCATTTGACTAATAAATTGAAACATGAATATGGCAAAGACCAGGCTGATCAACTGACAGGAAATAAACCGGCTCTTGATCCACTGGGCCGCGATATAAAACAAAAGCATATTGGGAATCCCGATACCCAGGGCAAAAAACCATGTAGAATAAATGGGGGCAATCGCAATACCAAATAAAAAAGCACCCACTGTTACATAGGCACCAAACTGGTCGGCCTTTTGATTGGCCCTGGCAAATGCTTCTTGAAGGTGCATTTCATAGGATGTATTTTCTTTATTCATAGTATACCTATTGTTTGAGCCAAAAACTCAGATGGCTACTCCTTAAACTATCCTGACTGGGTAAGCTACACCCGTAAGATTGAGTCGCTTCTATTTGGAAATATGGAGCGGGTTTGACTGCCAAAAGAGAATCTATGGCCATATTGGCAAAATTAAATGCTTGGTTTACGCAATATCGGGAGCGATTGTAATTTCCTCGGTAGTATAAAGCACCATCCCTTTGGATGATGGCGGCCTGGGGAGTAGAATAGACTCCACAGGCGGAGGCCAAGGCTTCTTTATTGTCTAAAATCACAGGAATGTTTAGGGAATAACGATTCTGGAAATCAAGTATAGCTTCTTGAGAGCTCTTGCCGGGTAGCACCGTATAAAAGCTAATTTGATTTTTATACCGCTTATACAAGTAAGCGAAATGTTGCATATTAAACCTTGAGCAGGGGCACTGAGGGTTGAAAAAATGAAGAAAGATGGGCTTTTGGCCCCTATGTTCTACAAAACCTTCCAGGGACACACTATCTCCTAGCGCTATCACTTGGTAGCCTTTTGGAATGGGAGTAGGCAATAAATATCTAAACCCTCCCCACCAAAAAGTTATCACAATCATGCTTAATAAGCCGATTACTCCCATAAAGGGAAAAAATGTACGCTGAAACCAGTGAGTTTTCATGCAGGTTTAAAAAGCTTTTACAAGTATACGATTCCAAAATTTGGGGAGCAGTCAAAATAAAGCACGAATTTCTCCTCATACTTACTAGATTTACTTTTGAAGCGTTTTGCATTAAGTAAAACTTTCAAGCATTTCTCATTTTCTTCAACTTCGTATATATGCCTTTACCCAAAACCTCCAAGATGAGTTGGCTTACCGGGATAGCTTGGCTTTTTTTCCTTTTTCTCCTCCACCCTACCCAGCTTTATATTATTCCCTATGCTGGTTTGGACAACTCCTGGAATATCGCCATCAACTGGGCGGTTAACGATGGGTGGGTTTTTGGGAAAGATTTTGTCTTTACCTACGGTCCCTTGGGGTATCTGGGGGGAACATATTTGACACTTGGAGTAAGTAAGTGGGTGTATTTTAGCTATAATCTATGGCTCTGGGCGCTGATGGGCTTCGCATTGTATAAGGTATTAGAAGAAATGCCCTCGATTTATACGCTAGTATACATATTTATAAGTATCCTACTTTTACAGTTGTTTATCGATCGGTTTTTTATATGTCTTTACCTACAGATATTTTTATCCTCTCTATTTATACAAGAAAAACTCAAAGGTCTTCCCTGGCTTCTATTACTTAGTTTTTTGGCCGTCTATCTTTTTTTTAGCAAGCTCAATATAGGTTTCATTGCCCTGGCTTTTCATTTGGTGTTTATCATTTATCTGACCCTCAGAAAAAAAATACAATTACGAACCCTTTGCTTGATAATTTTAGTAACGGCTTTCACGCTGGGTACTTTAGTCTATATCCTTAAGGTGGATCTGATGGGCTACATAGTAGGCAGTATCCATATTATATCGGCCTATAATGATGCCATGTACTTGCCTTTCAAGCGGAATAAACTGCTGGATATCATAATTGCCTACGGACTATTTTTTAGCTTCGGGTTTTTGTGGATCAGGCAAGGCCTGGGGCTGCTCCGTAAAAAAGGGCAAGCTAAGGATCTCGATGCTTTATTCATTCAACTTTGCCTGGCCGGTTTTTTTTATATTCTCATCAAACAAGGGTTTACCCGGGCCGATGATCCCCACGAATACATCTTTTTTGCCTTTTTGAGTTGGCTGGGAGGCGGACTTTATTTTTTCACCAAAGACACGGCATTACAAAAAAGCGCCCGAGTATACGCTACCTTAGCCATAGTAAGTGCTTCTTCTTTTTATGTGATTAATAATTTCCAGACTTTCGTACAAAATACCATCCAACTCGATTTCTTGCTTGGGCACACCCAAAGTGTGATTAGGTACTGGGGGCAAGTGGCCAGCCCAGTAGAAGGGCCGTCTTTCCATCTCTGGCCCCCAGAGACCGAACTACCCAAATCTATGGTTGAAAAAATAGGACAGGAGACCATCGATATTGTACCCTACGAACTATCCATTGCCTATCGCTATGGACTAAACTTTTCACCCCGGCCCGTGGTGCAATCATACAGTGCATACGATGCCTACCTAGACAGAATAAATGCCCAGCGATATGCTTCAGATCTGGGCCCCCAGTTTATTTTATTCAGGGTAGAAACGATTGATGATCGCTATCCTTTCTATGATGAGTCGCAAACCAAATTGGCCATGCTTCGGCATTATCAAATTGATACGGTAAGCCAACGTTACCTTCTCTTTTCCCGAAGAGAGAAGCCGCGTGATTACATTACCCTACGTCAGGATACCATACAGATCAAAATGGGGGACACCCTCTCCCTAGAACCAACAGAAGCCCTGCAATGGGCGCAAGTTCAAACCCATTACAACCTATGGGGGACATTGCTCCGATTTTTTTTACAGCCACCCGACCTACAAGTGGAGGTAACCTACCAAGATGGATCTAGTCAAGTATTTAGAGCTTGTAAAACGATCTTAGAAGCTGGGGTAATTCTCAACAAACATATACCTGGAGATAATTTTAAGCAAAAAGAAGCCGATGTAAACCAGAGCCAAGCTTTTTTCGGCTCCTTCGGGAAGGATGCCAAAAGCATACGTAAAGTCCGTTTTTTTTCCAATAAAGCCTATGGTTTTAACCCTACTATAAGCGTGCAGAGCAGCTATTACACAACAGAGTAATGCAGGGTGGGCTTATTGGTATTCTTGGCGGCTAGGGCAAAATATATCTAATATCTTACAATCGCTCAAGGCCCGACCACTGTGAGGCACCTCAGAGGGGATTACAATCACCTGTCCAGGCTCCAGAATTTGAGTTTTGCCATCAAGGGTCAGTTCAAAACTGCCTTCCAAGAGTTGCGTAATTTGCTCGTGTACGTGATGATGTTCCGGCAGGGTACTTCCTGGAAGGATGCGCCAGTAGATCATGGACATCTTGTCCGAATGAATAATTTTTCCCCAAAAGCCGGGTATAATTTCTTTTTCCTCAAGGCTGTCTAATCGAATGTCTTGAATCATGAATGTATATTTGATGAAATAATATAATGTATTCCCCTTTTTTGGAGAAAAGTAAGGGGCTTCCCCTAGGCTGCTCAAAAGATTAAAAAAATGGTCTCCAGTTTTGATGCTATTTTTTT
>CAWUIO010000200.1:0-6147 GCA_963922455.1 uncultured Microscillaceae bacterium
CTTGTGCGCCTGCGCATACCCCGTTAGGGATGGAACGGCCTGTTTGAGCTCGCCGTTGGTTGTGCGTCGGCCAGCGAGTAGTGACAGCCCGACCCGCGCCGGCAGGAGGTTTCGTGTAGAAACAAATCCCTTTAGCGCGGGGAAGCCCCAGAGATTCTTCTTTATACATTCAATCAAAAATCTAATCCAGAACCCACGTATAACTTAATAGCAACAGTGAAAGCCCAGCCCCAAAGCCTATTGCAAAAGCCAGCAAAAAATGGTAATTTTAAAAGATGAGTCTTTCACAAGGCCTCTTGTAGACTCTTCTATTAAGACAGAAAATCTATGGACGAAGCGGCAATCCAATCGCAGGATACACAAGAAGATCTAGTACCTGAGGTGCTCAAATCGCTTATTTATGAAGTGCTGGACGGACAGCCCCTCTTCTATCAGGGCTATCAACAGGTATTGAGTGGACAAAAAAAACCAGAAGATATCATGGGCACCAGTGGCTTGCAATCTTTGATTATTTCCTGCGTGGTAGAATATTTAATGGGCGAACTGCCACGTAAAGACTACAAGGTTTTATTTAATGAGCTGGGATTGCATATCGGCAAAAACAATAACTTTTGCCTGGATATTGCCGCCTATACCCGCCAAGCCCTGCAAAAAGTCCAAGTGGATGAAAAATACATCCGATTGGCTCCCCAATTGGTGGTAGAAATTGATACCAAGGCCGATTTGAGCTCTTTTCAAAACCCTTTCGATTACTTTCCTACCAAAACCCGTAAGCTGCTCAATTATGGCGTAGAAGAGGTAATCTGGATTTTTTCTAGGAGTAAAATTGTGTGGGTAGCCCGCCAAGATGAGGACTGGCGTATGTCAGACTGGCACAAGGAAATTATGATTTTAAAGAAGTATCCCTTTACGATGGGTGCCCTCCTAGACGAAGAAGGAATCCAACTGGGAGAATAAAAAAAACTCCGGAGATCTTCGGGCTAAGCCGTGTTAGGGCCTACCTTCAAGATTCCGGATTTTTCAAACGAGTTTCAGACAACCTGTAATAAAGTCAAGATAAAACGAATCATTTAGCCGATAAAGGCCAGATTCGGAAATTCCCTACCTGAATGGACAAGTTGGGTGGAGGCATAAAACTGCCTAAACCGCAAGATCTCCTCCATCGGAAAATCGGCTAGGTTTCCAACATATTCCACCCCCTGCTTCGTGCGAGGGGGCGGATTTTTACTAGTGCTGAGTAGGGATCCAGAAATGAGAAGGACAATCAATAAGGCGATAATAAATGCTAATAGTTTGTGTTTAATCGGAAACTCCCCTTCATTCTTTCTGGTCGTCAATGAATTAGGTGTCATTCTATGTTTGTGTGTTGTTTGCTGTTGTCTTACAATTATCTTAACGGAAAAGATTCGATGGGGTTATATAACACCCGTTTATCTCATGCTATTAAAACTCGGAACCGCCTCCCCAGCCAGTAATACTCACCCAAATTTTGTAGGTTTATTTCCCAATCCCGCAATTTTTTTCAAAAAAAACCCTAATTCTTGCTTATCTAAAAAATTTAACAGGTGGATTATCTTCGTAATAGGGCCGGGCCGAAGCTAAAAAATTCAAATTCTTTTTTTTTAATTCGCATGTAATATTTGCCGCGGCAAGAACTAGGAGATTTATAAAGTTTTCTAAAGAATGCCTGCAAACCGAGTTTATTTTTCCCGATTGGCAGGAAGCTGTCAATTTTTCCGGGAGTCAAACTCTGGTACATCCCTTGTAAAGATTTGTTGATTTAGAATTGTAATTCGTGAACTATGGATATTCGTATCGAAAATCTAAGTAAGCGCTACGGCGATCAAGTAGCCGTAGATAAGATCTCATTTGAGGTAAAAACCGGTGAAATCCTGGGTTTTTTAGGGCCTAATGGCGCCGGGAAGTCCACGACCATGAAAATGATCACCCGTTACCTATCCATCGGTGATGGGGATATTTTTCTGGGCGGCCAATCGGTAAAAAGCCAAGCCCACACGCTGAAACGCCATATCGGCTACCTGCCCGAGCATAATCCTCTCTATTTGGATATGCCGGTAATCGATTATCTAGAATTTTGTGCTGAACTTCAGGGCGTGAACAAAGCGCAAATTTCTGACAGGGTCCGAGAAATGGTCAAGCTCTGCGGGCTAGACGTAGAAAAGCACAAAAATATTGGGGAGCTTTCCAAAGGATATAGACAAAGGGTGGGACTGGCCCAAGCCATGATCCATGACCCCGCAATTCTTATCTTGGATGAACCCACTACCGGCTTAGACCCCAACCAGATCGTAGAGATACGCAAACTTATCCGAGATATTGGTCAGCAAAAGACCGTGATTCTAAGTACGCATATCCTCCCCGAAGTGGAAGCTACTTGCGACCGGATTTTGATTATCAACCGCGGGAAGATTGTGGCCAATGGTAGCCCAGAGACCCTACGCAAACAAGCCCAAGGTCAGGAAGTCTTGGAAGTTCAAATAGAAGATGCCGAAGCCAATGCGGTTGTGCCGGCCTTGGAAGCCTTAGAATCGGTGCAATCTGCCCAGTCTTTGGATAATCAGGCCCATACATATCGAGTCCAAACAGTGGCCGGGGCCTCCTCTAAGCGCGCTGTTTTTCAGCTTTGCGTAGAGAAATCTTGGGTTCTCACGGGTATGAGCGCTCAAGAAACCAAGCTGGAAGACATATTCCGTAACCTTACTTTAAATTAAATTTATTTCCCGGAGTTAAAAATAGATCTTCTCCTATGAAAACAATCTGGATCATTGCCAAACGGGATCTAAAATCTTATTTCGATTCCTTAATTGCTTACATTCTTCTCATTCTCTTTTTGGGCTTCAGTGGCTTTTTCACGTGGCTGTATGAGAATGATATATTCTTGATCAACCAAGCGAGTTTGGGGGTGTTTTTTAATATCGCCTACTGGACGCTTTTCTTCTTTATTCCGGCTTTGACGATGCGTCTCTTAGCCGAAGAGAAACGATCGGGTACGATTGAGCTCTTATTGACCCGCCCGGTAAGTGACCGGCAACTGGTCATCGGTAAATATTTGGCCGCCCTGATGTTGATCGGGATTGCTTTGGCCTTTACCCTACCCTACTATTTTAGTTTGAGCAACCTGGGAGATGTGGACGAGGGAGCGGTTTTTGGCGGCTATTTAGGGCTCATCATGATTAGCTCGGCCTATATCAGTATCGGTTTGTTTACGAGTAGCGTTACCAATAATCAAATTGTGGCTTTCTTAGGTGCTTTAGTCATTGGTATGTTTTTCCAAATTCTCTTTGGAGCTTTAGCCAATAATACTCAAGGCAGCGTGCAAGGCGTTTTTGATTACCTCAATTTGTATGTACACTATGAAAGTATTATCCGAGGGGTTATCGACACCCGAGATATTATTTTCTTTTTGAGCCTAACGGTATTTGCCTTGTTTTTAAGTGAAGTGTCTCTGGCACAAAGAAATTTGGAGGACTAAGCCATGAAAAGATCAGATCTTAATATTACCATTGTATTAGTAGCTGGCATTTTGGTGCTAATCAATATCTTATCCAAAGATTACTTTTTAAGGATCGACCTTACCGATGATGGACGGTATACCCTCAGTAAGGTGAGCCAGGATATCCTACGCGACTTAAAGGAACCCGTGACCGTGAAAGCGTACATTTCTCCCAACCTTCCGCCCCAAATTGATCGGGGGGCCCGGGATTTACAGGAAATGCTGGTGGAGTACAATCTCATCTCGGATGGAAAATTGGTCTACGAGATCATGCGCCCCGAAGATGAGGCCGATCAACGCGATGCGGTACAAGATGGCATTCAGCCTTTCAACATCCGGATCCGTTCTAAGAACCAACAAAAAGAGCAAATCGCATTTTTGGGAGCAAGCATCCAGATGGGTGAATCTAAGGAAGTATTGCCCGTGGTTCAACCGGGTGATGCCTTGGAGTATCAATTAACCACGACTATCAAGAAACTTTCGGTTATAGATAAGCCTTCCATTGGTTTGGTTCAGGGGCACGGAGAAGCCAAGCCCCAGCAACTGGTACAAGCCAATCAAGCCCTACAGGTGCTCTACAATTTGGAGCCTTTTCCCTTGACCGATACGACCTCGATACCGGAGCGGTTTAATACCTTGGCCATCATATCACCCAAGGATACCATTAGCCCAAGGCAGCTGCAGCAGCTCGATGAGTTCCTAAACCGGGGAGGTAATTTGTATATCGCTATGAACCGCGTAGTGGGAGATTTTCGCTCCAAAAATATTACTCCTCTTTATACGGGTTTGTCCCTCTGGCTAGAGACCAAGGGTGTCCAAGTTAACCCCAATATCCTGGTCGATGCCCAATGTGGGGCAGTAAGCGTACCCGTACCCGTACAAGGAGGCTTATTCACAGTCGTCCAGCAAGTGGAAATGCCCTATTTGCCCATCGTGCAAAACTTTCCGGAACACCCAGTTACCGAAGGCTTGGAAGCGGTCATCTTTCCCTTTGCCAGTACCATGCGTTATGTAGGCTCCGATCGCCTCAGTTTTACGCCCTTGGTACTTTCCTCAGACCAAGCAGATACCTTGGAAACACCCATGGTGATTGACCTGTCCCGGACTAAGGAACAATTTAGTTTTCCCTTGGCCAATCAAGTGATGGGAGGCCTACTTAGCGGAAAAATTAATGGCCAAGCAGAGGCCAAGATTGTCGTGATTGCCAATGGTGATTTTGCCGTAAACCAACAACCCGAACAGCAACTCAATCCAGATAATATAAACTTGTTGGTCAATGGCCTTGATTGGCTCACCGATAATTCGGGTTTGGTAGAATTACGCACCAAGGGCGTGCGTTACCGCCCCTTGGACCCTATGGAAGAGGGCAGTCAAAACTTGATCCGTTATACAAATTTTCTTTTACCTATCTTATTGGTCTTAGCGTATGGCTTTATGCATTTCCGTAGGCGGGCCTCCTTAAGAAAAAAACGTCAGGAAGAAAGGTATGTCTAAGTGATATACTTTCTATTCATTTCATAAGTTAACCGTATGCCTTTATGAAATATAATAACCGACTATTAAGTATCCTATTTGCCGTATTATTAGGCCTGGTATTAATCAATGAATGGGCCTTCTCTTCCCGAAAAGCCAATACCTTGGATAAGAGTTTTCCGGAGATCAATCCGGAGGAAGTAGGGAAGATTGAAATCCTCGCTAGTGCTGAGTCTAAAACCCCTTACCAATTTGCCCGACAGGACAGTGGGTGGCAATTGCAAAGAGAGCGCATGGCTATCTCCATCGATTCTGAAAAACCCATTGGCTTGTTGAATATCATGCAAACCCTCAACATTCAAGGTTTGGCTAGTATGGAAAAGGATAGCTGGTCGCGCTTCGAATTGAGCGACTCCACGGCCAGTGAAGTAAAAGTATATGATCGCTCCGATAAGCTGCTGGCACATTTGTACACGGGGAAAACAGGACTGATCAAGGGAGATAAAATATCCTATATCCGGGAAGCCGGTGATGATGCCGTTTATGCGGTCCGGGGGCCCCTCGCCGAAAAAATCAACCAAAGCTTCGTGGATTGGAGAAATGATATGTTAAGTAATTACTTGTTTCCCAAGCAGGTCGTGGCGCTTTCTTTTAAATACCCGGGAGATAGTAGTTTTACCCTTTCTCAAGATGAAACCACTTGGTTTTTGGGAGAGGAAGAAGCCGATTCGGTGGAAACCACCAATTATATCAACTTAATAAGCAATTTAAAGAGTCAAGACTTTGCCGATGCTTTTCAAGCCAAAGGAAAAGCTCCGTATTCGCTCTCGGTACAAAGAAGTACGGGGGAAGGCTTTACCATTGAAGCCTATCCCGGGCCTGAGCCGGATACTTACTACTTGCACTCCAGCTTAAACGAAGGAAGCTTTTTTCTAAGCCGGGCCGATGGTCTTTTTGAAAAATTCTTTGTCTCCCGTTCTACTTTTGAGTAGAAAATTGATTTGGGCTTTGGGTGCTTAAAATGAAAACGAGGAGAATGGAAACTTTGGAAGCCATCTCTTCGTTTTATTTTGTCTAAGCCCAACATATTAGCGCAACATTATCGATTGGCTACCTATGACATTATCTGCAATGCGCTGATAATAAGCTACTTACTTTCA
>CAWUIO010000201.1:0-5962 GCA_963922455.1 uncultured Microscillaceae bacterium
TAATTATTTACTTGTCGCTTAACTTTTTGTCCCTTTTTTATTTGCAGGTACACTTGGCAAATGCCAAACCCGGTAAGCACGCGTTGGGCACTTACCCATCAAATTTCCCCAATACGAAGGCTAAAGATCTTTTTTTTTAATTGGCAACATGTACGCAAGCGGGTTTGATCCTCTTGCTCCATTACCTCAAGCGCTCCAATCGCAAGGCAAAGCCCACCAAAACCCCTTCCCCACTCAAGGTCTGCGAAAACCCTTTAAGTACCTCCGTGGCTTGCCCCGCCCGATAAATATACACTTTTTCTTCCTCGGGATGTATCAACCAAGCCAAACGGCAAGCATTTATCATCCACTCTTCCATTTTCTTTTGGGCTTCAGAAAGACGGTCTGAGGGCGACATTAGCTCAATCACAAAATCCGGGCATAGCGGTAAAAACCCACTTTGTTCCTGCTCAGTAAGAGATTCCCATTGTTCCAGGCGTACCCAAGCCGCATCGGGGGCTTTCACCGAGGTATCGGGTAAGATAAAGCCCCCATTGGATTCTAAAACCACACCAAGACCGTGGGTTTCGTTCCACTTCATCAATTCAAAAATAACCCAGCTATTTCTATAACTGGATTTTCCGCCCGTAGGACTCATAATAAGTAAGTTACCTTGTCTGGTTCGCTCAAATCGTAAAGCTTTATTTTCTTGGCAAAGGGCAAAAAATTGTTGATCACTCAGACGAGCAGTGGCGGGAAATTGTATTTCCAAGCGATCTGTATTCATCTTTTTTTAATTCAATTTACAAAAAAGACAGGTTAATAACAAAAAAAGCAGACCTAACAGCCTGCTTTTTAGTTACTTGTGGACCCTGCTGGATTCAAACCAGCGACCCCCTGCTTGTAAGCCCGAAAATGGGAGGGTTTCTGATGGTTTCTCTTTCTTTATTAACTACCTCAGGGTCAAGTATTTACAGGCAAAATCTAGCTATTATAAAACCTTTTTTCCTATATTTACATGCAGAATGTATGCAAATTGTATGTAAATAAAATGGACAATGTTACTACCGAAATTATTCTAGATCATAGGTATAGAAAAAAAGACGGAACCTATAGCGTCAAAATCCGGGTAACATATGAAAGAGAGCAAAAATACTACCCAATTCACATAAGCCTTAGCAAAGAAAATTGGGAAAAAGTTCAATCTCCCAAGCCCCGGAACGAGTTTAAACAACTGCTGATTTACTTCAATAAGATTGAGCAAAAAGCAGTTGATGTCATTCAGAAGCTTGAACCTTTCAGTTTTGAAGCATTTGAAAAGAATTTTAGAAAAAAGGCCAAACACGGAGATAAGAATGTAATCCATCATTTTCAGGATTATTATGAGGAGCTTATACAAAATGAACAAGTAGGAACGGCCACTATTTATAAAGAAGCCCTCAGCTCTCTGGGTAGGTTTTTTAAGACCAAACATCGCAATAACAAAAAGCTAAATTTCTCGAGTATCACCCCCGAATGGCTCCAAGCTTATGAAAAATGGATGACCGGAAACAACAAAAGTCTCACCTCGGTCAGCATATACACTAGATGCCTTAGAGCCATATTTAACAAGGCAATTGATGAAGGGATTATTCCAAAAGATCATTACCCCTTCGGCAAAAGAAAATATCAGGTGCCATCCGGAAGAAATATTAAAAAGGCTTTAAGCCTCCCAGAAATTAAAGCTATTGTCAACTATAAACCGGAAAACGCAATTGAGAAGAAAGCCCGTGACTTATGGTTGTTCAGTTATTTATGCAACGGTGCCAATATAAAAGACATAGCCCGCTTAAAGTATAAAAATATTGGCAAGAAAATGATTTTTTTTATAAGGGCTAAAACGGAAAGGATAACTAAGCATGATTTAAGGCCTGTACAAGTCCCTATCATCCCGGAGGCCCAGCGAATCATAAACCAATGGGGCAAAAAGCCCATAAGAGATGAAAAGTATGTGTTTGGAATTATTCACGCGCTAGATGATCCTGAAACGGAAAGAAAAAAAATTAAACAGGCAACCAAAATCATAAATAAGTACATGCAGCGTATTGGCGAAAAATTACAAATTGATTCTAAAATCACAACCTACACCGCCCGCCATTCCTTCGCTACCGTTTTAAAACGCTCCGGTGCCTCCATTGAATTTATCAGCGAAAGCCTGGGACACCGGAACATCCGTACGACGGAAAACTATTTGGATAGTTTTGAAGACTCGGTAAAAGAAGAATTTCAAAAGAAACTCTTGGATTTTGATTGATGCAAGTCTTACTCCCCCGGTTGATCCCGGGGGCTGGGGGGCTTAGATCTGCGGCTCGCCGCTGCGAGCGTGAGTGAGGCCTTTTCAGGGGGAATTTCCGGGAGGAAATGGCTGGAAAGTGGTGCTTTGCACCGACCACAGGGAGCCGGACGAGCCCGCAGGCGAGCCAAACACGGGCCGCGGCTAGGCCCCGGGAAGCACCTTATTTTCTCGTATGAAACCAAACTTCCAGAGGGGCATAGGGGAGCGGCCGTGAGGAGTACCGCAGCCGGGCCGGGCGCAGGTATATGCCCGGTGGAGCGCAGCCTAGCGAGCAATACCTGGCAGATGCCGGAGACCGGAACCAGGGAGGACACGCACGGACTCCTTTGTTCCTATACACTTCTAGACCCTTCACTTACACACTTACACTGCTCAAACTCCTTGCCCTCAACTCTTTACACAGCAAAAACCGGAAGGCCCTATCATGCAGGTTTCCGGTTTTGAAATAAGCTCCCTTTCTTATTTGGGTTTGTTAGCCATTCGGCTAGAAAATCGGGATATTTTCTATTATAAGAAGCACTGAGTGGCCCTTCGTAACAATCAGTGCAACGTAGGGATGTTACTGAGGATAAAATATTCCTGTATTTACATCTCGATAAAACAATATAGACTCTAATTTATCTTCCCCTACCTCTTCCTCTAATGGTACAAACTTGTCATCTCTTAAAGTCAGAAAACGCAAAATAAAGTCATTATTACTCTCAGTATCAAATGCGTGCTCGAATTTAATAAAGTCGAGTTGGCCGTCGTGATTAAAATCTCCAAGATTGTCAATGCAACTATATCGACTTTTCATAAGATAATATCTGATGTTTTCTGGATCAGTAATGTCAAAAATGTTGTAGAAAGCAATCATCTGCCTCGTACCTAATCTATATTCATCAGACCCACTACCAATCGTGCAAAGAAATTCTTTATTTCCTAGTTTAAGGTGGTAAACCTTAGTAGCGTTGTAAACATCAATATTAAACCACTCTGCTTCAACGTTTTCTTTATTCAAATGATCTTCTCCTATCCAAAAAGAGCGTTGAAATTTTTCCAACAAGACAATTCCTCCTGAATTAAAGATTTGATAATATTTGAGCTGATAGGAAATTTCTTCCTCTACTTTTTGCTCGAATACATGCAAAGTAGTGTCAGGGTAAGGATCGTCATCAAGAAATTTGGTACTAAACTGCCCTTCTATCAATTTATAATGAAGCGAAGTTTTAAATTTATTTCTGATAAATTCACAAACATTCTTGTAGGCTTGGCTATAAAGATATGTCGGACACGAAGCAAATAACAGAAACATCAAAATTCTCAACATAATCTTTATTTTAATATCTTGGGGCACCCGTAGCATTAATAAATTCATTAGTTTTTCTACTAAACATAGTTTGTCCATGTCCTGCGGTAGTTTGCCAAGTATAATTATAACTCCCTCTATCTGTGGTTGTTGGGTTTGCGCTGCTCTCTATATTATGAACGTTATGACTGGGGTCTGTAACTAAGTAGCCTTGGTTAATTTTGCTGTGGTTTTCGTAGTTTGTGCTTATATCTACCCCATCCCAGTGTGTTGCTCCATTAGTATTATCATCAACCCTACCAAAAAAGACTTGAATAGCTGCCGCAACTGAGGTTGTCATATCATCAGTTCTATTCTCTGGTTCAGTGTTTTGAAAATCATTGTACCGCTCATTTACATCTCGGGTCACATTCGCAATTCTCTCTGTTGTTTGTGCGTATGACTCGCTCAACTGCTCTGCATTTCTTGGATCTGCATTATGCGCCGAACGATTGTTGCTAATTGCATTGGCAATACCTATCCTTTCTTCATTACCTGCTCCAGCATTAACTTCACCGTGAACTGCCGCAGCAATCGCTTGCACTCCTGTGTTATCAAAGTATATTATATTACCCCCTTCTTCTGTAATGTATCCATTTTTATCCCGAGTCCAATAAGCCCCTACACCCACAAGAGCACCTTCTCCGTTATCTATTCCATCTGTACCAAGATAATCACCGTCTATCGTGTAAAAATCAGTGAGGGGAGCCATCCCATCCGGATCAATAAAACGGATTGGATTATCGAAAGCATAATTGTAGGGACTATGCCTTCTCATTTCATCAGTCAGAGGATCAACTACGTGCCATCTTCCAAGCTGTGGATCATACCTACGTGCCCCATAATCCGCCCAATCCAAATCGAACTCATCCTCTTTTTCCTTCCCATTATACTGAAACTTATGCTCCGGCATCCCTTTCTTCTCCAGCCCGGCGATGTTGAGTCCAAAGGGATAATAATGGTTCTCTTGAACGATCAGGGCGCAGGTATATGCCCGGTGGAGCGCAGCCTAGCGAGCAATACCGGGCAGATGCCGGAGACCGGAACCGGCGAGGACACGCACGAACTCCTTATCTCCGGCCGCGACCTCAGGGAGCGGGCGCGAGCGATAGCGAGTGGATAGATCCGTTTGTGTATATGCGTTACAAACGCTGGACCTGGTAAGTACGCGTTGGCCTTTACCCACAAGCCAGCCCAAAAACGCGCACTAGCTACTTATTTTTTTAATAAGGAACACGAGCGACAGCAGGAGTGGGATTCAACTAGAAAACTGGCATCATGTTTACGACCTTGATGTGATAAACCTTTGGACGTATCCTTTTAAGTCCCATTTTATTTAAAGTAAATGTTCCAATGGTTTCACAATCTAGAATTTTTCTAAAAATCTTATTGTCTAAATTTGTTTGTACCTCTATAAATTCAATTTCTTTTTCAATCATCTCACTAATGTCCTCTTTTCTCAGACTTAAATCCCTTCTGTAGTATTTCAGATACTTTTTGCGAAACCTAAGTAACTTTTTCAAAAGAGCTGTTATTTTCTTTCTTTTCCATTTTTTATCAATAATAAATATAGAATTAGACTTAACTCCTCCTTGATCAAAGCCAATATGTCTATATATGTCATTATGATATCGATTAGTATCGACCAAGACATAAAATGAAAATGTAGAGTCTTTAATAAACTGAGCTTCTATTTCTTCCAAAGTTTGCGTGTATCCTGTAAAGAAGATGCCTGTAAAAATATTGATCAGAAATATGATTTTCATAGGGTTAATCATCTTCACGTTTTTTTGGTACATTTTGTCTTATCATCTTATTGATGATTCCTTGGAGCGTAAACATAAATCGATTATTTTGTTCAGTCCTTTCAAATGGTACATTTTTATCACCGAATCCATTTAAACCATTTCCTTGATGCGTAGCCAATCGCATAGCATTAATGTGAGAAAGGAATGAGCTAAACGTGTGAAATATTTCATGGGCTATAACAGTCATGTCAAAGTTTTCACCAGTTAGATTACCTCCTTGTAACTCATTAAAGAGATTTGCTCGTCCGTCACTATCAAGTTCATTATTATAGAATCTTGGATTTAAAGCGATAGTCAAGACTCCATCAGCAGTCTCGGTGGGGGACAGCAATTGTGCTGGTGATATACTACTTGGCCCATCAGAAAATTCAGACTCTGTACCAAGCCTGATTATTCCAGGATTCTCGGGACTACGTTTTTCGAAGAAGTCCGTCGCGCTACCAGAGTTAATAGACACATCCCCCCTCCTGGCGCAAGCATAAGCGCAGCGGTGCTTGTGCCTCATCTTAGCGA
>CAWUIO010000202.1:0-5726 GCA_963922455.1 uncultured Microscillaceae bacterium
CGGGCTTGCCAGCCAAGCCGGAGCCGGCCCCCGCGCATCCAGCGGCGGTCTCCGCCCCTCCGGGGTGGCATCCCTAAGCCAATATTAGTTCTTGAAAAGATTATAAGTACTTAAAAGATCCTAATTTTTTTTAAAAAAAGTAGGAGTGCGCACAAGTTTGAGGCCAAGGCTGCGTCTAAGGAAAAACAAAACCAATAACATCCTACTATGTCATACCAACCCTTCATAGGAATTGCCCTATTTAGTTTTTCAATTTTTTTTAGCGCTTGCGATCAAGAAGATGTCCAGGCCGAAAGCGAACTTAGCCAGTTACAAATTACCGAAGAAAGTAGTTTTCTTGAGAATGTCAGTGCCCAATTATCTTCCGATGTAGAAGATGCCACTTTAAAAGACTCAAGCAATCAAAGTTCTCGCCGAAGATTTGGATTCCTTAATTGTGCGACCCGTACCGTAATACAACTCGATAGTCTTAATGAATACCCTAAGACCATTACCTGGGATTACGGCTCGGGATGTACTTCTCAAGGAATAAGCCGCAGCGGACGCATTCTCATCACCTTGACTGGAGACTCTCGGCAAGCAGGTTCTCAGCGTATCGTTACTTTTGAAGGTTTTACCATCAATGACTATCTCTTTATGGGTACCAAAACCATTACGTATGAAGGGAATAAGAGCTATACTGCCATCCTGGAAAATGGCTTAATTATTACTCCAGAGAGCGAGCAAATTACTTGGGAATATAACAAATCCCGGGTATTGGTAAGCGGGGGAGATACGGAAGATACCGAAGACGATGTTTACGAGATATATGGTTCCGAAAGTGGGGTAACGGCCGAGGGGACACCGTACACCAAAACCATTACTAGTCCGTTAATTGCCCCCAATGCTTGTTATATGATTACTTCGGGCACCATTGAGAAAACCTTGGGAGACGAGTCTAAGGTTATCCTTGATTTTGGAGATGGGGAATGCGATAATTTGGCCACCCGTACTCAAGATGGCATAAGCGAAGAATTTGAAATGAATTTTAGCTGCCGAAAATTTGGCAGAAGAGCAAGCTAAGGTGTTTTCTGGTATTTATTCCTGTAGCTAAACAAAAAAAGGGGCAAAGCCCCTTTTTTCTAGCGTATGGCAAAAGAACTGTCTAGCGACTGCCAAAAAAGCTTTTAAAACCAGGCTTAAGCTGTTCCAGTTGTTGACTCAGCTCCTCATATCTTTCATAAGCATCCTGGCCAGGCAATTGATCAGCTCGGATCAGCATGTTATACAGATACGATATTTGAGCCACCAGCATAGGTTGGCGATACCGCCCTTGGGCTGTACTGAGTTGGTTATGAATATTTTGAAGGGCATCGATTTCTTTTTGTAACTGGGGCGAATCTCCGTTCTCTTTGACCTTTTTTTCCAACTCTTTTATTTTCTTACTTACTTGATTTTCCATTTTGCGTGATTCCGAAAGTAAATCCCGGATTTTGAGGTTTAACTCTTCCTGCTTTTTCATCGCCCCTGAGCTAAGCTTACTGGCCTCTATCACTCGAGGATCGGGCAATATCTGGAAATTTTGCTCGATTATTTGGCCATTGGCTTTTAGGCGAGCTGTATAAGTTCCTGGGGCAACTAAAGGGCCTCCATTTCCACTTCTTTTCTTATTCGCATGCCAAGCCCCTTCGTGGCGCATATCCCAACGGACGCGGTGGGCGCCAGTTTGGGTATTGAGCAGGGCATCATTGCCTAATGGACGAAAACCGGTGGCCATATCAGTCTCAGCCTTGGCTTCAGCATCTCCCGAAGAAGCTCCTCCTACAAACAAGCGAATCACTCTTTTTTTATCATCCAAAATTTCTAGGCTAATTCCCGCTCCCGCATCTTTATCTAGTGTATAATCTAGTATAAGTCCCGGACTAGGATAATGGGGGATCTCATCCGAAGATGAGCCTCGATAACGCATGCGGTGGGTGTCTCGGGGACGAAATAATTTGGTGCTCAGACGGCTCGTATTGGGAGCTAAGTCTTGCAACATACTGATATCATCCAAGATCCAAAAACCCCTGCCCATGGTAGAAAGAATCAAATCCTTGCGAAATACTTTGATGTCAGTAATAGGAGTAATGGGCAGGTTTTGCTGAAAAGGAACCCAGTTTTTTCCATCATCCAGGGAAAGGAACATCCCAAACTCAGTACCGGCATACAAAACCCCAGCTTTTTCCGGGTCTTCGCGAACAACCCGGACGGGGTAATCGGCCGGGATTCCATTACTTCCATTGCTTAGTAGGGTCCAAGTCTCACCATAGTCTTCGGTTTTGTAAATGTAGGGTTTCCAGTCATCCAACATATACCGTAAACAGGTAAAATAAGCCTTGCCATCTTGGTGGGGAGAAGGCTCTACGCAGTCTATACGTCCTCCAGGACCCAATTGAGCAGGGGTGACGTTTTTCCAATTTTGTCCTCCATCCCGGCTTAGGTGCACTGGCCCATCATTGGCTCCCACCCAAATAAGACCGGGTACCCGAGGCGATTCGCGAATGGCATAGATCGTACTATAAAATTCCTCCCCAGTAATATCCCGGGTAATGGGAGAGCCCGAAATGACTTGAGTACCGGGAGTATTGGCTGTCAAATCGGGTGAGATGGTTTCCCAGGTGAATCCATCATCGGTGGTTTTGTGCACAAATTGAGACGTATGATAGACCACATCCGGGTTATGAGGGGATACGTGTATAGGGGAAACGCGTTGGAAGCGGTACTTCAAATCACTCGGGTTATGCCCGTACATATTAGAAGCACCCACATAATAATTTCTTTCCTGCCCAGTACGCTTGTCAAAAACGCCAAATCTTCCTTTACAATTGGCATACACAATATTCGGATTCCCCGGTTTGGGGACGGCGGGCCCCGTTTCACAACCCCCAACGGCCATCCAATAGCCCATGGGGCCTGAAGCTGAGTAGTAAGGAGGAAGGGAAGGCACCGAAATCGTGCTATTGTCTTGTTGTCCTGCATAGAGCCAGTAGGGAAACTGATCGTCTACTTCTACTTGGTAGAGTTCGGCGGTCGACTGGTTGGACTGCCTAGACCAGGTAGCCCCATTATCCAGGGTTACATTGGCACCCCCATCATTACATTGCACCCAAACGGCTGTGTCTTCTGGGTTTATCCAGAGATCGTGGTTATCACCGTGAGGGGTACGTAGACGTTTCCAAGACTTACCCCCATCATAGGACCGCCAAAATTGAGTGGCACTCACATACACCGCCTCAGGATTACCTGGATTTACATCCACATTGCAATAGTAAAAAGGGCGATCGATTAACTCCTTCTTGGAACTCTTCATGACAAAGCTTTGTCCCCGGTTATCCGATAGGTAAAGACCTCCCTCACCGGCCGGCGCTTCAACCAAAGCGTATAAGCGCTCGGGGGCTGCCGCCGAAACCGCTAAGTCTATTTTTCCAATAATCCCTTGGGGGAGTCCTTTTTCTAATTTTTTCCAAGTATCTCCCCCGTCGGTAGATTTATAAATCCCACCTACACGAGGGTCTACGCTCCCGCTAATGATTGTCCAAGGTTTTCTTTCGGCCCGCCAAAGGCTAGCATATAAGGTATTGGGGTCATCTGGGGCAAATTCAACATCGGCTACGCCTACACTATCGGAGTGGTATAGTACTTTTTCCCAGTTTTTTCCCCCATCTAGACTCCGGTAGAGGCCACGGTCGGGGCTGGGGGCAAAGGCATTGCCGATGACAGCTACAAAAACGCGGTCGGGGTTTTGAGGGTCTATTTCTACTGCTCCGATTTGGCCGGCATTTTGTAAACCCATGAATTCCCAAGTCTCTCCGGCATCCACAGATTTATACATCCCTTTACCCGTAATGACATTACTTCGGATACCATCCGAGCCTGTACCGGCATACACAATATCTGGATTGGAGGGGGCTACTCGAACAGCACCCAAGGATGGTGTACTAAAATAACCATCGGAAACATTGTTCCAACTTTGGCCAAAATCTTTAGTTTTCCAAAGGCCGCCCCCGGTACTCCCCATATAAAATTCGTTGGGCCTTTGTACTACGCCGGTTACGGTGGTAGCGCGCCCTCCCCGGGTGGGGCCTATGTTGCGGTATTCCAAGGCCTTGGTTTGAGGTAAAGATGTTTGGGCGTGGGTGCTGTGTATCCCCCCCACGAGGGCAAATAAGTATATTAAAGAGTAGAACGTATACTTCATGGACTCTTGATTTTAATGGTAAATGAAAGCGAATCATAAGATAACCAAATTCTAAGATTTCGGAAATCTTAGCCCTAAAATTGATTTAAGGTGAGGTAAAGGCATCGTGAAAGGATTTTTCAAAATGACGGGTTATATAGCGAAGCACTTCGCTGTGCTGGGTTATATGTTGGGTAGTAGCCCCGGCTCGTATGTAGAAATGTTCTTCCCCTTGATTATCCCGATAAAAAACCGGCCCGGGCGAAGAATTGCAGTCCAAGCGAAGAATCACTTTTTGGGAAATCTCTTCAAAATCTAAGGAGACTAAATGGGTATAGTATTTACCCAAATAGGTGCTAATCATACCCATAAGGGATTGGTTTTGCTTATCTCGTACCTCGTATGAGGCAAATTCGGGAACCCCAATCACCTCTTTTTGATCATTTACCCCAATCAGTACCGTACCGCCGTCGGCATTCATAAAGCCACTCAAGGTCTTTAAAATGGTGTGCTTCATCGATTTACTAAGAGACTCTTTAAACTCAACGGTCGAGGATTCTCCGGCATTGATCAATTCTTCACTACAAATCAACTTGCCCGGATTGAGATAGGATATAATTTTACAAGTCAAAGCTTGTCCCGTACTCACCGCGGTTTGGAAACTGACTAGCTGGGGGTCAAGTAAAGCCGATTTGGGAAACCCTAAAAGAACTGATTCCTCAACCGCGAGCATCGTACCGGTACGGTGTTGATTGGTAAATAGAGCCACCTCCCCAAATAGCTCCCCCCGCTTGTACTCTTTGGTGCGATGGTCACGTAAACGAAGCAAAAACTTGCCTGTATGTACCAAATAAAAATATTTACCCTTCTGCTCTAGCGAAAACACCACTTGGTTGGCGTGATATTTTTTATATTCGGCTATTTGAGCCAACTCTTCTAAGCAAACAAGTTCAAGCTTAGATAAATACGGATTTTCTTTTAATACCGCTAAAATTTCGGAAGAATCAGGAGACATAGGCTGCGTAAATGATCCACCTACAAAATACTAGGAAACTAGCTTAATCTCAAGCCATCGGGTTAAAAGAAAGTCCTTAACGGTTGGCTATTAGGTATAGGCAGGTAAGACTGTCCGAAAAACCAATATACTCAATCAAGGAAACACAGAACTCCCTGAGGAGAGAAGCGAGAAGCGAGAGGAGAGAAAGAAAGCGAGTACTGATTGAGGGTTTGGTCTCTCTTCTCTACTCTCTATTCTCTCTTCTTATCTTGGCATAGGGATAGGCGCCTCTTGATTCAAAGGATTGGGCCGAGACCGCTCTATCCCTCAGGCTCTTGAGAGGAGAGATGAGAGAAGCGAGAAGCGAGATGAGAGAAGCGAGAGGAGAGAAAGAAAGCGAGCACTGATTGAGGGTTAGGTCTCTCTTCTCTACTCTCTATTCTCTCTTCTCATCTTGGCTTAGGGATAGGCGCCCGTGAGGGCCGAGACCGCCGCGGGTTTGCGCGCGGGCCGGCTCGGCAGCCTAGCCCG
>CAWUIO010000203.1:0-5724 GCA_963922455.1 uncultured Microscillaceae bacterium
CTGATTGAAAGTAAGTAGCTTACTATCAGCGCATTGCAGATAATGTCATAGGTAGGTAGCCAACTTTAAGAAACTGTTCGTGTTTATTTTTTGTCGGCGAAAAGGGCCGTAAAACATGGGAATACGGGGTTCTGATGAGATCAACAAGGAGCGCATAGCAGCGCTGTGGGCGAGGATTTTGATGAAATCAGGTCCCGTTTTCCATTTTAAAATGGCCCTTTGCCGCCCAACGCAATTAAATACAAACAGTTTCTAAGAAAATAAGTGGTAGGAAGCGGTGATTTCAAATAGCCTTTTAAACCTTTTTTCTGGCTTAGGGATAGAGCGGCATGTTTGAGCTCGTATGGGCCTTGCGGGGAAAGGCAGCGAGTAGCGAAAGCCCGGCCCGCGCAGGCAGTATATTACATTGGGGCCAGTATTTTTTAGCGCGGGCAAGCCCCAAGAGGTGAAAAATCTTAGCAGCCAAGCACAATTCATCTGAATTTTACCCAATTATGCGAAATTTCTACGTTCTACCAAGCATATGGTAGCCTGATTGCTTACTTTTGAATATGTTTTTCCTGCGTTTTGTACGTAAAATAACCTGTGAGCCTGAATAGGTACGGATTGTGGTACATGAAAGCTCAGGAATACACGTTATAAATTTTAGAATAAAATTTGCATAGCTATTTTTATATATTAGATATTTACCTTAGTATGAAGCGACTACTTCTCATTCTTTCATGGGCTTTGTTTTGGGGGGGGCAAGCCACGGAGGCCCAGGCCCAGGAGAAAAAATTGGGAAAGCCGGAGGTCAAAAGTTTTGAAGTGGTGCTCAAATCGTATATCAACGCGGAAGGACTTACCCTAAAATCGAAGCAAAAGCTGGACAAGCTTTTGAAAATATTACCCCAATTTCCTGAGGTTCAAATCTTTGTGGAAGCCCATACCAGTAATTATAATCTTTTTACCAAGGAGGTGGAAGATAAAAAGCAAAGCCAAAAGCGATCGGAAGAAATAGCCAAGGAGGTCCGGGATTTCCTCATCAATGAGGGGGTTAAGGGAGAAATTGTGGCCAAGGGTTTTGGCGCCGATAAACCTTACACCATTCCGGGGTCTAAAAAAGGGAAAAAACCGGTAGTTTTGAACCCCGAACAGGAATACGCCCGCTGGGTCAACGAGCGGATTATCGTGCGTTTGGTCCCTAAATTTGATGATGACACCAAAAATTTACAGATGGAACTCCTCAAAGAAGATGTGGAGTATGCCGTGAACCGTTAAGTGGCTTCTTAGGCTGTACCCAGAGGCATCCCCAAATTTCTTTTAATATCTTCTTGCATGTGCATGGTGGCTTGGTAGCCTATGTCAAATAATTCTTCGGCTTTGTCAATCCGATGGGGGGCCATCTCGTGTAGTTTTTCGGGCTCAATCACCACCTGGCACTCTTTTAATTGATAGCGGGCATTGGCGTGAATGGACAGGTTGAGGCAACGCCCGATGATGCTAACCGTAGAATTGAAGCTATCCTGGGGGTCTAGGGGGTTGCAGTGTACACCTATGAGATGATCACAGCCTTCCATTTCCTCAGTCATAAGGGTATTGACCACGCCCCCATCTACCAAGACATAGCCTTGGTAGCGAACCGGATTAAAAATGACAGGCAAACAACAAGAAGCCATGATGGGGCGGATGAGTTCGCCAGCATTGAATATTTTGAGTTCGCCGCTGATTAAGTCGGCGGCCCCAATGTTGAGGGGGCATTTGAGGTGGGCAAAATCGTCATTGGGCAGGTATTTGCGCAGGGTTTTATCTAGTTGGTCTAGGGTAAAGAGTCCGGGACGGCGGAAAAACCCAAAACGGAAGACTTCAAACAGGTTCATCTTCTGGATAAAGTCTAAAATGCGGCGGGGGGCGTAGCCATAGGCGTACAAAGCCGCCACAATGGCTCCGGAGCTGATCCCGGCCATTTGGCTCGGCCGGATGTCTAATTCTTCCAAGGCTTGCAAAACCCCTAGGTGGGCAATACCCCGGGCGGCTCCCCCCGAAAGGCTTACTCCGATTTTGGACGGTGTGATGGGTTGATTCATATCCCTTAAACGCCGTGTGAGGGGGCTTTGTTGATGCCTCGGCCACAGGTTTTATCTTTTTTTGGAAAAGCCTGGAAAAAATTTGGGGGCTTTATATAGATATATTACCTTTGCCAAACGTTTTCGGGGGATTAGCTCAGTTGGCTAGAGCGCTACACTGGCAGTGTAGAGGTCATCGGTTCGAATCCGATATTCTCCACGATTTTTTATAATCATTTGATAAACAGTGGCTTACTGGTTTGGCGCAATGTGCTGTTATGGATGCGCCAAATTGTCGCCAAAAGAGTTTCTTTGAGATGTCAAAGAAAAGGCATGAATATAAGTTGGCCCGCTTTGTAAAGGGTAAAAGGCCTTATGTGGAGTTTTGGGCTTATAATAAGGCTACTCAGCAGGAGCTTTTTAGGGTGAGGGATTATAAGGTGAAGACGCTGAAGGAGGCTGAGCCGCTTATAGAATGGATTAACGAACAACTACGGGCTGGTATGGTTGTAAACTTGCCTCCAAAACGGGCCCGGAATATAATAAATGAGCCACCCATTACGCTTGACGTAGAGCAGGCCCTCGATATGATGGTAAAAACTTACCCGTATCGTAGGGAGGAAACGCGCTATACGTATATTTCACAAGCGAACTTATTTAAGGAGTACTGTAAATTAAGAAAAATACTGAAATCTTCGCCTAGAAAGCTGGTTAAGGCTGACTTGGTGGGGTATCGGGATTTTTGCTTTGCTAGGGGTAACGGACATACAACGGTAAGGGCAAAGCTGGTTTTTGTGGGGATTTGGATGAATTACTTGAAGGACCGGGGCTACTTGGAGAAGAACTTGGTGGAGGATATGGACTTGCCGAAGACGAATTTTGGATCCAAGGTGCTGCTGAGTGCTGAGGACCAGGGCCGGGTAAAGGAGATCCTTAAGGAGCGGCATAGGGGGCTGTATATCATGATACATGTGTTGTATCATGGGTTTTTTAGGGTGAACGAGGTGCAGAAAATAAAGCGGGGCATGGTGGATAAGGAGCGCATGCTTATACGCTTGCCAAAAGAGGTGAGCAAAAACCATAAGCCGAGGAATGTAATTTTGTCTCCTCCCCTACTTGGGTTTTTTGAGGAGATGGGCTTGCTGGACTTGGACAGTAATAGGCTTTTGTTGGCTAAGGCCAATGGGGAGGCTTGGGGAAAGAATTATTTTGCGAGTGAGTATAGGCAGGTGATCAAGAGCCAGGACTTTGTAGATGCTGGGCATAAGTTGTACCACTGGAAGGATATGGGGGCGAGTGCTTATTATAGGAAGTATAAGGATATTTTGTTTGTGAAAAACCAATGTGGCCATAGTAGCTTGGAGGAGACGTACCGTTATTTGGACAAGGATTTGGGGGTGATCGTGGCGGACTTGGACTTAGAGGGGGCTCCGGTTTTTTAATGTATACTCAACCAAATAAATATAATATGCGTTATATAATTTTGTTTTTTTTGTGGGCTTTGTCTTACCAGCTTATGGCCCAAAGTGAAGAAATGGTGATAATGCCAAATCTTGAAGATGGGAGCTTGGGATACCAAGAGGTGGTGGAGGTGCCGGGCGCAGCCAGTGAGCTCTCAACAAAGGCCCTGGCTTGGGTAGCCAGGACGTATAAGAATAGTCTTGAAGTGATACAGCATAATGATACTAGCCTAATAATAGGTAAAGGGATCATGGATGTGGCGTATGAGCTAAAAGGAAGGGTGTATAATGAATGGGTGGGCTATACTTTTGAGATAGGATTTAAGGAGGGAAAGTACCGCTATACTATGCGGAATATGGTAAATAAAAATGGGCAAGGAGATATTGCCCTCTCTACGGTGTATGAGGGTTATAAAAGCCAAAAAGGTGGTAAGGGGGCGGCTAAGGTAATGTACCAGATAAATCATAAAAGATTTACGAAGATAGAAACACAAGCTCTTTCTTTGATGGAGAGCTTGAAAAATGCTATGGGTCAAGAGAAAAAAGATGATTGGTAAATCATCTATTTGTTTTATTTTTGACACCATGAATTATATTATGCCTCTACATGACGATCTGCAAGAGTTTAACTCGGTAAAAGAAGCTTTTAACTTCTTGGTAAACGAAGCCTGGGACGACTTAGATATTGACGCGCACGCAAGGCTTAGGGATGCAAAAAGAGCTTTTAACCATCATAAATCTATTTCTCATAAGCGGATGGTTGCTTTGCTCAATGAGTTTGGGTTTTTTAAAAACAAAGTTTTTTTTCAAATAAAAAAATAAGCTTTTTAATCAAGTTTTAGTTCGCTTTGTTTCTTGGCGATAATCTTGAAAATCTTCTTCTGACATATCATTCCAACTACCTGCTAATTTTAATATCCCCGCTGTCGAGCGTTTCCGGGCTGGCTCAAGCGAAAAGGCCAAGGACTGCCGACCAGTCTTGGCATTTGTAATGCCTTTTATATGCGAACTAAAAAGCAAACCTAGCCTGCTTGATCTAAATTTTTTTTTGTAGTAAAAAAAAAGCCCCTCTGGCCAATATATTCAAAAGATATTTTGCCTTAGCTATAAATTGTCTTCCAAAAATCCGATTTTATACCCAATTTTGAGGAATTGGAAAGTCTTTCACCGAGAATGGGGGAGGACCCGCCTGATAAACCTTGAAATTTCTTATATGATAACTTGCCTAAATTGTGGTCATTCGTATGAAGGAAAATATTGTCCCAACTGTGGGCAAAAAGCAAATACCGGACCTCTCAACTGGCTTTTTTTGTGGCAGGATTTTCTGTACTTTCTGCATTATGACCGCAAATTACCCTTCACTATGTGGCAGTTAGTGACTAGGCCTGGATGGGCCATTCGCGAATTTCTCGAAGGCAAACGGATTATCTATTATAAACCGATCACCTTGATACTGATCATTGGGGGTGTCTATGGGCTTATACTCTATTCGTATAAAATTAGCCCTACCAATCAGTTGGGGCAGATGATTTATCTGCTAAATGACCTGATTTATGTGGATGCTCTCGAGTTTCCGGGCTGGTTGTTAGAAAGCTATGCTTGGATAGAGGTCTTGCTTTTTGTGCCCTTATTTACGATTGCCTCTTACTGGGCATTTGCCCAAGCGGGTTACAGCTTTTTGGACCACCTCATCTTAAACACCTATCTCTCGGGGCAAAGACTCTTAATTTCCACACTCGCATTTCCCTTGCTATACTCTTTCCAAGGAAGCAGTTATTTACTCTTGGTTGAAAGTTTTGTTAACCTCATTGAGGTTGGCTTTATGATGTGGGCTTATTTGACTTTTTTTAAAGGCTACAATAATTATAAAGGCGTTTTATTATTCCTGCTAACGATTGCCCTAGTCTTTACCCAATTGCTCACTATCGAACTCATTTGGTATTTTTTTGTGGGTACAGCCAAAATTTTCATAAGCTTGGGGTAGGAAGAGGCTAGGTGTATCCTATTTAAAGGAAAGACAAAGTCCAGAGGCCAAAGAATTTCGCCACGGGCAAGAGTCTCACAATTGTGAGCGTTCTCAGTTCATCTCTCTTCTCTCATCTCTACTCTCTGCTCTCGGAAGGCTTAGGGATAGAGCGGCCTGTTTGAGCCCGCCGCTGCCCGAGGGATGGCCGGAGACAATAGAAGGACAGACAACGACCAGCGGACAAAGAAGTTAG
>CAWUIO010000204.1:0-5634 GCA_963922455.1 uncultured Microscillaceae bacterium
AGAGGCCTATTTTCCCATGATTTGCCCCCACCTAGTCCAATTATGTAAAAAAACAGACCTGGTTCCCCGAGCTAGCTCAAGCGAAAAGGCCAACGCGTGCCGATCGGTCTTGGCATTTGTAATGCCTTTTATTCGTGAACTGAAAAGCAAAACTTCCCTGCTTGTTCTAAGTATGTTTTTTGCTAACAAGAGAGTCTGACAAACGCGTTACATACGCGAAACCCGGTAGGTACGCGTTGGCCTGTCCCCGTTAAGCTACCCAAAAACGCGCACCAGCAAAGTGTGGGGGTAGAGATGAGTTAAATTTAGATATTCCCCCAATGGTCTTAGCGTCTCGCTCAATGCTGTCAACATAGTGGAAACAAACCCCCAGGAATGGTCTAAGTAACTGAAAGTACAATAGGCTTCACCATCAGGAACCACTAAAGCCAACCTTCTCCCACAAAACAATAGGTCCTGGCTTTGCACAAAGCCAGGACCAGGGTTAGCGATAAGATCCTGTTTTTGGATACTATTCTTTGATGTCCTCAATAAATGGGATTTGGCTTGATATTTCATAGCGGATTGCCGCCAGAAAATAATTCTCAACTTGGGCAAATTGGGCGGCAGTCTTGGTATCTACTTCCTTCTTTATTTTTTTGTAATAAGAAACAAGGAGTTTGTTCAAGCCATTATTGATTTTGATGGACTTGTTAAAAATCTCGTCAATTTTTTCGTCACTCAGGTTATCATAGTTTTGAGCATACTCACTTAAAGTGCTAATTCTCTCTTTTCCCAGATCTTTTCGTTCTACCTCATAAGCATCATACAAACGCCAAAATGCCTCCTTCTTGGTAGCATCTTCAATTTTGATGACGCTGGCAAAGGCTGCCTTCTTTTCCTTCCCAAAAATGTTTTGGAATATTTCAAGTTCCTCAGTTTGAGATTGTGAATAGGATAATGAGGAAATAAAAATAAAAACAATAAATAAAGAAAACTTTTTCATGGGTTTATTATTATTCGTGAGCCTGCAAAATTAAAAGAATATGGATTACATAAAACAGCTTTTAGGGGAAGTTTCAAAAAAAAGGGGCCAGAAAAAATACAAAATCATGAATATCAATGTTTTTTCTTAAGAATAAGCAATTTACCTGACCAAGCCTTTTCCAGGATCCGGCAAAGCCCCCCTCACAATACCACCGTGCTACCCGGCCCCCGGATGAAGCCTCTGGGTTTCTTGCATTTTTTTGCCCCCCGGAGGTCTTCAAGCTTTTCAAAAACCTCCTACCGTCGGGAATTTCTAAAAACCATCAAAACGGTTCCAAATGCCGCAGGCTATTTACATTTCTTTACAATGATTTGTATATTTCAGCTCATTAGACCAAGCAATCAAGAAAATGGAGGAAATCATTCAAAAGTTAAAATCGGGACAAAAATACAGCACTACTTTTTCCAATTATTACGCGAGCACCCACACTTCCATCACCATTGTCTATGACCCAAATAAGGCGGTATATGTGGCCGAGGAGCGGGAAAGGGAGGCTTTCTCAGCAGCGGAGCATAAGCACAAGTCGATTCTCAAAACCGACGAAGCCCTGGGGGCCTACCTGGAGCAGATCAAGTAGGTCTATTTTCCCAGGGACATACAATAAAACTGGGAAAGTGGAAATGAAAAGGCTGATAATCTCCATCCTGGTCTTCGCGTCTCGCTACGACCCCCGAATAACAAGTTCGCATATTTGAGTAAGGAAGTATTTGCCCCCGCTATCGCGCGTTCCCGGGCTAGCTCAAGCGAAAAGCCCAACGCGTGCCGAACGGTCTTGGCATTTGTAATGCCTTTTATTTTTGAACTGAAAAGCAAAACTTCCCTGCTTGTTCTAAGTATGTTTTTGGTAACAAGAAAGTCTGACAAACGCTTTATATACGCGAAACCCGGTAGGTACGCGTTGGGCTGTCCCCGCTAAGCTACCCAAAAACGCGCCCCAGCAAAGGTAGACTTCGTCTACTCCCATATAGCTACAATTTGTAATATGACAAGTAATCTTTCCTTTTTACTCTTTGTTTCAATTTCTCAAATAGTTCTTGGCCAGGAACTGGAATCATTTTCAGTACAAATTATACATGCTGATGAAGCACCAACAAATCATGGCCCAGAAGTATTTGAGATAACCTTCACGCCCGATGCACAGAACAACTTTGTAGCAAAATCCTACATCAACATAAACCAGAGAAAAAAAAGAGTAAGACTTAAAAGCCAAATAATAATCAAAGCAGAACAGATTCAAAAATTCATTGGCTGGAAAGCAGTATTAAAATCTAAATTTTTATTAAGTGAATTAGGTGTTGACATTACTGAATTACGTTCTGCTAATTCAGCATTCAAACCTAAATTTCCAATTATGGAAGAAACTATCAAGATAGACTCCTTCAAAATTTGTTGTGATTGGCAATTCAAAAAAAGAATTTCCACTGGAGGATACTCAATAAATATCAACCTTATATATCAAAATAAACTAACCGAATTCCTGAACTATAACTCTGATGACATTGGTATCTACGAATTTGATTTAAAAACTTTTTTAATGATTCAACCTATACTACAGAATAAGATACCTCAAGAATTTAGGATCCAAGGATTTTTTGATAAGCATTCTTTGCTTGACATATTGAATTATTATTACCAAGTGGTTGAATGTGAAGGTTACTACTACAACGAATTCATCCAGCAAAAACCACAAAGAACAAAGCAAGAAAACAGGATGATGATTGGTTGGGATTTCGAGGAATACCTAAAAAAAAGAAATAAAAAGTAGCTTAAATCACAGCACTCACGCTTCCAAAGCCACACCACATACACAAGGCCATTAGATTTAATTAAACCAATAAAGAAAATGGGCATCTAACGTGAAAAAAAAGATAATATGAGAACTCATACTTATTTACTAGTCACGTTAATGTTCGTATTGCTATCGTGCAGTGAAGACAATACTCTAATGGAAGATACTCCGCAACCGGAGGAGACACAAGGGTACAATATGGTACTCATAGGGAATAGTTTTTTTAGGCCATATGCTGAAAACCTGAATACTCTAGCCCTGGACGCTGGTTTTGAAGATCATACTTCCACAGTCATATTTCGTGGAGGAGATAAGGGAAGAGCCATTAACTTTTGGAATGATTCAAGCAGCGCCGAGCATATTGCCATCAAATCAGCGCTAGACCAGGGGAATGTTGACTTTTTTGGGATGACGGCGGGAAGCTTACCCAATAACCCTACCGATGGGTTTAAACAATGGATTGCGTATGCCCTGCAAAACAACCCCAACATAAGCATTTTTGTATCGATACCCCCATTTGATTTTCCAGAAGACTGGGATCAATTAGCTCAAGATAATGGATTTAATTCAGTTCAAGGACTTTACAGCTATTTTATTCAAGAGACGATTCATAAGACCGTTGTAGATCCCCTAAGGGCTGAATTTCCCGCCACAAAAATTTTTACCATTCCTACTGGTTGGGCAACTATCAACTTAGCACAAATGAATCAAGATAATTTGTTGCTAGACAATATTTCCATGTTTGGACCAAAGCCTACGTCTGTATTTACAGACCAAAAAGGACATCAAGGACAAATAGGCATAGAAACGGGTACTTTGTTGTGGTTGAACAGTATCTACCGTGTTGACCTAAGCACCCATACCTATGATACAGGTTTCAACACAGATTTACACGACATTGCGATACAGATAATGAATGATCATGATTCACATTATAAGCAATAGAGATGATTTGAATTTTGAAAAATACAACTAGCTAATCCAGTAAACGAGACGCCCCTTACTCCCCGAGCCTAGAGGCGTCTCCGCTATTCGGGATTTGCCATCCCAATTCAATGCCCAGCGGATATGTAATCCGCTTTCCGGTATGGGTTTATGAAGGAATAAGGAGCCCAGCCTAACAAATCCCAGTGGGCTGGCTGACTGGGGCTTACTAGACTCCAATACCTACAAGAAGGGGAAAGCGTACACCTAACACTCCCCAGAGCTTAGGGATGGAACGGCCTGTTTGAGCTCGTGTTGGCCTGCGGGGGGAGGCAGCGAGTAGTGACAGCCCGACCCGCGCGGCTCGGATGGGGCAAGGAAGCACGTTTTGCCCTAGCGCGGGGAAGCCCCAAAAGACAAATCCGTAGCCTAGGCATGAAGACTACGGATTTTATGGGTACTTTCTTGGGAGAAAGGGGGTTTAGCCAATCATCCCCGCCAAGCGCTTGTTAATCATGTCATGGGCGTCTTTCATGATCCGGTCGATCAATTCCTTACAGGTGGGAATATCGTGGATCAGTCCGACGACCATACCGCAAGACCAGGCCCCGATATCCATATCGCCTTCCATCATAATTTTAGGATAGACCCCGGCTACCTCCTCAATAATATCTTCAAACTTGATATTTTTTCCGAGGCGTTCTTCTTTTTCCAGCAGACGCTCCACGGCCGCATTGTTCATGACACGTTCGGTGTTGCGGAGGGGACGCATGACCAACCGGGTATCTAACTCCGTGGCCCCCAAGATGGCCTGTTTTACATTTTCGTGGATGGGCGCTTCTTGGGTGGCCATAAAACGGGTTCCCATGTTCATCCCCTCGGCTCCCATGGCCAAGACGGCGACCAAAGAGCGGGCATCGGCCATGCCGCCCGAGGCGACAAAAGGAATTTCCAGTTCTTCGTGGGCCCGGGGCAACAAAATCATATTGGGGATATCGTCTTCCCCCGGGTGGCCCCCGCACTCAAAGCCATCGACCGATACGGCATCGCAGCCAATGGACTGGGCTTTTAAGGCGTGCCTTACCGAAGTACATTTGTGGATTACTTTGATTCCAGCATCTTTCAAATAAGGCATGACCGATTCAGGATTGCGGCCGGCGGTTTCCACCACTTTTACCCCGCCCTCGATAGTGGCTTTGACGTAACCGGGATAATCGGGGGCATTGACGGTAGGCAAAAAAGTCAGGTTGACCGCGAAGGGCTTGTCGGTCATATCCTTACATTTAGCAATTTCATTGGCCAAATCGGCGGGTGTTTTTTGAGTCAAACCCGTAATAGTGCCTATGCCGCCTGCATTGGAAACGGCGGCCGCGAGCTCGGCAAAGCCTACATAGTGCATACCGCCCTGCATGATAGGATGCTCAATCCCAAACAGTTCTGTAATTTTTGTTTTCATATTTTTAAGGTAATCGTATCGGCTAAGAAATTTGTGAAAGCAAGTAAAAAAAACAATTTAAGAAAATTATTCAAAAAAATCTTGGTTAAGTATAGTAAAGCTCAGAAAATGATACGTCTTTTTCCCCTCAAAGCCTAATCCTTGGCATCCTTGGGTTTTCCAGCAGATGCCCAACCTTTTATGGAGCTTCCCCGCGCTTGTGAAATGAGTGCCCTATTCAAAAACGTGCCGGCGCGGGTCGGGCTCTCGCTACTCGCCTTCCCCCCACAGGCCATTTCGGGCTCAAACATGCCGCTCCATCCCTAAGCTGAAGAAGAAGCGAGAGGAGAGAGGAGAGCCGGGAACCGGGAGCCGAGAACCGGGACTAATTAGCTTGGTTTTCAACTTGAGCAGAAACCACCCAATAAACCTGTCATTTCGACCGCAGGGAGAAATCTT
>CAWUIO010000205.1:0-5437 GCA_963922455.1 uncultured Microscillaceae bacterium
GGAATGCTCAGGCAATCGATGATGCTTTCGGTCAGGATGATTTTTTTCGTGTTCTTGGGCGGATAGCCGGGGAATAAGCCCTGGCGGTTTTTCAAGTAGAAGTGTCTTTGGTCGCTGTCGTTTTTGAGGCTTCGCCCGTAGAGGCTGAGGATTTCGCCCTGGGCGTTTTTTAGGGGGAAGATCAGACAGTCTTTGGCCCAAACTTGATAGCCAGCTTTGGGATTGCCGGGGCGGCGTTCTTTGAGCAGGCCCACGGATAGGGCTTTATCAATATTGGCTTTGCGGCTCCCATGGTGGAATTGCCCGCTGTTGTAGCCGATGGCAAAGCGTTTGGCTTCAAAGCCTGCCCACAAATGACGCTTCTTTAAATAGGCTTTGGCCTCGGGGCTGTTGTAGACCGCTTTGCGAAAGGTGGTAAAGAAGTTGGTCAAGGTAGCTGTATGCTGCGCTGGACACGCTTCTACGACGGGGCTTTTGGCTTTGCTGCGCTTGACCTGGGCTGGCATTCCGGTGATTAGGCTTTCACATTTGACAATGGCTTCGTGCTTGGTACAGTTCTCCAGATACATCACCAAGTCTATTTGGTCGATGGCTTTGCCATGCTTGGCGCAAGTCGTAGAAAAGCAATAGACCGTGCCCGTTTTGGGATAGACTTGCATCGAGGGCTTTTTGTCTTCGTGGAAAGGGCAATGAAGACGGTTGTTTTTATCCATCTTCAAACCGTAATGCATTAAGACAGTCCCGATGGGGAGGCGGGTTTTGATTTCTTTTATGTCCATGATTATTTTTTGACAATTTGTACATCGCAAATAAACCTATTGATAGACTATTTGTCAAGCTATATTTAGACAAAAAGGAAATATATTTCAAATAATGGACTTTTTGGGTATCTTGTCAAGGCTAAATCAATGTTGACAATGAACATTTCGGAGAATATTAGACATCTTAGAGAGCAAAAAGGCCTTTTACAGAAAGAAGTTGCCGCCGAGCTTGACTTAGGTATATCACATTATAGCAAGATTGAGAACGGACAAAGAGAAGCCTCGGTAAAGCTCTTGGCAAAGTTAGCAAGTTTCTACGGCTTGACTATTGATCAGATTGTAAATATGGAAAGTGATGTCCCCCAAGAAGTTACCGTAGAAGATAAGTCTCTCACTGAACAAGTTCGTTTAATACAGAAGTTGAATGATAAGGATAAAGAAACGATATTTAGCATTATTGACACTATGTTGACCAAGCAAAAGTTTCAAGAGTTCTTTCAACAGAACTTGCCTAACCCTGCTTAGAAAGTGGGGGATAGTTTCAGGGCAGAGCACATTATCACCCCCAAACCCAAAAACGCCTCCCTCCCCATCATTTCTAAAGACTCCATAAGAAAGAAAAAAACGCTATTTAAAGGCACACAGGCCACTTCCAAAAACTTCCCTCCTATCGGGGTAGGGGTTTTTAGCATTTCCTAAGCCCAAATCGCAAATAAGTTTTTTTCTTTCATCTGGAAAACCCTTTACCGCTCCGAGCGAGGATCAAAACGCAGCGCGGGCCTAAGCGCGTAAAGGCCGGTTTTGACCGCAGGGAGGGGCCCCCTCCGGGAGGAGCGGGTAACAGGCAAGGACCTAAGAATTTGTATACAAACCCACAATGGGACTAGGGCCCAAAAGCCCCCCCTGATCGGGGGGTTGGGGGGTGATCGAAGGCGCGAGCCGTCTGCGAGTGTGAGGGAGGCCGGCCAGGGGGGAGCGACCCTCAGGGAGCGGCCTGGCCGTGGTGCGAAGCACCGACCGGAGTGTAACGCAGGGAGCCGGACGAATCCGCAGGCGAGCCAAACATAGCCGCGGCTAGGCCCCGATAAGCACCTTATTTATTCATGTGCAACCAAACTCCCAGAGGGGCATAGGGGAGCGGCCGTGAGGAGTACCGCAGCCGGGCCGGGCGCAGGTATATGCCCGGTGGAGCGCAGCCTAGCGAGCAATACCTGGCAGATGCCGGAGACCGGAACCGGCGAGGACACGGACGAACTCCTTATCTCCGACCGCGACCTCAGGGAGCGGGCGCGAGCGATAGCAAGTGGATAGACCCGTTTGTGTACAGGCCTTACAAACGCTGGACCCGGTAAGTACGCGTTGGCTTTTACCCACAGGCCAGCCCTAAAACGCGCAAAGCTGCTTATTTTTTAATAAGGAACACGAGCGACAGCGGGGGACATGCTGAGACCAGGGGGTATGGACTTAATAAATTTTAATTTCTTTGTTACAGTCATCTTGAAAATTTTGATTACAATCTGTATTGTTATACTTTCTTTTCTTTGAGAGATATTTGTTGTAATAACAATCAAAATTGATAAAGTCAATATTTTCTTTTACCAGTAAAATATTCAATTGATCACCATAATTTTTATAGAAATCAACAAAATGATTTTCAGAAAAACCTCTCAATTTGTAATATTTTGAATCTTTTAATCCAAAAGCTAACATATATTTACAATCCTGATTATAACAAGAAACCTTACCATTTGCATCTCGATTTGAAGTTATTACATAATCTTGATTGTGTTCAATTTTAATGAATATGAAATGCCCTTCAATTTCAGGGAAGCTTACTAGATTAACTTGTTGATTTTTTAATTTTTGAATAACACTGTCCTGATGATAAACTCCATATCTCGTTAATGTTAGTAGTTGGGCTTTGAAAATAATATTTGTACTATCTGTTTTGCTCAACTCATACTTAACAATCTGATTTAGAACAGGAGTTATTTTGACTGTTTTACATTGCATTAATTGAGTAAACATAAGATAAATTAATATTAACCATAGAAATAATTTCATAATCAATCGCTCCTACTTTTTGGTATTACCATATTCAATAGCCCTTTTACCCGATTCATCATCATCGTTATGTCCTCCATTGAGTTTACGCCCTTCAATTTTTAATCTTTTTAAATATGCGTCGTATTCTCTTGATTTATTCGCCATATATTCAAAATGCCCTCCTTCATGATCAGGTGGATATTGATTCTTCAATTCTTCATAAAATTGTCTGTCCCAAGAGCTTGAAGTTATAAAGACACTGATCGTGTTTTCACCAAATTCTTTTGAGTGAGGTCTTACAATACCCTCCTTTTCAATAAAGGTCGGTAATTCATTATACCCTCCTTTCCAAGTATCCTCGTTAGTTTCAAACTCATCAGTAACACCTAGCATCATATCTACTTCTTCGCCAACAGCATTTGTCGCAGAATTAAATTGTTCAAATAATTCTGGAGAATGTTCTTTCCATTCCATAATTAGAGCATCAGTCTGTTTTTCTCTTGTTTTATACAGTACGACATTCCTCTTTGCACTCCTCAAGTTTTTTCTTAGTTTTTGAATGCTTTCCCATTGTTTTTTGGAAACATCTTTCTTTTTGGTACCTTCATATTTTTTTGCAACAGTTTCCATAGATTGCACTTGCTGTTCATAATATTCTCTTCTTTTCTTGTCTGCATTTATTATCTCTTTTCCGTTAGGATCAATAAGTATAAGTGGATTATTTGAAACGTAGTTAAAGGGTGATAAATGCAGGTATTTTTCAGCTTTTGGATCAACTGCAAACCATCTTCCTAGTTGATTATCGTAGAATCTCGCCCCATAATCCAGCCAATTGAGATTAAACTCCTCCTGCTTCTCCTTGCCATTATACTGAAACTTATGCTCCGGCTGTCCCTGCTTCTCAATGCCGGCCAAGTTCAGCCCAAAGGGATAATAATGGTTCTCTTGAACGATCAGGGCGCAGGTATATGCCCGGTGGAGCGCAGCCTAGCGAGCAATACCGGGCAGATGCCGGAGACCGGAACCGGCGAGGACACGGACGAACTCCTTGTTTCCGACCGCGACCTCAGGGAGCGGGCGCGAGCGATAGCGAGTGGATAGACCCGTTTGTGTACAGGCCTTACAAACGCTGAACCCGGTAAGTACGCGTTGGCTTTTACCCACAGGCCAGCCCAAAAAACGCGCAAAGCTGCTTATTTTTTTAATAAGGAACACGAGCGACAGCGGGGGGCTTTGCCCAAACACCAACAACGAAACAACAACATATCACTTTTTGATACTAGACTTGCTTGGGAGCAAATTATTTTCGCTAGGCCTATAAGCAGAGGCTCCAATATAATATCTGCAGCCTTGTGATTCAAGTATAAAAACCTTGTTTAGTTGTGTTAATTGATTGCCGTACTTCTTTTCAACATATTTAAAATCTTTTATATCACCTTCTCTTAAGATTATACCCTCGAGAGTTTCCTTAATCTCGATATAAAATACACTTATAAATAAAATATCTTTATTAAAAACTTCTTCGTTTTCGATTTCAGTACTTCTAAGGAGGAGTAATTTATGTGAGATCGAGTAATCCAATATTCTAAAGGTTCCTTCGTACTTTTCTTCTACTTTGTCCATTTATTTAAGGATTTGTTTTTTTATAAATAGTACCACTTTTCTTGTAAAATGTAGTTTTATTCAAAAATAATTTAGTCACTACTTCATATTCCATAGTGGTATATTTATCAGCATAAACTTTAAGATTGGTGGGGCTATTTATTTTGCCTCCTTTGCTATCGCTTAGATTAAAATGAATACTTTCGGCCGCCATTCCAATTGTTATCAATCTCATCCTAAAGGCTTGCATATCGGCCACTACGTCAAGCCCCCAGCCATCTGCTGGATCATTATAAGGTACAGACCTTGTCTGCGTAGCAAAGTTTGCCAGATCATGATCTACACCCAGTGCTATTCTCATTCCCTGAGATGGGTCTGCTTTAGTGTCAGGAAAAGCAACAGGGATAGCTGGTGAGCCAGTTTCTGTACCTGTATCTCCTCCAAATAAATATTCGTAAGCAGCCCAAGCTAGTCCACCTAGAACAACAAATGGGATAGCAACATCATCTACTACACCTACAACAGTTGCGTCGTCTGCCACAAGTCCAGTAGTAGTAAACAAAGTACCTGCCAGAATTTGTCCTGCTTGTGAACTTAATTCTTTTTCCTCCTGTATTGCTTCACCCTCTACCGTTATTTCAGGTAACATTCCTCCTTGTCTCACCCATCCTTGGCTCTCATCATAGACATAATAAGCTCCTCCACTTGATTCGTAAATCTGATCCTGGTATGGGTCTTTTACATTATCCTCACACTCAGGACATAAACCTGTTGGATCATTTAGGGATATAGGATTATTAAGGGCATAATGGTAGCCATTAATAGAAGGAAATATGCTCGTAAATAAATCAACTTGATGAAATCTACCCAGTTGTGGATCATAGCCTCTAAATATGGTTTCTTGCCAGTTTAGACTGAAGTTTTGCTCTTTCTCGACTCCTTGAAACTGCCATTTATGCCCCGGCCTCCCTTTCTTCTCAATGCCGGCCAAGTTCATCCCAAAGGGGTGATAACCTGCATCTCCTTTT
>CAWUIO010000206.1:0-5052 GCA_963922455.1 uncultured Microscillaceae bacterium
GTGCGCCTGCGCATACCCCGTTAGGGATGGAACGGCCTGTTTGAGCTCGTGTTGGCCTGTGGGAAAAGGCAGCGAGTAGTGACAGCCCGACCCGCGCCGGGCAGGATATTTTAATATGGTACTAGCCAAATGGGCGCGGGCAAGACCCATAGATTCTTAGAAAGAGTTTAATTTTTTTTGTCAGCGAAAAGGGCCGTGTAAAGTGAATACGGGGTTCTGATGAAATCAACCAGGAGCGCAAAGCAGCCCTATGGGCTAGGACATTGGATGAAATCAGGTTCCCCTATTTCCATTTTTAATCTGGGTCTTTGCCGCCCAAGGCAATTAAATACGAACAGTTTCTTATACCCGAAAACCCATCATTAAAATATCGTCCCTTTGATTGGTATTTTGCATATACTCATCCAGCGTAGATTCTAGGACTATTTGTTGTTCTTTTAAGGGTTTTTCCCGCAAAGAAAATAGTAATTTTTCAAAGCGTTTTCGGCCTAAGCTTTTGCGGGCGGCATTATTTTGATCAATATATCCATCCGTGCCCATATACACAAGGCTTCCTTCAGGTAGGACTATTTCTTGGTTGGTAAATGGGGTCTTTTGGTTTTGAAATCCCCCCAGAGAACGACGGTCTCCTTTAATTTTATGTAGCCCGGTTTCTCCAAATTTAAAATAGTAAAGATCACTTTTGGCTCCGCTGAATGTGAGACAGGACTGCTTGTCGGCATAGGGCTCCCATGAGATAAGAGTCAAATCCATTCCATAATCTATAATATCATTACCTAGGCGAAGTAAGGTACGTATTTCCTGATCGAGCCGCTCAATAATTTCAGCAGGTTTTAGGGTAGCGGAATTTGCCAGGATTTTGTCTAGTAAAGTAATGCCAATTAAGGTCATGAAAGCCCCAGGGATACCGTGGCCTGTACAATCGACTGTTGCCAGATAGTGTATCAATTGTCCATCTTTGGGTATAGAGAGGGCAGTATGCCAATAAAAATCACCGGAAACTATATCTTTGGGTCGGTAAATCACAAAATGTTCAGGCATCACGCTAAACAACTTCTGCGAGCTGGGTAACACAGCTTCTTGAATCGTTTGGGCGGCCCGGATACTATGCTCAATCATTTGGTTTTTGCGACCCAATTCTTTTTGGGAGCTTTCCAACTGCTCGACCGTCTGCACGAGTTGGGCTTCCTTTTTCTTGATGGCCAGGTTGATTTTTTCTAGCTCATCATTGGTGTTTTTAAGGTAATCTCTTTGGGTAGAAAGTTCTTCGGCCTGTTGTTGGAGTTCTTCGGCTTGGCTCATAACCTCATTATGGGCTTCTTGGAGTTCTAGAGTACGTTCTTCTACTGCTTGTTCCAACTTTTCATTTTGCTTCTTCACATTTCTAAGTTGGGCTTGGTAATAGGAATACAGCCCCCCCATGAAAACAAGAACAAATAGTACCCGGAACCAGAGCGTTTGCCACCAAGGAGGTAAGATGGTGATGGGAACTGTACAGGCCACACCCTCTTGGCCAGCATGTAATACCCTTAGCTCAAATATATATTCTCCCGGTTCTAGGTAGGAGAAGGACAATTTACTTTGATTTCCGATGTATATCCAATCACTTAGCTGATCTTCTTGTTTACGTAAACGATATTCATAGGCGTGGACGGGTTTTATTTGGGAAGAGAGAGCGGCAAATTTAATATCAAAGGTGTTTTGCGTATAATCCAGTATGGTATGCTCTCCTTGCATAAACCCCTTTTGGATTTCCCATTTTAGGCTATCGGGTGTATCGCCATACAATGTAAAACTAGTGAACACGAGTTCAAGGGCTTGGGATTCTTTGTATTGACTTTTCAACTCCTCCACATCTATTGTGTAGAAGCCACCTTTCCCCCCAAAATACATTTTATTTTCAAAGGGACTTTTTTTCAAAGTCTTGAGGTGTGGATTGGTAAAACCCTCTTTAAAACCAAAACTCTCAAAGGATTGGGTCTCTGGGATAAAACGGGCTGCCCCATTATGGGTAACTACCCAGATTTGGCCATCAGCATCCAAGGCTAACTCTTCTATATAGGTACTCGGTAAGCCATCGTGTTCCGTAAAAACTGTAAATTTTTCGGTTTTTCGGTCCATACGGGCAATCCCCCCGCTAAAACCTACCCATACCCTATTTTCCTTATCTAATACAATAGTCCGTAGGGAATTGTTGGGAAGCGATTCCGGATCATCTGAATCGTGCTTATACGATTTGAACTTGCCGTCTTGATAATAACCAAATCCTTCATTACGCGTGGCAAACCACATAGCTCCATTTTCACCCGGCCAGAAATCATTTACCAAATTGCTATGCAGGCTATTTGGGTTTTCTGGATCGGGTTTGAAGTTGATAAATCGGCCATCTTTGTATTGGCTTATTCCCTGGCCCCGGCAACTGATCCAAATATTGCCATAGGAATCTTCTTCTATGGCTACGACAATAAAGCCGGGCAATCCCTCAGGATCATTCGGATCGTATCGGAAATGGGTAACTTGTCCATTTTCCCACATATCCATACCAGCATCGGAGTAACAGGCCCACATTCTTCCTTGGGAATCCTCAAATAATCGGGTGATCCGTGCACCACTCAGGTTTAATTTATCTCCGGTATCTTCGGAAAATTGTACAAAATTACCATCATCGTAATATTCAAACTGGCCATTCTTATAACGGTTGATCCCTCCTTGAAAACCGATCCAAAGGGAAGAATCCCGGGCAATCTCAATATCCCAAAGTGAGCCCGTAGGCAACATCCCTTTATCTTTCAAGATGTTATAACTATAAGTCTCGACAATTTGAGCCACATATTTATTTACCCCCCCCATAAAGTTGACTGCCCAAAGATTATTATCCTTATCCACAAATACTTCTTCTACATAATCCGAACTAATGCTGGTAGGGTCAAGATAGTTGGAACGATAATATTCAAATTGACCATCTTGGAAACGGTTAAGCCCTCCCCCCCAAGTTGCAATCCAAATATTTCCGTTTTGATCTTCGGTAATATTCAGGGCAATATCATGGCTTAAACTCGAGGGATCTTGAGAATCATACGGATATCGTGTGATCAAGGTATCTTGGCTGGTAAAGTGCATACGACAAACCCCTCCTTTGGGAATGGCCAGCCATAAATCCCCTTTATGATCCTCAAAGATATCATGAATAAAATTTTGGGTAATAGTATTCGAATCCAGAGGATTATGGGTAAAGCATTTAAATTTGCCCCCACCTAAATACAAGTTAAGCCCCCCAATGGTCCCCGCCCATAAATTGCCCCGCTTGTCCATCAATAATGAGTAAATGAAATTGTCACTAATCGTATTTGGATCATCTGGGTCATGTTTGAAACGGGTAAACTCCCCTTGATAATAATAATCTAACCCTTGCCGGGTGCCTATCCATACCCCTCCCAACGTATCTTCGGCAAAGGCTTCTACTATGTCACCAGACAAACCGTCTGGCCCCTTCATAATAGCCGGTAATAACTTACCATCTTTATAGCGACTAAACCCTCCCCCTTCGGTAGCAATCCATAGGGTACCATCTGAGGCTTCCATCAGCTCTCGGACTACATTTTCCCTGAGCCCTTCATTCGGATTTTTAGGATTGTACTTGAAATTTACAAACTCATAACCATCATAGCGTTGTAGGCCTGAGCTGGTACCGAACCAAAAGAAACCTTGGGTATCCTGCAAAATAGAGTAAACGGTATTGTCCAATAAGCCGTCCTGTAAATCCAGGTGACGAAACTGATGTTTGGATTGGGCTTGAGAGGGATGTATGACTCCTAACATACCTATAAGAAAGAAATAATAAATACCTATCTGGAATATTATCTCTTTTCTACATAAAGTTAGATTCATAGCAAAGCATAATAATATAAAAGTTGGGCAGGGTTTACCCACCATATTTACGACTATATATTCGTACAAAAATGAAACAAAAGCAACTTTTTTTATGAATAATCTGGTTTAGATGCCCGTAGAATATCACATAAGTAGTATATTCTAGCTTTCCTTCTCCCATTTGGATGGAAAAAAAACCGAAAGGATTCCCATTCTTAGACTAGCACTCCCTAGCTAAACAAAATGGGTTTTGGCTTAGTGTACTAGGTCTAAACTAGGCATCATTAGGATAAACCCCGCATTGAAAATCAAGCCCTTAGGGCAATTAGTTCTACTAAGAAACTGTGTACGTTATTTTTTGTCGGCAAAATGGGCCCGTGTAACATGAGAATACGGGGTTCTGATGCAATCAACCAGGAGCGCAAAGCAGCCCTATGGGCGAGGACATTGGATGAAATCAGGTTCCCGAATTTCCATTACTAATCTGGGTCTTTGCCGCCCAAGGCAATTAAATATCAACAGTTTCTAAAATATATTTAGGCTTTGCTCAGGCAAGGTCTAGGTAGTATATTAGGCATTTGTAATTTAAACCGATACCTATGCTTGTACTTTCTTATACTATTTTATACGTTCGGGATGTATTGGATACAATAGATTTCTACGAAAAAGCCTTTGGCCTTAGGTGTAATTTTACCACCCCCCAAAACGATTATGGGGAAATGTACACCGGAGGCCACACCCTTGCCTTTGCCTCCCACCAACTGGGCAAAGCCAATTTTAAACAAGGCTTCCAAGCGAGTAAGCCTGATGAACTTCCCTTGGGAATGGAACTCGCTTTTACCACTTTCCAACTTGAAGAAGACTTTCAAAAAGCCTTGGATGCTGGGGCGGTTTTGGTAGAGGCCATTACTGAAAAACCCTGGGGCCAAAAAGTGGGGTATGTTCGGGACCCCGATGGATTTTTGATTGAGCTTTGCACACCTATGCCCCTTGCTTGAACAAGATTGAAAAAGCTATGGTCTTGGGACCATGCTTTTTCACAGGCCTATCAAAAGAATAAGAAACTGTTTCAGTTTAGTTTTTGTCGGCGAAAAGGGTCAGTTTTGGGTTCTGATGAGATCAACAAGGAGCGCATAGCAGGGGCTATGGGCGATAAATTTGATGAAATCAGGTTCCCGTATT
>CAWUIO010000207.1:0-5007 GCA_963922455.1 uncultured Microscillaceae bacterium
TCGGGCTCTCGCTACTCGCCGGCCCCCGCACCGGGCAGCGGCGGGCTCAAACATGCGCTCCATCCCTAAGCCTGAGAGCAGAGAAGAGAGAGGAGAGAAGGAGGGTGAATCAGGCAATGGGCCTCTTGTCTCTAGTCTCTCTTCTTGCTTGGCTTAGGGATGGGCGCCTCTTCATTAAAAGGAGTGGGATGAGGCCCTCGCTGGCTGTGCGTGGGCCGGCTCACCAGCCCAGCCCGGACCGCGCCGCCAGACATGTTCTCGTTCGTAGCCCTATTTTTTTGCGCGGGCAAGCCCCAAATTTCCTTTGGAGTCTTTCCAAATAATCCATTCTCCTCTTTCTAAGCTTGCTAGCTTTTCGGGCAGGCCTAGGCGCGGTAAAACGGACAATAAAGCAGTTAGCCGGGCCCGCTACAGTCTTAGCTTAAGCCTTGCATAGTAGCTTTTTCCTTTTGAACTACTAAAAACCCAGCACCTTCCAAAACGCTTCCTCTTGTTCTCCCTCATCTAGTAATTCCTGCAAAAGTGCTCTGTATTCCCGGATAGCTTTACTTTTGGGTTCAATAGTATGTAGGATGGCTTCCATTTTACTGGCCTGCCTGAATTTTAAGGCTTTGATTTTCTCTACAAATGGTTTTAAGTAAGCTACCTCATCGGGGCTAAGCTGGACAACTTGGGGTGAACCCGCTTCCTGGGTTTTGGATTTGCTAAGACGGTAGAGGGGGAGCTCGAAGTAAAATTTTGTACCCTGCCCCAGTTGGGGCTCTATGCATAACTGGCTTTCGTGGGCCTCAATGATGGTCTTGCAAAAAGTCAGCCCGATGCCCACCGATTTGGCATTGCCTAGTTGGCGGGCATTGGGATTGACGAAGGGCTCAAAGATCGTTTTCATTTGCTCGGGCGAAATGCCGGCCCCGGTATCCTCGATGCTCAGGCGCACCTGCCCCTCCCGGCTTTCTGCCCGGAAGGTGATGCTTCCCTCGGTATCGGTGTATTTGATGGCATTGCTGAGGAGGTTTTCCAGCACCCGCTCAATCTTGGAGTAATCAAAGACCGCCATCAATTTCGGATCTATTTGGTTGTGGATGCGGGGGATTTCCTCATCGCCCAGCATATCCCGCATTTGCCGGATGGCTTCCTCCACGGCTTGGTGGGGGGAATTGGGGTCTTTTTGTAAGTTTAGGCGCTCGGCCCGGTAGACATTCATAATGTCTTCAATCATGGCAAACATGCGCTTGCTCTTGGCGTGGATCAGGGCCAGGAGATGGGCCTTGTCCGGATCGGGGTAGTCCGGCTGGGAGTAGTTTTTAATCGGGTTCAGGGGGTTGCGGAGGTCGTGGTTGACGGCCGAGATCATGAGGTCTTTGGTGTCCTGGAGCTCCTGGAGGGCTTTGTTTTTGGACTCTACCACCTCAGATTGTTGGCGGAGCTCTTCGGTGAGTGCTTCGAGTTCATAGGTTTTTTCTCTCAGTTCCTCATTTTGTTTTTTCATTTTTCTTTGCTGCTCGCTTTTTTCTTTGATGGCATACTTCATCATCCGCCCCATTTTAGCCTTGCGTTTCAACTGTTTTTCCACTTTTAATTTCTGAACACTAAGCATTTCGCTTTGTTGCTTGAGTAATTGGCGGGAGCGGTAGATAAAGATCACGAAGGCGCTAATCAATAAAAGGATGAACAAAGCCCCATAATTCAGCCATTGCTGAAAGGCCTTTTCTTTTTCCAGCTTTTCCTTTTCCAGGGTTTGTTGTCGGGCCTGGGCTTGAGATTGGGCCCGTTCCAGGCGTAGGTTTTTGGCTTCCAGTTCTATTTTTTCCGCCCGGCGGCGCAGGCTATCTCTTTTATTTTTATCTCTTTCTTTTTCGGCCAGGTCCAGTAATCGCTGGGCCTCCAGCTCTTTATTCCGGATCTCGGCTTCTATTTTTTGTCTTTCTACGGCCCGGCGGGCTTCTTCCTGTTGTTTTCTATATTCATCCACCAGGGCGGTGATTTCGGAAGATCCGCCATTATTTAGTTTTGCCAGCCAGGGGATCAGCGAAGGAAGTACGCTTTGAAAGGGATTGCCAAAAAGGTCAAGCCCGATGAGCTGGGTTAAATTTCCGATTTCGGGGAGCAGCTCCCTCAATTGATTGCCGCCAAGGTAAAGACCAGTGAGGTTGGTTAAATTTCTGATTTCCGAAGGCAAGACTTTCAATTGATTGCCGCCAAGGTGAAGGCCCGTGAGGTTTTTTAAATTTCCGATTTCGGGAGGCAAGACTTTCAATTGATTAGTGTCGAGATCAATATCCGTGAGGTTGGTTAAATTTCCGATTTCGGGGGGCAATGCTTTGATATAATTTCCCTTGCCTGTGCTGTCATTATACCCTATATTCAATATTTTAAGGTTTTTTAATTTGAGAATTTCAATAGGAAAGCTGGTCAATTCTTGCCCGCTCAAATCCAAATGAAAAACTTCCAAGGGCTTATTAAGTGCTTCTTCTAATGAGGTGTATCTGATATATTCTCTATTTTTAAATTCCTTTAATGCTTTTAATAAATCAATACGCTCATCTGAATATATTCTATCCACATTATTCAGGTGGGCTCCTTTTTTGGAAAGATATTTAGTAATTAGGTCGTGTTCTTTTTTGAGTGCCCATTGTAAAGCCGTCCTGCCACAAAAACATGTGTATTCTGGATACCACGCTTTATCATCTACCGGGATTTCTAATACTTCTACGAAATATTTGAGAACTTCTAGTTTGTTTTCCCCGGCCGCAATGCCGGTGAGGTTGCCATAAAAGCAGCCCTCCCCACAAGAAATCGTTCCTTGCTTAGGCTGATAATCGGCTTGTTGGCTGATTAGATATTTGACCAGATCAAGGTCCCCCTTGAGGGTCGCCCACCAGAGGACCGGAGCCCCATTTTCATCCTGGGCATTGACCTCCGCCCCGGCCCGGATGGCTTGCTGGGCTTGGGGCAAATCATTGTTTTTGACGGCTTCCCACAGATCTTCGGTCTGGGAAAAGCTCCGCCCGGGGAGGCTAAGGAAAAGAAGTAGGGCTAGGGTTTTTGGGTTCATTTAAACTCAACTTTGGGATCAGTAGGTGCTTAGTATGATTCAGGGATCAAATTTTCAAGCCACATTTCGCCTTTTTCTAATTTCCTATATAGCTGAAAGCTATGAAATATCATAAAAAAATTACCCTTCCACAAAATACATCTTCAGCTTTAGCCCATTCTTCGCCTCAATCTCCCCCCGGTAGCTACAATTAAAGTGATCTTTAACCAGCTGGTAGGTATTTTCGGAGATATTGACTTTATAGACTTCCCCGCTGCTTTCCATGCGGGAGGCGATGTTGACGGCATTGCCCCAGATATCATAGGCAAAGCGGGAGCTGCCAATGACCCCGGCCCGGATCTCCCCCGTGTTGATGCCCAGGCGGCACTGCCAGTAATTGCCCTGCTTTTCCTGGAAGCGTTTCTTCATAAAGGCCTGCATTTCCAGGCCGGCCCGGACGGCATCGAGGGCATTGTGGGTATTGGCTTCGGGGATGCCCCCGGCACACATGTAGGCATCGCCGATGGTTTTGATTTTGTAAAGATTGTGGCGGGCAATGATCTCATCAAAGGCGGAGAAGCAGTCATTGAGTTCTTCCATGAGTTGGTCGGGGGGCATCTGGGCGGCAATTTCGGAGAAGCCCTTGAAGTCGGTAAAGAGGATGGACACCTGCTCGTAGCTCCGCATTTTGGCACTGCCTTGGGCTTTGAGCTCCTCGGCAACGCTGGGAGGAAGGATGTTGAGGAGGAGCTTTTCGGAGCGTTCGAGGAGTTCTTTTACTTTGTTTTGGGCCCGGCGGAGGGCCAGGGCGGAGTTGACCCGGGCGATGAGCTCGAGCTCGCTGATGGGTTTTTTGATATAGTCTAGGGCTCCGGCCTCGAAGGCCTCGTTGAGCTTTTCGTCTTCGGTTTCGGCGGTTTGCATGATGATGGGGATGTCCTGGGTTGGGGGCTGGGACTTGATATGGCGTACGGCCTCGATCCCGGTCATGACCGGCATGCGCCAGTCCATCAGGATGAGGTCAGGCCTTTCTTCATCAGCAGCTTCGCAAGCCTCTTTGCCATTTTTGGTAATGATAAATTCATAGTCCGGATTGGCTTTTTTCAAAAAATCCTTGAGGACCTTGCGGTTGTCTTTTTCGTCTTCTGCGATCAGAATTTTGGCGGACATAAATGGCTTGCTTTTGGGGTTTGGATTTTAAAAATACATATTCCCCGGGAATTTCCCGGAATAAAACCCTGGCCCTGGCCCTTGTACCTGATGAAAATATAGGGAGGGTGCCTCCGGGCCGGCCGGGGTATCGCCCCTGGCCCACTCGAGGGATATGTCTTTGGAGGATAGGATACTTCCATTGGGTTCACTTACTTCCCGGCACCAGCACTTTATCCTTTTATTGTGCCACCCCGCTTGCTTTGGGGGATGGCCTTGTCTGGGGGCAGGAAATACGGGCCTTGTACACGCCAAGGACGGTTGGCCCGGCTTGGTTTTTACGAGCTACTTTTCCCTAAAATCTACAAAAAGGGTCCGGGCTGGATTGTCATTTCAATGTACCCTATGACTTCTTTTGGCTTAGGGATGGAACGGCCTGTTTGAGCTCGTGATGGCCTGCGGGGAGAGGCAGCGAGTAGTGACAGCCCGACCCGCGCGGGCAGGATATTTCACTTAGCAAGGGATCTTGATCGCGCGGGGAAGCCCCCGAGATCCCCCTAAACAGGCTGGACTCTTTACAAGAACCTAGCAAACTTGAAGGAATGCGCTCAAAATTTGCCCCCCGCGGGTAAGACTTTAGGCCATGCGGGGGGCCAAGCTTATCTCCGAATCTAAGAAACTGTTTAAATTTAATTGTATGAGCTGCAAAGGGCCATTTCGGGAACCTGATTTCATCAAATTCCTCGCCCATAGCGCTGCTGTGCGCTCTTTGTTGATTTCATCAGAACCCCGTATTCTCATGTTATACGGCCCTTTTCGCCGAC
>CAWUIO010000208.1:0-4955 GCA_963922455.1 uncultured Microscillaceae bacterium
GCCCGAAGTTCCTTCTGAGCAAGAAGTGAGCGAAAATGGAATCTTCCTCGGCGAGTTGAATGCTACCCTCTTGCAAAAAATTGAGGAATTGACCCTGTATACAATCCAACAAGAAAAACAACTAGCCCAACAAGCTGAGCGCATCCAAGCTCAACAAACCGAAATAAACGAAAAACTAAAACAGTCGGCCCAAAAAGACGCCGAACTATTACAAATTATCCAAAAATTACAAAATGAAGTTCAAAAACTCAAAAACCAAGGTACTCATGAGTAAGGTCCCTGCAATAACCCAATGCCTGATATTAGCAGGCTTGTTTTTACTAATGCCACTGAAGGCCTTAATAGCCCAAGATGTGCTCACCTTAGTGAGCCCTGACAATGATATCCTTACCGGAACCATCATCCTGAGAGCCAATCAAACGGTAAATGCCAGCAATTTGGTAGCCTCTGGAGCCAATGCTACCTACGAGGCCGGGCAAACTATCAACTTAATCCCCGGGTTTGAAGCCGAAGAAGGAAGTGATTTTACCGCCCGTATCGGGCTAAGCAGCCCCGATGCCAGTACTTCTGGCCTTCGCACCGCCTCCGGGGATCGAGATGTAAATTATTACGACAAACTCGCTGTCTACCCGAACCCCAATACTGGGCAGTTTCAGTTAGACATTGATTTGGACGAAAAAGACTTGGCCTCCCCTGCCCTATGGCAAGTGGAGATTCACCAACCAGGTGGAGGTATTTTGTACAGCAAAGAATTACCGTCTGCCGCAAAGTTTGATGTCAATATTAGCTATGCTCCCAAAGGGCAGTACTTGGTATTACTCCGTGAGGGGGCTAGCCTTCGAGTTTCAAAGGTCATGATTGTACAGTAGTATACAATGTACAGTTGTTGTTGTTTCAAAAAAGGCCAGGCAAAAAGCCTGGCCTTTTTTTCCGAATGGCTACTTATGCTTATATTAAAGGGCTGAGGGATAGAGCGGCCAATAGAAATTACGATTTACGAGGTACAATTTCAGTATTGTGAATACTGACGTTTCAAGTGACTTATAGCCTATGTCGTAAATCTAACATCCAAAATCTAAAATGAGGAGCGCCCGCCCCCGGCCGATGCCCATTTACCAAGGAACAGAGACACTTTAAGCCCGGGGCAGCCCCAAAACTTGCTACCAATTACGGTATTCTCTTGATTCTAACTTTAAAATTTCCTATTTTAAAATGGTGTTTGACCAATTATTCCCCAAGGCTCTTACACCCAAACTAATCTTTACTATGAGAATTATCCTTTTTCTATTCATTCTACTCATTTCCCCTCATTTATTTTCCCAAGATAAAGCTAAAAACCCCACTGCAGATAGTTTAGAACTAGCCTTGACCCAAGCCACTAGCCAAACTCAAAAAATAGCCCTTTGGGAAGCACTGGCCCATGCTTACAAGCGTAGCGATCCTGAAAAAGTACTCAGTTATGCCCAGAACATGATTGATCTGGCTCAAAAAGATAATATTGATACGCTCTTAATCTACGGCTTTCACCATAAAGGGGGGATATTGTTTAACCAAGGGAAAGTCGAGCCATCCCGGGCCCTATACACTCAAGCCTTGGAGCTTAGTAAAAAAATCCAGCATAAACCCTTAATTGCAGCCAGCTACCGAAAACTCGGCTCCTCTTACCTTAACACCGGAGAGGTAGTACCCGCCCGAACGTATTTTGAAAAGGCCCTGGTTTTACAAGAAGAACTTGGGGACCCACTGAACACCGTTAAAGTTCACACCAATATTGCCATCACCTATGCCCGGCAAGGAAATTTAGACAAAGCCCTTGAGTCTTTTGAAGCTACCTACCAAGGCTATAAGGCCCTCGGCAATGAAAGCGGGATGATGAAAGCACTCACCAATATCGGGATCGTACATCACCAATTGGGCAATGATAAAAAAAACCTAGAATATGCCCAGAAGGCGCTCAAGATCGCAGAAAAAATCAAAGACTTGCATGCCTTACACGCCATTAAATACCAAATGGCCCTTACTTATGAAAAACAAGGTGATTATGTACGATCGCTCGAGATTCATCTAGAAGCTCTTGAACACGCTATCGAAGGGAACCTGTTCCGAAATCAAGGGGCGAGTTATATGGATATTGCCAATCTGTACAATTCAAGAAATGAAGAAGACAAGGCCCTTGAATACTATGATAAAGCCCAGGCATTATTTACCAAAGTTGGGGATAAAGGAGGTCTGGCCGACACCTATGGCAATATCGCCAATATTTACATCAAGCTTGAAGACTATGGAAAAGCTCTTGAAGCAACCCAAAAAGGACTGGTGATCAATGAAGAATTAGAAGACCCACTCTCCATTAGTTCCCATTATAACCGGCTCTGTTTAATCAATAATAGAAAGTCAAAATATGAAGAAGCGCTACTCTACGGCCAAAAAGCCCTGGATATAGCTTCCGAAACGACTAGCAAAATTATCCTAGCCCCCTGTTACCAATGCTTGGCCGACACCTATTGGGCTATCGGCCAACTCAATCTCGCCCAAGAAAACGGCGAAAAAGCCTATCAGTTTTCAAAGGAAACTGGCTACAAAGAAGATATCAAGCGTGCCTCCGAAACCCTATCCCGGATTTACGAAAAGCAAGGAAACTATCTCAAGGCACTAGATTTTTACCGCATCTACAAATCAACCAGTGATAGTTTACTCAATGAGGCCGAAATCAAAAGGTTTACCACCCTTGAAAACCAAAACCAATTTGAGAAAGAAAAAGCCTTGGCCCAAGCCGAACAAGAGAAAAAAGAGCTAAGCCTCGCCCATAAAATTCAAGAACAAAAAAATCTTCGCAATATTTTTCTCTTAGGCTTTGTCCTTATTGCCCTTCTGGCCTTTTTCTTATATCGGGGCTACACGCAAAAACAAAAAGCCAATAAAGCCTTAGAAGAAAAAAATGACCTGATCAGCCTACAAGCTGAGGAACTCAAAATCACCAATGAAAACCTGGCCGAGTTGGACCGCTTCAAGCAAAATATGACCGATATGCTCGTCCACGATCTCAAAAACCCCCTCAACAGCATTATCGGGCTCACCCAAATCCGATACGAACCCCAGCATATCCTGGCCATTGAGCAAGCCGGCCACACCATGCTCAACCTCGTCAACAATATGTTGGATGTTCAAAAATTTGAGGAAACCGAAATCAAACTACATAGGGAAGTCCTCTCCCTGCATCAAGTCTTTGACGAAGCTTATCAGGAAGTTGCCTATCTCTTCCGGGAAAAAAATATACGCTTTCATCTAGGTATCCCTCAAGAGCAAAAGGCCAGTATAGATGCCGACCTCATCCGTCGGGTCATGATTAATTTGCTTAATAATGCCGGAAAATATACTCCCAACAATGGGGTAGTATCCGTTTCACTCGTTCATATACATGGGGCTAATCTTCCCGAGATGAAAATCCTAGTAAAAGACAATGGTCTGGGCATACCCGCCGAGGAAATGAAATCAATTTTTGACAAATACACTCACCTAGACTTGAGCCCTCGGGGCCGAAGCCAATCTACGGGCTTAGGACTTACTTTTTGCAAACTGGCCGTAGAGGCACATCAAGGACAAATTGGGGTAAACGCCCACCCAGGAGAAGGTAGTATATTTTGGTTTACCTTGCCCCTACTCGATCAAGTGGCCGTACCCCTTGCACATGCAGTAGAAACTGAGCCAAAATTGGGAGATTCTGTCGACCTTGAGCTCTTACCCGAAGAAAAAAAATTACTCCAACCCTATGCGCGAGAATTGAGCCAATACAAAGTATATGAAGTATCACCCATCAAGTCCATTTTGAAGTCCTTGGGTCCCTTAAATACGGATAACCTAATTAGGTGGAAAACCGTTCTTGAGGATAGCATGTTTACCGGTAATGAGCAAAGATTCAAAGACTTACTGGATATGATAGATTAATCCTGGAGTAATTACATGAAAAAATATACCATCTTATTGGTAGACGATGAAGTAGCTAACCTCAAAACCATCACCGCTTACCTCGAGGAAGCCAGTGAAGACTATCATATTTTGAGTACCGCCAATTCCCAGATCGCCCTCCGAGTCATCCAAGAAAAAGAATTGGATTTGGTAATCGCCGACTGGCGTATGCCAGAAGTATCGGGTTTGGATTTGATCCAGCACTTCCGGCAGGTACACCCTTTCAAACGCCCCCCCTTTATTGTGATTACAGGAACCTATACCCGGGCCGAAGATTTAAAAAGGGCCATGGACTTGGGTGCGGTTGATTTTCTCCGAAAACCGGTCAACAAAGTAGAGCTTTGGGCCCGGGTTTCCTCGGTCTTGCACCTGTTTCAATCTTATAAAGTGATTGAGCAGCAAAAAAACTCCGTATTAAGCACCAAAACGCTTAAAATCCACGAGAAAAACCAGGCTTTGCAAGCCATCCAAGGCCAACTGGAAGACTATCTCTTGCGACTGCCCAATTCGGAGCGGAATGCCATTAAAGAAATCCTGCAAACGATCCCCTTAGACAATCAATCCAACCAAGACTGGGAAAACTTCAAGCAAGAGTTTGACCAGATCCACCCTCAGTTTTTTCGTACCCTCCAAAGCCGCTTTCCCGACCTCCGCCCCTTTGAGTTAAAAATGTGTGCCTACATCCGGGTGGGCTTCAAAATTAAAGAAATAGCCAGCTTTCTCAATATCCAATACGGTGGGGCACGCGTCCAAAAGAGCCGGATTAAGAAGCAGTTGGGCCTTAGCGATGCGCACAGCCTGGACGATTACTTGCGGAATATCTAAGGACTTAAGGGGCTTGCCCGCGCTAAGAAAGCTTAGTTGAGACAAGTTAATTAGTACCAGCGCGGGCCGGGCTCTCGCTACTCGCCTGCTTCCCACCAGGCCATTGCGGGCTCAGACATGCTATTGATTACCCACATCTTTTTTGTAAATATGGGAATGAAAGA
>CAWUIO010000210.1:0-4469 GCA_963922455.1 uncultured Microscillaceae bacterium
GGCCAGCCCGGCCCGCGTGGGCAGATATGGACTTTAAAGTACATATCTGCCCACGCGCGGGCAAGCCCCCAATTATTTTTGTTCACTTATCGGGGAAGCTAGGCGTTTTTACGAGCCAATACTTTCTGACAAGCTTGTACAATATCTAAGGTGGATAAGCCATATTTTTCTAGCAATTGATCGGGCTTACCACTTTCTCCAAATTGATCTTGTACCCCCACAAAGGCCATCGGGCTAGGATGATGGGCCGCCAATACGTGGGCTACGGCATCTCCCAAACCTCCGTGGATTTGGTGTTCTTCGGCGGTAACCACGGCTCCTGTTTTGGCTGCCGATTTTAGGATGGCTTCTTCATCCAGGGGCTTAATGGTGGGCAAATTGATTACCTCGGCGGAAATTCCGTGCTGACGCAATACAGCTTCGGCTTCCAAAGCATACCAAACCATATGCCCCGTAGCCAAGATACTCACATCACTGCCCTCGATTAGGGAGAGTGCCTTGCCAATTTCAAATTTTTGTTGCGGATCGGTAAACACCGGCATTTTCGGACGACCAAAACGCAAGTAAACGGGTCCCTCGTGTTCGGCAATGGCCAAGGTCGCCGCCTTGGTTTGATGAAAATCACAGGGATTGATTACCGTCATCCCCGGCAGCATACGCATCATCCCCACGTCTTCCAGGATTTGATGGGTTGCCCCATCTTCTCCCAAGGTCAGGCCGGCGTGGGAAGCACAGATTTTGACATTTTTGTGCGAGTACGCAATAGACTGACGGATGGTGTCGTAGACCCGCCCGGTAGAAAAATTGGCAAAGGTACCTGTAAAGGGGATAAACCCCCCAATGGTGAGCCCGGCCGCTAAGCCCATCATATTGGCCTCGGCGATTCCCACTTGATAAAAGCGATCAGGAAACTCCTTCTTAAAGTCACTCATTTTTAAGGAGCCTGTCAGGTCGGCGCAAAGGGCGACCACCCGGGGGTTTTGTCGGCCTAATTCCAACAAGCCGGCTCCAAACCCGGAGCGGGTATCCTTTTTTTCGGAATACGAATACTTTAGGTGCTCCGAGATCACCTGCGGATCAATGGAGCGGATAAGATCTGTCATACTGATTTTGTTAATAATCGCCCAAGGTCTCCGGAAGTTGTTGTAATGCGGTTTCGGCTTGCTCATCATTGGGAGCTACCCCGTGCCATTTGTGGGTACCCATCATAAAGTCTACCCCATAGCCCATATCGGTCTCCATCATCAAGATCACGGGTTTGCCCTGGCCTAGCTTGGCCTGAGCCTCGGCCATGAGGCCATCGAGGGCAGTCATATCGTTTCCATTTCCGCTAAGAACCTCCCAACCAAATTCTCGATACTTCGCCCCGAGGTCTTGATTGTTCATCACCTCATCGGTAGGGCCATCAATTTGCTGGCCGTTTACATCCACGATAGCAATCACATTATCTACTTGGTGGTGTACAGCAAAGGCAGCAGCTTCCCAAACTTGCCCCTCTTGTTGCTCACCATCCCCCATTAAAACATAAACGGTATGGGAGTCTTTATTCAATTTCTTGGCCAAAGCAGCCCCTAGGGCAACCGAAAGCCCCTGTCCTAAAGATCCCGAAGCTACTCGGATGCCCGGCAGGCCCTCATGGGTCGTAGGGTGCCCTTGCAAACGCGAATTGATCTTCCGGTGGGTTTTCAACTCCTCCACCGGGAAATACCCGGCCCGGGCCAAAGTGCTGTACCAAACCGCCGAAATATGGCCGTTGGACAGAAAAAACAAGTCTTCTTCCTGGCCATCCATAGCAAAGGCCGGTTTATGCTGCATAAGCTTAAAGTACAGGAGCACCAATAGGTCGGTACACCCCAAAGCCCCTCCGGGATGACCGTTGCCAGCCCCATGTACCATCCGAATGATGTCTCTTCGTACTTGAGAGGCAATTTCTTGTAGTTTTTGTATCTCCATACGTAATGGCCCGCTTAGTTTCCTTGGGCTTTTCGGTGATCACTTAAAAATTTCTCCAAGCCAATATCGGTCAAGGGATGATTTAAAAGGCTCATAATAACTTTCAAAGGACAAGTAGCCACATCGGCCCCCAGTTCGGCACATTTGATCAAGTGCATCGGGTGACGAATAGAAGCTGCCAAGACCTCGGTATCGTAGCCATAGTTTTGATAGATCAAAATGATTTGCTCGATCAAATCCAATCCATCGTGCGAGATATCATCCAAACGGCCAATGAAAGGAGATACATAGGTAGCCCCGGCTTTGGCCGCCAAAAGCGCTTGCCCCGGAGAAAATACCAAGGTGCAGTTGGTCTTGATATTGCGGTCGCTAAAATAGCGAATGGCCTTTACCCCGTCCCGGATCATGGGGACCTTTACGACAATTTTTTCGTGAAGTTTGGCCAGGGCTTCCCCTTCCCGGATGATGCCTTCGTAGTCGGTAGCAATTACTTCGGCACTTACATCGCCCTCTACGATGTCGCAAATCTTCTGGTAGTGGGCCAAGATATTTTCTTGGCCGCTAATGCCCGATTTGGCCATTAGCGAAGGGTTGGTGGTCACGCCGTCCAAAACGCCCAAGTCCTGGGCTTCGGATATTTCACTCAGTTCGGCCGTGTCTATAAAAAATTTCATGGGTTGTGCATTTATCGTACTATATAACTAATTAGAAAAACCCGAAGCGGGCTCCGGGCAATCCAATTTTTCATCTCGTGGCGAGAAATTCAAAGTTAGGGTATTTTTAGAGATAAATGCTTTTTTGAGGGGGTATATTCCCGTCAAAACTGGGGGCATAATTGGTCTTAATGGCTAAGGATGGGCGGCTACCCACACCTCACCGTCTTCAAAGAGCTCTTTTTTCCATATCGGGACAACTTCTTTGAGCGTATCAATCAAAAACTGACAGGCTTCAAAACCCGCTTTGCGGTGGGGGGTAGACACGGCAATCACCACCGCAATATCGCCAATTTGTAACTTGCCTATTCTATGATAAATTGCGGCTTTGAGAACGGGCCAACGTTCTTCGGCAATTTGAGCAATTTCTTGCATTTTCTTGATAGCCATGCTTTCGTAGGAGGAAAATTCAAGGCCTACTACATTTTTATCCTGGGTTTTATTGCGTACTGTACCGATAAAGGTATTTACGGCACCCGCTTTTTCGGAGTAGACCAGGTCAATGACTTCCTGGGGATCAATGGCTTGGGGACATATTTTAAACATAGTTCCGATGGTTTATTACATTTTGATCCTTTGTTTAGCTACATTGTTTGGGGCTGCCCCCGGCTAGAGAGTACGTGGCTGATAAGAACTTAGCTACCGCCGGGGTCGGGCTTTCACTACTCGCTGCCTTTCCCCGCAGGGCCCTCACGAGCTCAAACAGGCCGTTCTATCCCTCAGCCAAGGGTACGTAGATGATTTATTTGCTCCGTTTTTGTTGAAAACGAATCATGGTAAATACATAAGAGCTATCTTCTTCAAAGCTATAGCTAGGGTCACTCATACCGATTTCTTGGAAACCGTAGGCTTGCATATCTTTTAATAAGTCTTCTTTAGAAAGTAAAGGGTGGCCACAATTCGGCTCTAGTTTTCCCGTAGAATCCACTAAGGTTTCCGCCATATAAAAGATTCCTCTGGGCTTTAAAATGCGTAGAACTTCTTTCATCATAGCATCCCGCTCACTAAATTCATGAAAAGATAGCCGAAGCAACACTTTATCAAAAGTATTGGATGGGAGTTTCGTACTCGATTCAGTGCCTAGTTGAAGTATAAACGTATTACTGATGGGTTCATCAAATTTACGCTCATAAAAACGCAAAAGCTTGTCCAGGTTTTTTTGCTGTAATGACTCTGGGTCAATATCTTCCACATAAAAAACCAAGCTATCTCTGTAGGTAGAGTAGGCCACTTCAAACCATCCGGTGGCGGCTCCGATGCTGGCTACGGTATCCCCAGCTTCTAGCTGTATAAAGGAAAAGTCATCCCCCAAGGCCCATTCAATCTCATCCGGCTGGTAGGTATACATGTAATGCTGACTGCATTGGGTATACGAAAAAAAGATGCCGAGAACCCATACGCTTTTCAAGTATTGGTGCATAATCGTTTGCATAAGATTAACCCCCACTCACCGGGGGGATCAAGGCTATTTCGTCCTCGGCCCTCAAGAGGTCTTCGGCTTGGGCATAATCTGAGTTGACCGCTACCAAGAGCGAGCGTAGACGGGTAAAATCGGGATAGTCTTTTTGTAAACGTTCCAGGAGTTGCTTTACGGTACTGCCCGCCTCCATTTCCAGTTTTAAGTCGGGTCCCCCCACAATATCCCGGGCAATTCCAAATAGTTTGATTTGTATGTGCACGTCGAGTTGTAGATTTGAATAATGAAAATATGAATATAAGCGAGATTTAACGAATTGTTTATTTTAATTTTAAGAAACTGTTCGTGTTTATTTTTTGTCGGCGAAAAGGGCCAGTTTGGGGTTC
>CAWUIO010000211.1:0-4377 GCA_963922455.1 uncultured Microscillaceae bacterium
TTAATTGCGTTGGGCGGCAAAGAGCCATTTCGGGAACCTGGTTTCATCAAATTCCCCCTCTAGTCCAAGGCTGTAAAAAATAGCCCTGGCGCCAGGATAAGCGTAGCGGTCCTGGTGTCTATTCTGAACCGAAAGCGTCCCCGCTTTCAGCCGTGAGGCTAGGTTGCCTCTGGTAGATGATCAGAAGGTGGTACAGCTCCTCCAGCGTGTAGCGACCGACCCGGGGTGGATGTATACCTGGCTAATAGACCTAGATAGGGAGTCGGGCCCGGCCGAAGAGGGTATAGAGGTTGTAGCGCTGATCTTGAACGAAACGGGTCAGGAACTCAGCCGTAAAACCCTAAGCTTGCTCAACCCGGAGATACTTAAGTTTACCGCTACCAGTTCTAAAACTAGTATCCAGCTGGATATTCGGGGGGTAAATGGAAGTACTGAGCTTATTAGCTTGGTGTTTAATGCCATTTCCTTGACTCCCAAAGCGTTTGATTACGGACGCTTGGCCTACCGTTTTGGCTTTAATGGGAAGGAGAATGATAGAGAGTGCGGGACTGGTGGGCTGGTGCAAAATTACGGTTATCGCATGTACTCTTCAGCATTGGGCAAGTTCCTGAGTGTTGATCCTCTATCCCCAAAGTATCCTATGCTAACGCCTTACCAGTTTGCTAGCAATGCCCCCATAGCCGCAATAGACTTGGACGGGCTGGAGGCAGTAGTAAATTTGAATAGTATTTGGTTTTCTGAACTAATCAAATCAATCAACTCAAATTATATCTTATCCAATGAATACAAACAACAGCTTATTGTCCATAAGCTGAACGCAATTCCTAATAGTTTTATCGGAGGGTTTGTAACGTTGCCAGACGGGAGCCAAAAAAGCCCTGGTGATTGGGTGGATGGTCAATTAGCCCTCGGTACAAGCAGGATCGGCCCAAGTGATGTAGAGTCCCCCGCTACCGTAACCTTTGATCCGGATTTACCTTATATATCCGTTACCGGATTTGTACCGGATGGTAACGGAAAATACCGACGTGAAGAAATAGCCCGGTTAAATAACATTCCCTTAGGTCTATTGAATGGAGAGGGCGTAGCCTTAGACCCAACCTTTGATAACATTAGAAAAGAGTTAAATGATCTTCAGAGTACTACCGATGCTGAATTGACGACCATAGGCTGGGATTGGAATACCGTCTCTACCGTGAATACTATGGTAGGCATTGAGAATGGTATAGTTGATGTGAGCCTTAGTGCTGCCTTAAAGCAAAGCCCTTTGGGACATACTTTTAAAGGAGTTAGTAGGCTTGGAGTGGCAACTGGAAGAATAATTCCAATCGGAGGAGTAATGGTCTCAGGTATTGTTGATTTAAACACCGAAGGAAGAATAACTTCTGCGACTTGGACAGATACAGGGGTTACGGCTACTTTGATGGGAGCTGCTTGGATATATCCACCAGCCGGATTAGTAGCCAGTGGGTTTGGTCTTGGATATGGACTGCTAAGAGCAACATATTTAGACAATGATAAGATTAATGCCGCTTTTGAAGATTAAACAGAAAAAGAGTAAAGATTTGAAGTAGGTGTATTATGTATGACTTTTTGTTTTATTGCTTCTATTCCGCTATGTATAAGAAAGATAAGCATCAAAAAACTGCTCCTCAAAGAGCGGTAGAAATGCTAACAGTTACCGTATTTGCCTTAATTCTGTCCCTTTATCCGCTGTATTTCATTTCAGTCGGAAAATCTGCGAAAAATGTAATTTCATATAGTAACATAACTATATACATTATTTGTCTCACGATGCTTCTGAGCATTTATTTTATAAACCACAGTATCTTTATAAGAGATGAAAAATATAGTTCAGTGGTGGACAAGTTTAATAATAGATATACTAGCGTTCAGAGGGTTGTTTTAGGAATCTTTGCCGTCATATTATTTTTCGGTTCTATATTTGGGTTTTTAACTTTGGGTAGAATAATTCCCGTGTAGTCCCCTGTTGTCCGTAGTGTTGCTCTGATACTTCTTTAACGAACCAAAAGACAGCTAGTTGCGCGTAGTTTGAGCGCAGCGGTAACTACGTGCTGCGATGAATAAGCTCATCCCCCTGTTGTTCGTAGTGTTGCCCTGAATCTTATCTAATAAATTAAAAGACAGCTAGTTGCGCGTAGTTTTAGCGCAGCGATAACTACGTGCCGCGAGAAATAAGCCATTTACTTGTCCGCAGCATTCCCCCATCTAGTCCAAGCCTATAAAAAATAGCCCTGGCGCCAGGATAAGCGTAGCGGTCCTGGTGTCTATTCTGAACCGAAAGCGTCCCCGCTTTCAGCCGTGAGGCTAGGTTGCCTCTGGTAGATGATCAGAAGGTGGTACAGCTCCTCCAGCGTGTAGCGACCGACCCGGGGTGGATGTATACCTGGCTAATAGACCTAGATAGGGAGTCGGGCCCGGCCGAAGAGGGTATAGAGGTTGTAGCGCTGATCTTGAACGAAACGGGTCAGGAACTCAGCCGTAAAACCCTAAGCTTGCTCAACCCGGAGATACTTAAGTTTACCGCTACCAGTTCTAAAACTAGTATCCAGCTGGATATTCGGGGGGTGAATGGAAGTACTGAGCTTATTAGCTTGGTGTTTAATGCCATTTCCTTCACTCCCGGGCCCTATGATTACGGACGCTTGGCCTACCGTTTTGGATTTAATGGGAAGGAGAATGATCGGGAATGGGGAAGTGGTGGATTAGTTCAAGACTTTGGGGCAAGACTGTATAATCCAGCACTTGGGAGATGGATGGCTCGTGATCCTCTTGAACATAAATATCCAGGTCTCAATCCTTACAATTTTGTCGCTAACACTCCTCTTAATGCAATTGACCCTGATGGGAGATTAATCATATTAATTAATGGTCTAAGAATGAATGGCATGAGTCCCAGATTAGATCAGTTGAGAGACAGCCCAGATTATGGGATATTTAACTATGATCATTTTGGTTATTGGTCGGGTAAAAATCACGCAGGAGCAAATACAGATTTAGCTCAAATGTTTATGGATAGGATTGGGGATCAAAATGTTGCATTTACAAGTGGATCGTCAGATTTTCAATCTCAAGCCAGCCAAAGATTTGTAGAGGGTGAGTTTAAAGCAGATTTATTTCACAAACAAGTGCAAGATGGAAAGATAAAACTTGCTGATGATGAAACAATTAAAATTGTGGGGCATAGTCAGGGAGGCGCACATGCGGCTGGAATGGCTAAACAGCTTACGAAATTGGGTTACAAAGTTGAGGTAATTTATTACATAGCACCACATCAGCCTACAGGTTTTATTCATCCTGATGGAATCAGGGGAGTACAATACTCTCATCATAATGATGCAGTTTCTAGTCGTCCTTGGAATGAGCCACCTTGGGTAGATTTGGAGGGTAAACCTATGAATGGAGGTTCAAAAATGGGAAAGATTCTAAGAGTACGTGAGTTTTTAGACTATGATATTCCTGGTCTGAATAAAAGAATGGCTTGGAATCCAAAGTGGAAGGCACATCGTGGTGGGCATGACGCCTTGGATCATTATTATATATTCGACAAATATAAACTTGGAGATCCTGGTTTTGTTATGCCTAGGCAGGATGTTACGCGAACTCAAGATGATGACTGGCTTCCTGCTACTCGACCAATGAGTACCGGAGTAGCTAGACCTAGAAATGAATCTTTAGAACCTCGAAATCCAGATAATTAATATGTATTTGATAATATTGTTATGTTCGTTTTTATTGATTACAAATAGAGTTCAATTTCAAGAAATTATGTTAGAAAAACAATACGAATGTTTATCAGATCAAATAAGATTATTGCAAGAAGATCAAGATTATCTGAAGATTAGAAGAAGTGTGGAAGATACGTTGTTATATTGGTTAGAGGATTTAAAGCTTAGAAGAGTTCAGAACCTTAAAAGAGAGACATACAAGTTACTTTCACCAGTACTTTTTAATCAAAAAAAAGATAAAGCATTGCTATTTTTGGGGATACTACGACGCAGACCAGATTTTATAGCTGCAGAGTTTGTACAAATGATTACAGCAGAGAAAGAAGGAGAATACTGGCAATTTTATTATTCGGGAAATGTTACATTTTCTTATGGTTATCCAGATTTTAGAAGAACCCAATACACTTTTGAGGAACTTACAGAATTTAGCATGAAAAGAATCATCGAGGATGGTTATTTTAAGTACAATACTTGCGATGTGGATCATTATTACGTAAATAATAAATGGTTTGCAGATTGGTTGAGAGAAGAGCATCAGGAATTTTTAAAAGATCGTATTTACTCGGCTCCGCCCCCCATCTAGTCCAAGCTTATAAAAAAGGCAAACTGGTTCAAGGATAAGCGCAGC
>CAWUIO010000212.1:0-4183 GCA_963922455.1 uncultured Microscillaceae bacterium
AAATAGACCCCACTGTCAAAATAGTATTATCTACAAGATGGGTTTACCGAAGGCTCACGTTTCTTCAAAACAAGAAAAACCTAGCGACTCATAACTGCTTTCATGGCTCAAGAAGAGCTAGGACGCAGCAACGTAGCCTAGTGGCTGAAAGCGGGGACGCTTTCGGAAAAAGAAAAGGTCCAAGGACCGCTGCGCTTATCCTGGAACCAGGGGTGTTTTTTTATATGCTTGGACTAGGTGGGGCGGGGAAAAAAGTGGAACAGCGGCATATTCAGGCCGGAAAACCTAGCCAAAACGGGATTATCGAGCGATTAAATGGCACACTAAGAAAAGAGTGCTTGAACCTAGAGTGGTTTGGTGGCCTGGCCCAACTCAATGAACACATCCAAGAATGGTCGGTCATTTATAATACCATGCGTCCCCATAGCTCTATTGGATATCAAACCCCCGAGGGGTTTGAAATGAAACAAAAAGAACTCTACTCAAACGTGCTTGCACTATAGGGGAAGAGGGCAGTCCCACGCAGTCGGCTACTATTCTTATACTCAACGTTGGCGGTAATTATTAAACCCTATTGACAATAGACTTTTAAAGAATTTGAAGCGTTAAAGTAAGTATGAAAAAAACATTAATTATTGGACTTGCCTTTATACTAAATGCTTGTATCAAAGATGATATCGCGCCAAGCACTATGGAAAATCTTCCTACCATAAAATCAAGCTCTACATTTGAAGTGTTATTTGAAGAGGATGTTGTATATGCCAAAGGCCTTAGCCATGAAAGCTTAAATAGTCCCAACTATTCTGAATTGTCCTTAAAGTTGGATGTTTATTCACCAGATAATGACGCCGAAAATAGACCTTTGATTATGTTTATTCATGGAGGAGGTTTTAGAGGGGGTTCAAAGCAACAAGAAGATATAGTTAACATCGCGCATTATTACGCATCTCGTGGATGGGTTTTCATATCTGTTGCTTACAGAAAAATGGGGAAGATTGGGACAGTGCCTCAAAAGTGGATAGATTATATTCCTAACCTACCTCCTGACGAAGAACCTGAACAGTTTTTGGCAATGTATCCTGCACACCGAGACGCAAAAGCAGCAATGCGTTGGATAATGGCAAATAAGGATACATATAAGATAAATGCAGACTATGTTACAGTCGGAGGTGCTTCTGCAGGAGCAGTTACTGCCATCACTCTTGGAGTTTCAAACTTAGAGGATTACAGAAATGAAATTAATACTACTCAAGACCCAACTCTTGCAACCACTAATCTTGATGAAACTTATCAAATCAAAACCATAATTGATTTTTGGGGGTCTAAAGTTGGATTAGATGCTTTAGAGGCAATATATGGACATCAAAGGTTTGACTCGAGCAACCCTCCAATGTTAATAGTTCATGGTACAAATGATAGTACAGTTCCTTTTACAGCTGCAGAAGACTTGAAAGCTATCTACGAATCTACTGGGGTTGCTTTCGAATTTTATCCATTAGAGGGTAAAGGACATAAAGCTTGGAATGCAGAGGTAGATAACAAACGAGTGGAAAAATTAGCTTTTGATTTTATTGTTAATCAACAAAACTTAAATGTAGAGTAAAATAAAACTACCGGCAACAAAAAGGCTTCCCGAGGCTCGTAGAGCCGAGCGAGAAGCCTGGGTTGACTGAACCTGACTGGGACTTACTATGGAATTTGCTTGGGAGGAACTGGCTGGTAAGACAAGTTTTTTTAGGGATTGATCCAGGCAATTGAACCGGAAACAAGAGCGTTTTTCCGGTTTTTCACTTTTTAGAGGCCTATTTTTCCATGATTTGCCCTTTGTTGCCTGGGTTTGGGACATAGGAAACCTGTGAACGGATGCAGCCCGTTTTAAAAAGAGTTTAGGATGATTGATTTCGGAGTATTCGGAGACAATGCTGGGGTGGCCCTCTGGAATCAAAAACGGCCAGGGTGAGAAGGTTCTCCTGCTTGCACCAGCCTGGGTGGATTTCTTACATTTAGATAGAAATATCCTAAAACCACTATGCTTTTTAGATTTTGTAAACGTTTACATATATTTAAACCCTAGTAAACGGCACATGGAAGTTATATACAAGTTATCCTCAATTTTAAATAATGAAAAACCTTTTGATACTTCTGGTTTTTCTCTCAACATCACTTTGGGCACAAGAATTACCACATATTGAGTCTAATATATCATCAGATGAATCTGAGAAATCAAGATTATGGAATGAGTTTTCAAAACAGTATGAACAAATATTATCATTCACCAAAAATTCATATTGGAGTTCTGAACAGGTTTATATCCTCTTTGTAAAGGAGGAGCAAGGATGGAAGCGACTTAAATGGAAGTTGAATCTTGATAATGATAAAAAGGTTATCAAAAGTAAGGTCCGTAAATTATCATTTAACCAAAATGAATTTAACGAGCTACTTGACTTCTTCAACATGCAAAACTTTTGGACTCTCGTACTTGACTCTTTGAATCTGCATGAAGAATTTAGAGAAGATGGCAGCTCAACTTTATGGACAAAGACCGATGGAGTAACTGACTCTTTTGAGATCATTAAAGATGACCAATATCGTTTAATTTCATCCTATGAACCTGAGTACTTTCAGGATCTAATTCCTGTTGAACAAAGAGAAAAATTCATTAAATGCAGGGATAAATTTTTGAAATTAAATAAAATAAAATGAGGATAATAATGGCTAGCATCCATAGCCACGCAAAGCCCAGCACACTGGGCTAAGCTACGCATGCTAGCCAACCCGCCACCCCCCCCCAAAAAAAACAACAAGCATGAAAGATATCCCAGGAATCGATGAAAACGGCAATCCCAAAAATGGCCCATTTAAGGTATTTTTCAAAAACGGACTTGTCTCTTGTCAAGGTGAATTCGACAAGGGAAAGAAATCAGGAACGTGGAAATACTTCCTCAATAATGGACAGTTGCAATCATCCGGCAACTACAAAAACGGGAAGATCGTCGGTCGCTGGGAATGGTTCTACAAAAGCGGCGAACCCAGGGCCACGGGTGGCTTCGATGATGATGAGAATAAGCAAGGCGAATGGAAACGATACCACGCCAATGGTCAACTATGGGACGAAGGTCGCTTTGAACACGGCAAGAAGAAAGGCACTTGGAAGGTCTATAATGAGGAGGGCGAACTCCTAAAGATGCAAACTTTCAAGTAGTCCCCCTCCCCCCGTTCTTTTACGTGTTCCGCAGGGCCTATGATGAGTATACATGAAATAGTCACCGCGGCCCTCACGCTTGCCCCAGGCGAAGGTTTCTTGTTTGCTATCCTGAAAAAACCCCTCCCCTCCTTTCTATTCTCGGCTTAATTGCTTTATTGAAGTAGGCTTTATTACCCAAATCAAGGGGCCTAAACCAAGGTACCTGCGTTTTTTCGCTTCAGACTCTATAAAAAATCCCACATCCCATCAAATGAATAAGTCCCCCCATATCCTTCTTTTAAAAAATATTGCGCGATTTATTCAGGTACAGAGCACATCTTTATGTTTGCTATCGAAGATTATTGGACGGGAGATATACTCAGCTTTACGAGAAATATCCCCTCCCATTATTTTATCCAAGCCCTGGAAGATAGTAGCGTCTATGCCCTCTCCAAAGAAAAGCTGGAGGTATTATAAGAACAGGCACCCAAATTTGAGAGGTTTTTCCGGATATTATACCAAAGATCACTGGCATCCTATGGGGAGCGGTCTGATCAAAATATTTCCCAGGGTGCGGAAGAGAAATACCGTTCTTTTGTATCCAAATTTCCCAGCATAGAAAGGAGAATCTCTCAAAAAAATGTCGCCTCGTATATTGGGGTGAGCCCGGAATTTTTAAGCCTACTGAAAAAAAGGATGCGGAATGCATAGCCAAGAGCAGCCTGATCTTATCAGCCAAGCCCGATACTATAGCTCCTGTCCGAAAAAAACCCGGCTCCTATCCCAATCCTCCCATCCGGGCAGCTAATCTATACAAAATGCCTAATGCTTGTTCACTCGAGCCTTTTTCCAGCTTAGGGACAACCACCTAAGACTGTCCGAAAAGCTAGAAAGCTTGGAATGAGGAGAGTGCTTTATTTTAAAAGTCTCAAAAGGAAAATTGAGGGGCTTGCCCGCGCTAAAAAATAGGGCTTCAAACGGGAACATATCTGCCCGCGC
>CAWUIO010000213.1:0-3981 GCA_963922455.1 uncultured Microscillaceae bacterium
GGCCCTCACTGATCTCTACTCAAGGTAAGAGGAGATAGGAGGGCCATCGGTTGTGAAATTGCGGTGGGAGAGATAATTTCCCAGGTTCTTGGGTCTGCTGTAGGCAATAATCATACGATCAATGCCGGAGCGTATGTTGTTGGTTGGGTTCCTCAGGTCTTTGAGGTGTGTACCAGTTGGTGGTTCCGCGACGAGGGTTTTCCATGCTTGTTGAATTTTGTAGGAAGGTGGGTCATTTGGGTGATATTGCAAATGAAGGATAACTCTGGAATGGGGCATGGACTTTTTTTCTGGGCCAGTATAGTTTTGGCCTCGAGTGATGGCTTTGGCAAATAATGAGCGAATTTTGTCAGCTTTATATCCACGGGAAAGAAGGCGCTGAAAGAAGATTTTAGTTCTCAAGCGGCGGTCTTGGTCATTGCTGCATAGGGTGTATATTCGAAAGATACTGCCAAATACAATGCCTGGCATGAGGCCAGGAGGATGGGCTGAGTGTGGCGGGATGTACAGATGAAGATTCATGGGTTTCTCATAGAGGGAGGTGGTGATTTTTCCATTGGTGAGATGTAGATTTAGGTCCATGAAGTCCAGTCTGTCTGTTAATTCGCTGAATTCCCAGGAGAGGCCAGGGGATTTGTTCATGTCATTTTGAAGGGTTTCCCATCTGGCTTGGGTGTCACTGGGATCGTCGCTGAGTAGGAAAATTCCAAGGACGTCGTCAATGAAGCGTCGATAAAGGAGAAGAGAATTTTTGTGAGTTTCCAGAATCTCGGCTTCGTATTTACCATAATAAATAGTTGCATATGGTGGGGCAGGTGGTGTGCCCATTGCTGTGCCATTTTTTTGTTTAAATGTCAGACCACCAAACTGAAAATAATTGTTGGTCATGACAAGTCGTAGTCCTTCTCTTGTAGCTGAATATGGGAAGGAGCTGTCCACTGTATCACGGTAATATGCAAGCATTTCGTTGATGTCTGTAAGAGCTTGCGAGGTTGGTATATTGGTGTACATGGATATGGCGTCAGCAGTGAAGAGTCGTGCATTTGGTGGCAGGTTCAACGATAGTAATTCCTGTTTGAGTTCAAAGCTGTTGCTGAAATAAGATGGGATAATTTGAGCAACCTTTTGGAGTTGACTGTCAACCCAGATTCCCAGTGGATGGAGTAGGCTTCCAGGGCATGAGACAATGGGACGGCTCTTCAAATGATCGACGGTTTGTCCTGATTTGAGTTTGTGGGCTTTGAGGGTTACATAAAATCTGGCGAAGGGTTTGGTGTTTAAATTCATGTGTGTTTTTATGAATTTATGTTCCATTTTGGTTAAGATGGACTTGTAGTTTTTCAACCAGTTCTGTAGACGATGCAGGAGTTGGTCTCGGATATCATTTTCGCGTCGTGATGGGATCAGCTTGTATGTATCCTTGTCATTGAGATGATCACGGAAGGCAATACGTAGATAATCCTCTGTTTCAATGATACTGGGACCTAAATTCTTGTCACAGGGGACAATAAGGTGTTCGTGCTGGTGGGTTAGGCGGTGTAGGGCATGCTGTTGATGTTTTAGCAGGTTGGGTTTACCGCGGCGGCATTTGAAGAGTTGTGACATTTTTTCATCAAAGGCTGCTAGTCGATGGTCAAGAGTGTCACCAGGCCAGTGCCATGGCGGTGGTGTCCAGTTGGATTTGATGTACATTCTTGAATTATATTCATCATCAACATTGTGTTCTGCATCGGAGTCGTCATTTTCGTTTGCAAGATTTTGTTCGGAAAAGTAGAATTTTAATTTTAAGCTTCGTTTTAGTCTGTCAAATGTGTCTTTTTTTATTTTGGACCATTTGTGTGTGAAGGGTGGTGTTGGAATAAATTTCAATCCAAGTCCTAATAATGATTTAATATTTTTGGGCGCTTTTTTTGTTTTTGTGAAGTCATGATATGCAGTATGATGTGGACGTGCAAAGTAGTACCATGTAGGCATGAGGGCAAGTTGACAGGAGGCATTGTGTTTGGGGGACTTGTTTGGGTCTGATGTGAATCCATATAGCTCTGTAATTTTTTGTCGTACAGAAGTGACTACCTGTTGGCATCGGTTTGCGTGTTGGTCCGATTCCTTCTTGATCTGGAGTTTGAGCGGCTTCTGGGCTGTGATCTCCTGTTTCTTCCGCCACCGTTGTTGTTTCCTCCGGCTTGGCCTCTTTGTTGGTTTGGTTGGGTTGGGTTCTGATTTCTTGCATGGTTTTGGTTTCGGGTTCGGTTGTTTCCCCCACTGGTATTGGAATTGTTGGAGGATTCTTGAGAGCGTCCTCTTCGCTGCGGTGTAGATCGATTTGTAGTCTGGTTGCGCCCGCGTTGTCCATTTCTTTGGGTTGGTGTGGGGGACCTGCTTTTCCTGTTGCCTTGTAATTTCTTTTTGGTTGAGGCGCCTTGTTGGCCCCTCTGCTGACCTTTTTTTGGGGAGTTTGTTTTCAACTGATTTTCTAAATCTTTACATTTTTTCTCCATTTCTTCTAGCCTTTTTTCACGCTTTTCGGATTCTTTGCGGATGAGGTCTTGAAGTTGTTCCATATTGGCTGATGGTTCCTCTTCTAAGGTCATTGTAGTTTCCTCTGTGGATTTTCCTTCGATGATTTCCGTGGAAAGTTTTTTGAGTTCGACTTCTTTTTTGTTTTTTTCATGTTGGTCATAGAAACTATTCCAAGGGCTCACCAACACACATTTCAGTGCACGAACAAAATGTGGCAGAATTTTGTTTTCAGGACGATTGTTGGCAGCAAACATGGCTGCAGTGTCCTGGGCCATTTCTTCTTGATTTTGGAAATGGGTTGGGGAGATGTGGTTGGTAGGGCGTGGAAAATCATCAATGCCATGGTGCCTCATGTATAGTTGGCTGAAGGAGATTGTGGTTACATCAAGGTAGCCCTTTTTGATGATGGAATCAAAGTGGCAGGCAAGTAGGTTGCTCACAAGTTGTTGGCAGGAGCAATCATGGTCGCTGTATTTGATGGTAGCTTGCGCAATTGAAGATAAGAGGTTGCAGATGCATTGTTTTTCTTCTGTCTTCAGTTGTGCAATCTCGTGATCAGTGCATTCTTGAATCACTGCTTTCAGTGATTGTTGGTACATTGATTTAGCTTGGTCGACTTGTTGCTGCAGAAAATCTAGTCTCTCTGGGGATATGGCAGCAGCGGTCGATTTAGAGAGAGTGATTTTAAAATCACTGGCTCTTGCCGATTTTGGGATGTAATCGGATTCCTCTTCCATTCTTTTCTTAACAGAGAGTTTATTATGTATCTTGCTTCTAATTTCAATGATGAGGCGACCATAGTAGAGAAGCAAATCTTGGAGAGCAGTAGGGAGCGACGTGACTTCCAGTTGGAGCTTATCAACGGCAGCAGCCGATGGCGACTTTCGCCGAGACTTTTGCGTTGATTGCTCAGATGAGTGCGTAGTATTGAGTGATGGGTCAATACGGACGCGTTTAGTTCCAACTGGGTTTGTAGTCGTCGCGGAGTCCATTGTTTCTTAAACAACAACACCAACAACACCAACACAACAACAACGTTGCGAGCGAAGCGAGCAACTGCTATTATTGTGCAGTGAGATGAAACAATTGTTATTCTAGTGTAAAGATAAACACTAGAAAGGACTTTTATCCACTAAAAGCAATCCGGTGGGGCTGCTTGTTTCCGAATCGTTTGGAGACAATGGGACGATTTCGCTTTCGCTTCATCAGCGGACAAGCGGCAGGGGCACAAAATCAGTCATTCTGAGCTGATGACGTGTGCAGTGGCAGCGCGGCCGGTTTTGATAATTTTTTTCTCCGAAAAAAATTTTTTTCTCCGAAAGAAAATTATTTTTGAAAAAATATTTTTGAAAAAATATTCTTTGAAAAAGTAAAAGGTAGTGGTAGTGTAGGGTTGGTTGGTGGTGGCAACAACAACAACAACAACAACAACAACAACAACAACAACAACAACAACAACAA
>CAWUIO010000214.1:0-3939 GCA_963922455.1 uncultured Microscillaceae bacterium
ACCAAAAATTCCATTTTCCTCTTTCCAGGCTTGCTAGCTTTTCGGACAGCCCTACATATCCACCCAACGGAAATTCTGGCAAGTACGGATCTCTTCTTCTAAGATTTCATACTTAGAAAGGATGGCAAAGGCAAATTGCCCCGGAAAGAAACCAAAACCAAAGGCATCTAAAGGCAAGGCAACATTTTCATCATTGTTAAAATCTACCCCGGAAAGTACCCCGGTATTAGAAGAAAAAACATACGTATAGGGATACGTTATCGGGTCGGCTCCATTTTGACTTTGAGCTAAGTAGTTTTCTTGAAAAAGCTCCAAGGCTTGACCTGACTCATCAAAGTCAAACGCTAACAAAGCAAGGAAATCAGGACGGGTAATTTGAATAATCTCGGCTACATTTTGGGCCTGAGGGTTGTCAGGAGTAGACAGATCATTGAGCAAATCACCTTCGTTAAAACGGTTCGAGGATGCATTGGAACTGGCAAATCTTACCCCAACTTTTTTTAAGTTGTTTTTTTCTTGCGTTTGAGTAGGTTTAGCATATCATCACAAGAAGACAAACTACCTAGTAGGCACCAGCTTAATCCATGTTGAGGCCTTCGTAAATTGGAACATAAGGTTCAGCGTTAAAGATGAATTTATTATGGCCCAAGATAGATTTTTAGGGTTAAGTCAGGGTTAAGTCCCTGTGAACTTATTCCTAGTTCTATCGCATGTTGCCAACATAGTAAAGTATATCCTTTTTCGGCTAGGAAGGCAACATATGTAAGAAAGCCTCCTAAATCCTTGAACCCCTTGACAAAAACTTTGGGTTGATGATAAATAAGCCCTATATTTTTTTAACTACTACATGGTATGTCTAGAAAACCCGCCCTCCTTTTACTTACAGGATTGTTTATTTATCAATTAGGCTACGCCCAAAGTGATTCTCTCGACGTACGTCTTTATCACTTTAAACACGAAGAAGCCTTGTATACGCTGACGCAGCGGTTCATCGAGTACTTAAATTTTCCATCAAGCCGCACGATTTTACTGATTAAATCTGTTTCCTTAGAGAAGACCTGGGGGATTAACCCAAACAAAATGCAAGGATTTACTGCCCAGGGAGATTCATTAAATGGTTTTATTACCATTCAAGTCTTTGTAGACAATACCCTTAGCTTGAAGGGATGTATACAGGTTTTGGCCCATGAACTGGTACATGTGAAGCAAGTTATAGCCCGGCAACTCCGGGTTAAGGATAAAAAAAGATTGTATTGGCTGGGGCAGTATTATCCCAATGTCAAAAAAATACCCTATAATGACCGTCCTTGGGAAGAAGAAGCTTGCCTAAATGGGGAGCACCTCTATCAAATGGTGCAAATAGCAAATACCCAAAAGGCTTTCGCTTTTCAATCTGAACTCATTCTCCCTTTTCCTAGTGAGGAATAAATCCCCAAGGCCTGGGAAGCCTGGGGGATTTATGAAATACGTATCTTACTCATAACGCAAGGATTGTACAGGGTTGGCCCGGCTAGCCTTCCAGGCCTGAAAACTTACGGTAAGTAAGGCTATGGCTAAGGCAATTATTCCTGCTAATAAAAAGCTCCACCAAGGTAAGCTCACCCGATAGGGAAAGCTCATCAACCACTGGTGCATGCAATAAGCAGCAATACCAGACGCTATAAAAAAAGCAAGACCGACCAAAAGCAAGAACTCACGTGAGAGTAGGTTTACAATACTAAACTCACTTGCTCCCAATACTTTACGGATACCAATTTCTTTGGTGCGGGCTTGGGCAGTGTAGGTTGCCAAACCGAAAAGGCCTAGGCAGGAAATTATGATGGCCAAGCCAGCAAAACCATTAGACAAGTTGCCCATGAGTTGCTCGTATTTAAACTTTTTGTTATACTCAGAATCAACAAAGCGATAGTTGAAAGGATAGTTGGGGTTAAACTCCTTAAAAATCATCTCTGCTTTTTTTAGATTTTCTGAGACGGAACGGTTAGAATTGAGCCGTATCGTAAGGACATTGTACCAATCTTGGGCTTGGAAGACAAACATCGGTTGGATTTGCTTATACGGAGAGCCCCAGATAAAGTCCTTGATAACCCCTACCACCTTGTAATCTATTTCATCTTTTTTGATGATTTGGCCCAAAGGTTTATCAAATCCCATAACTTTTACAGCCGATTCATTGAGTAAACAAGCGGTACTATCTGTCTTAAATTCTTTTACATCAATATCTCTCCCTTCTTTCAATCGAATTTTCATGGTTTGGACAAAATCCTGGTTGGTAGCTATTTGATCAAATAAAATACGTTTGCTTCTATCTTGGCCTTGCCACTCAAGCCCCCAGGTGTTACTATTATTGTTGGTGATTGGGTGATTCGTCTTGCATACTGCCTCAGCAACTCCTTCTTTGATCAGTTCTTGTTTGATCAGCTCATAATTTTTGGAAATATCTCCCGAAAAATAGTGGTACACAAGTTGTTCTTTATCGTATCCGGCAGCCCGTTCTTTAGCATATTGTATTTGTCGATAAATCACTATCGTACTGATAATCAATGCTATGGATATTGTAAATTGAAGTACTACCAGAACTTTACGAGAGGTTATCGAGTTTTTCCCCTTCAAAATTTTACCCTTAAGCGCCTTCACCGAATCAAATGAGGATAAATAAAAAGCCGGATAACTTCCGGCCAATAAACTGGTAATGAGCACAAAACCCATCCCACTAAGCCAATATGGAGGATTATCATACCGGATAAATAGGTCCTTCTCGGTGAGCAAATTAAAACTAGGTAAGACTAACTCGGTAAGTAGGACTGCAATCAACAAAGCCAAGAAAGTCATAAGAAAAGCTTCCCCTAAAAATTGCAGCATTAAAGATGAACGATGAGCCCCCACCGATTTGCGTACCCCTACCTCTTTGATCCGTTTCTCCGACTGCGCGGTGGAGAGGTTGGTAAAATTAATACAAGCGATGAGCAAAATGAACAGGGCGATGATTCCAAATAATCGAACATACTGAATCCTTCCCCCTGCCACTTTTCCATCTTTGAAGTCGGAGTATAAGCGCCATTTCTTAACGGAATGTAAAAAAAGCTCCGACTCTACTTCATCATCCTGTTCTTGAGCAAATTTGGCAATTTTGGTATTCACGTCTTCTTCTACCGATTGAGGGCTCAGCTCGGCAAAGGTCATATAGCTGTTATTTCCCCAGGAAGAATAAATGTGTTCTTTTTTTTCGGCATACTCCCAGGGAATTAATATTTCAAAGTCAAAATATGTATTTTGAGGGAGGTCTTGGAGCACCCCACCTACGATAAAATTATCTTCATCTTCCAAGCGTAAGACTTTTCCTAATGGGTTTTGGTAGCCAAACAGTTTACGCGCTAATGATTCACTAATAAGGACTTTATTTGGTTCGCTCAATGCCGTGCTAACTTCTCCTATTTTTAAAGGAAAAGAAAACATTTCTAAGAAATTGGGATCGGCATAATTTCCCCGAGCCAATACGTTTTTTTCTCCTACTTCCAAGAGGTAGGTTCCTGTCCAGTTTAATCGGGCCGTACGCACTACTTCAGGGAAAGCCTTTTGCATGGCCGGGCCCAGAGGGGCTGGGGTAACTCCCCAAGAAACAAGTTCTCCATCAAAATTGGCCTGGTTCCAAACGCGATACAATTGCTCCTCTTTTTCGTGGAAACGGTCGTAGGAGACTTCATCTACGATCCAAAGGATAATCAACAAAGAACTGCTTAAGCCAATGGCCAAGCCCAAAATATTGATGGTACTATATACTTTTCGTTTCCATAAGTTTCTGAGAGCGATTTTAAGATAATTTTTTAACATGATCTCTTGGGTTTTAAATAATATGGCTTGATAGTATTTGAGTAAGCATTCCTCTAAGAAACTGTTTAAATTTAATTATATGGGCTGCAAAGGGCCATTTCGGGAACC
>CAWUIO010000215.1:0-3666 GCA_963922455.1 uncultured Microscillaceae bacterium
GAGCTCGCCGCTGGCAGTGCGCTGGCCAGCGAGTAGCGAGAGCCCGACCCGCGCCAAGCCGATCGACCTATGAAAAGCTCAATTATTTGGCGCGGGGAAGCCCCAAGCTCTAGTCAAACATGAAACTTTGACCTCCTTATCCCCTCAGCAAACCCACCGGCAAATCCACCACCTTCATCCGTAGATACTCTCCGGTAGTCTTGGCCTGCGCGTCCATCTTATGCGAGGCCGCCACGCCATCGCCCAAAAAGCCAATCATATAAAAGTTGAGCCCATGCAAATTGGGAAACTCATAGCGGATCACTTCACAATCGCGTGCATCGGGTATCAGCTCTTTAAACTTCTCTACCGTAAGAAAATCGTGTAAAAACCCGTAGGCTTGGGCATCGCGGCCCCAAATACCCAGGTTGGCATTGCCTCCCTTATCGCCGGAGCGGGCGGCAAAGGCCTTCCCCAAGGGGAGTGGCTGCGTATCCTGGCCCTGATAGGATAAATCAATCGAGAACGTAGGAGATACATAGGGAGTGGACTCCCCTTCAAATTGCATTTCTGTGATTTCCACAGCTTCCCCGTTTACGTGCAATACCGGTTTCAGGTGTTGCTTGGGGATCAAGGTAGGAAAGTGCACAATTCGCGGTTTGGCCGGACCCGGAGGCTGGGCCAGACAAAAACCGGGCACCTGGCAAAGCGCCAACTCTATGAGCTTAGAAGTAAAAAACTTCCCGGCCTTCTTAGCATCGGGATCATTTACGGAGATCTTAAGCTGGGCCATGGCCTGTTCATTGCTCTGGGGATTGACCTGGGCAGTATCCCAAAACTCCATAGCTACATCTTGGAAAGCTTTTTCTCCGCCAACACTCTCCAGAAAGGTATTTTTTAGGATCTCCGCCTTGCGGGCATTGTCCAGACCCGCCATATAAAAAGTCATGGAGTTTTGGTAGCCGCCCATGCCGTTTAGGGTCACTTTGGCTTCTTGGGGAGCCGGACTGCCCTTTACTCCCCTTACTTGCACCCGGTCTTCCCCTATTTGTTCCAACTGAATGCTACCAAAATGCGCTACAACATCGGGCGTTTTATAATCGGGGGCATTAATCTCATAAAGCAACTGGGCCGTTACCGTACCCACCGAGATGAGCCCTCCCGTGTTGGGGTGCTTGGTAATCACCGAATTTCCTTCGGCCATGATCTCGGCAATGGGGAAGCCCACTTTACTAAAACTGGGTACTTCCTCAAAATAGGAATAATTACCCCCACTGGCTTGTCCGCCACACTCAATGATATGTCCGGCCACGGCAGCCCCGGCCAGGGCATCCCAATTGTCCTTCTCCCAGCCAAAATGGTGGGCAGCCGGCCCCATCACCAAGGAAGTATCGGCTACCCGGCCCGTTAATACAATATCGGCCCCTCGATTTAAGGCTTCTACAATGCCCCAACAGCCCAAATAGGCATTGGCCGAGACGGGAATTAAACCACTTTCGGTTAAGGGGGTACCCCGGTCTAAGTGGGTAAATACAAGGCCTTCTTTTTGCAATGCCCCCAATTGAGGCATCAAATCATCTCCCTCCAAGTAGGCAATTTTGGGATGTATCTGTAAGGTTTCGGCCAGTCCTTCGAGGGCTTTGGCCAAGCCCCCGGGATTAAGTCCTCCGGCATTGACTACCACTTTCACCCCTTTGTCCATGCACAAGCCCATGGCCATTTCCATCTGCTTTAAAAAAGTGGCGGCATAGCCCCCATCGGGTTTTTGAGACTTTACCTTATACAGGATGGCCATGGTAAGCTCGGCCAAATAGTCACCAGTGAGGTAATCAATTGGGCCACCCTCGAGCATTTCTAAGGGGGCTTTTAAGCGGTCCCCGTAAAATCCGCTCATATTGGCAATGCGCACGGGAGATGTATTTTGAGTCATAATATATTCTAATTTAAAAAGGTCTTACATACGAAATACCCCAAAGGAGCGGCTTCCTTCAATCTTTTTGTTGTATAATATCGCCAGGCAAAAACCCAAATAATGCCGGGTTTGCCGAGGGTCAATCACCCCTTCGTCCCACACGTTGGTGGTAGAATACCAAGCACTAGACGATTTTTTGATATCTTTTATGAGGGCTGCCTTCATCATCTTGGCTTTTTCCTCATCAAAGGCAATCCCTTGGGCCTTGGCCGAGGCTCTTTGCACAATCTCCATCGTACCGGCCAATTGCTCAGCCCCCATCACGGCCAGTTGGGCCTGAGGGTAGGTAAATAAGAAATTAGGTTGAAAAGAGCGGCCGTTCATCCCATAGTTACCGGCCCCAAAGCTATTGGCTACCATCAACGTAATACTCGGGAGTCCGCAAGTAGACACGGCATTGATTAATTTGGCCCCGTGCTTGATGATCCCTCCTTCCTCGTATTTCTTGCCTACCATATAGCCCGTGGTATTTTGCAAGTATAGCAGCGGAATATCACTCTGGGCACACAATTGAATAAACTGACAGCCCTTATTGGCCGACTCGGAGAAGATCACCCCGTTATTGGCCAAAATCCCCACGGGGTACCCGTGAATTTTGGTCCAACCACAGATCATTGTGGAACCGTATTCGGGTTTAAACTCGTCAAACTCAGAGCCATCACTCACCCGGATGATCAATTCCCGGATATCAAAGGGGGTTTTGGGGTCAGGAGGGAGCACTCCTAGGATTTCTTCGGCATCATACAGGGGTTCCCGGACCGGCCCTTCGGGTATGAGGTGAGGCTCGGTAACTTTGACATATTTCATCAGCCTGCGGGCCAAGCGGATCCCGTCGTATTCGTCTTCGGCCAGGTAATCCGAAACTCCCGAAACCCGGCTGTGCATGGCAGCCCCTCCCAAACTTTCCGCTTCGGTTTCTTCGCCAGTAGCCATTTTTACGAGCGGGGGGCCCGCCAAAAACACCTTGGCCTTGTCTTTTACAAAGATGCTATAATCTGACATTCCAGGTACGTATGCCCCTCCTGCGGTGGCATTCCCAAAGACAATCGCAATGGTGGAGAGTCCCAACTCCGAGCGCCTCGAGAGCTCCCGAAATTGAGAACCTCCATAATTGAAAGTCTTTGACTGGTCAGGCAGGAAGGCTCCCCCACTTTCCACCAAATTGATGCTGGGCAAGCGGTTTTCTCGGATAATATCATTGAAGCGCACCACTTTTAAAGCGGTAGCCTCGTCGACGGAGCCTCCTTTTCGGGTGGCTACATTGGTCGCAATGGCCGTTAGCTTGCCGGAGACTAAGCCAATCCCACAAATACTGGTACCTCCCGGCCCATAATTACTGGCAGCATACAGTCCCGACAGGGGAGAAAACTCCAAGAAAGGACTATCTGGGTCCAGCAACAAAGCCAGTCGCTCCCGCGCCAATAGCTTTCCTTTTTTACGTGCCCGCTCAATGTGCACTTCTTTTCCTTGGAAGCGGCTCGCTTCCATGTTTTTTTCCAGCTCTTCCAACCACTTCAGCATCCCTTCTCGATTGCCCGCAAACTGAGCGGATTGCGGATTTACTTTCGTTTCAAACATAGTGATATTGTTTAGAATACAGGGGGCTGCCCCCGGCTATACCATTTATTACTACAATTTAACCATACGTGCTGGCCGGGGTCGGGCTTTCGCTACTCGCTGCCTTTCCCCGCCAGGCCCTCACGAGCTCAAACAGG
>CAWUIO010000216.1:0-3638 GCA_963922455.1 uncultured Microscillaceae bacterium
CGAATTTATTACGTAAGTACCCTAATCCTAATTTGATCCCAGAATTTTCAATCCCATTCGATAAACCTACAAAATCATCATGCCTTTTCAACAATATGATTGGGATCAACGATTCAAGTATTGAATTTTTCGATGATACTGTCTTGGAATCTTCTTCTACGAATTCTAATTATTCTCAAGATCTCCCACGACATTTCTCTTTCGATTTACAAGCTTCTACATCAATTGTAGTTCTTGTATCTCGACCTGGTGGCAGTATCAACCAGGTTGAAAAACAAAATGATTCTCGAGCCTTTCCGATGAAGTCGTTGACTCTTTATCGTCCCTTTCCTATCGATTTGGATAATACCTTGCAGTCTTCGACGTCATCTAACGATCATCCGATCGCTGGTATTTCTGTGTATTCATCTACCGGCCATTCTCTACGACGAATTCAATTTTCATTGAAATTCTCTTCCTTTGTTATGGACCCGATGATGCTACATACAACTACTCCTCCTGATGTTTCATCGAAACATTCATCGTCGAAAATTGCTCTTCCAATGGAAGCATCTGTTGCTTCCTTACATGATGATTCTTCGACTTCGTTATCTTCGTCCAATATTTTCCTTGGTAAATCTTCATCTGATCGCAAGTATTTCCATCATTATTTTTGCTCCAAGGATTTACTACGACAATATTTACCTTTGGAGAATATTCCTGATGAAGAGCAACCTTTATGGAAATCAACGTTAGAACATCGACATACAATTTGGCCCCTTCCACAACGGTCATTCATCAGAGCTTTGAAACGGTTACTTAGTTGGAAACCTCCATCGTTACCAACACCTGTTTTTAAATTCGACATGACTATGGAAGCTGCCGAATTTAATCAAAAGGTTTTACTTAACGATTTCAATAACGATTTAAACGCCGCCATCCATCATCATCGCTTCTCCATATTACACCCAGGCTCCGAATTTCGCCCAACAATTTTATTGGCCCCTCTTTGGGAAGGACATCCGAAGTGGCCTCGTGTTCGTAAAATGCTTGAAGAAGGTGCTGCATTTCATCTTGCACCAAAAACCGATGATGAAAGGATTCAGGATGTTAGAAAAGCTTTAGAGTATGGTCATCACAAATCGGCTTTGCAACAACGCGACGATGTATTAAAGATTCTAACAGACGAGATCAATCGAGGTTGGCAACTACCACTTCCGGTTAATTGTTTGGAATCCTTACCCCACGTTATTGTTGCTCCTCTCGGGATGGCTCATCAAGTGAAGCTTTTGCCAAACGGAGAACGGAAGAAGAAAATGCGCATCACTCATGATCAATCATTTTTATTTCCTTCAAAGACGGCAATCAATGGACGAATGTATCGAGATTCCTTAACTCCTTGTATGTATGGTCGAGCTCTCCATCGTTTTATTCATCGAATTGTGTGGATGCGGTTGAATCATCCAGGGAAACCAATTCTTCTTTCAAAATTCGATTTAAAATCTGCGTATCGACGAATTCAATACAAAGGTGAGACGGCTTTACAAAACACAATTACTCTCTCGCAACTGACAAGTTATCCATTAGATCAAATCGCATTGATTAGTTTGAGACAAACTTTTGGTGCGGCTGCCAATCCAGCGGATTTTTCAGATTTTACCGATATAATGTGTGATACTATCAATGTATTGGTACGATGTCCAGACTGGGATCCTTCTACTTTTTCATCAGAATATTCAAGTCAATTAGGAGAGCCTTTCTTCTTTCCGGATGAGATTCCTTATGGAAATAGTAAAGAACTCCTTTGCGACCTTGAAGAAGATTCGTTGGGATACGTTGATCAATATATTGATGATACAATTGGAGCAGAAATATATTTGTCGAAAAATCAACATGCCGCCCGGCTCGCGCACGCCGTACTTTTAATTATAGACGCGCTTGGGCGACCAGTAACGCCGGATGAGCCATTGAAACGTGATGTACTTTTGTCGTTGAAGAAATTACACGAAGAAGGTACACCTTCTGAACATATGGAGATACTAGGCTGGACGATTGATACAAGGCGGTTAATAATGTCACTATCATCAGATAAGTATACAATGTGGGCCGAAGATTTAGACGAATTACTGAATCATAAAAGAAAATGGGTTACATTTGCAACACTTGCAACGGTTATTGGTCGTTTCGAATTCTGTGCAACAATAATGCCCCATTTACGACATTTTATGAGTAATTTACGAACAGCTGCTACTCGAGCCGAAAATTCAGTGGTACGCGGTACAAATTTATGTACATCAGAAATCATCGATCTTCAATTTTGGAAACTTGCATTACAACGATGCCAACGAGGCGTTTCCTTAAATGCGGTAACTGATCGCTCGCCTGATCGTATTAGTAGAACCGACGCTTGCGAGTTTGGCTTGGGAGGAGTTTCTTATAAAACTGGACGTGCATGGCAATTTCAAATTCCATCTGAATTTGTCGAACGTTGGTCTATTAATTTTCTGGAATGGCTAGCAGCAGCAACAGATCTTTTACTTGGAATATACGAAGGAGAATTACAATCTGATTCATTAGCTTTACTCATTGCAGATAATACATCGGCTGCATCGTGGCTTTACAAATCCAACTTTGCAATGAAAGGTGAACATGCGGTCCATTACAGTGCAACGAGACATTTAGCATCAATTCTTTTGAAGTCCAACGTATTACTTTGGTCACAATGGTTACCAGGAAAATCGAATGGGGTTGCTGATATTCTTTCTCGTAATTTTGACAAGCACTCATTCGCCGACCTAGTTACTCACATTACATCTACATACCCTTCACAGGTTCCCCCTCATTTTCACATCAAAGCCCTACCGCCAGAAATCATCTCATGGATCTTGTTTTGGCTGCGCAACAAACCGGGGATACCGCCGTCACTCGAGCCACCCATGCCTCTACCAACATTAGTTGGGAACGATGGACAATATTTTTACGAACCATCGAATTCAACCACAACCCCTATCTCGACGACGTCCACCAAATTGAACGACACTACATCCTTATGGCCTTCGCCGAATCTATCCGGAGTTGCACATACTCACAACCAAGAAGACCAGGCTCAACTACAATTGGTGCCTCAACTTGTACATCAACCATTGGGGCGGTGGCTCAGGCCTTCCTTAATGCCGGCCGACCTGACCCAAGGCACGGTCCAAATGGAAAAACTGCACGCATTTTACAACGATTATTTCAAGCTTACCAAGATCAAGATCCAGGGGCTCGACCGCAGAAATGCTTATCCTACGTTGTCTTCCACAACTTCTGCAACCGACCAACAGGAGGAGATCCAATGTTAGATCATATTCAAGATTTGGTAATGTTAGCATTTTTCTTTGCTTTCAGATCTTGCGAATATTTAATGGTGGAAAATCTTGGTAAAACAAAACCAGTACGAATATGTGATTTTATTTTTCTCAAAAATAATTTTGTTGTTCCTATTGAATCTTCTGAAATTTCTACAGCGGATGTTATTTCAATTAATTTTCGCTTTCAGAAAAATCAGGATCGTGATGTGGTTGTTTCGCATCATCGAACAGGACATCTCACTGATTGTCCTGTGATTCGAGCATCTAAGATTATTTTTAGATTATTAAAATCATCATACCCAACGA
>CAWUIO010000217.1:0-3573 GCA_963922455.1 uncultured Microscillaceae bacterium
CTTCTCAATGCCGGCCAAGTTCATCCCAAAGGGGTGATAACCTGCATCTCCTTTTTATAGACTTTTTTAGGGATTATAAGGCACTTTTCAAAGAACGTTTTTGTCACTAAGATCTCCCTAAGGTACACTTTTTTCAATTCTTGATAGCTTTCAAGAGAAAGAAAAAAGGGGTTTTACAGCAGCATCCTGGACCGGGGATGATATTTTTGTACGTCCTCTTGCAAGCTTTCCAAGTCCTGATGCTGATAGGCTTCGGTGCTGGAGATATAGCGGTGTCCGGCTTTGTATTGTACCTGGCGGATATCTTCTGATTTGAGCCAGTGGCTCAACACGGAGGCCCGGACCTGATGGGCTTTGAGGATTCTATTGGCCGGGGCTTCCAGTTTGCAGAGTTGATGTTTAAAGAGATAAGCCATTCTATTGGTCAGGATTGTACCTGCTGGAAAGGGGGCTTGGGCATCTTGAAGGGTGCTGAGGTATTTTTGTAAGCGTAGGATTTGACTGGAAGCCAAATGCAGGCTTCGGGGAGCGGTTTGGCGGCAGCCGGGAAAGTGGATTTGGCCGGCTTCCAGATCAATATGGCTACGCTCCAGACTGCCTATATCGGCGGTGCTGGCTCCCTGATAGATATAGAGGGAGAAAACTACCTGCCGAAAAAGGTCTCTGGGATAGGCTTGCTGATACTGGTCAAGAGCTTCCCGTAACGCTTTCATACTGAGGGTGTCATAGACGGTGCTGCGCGGTACGCCCCGGATAAAGAGATGTTCTACGGGATTGTGTAAGCGTCTTTTTTCCTGGATTAAGTATCTGAAGTAATGCCTCAGCCCCCGGAGCTGTTCATTGATATAGCGTTTGGGTCTTTTGTTTGCTTGTAAGTAGTTGATATAAAGCTGGATATGCTTGATCTCTACGGCTTCGCCCGGGCAATCCATAAAGGCTAAGGCTTGCTGGGCATTGCGGATATACACGCTTTGGCTGCTTTGGGCAAGCCCTTGTTTTTGAAGGTACGTGGCAAAGGTCATGGGTCAACGCGGGTATAGATTTGGGTACTTTCTAAGCTTTGATGGCCCAAGAAACGGGCTACTTGGGAGAGCGGCATACCGGCTTGCCACAAATGCGTGGCAATGCTATGGCGCAGGCTATGCAAGCCAATGTCTTTGCCAATGCCGGATTTAATGAGTAGTTTTTTGAGCCTTAGGCCCAGGCTTTGGCTGCCAATGCGCCGTCCGGGGGAGCCTACCAACAAGGCTTCGGTCTGATCTCTGGATTGTAGGTATTCGCGTCCCTGCTGGCAGTAGTTTTGCAGGTCCCCACAGATTTGACCGGTGAGGGGTACATAGCGGTCTAAGCCCGTTTTGCCGGGGCGAATATAGAGCAGCTTTCTTTCGGGCAGGAAGTCCGAGAGGTCGAGTCTTTGGCCTTCTTCCCGGCGGAGCCCACAACCATAATACAAGCTCAGCATGGCGCGGTCGCGCTGGCCAAGGCCATTCAGGCCACAAGCGGCATAGAGGGCGTTTACCTCTTCAATACTGAGGATTTCCTTGGGGGTATACTGGATTTTGAAGCTTTTCAGGGGAAAGGAGACATTGATTTGATGGACTTCCTGCAAATAGGCCCCGAAGCGTTTGCAGGCTTGGATGTATTTGTTCAAATAGGCCGGGCTCAGGCGGCCGCCCTGGTGCCATCCCGGACGGGCTTGCAGGGACCCGATAAAAGCCTGGCTGTGGCTGTGATCTATCTCGCCCAGGGCGTAGATTTGCTGGCTTTCCAGATAATGCAGGAACTCTTTGATATGATTGGGCAGGTTTGTACAACTGCTTTTGGAATAGCCTCTCGTTTGTAAGTAGTCGATAAAGCCGGTATGCAGGCTTTGGTAATGCTGATGGTAAAGGGTGAAGTGTTTCATATTTGGGTTCTATTTTTTGCCTATAGATAACTTCCTTTGAGTAATTGGGCCGCCAGGGGTATTTTATGGCTTTATAGCTTGGAATGGCTGTTTTCGTGCTTCTCTGGTGACCCATTTGGTAGCTCAAGGGCTTGGGCCGCCAGGGCCGCCAACCGGCTTTAGGCGGCTTTTTTGCCGTCTTTGTCTTGTTGAGTATGACGGTCTATTTGCGCTAGCTGGGCTTGCAAATAGCTTTTGATCTCTGCCCGAAGCCGGGCGGCATCATCCCACCATTGAATTTTATAGATCAGTCCCCGGTTTTGATAGCCCCCGGTTTGCTCCAAGTATTCCATCTCCAAAAGCTGGGCAAAGGCTCTTTGCACCTGGGCACGGCTCAGCTGTAGGGCTTGCCGGATTTCGCGCTGTTTAAAGGAATAGTTGCGATTGCCCTGAGCTTCTACATAGTCTTTTAAGGATTCAAAGAACTGCCTTAGACTGCCGTCCAGTTCGTTTACTTTGAGCACAATGCTTTCAAACATAATATCCAGGGCAATCTCCAGGTCTTCTTTCTGGGTGATGAGGCGGCCTTGTGGGTCTTTGGGGCGTTGGTATTGATGCAAAAGGGTGACCTGTTTGACAAAGCTTTGATAGAGATCATTCAACCTTCGGAGTTTGTGGGCTTCCGGGGGGAGCTGCAATTTACCTGCATAGGGATTGACCACTTCTAAGGGTTTTAAGCAACGGATACAGTGCTGTAGGAATGCCCTGATTTCATTTTCTTCGGCTTTATTGATTTGTCCGGCCGCTCTTTGGTTTTGGTAGTCTATCACCCTGGAAGTTTGGAGACGGCTTTCGTCTATGGCGATCAGAAAGCAACGGCTCATGTTGTCTTCGTAAACGGCCCCGTGGGTGGTGGCCACGCCCGAAGCAATCGGCCCTTGCACCACGCGGACATAGGAACGGATATTGCCCTGCCCGTCTTTGCCCGAGGTGGAAGAGCTGACCTCGCCTTTGCTTTGCAGCTCCCGCCAGGCAAACTGGGCTTCTTCGCCCATGCCGTCAAAGTCCTCGATAATGACCAGTTTATGGGAAAGATAATGCTCGGGGTAGTTGTAGAGGCTGTTTTCGGTGACCCGGGTCAGGCTGATCACGTCTTCTTCGGGCATCAGCCGGGCGATGGCATGGATCAAATGGGTCTTGCCACTGCCGGAGGACCCCTGCACCAAGGCGTGCAAGGTGTCTTCCATTTTGTAGGAGCTAAACAGGCCAAAGAGAAAGAGCCGGTTTTTGTCTTCTCCGACAACGCCTGATCTGCCAATTAAGCTGTTGAGGTTTTGCATCAGGTTGGGGCGTTTCCAGAAGGCGATGCACTTTTCCAGCGTGCTGCCGGGGATAGCTACAGACTTTTTTTGTTCTTTTTGGGTTTTTTGTTGGATTTCAAGCTCTCTGTGTGCTTCCAGGGCTTCAGTTAGAGCGACTAAATCGGCTTCCAACCCTTCAGGGTTTAAAGCGAGTCTGTCGGCGGCTTCTTTGACCAGGCGGTCCACCTGGGGGGCTTCGTAGAGGTCGAGTTGTTTGCGGTATTTGGGGTGCTTGGAACTTGCCTGGATGTGGAGGCTGACTTTCATTTTATCCGCTTCAGCTTTTAGCCCTCCGGCGATGAAGTAACTGGCGGCTTTGCCTGCATA
>CAWUIO010000218.1:0-3279 GCA_963922455.1 uncultured Microscillaceae bacterium
ATTTGATGAAATCAGGTTCCCGTATTTCTATTTTAAAATGGCCCTTTGCAGCCCAACGCAATTAAATTTAAACAGTTTCTAATACATAATAAGTAATGACAAAGCACCGGGCCTTGTCCCGTGAATTAATGCAAAAGTAAAGACTGCCCAAGTCTTTACTTTTTAGATTCTGAAACGACTTTTACCCTTAACTATGAAATTCAACTTGAATAAAGCTACCGACATACTTATTAAAAAATTAGAAACTTGGCTAGAAGTTCTAACCTCTATGTTACCCAACTTCATGGTAGCCATTTTTGCCTTAGTGGCCTTTTATTTCTTGGCCCGGGGGGTAAGGCTTTTAGCAAGCCGGATACTCAACCGCCTCTCTGATAAGGTGGCCATTAATAACCTTTTTTCCACCTTGCTTTACCTAAGCACCTTGGGTTTAGGTCTTTTGATGTCTCTCCAAATAATGCATTTAGACCAAACGGTATCCTCCTTGTTGGCCGGGGCTGGTATCATCGGATTAGCTCTCAGTTTTGCTTTTCAGGATATAACCACCAACTTTATTTCGGGTATATTATTAGCCTTCCGTAAACCGATTCAAGTAGGGGATATCATTCAATTAAATGATTTCTTAGGTAAAGTAGAAAAAATAGACCTACGGGTGACTGTGGTGCGAACTTTTCAAGGTCTACACGTAATCATCCCCAACAAGGAAGTATTCCAATCTCCCGTTACCAATTTCACCAAAACTCATGACCGCCGTATTGATCTGAACGTTGGAGTGTCCTATGGTGAAAACCTAGAAAAAGTACAAGAAGTAGCGCTTAATGCCGTTCAAAAAATCCCTTACCTACTCACAGAAAAAGAGGTAAAATTCTATTACCAAGAGTTTGGAGACAGCTCTATCAATTTTGTATTGATGTTGTGGGTAAGCTACCCCGATGAGCCGGGCTTTTTACAAGCCCGAAGCGATGCAATTATGGCCCTCAAAAAAGCTTTTGATAAAAATAATATTACCATTCCTTTTCCAATAAGAACCCTAGACTTCGGCATTAAAGCTGGAAAGGAGTTAGCTGAGGCCTTTCCTAAGACTTTGAAAGAAAATAAACTTGTAGTAGAAACAGCACAAAAATAAATTAATACAAAGTTCACATATAACCAATCTCTTAGCCTTTGCTAATGCAAATTACTCCAAACATAAATAATTTTCACTATGATAACACACCCTCGCGAATTAACCTTTATATACGATTCAGAAAAAACAAAAGACCGTAAGTTTTTAGGCCGGGCCAAGGCTCTTCGTCTAAAGCTAAAAGACATCGATTTACAGAAAGTATCATTGAGCCCTTTGTATTTAGCCAATATTTGCATACGTTGGGAAATTCCTGTGCAAGAGTTTGTCAATCCCTTGGTTGAGCCAAAACCTTTAATACAAAAGCCACACGAGTTACTAAAGCTTTTAGTCAAGAATCCCAATTATCTAAGATCTCCTATCCTTATCCACGCAAATGTGTTTCATTTTTTAGATACGTTCTCAGTTTTGGAGGATTTAGATCTATATGCGGACTCATCAAATAAAATAAGTTTACCCTTTAATTTTACAAAGACGATACCCCAAAACACAAGCGCATTGCAGTAGACGCGGACACTTCAATACTTTTGATTTATATAAACTATGAATAATTTAATTGCACTTACTTTTGAAAATTCTGAAGATGCTGAAATCGCTCTACCAACCTTGAAAAGCTTACACGAAGCAGGTCTAATTGATTTAGAAAATGCCATTATCGTGACCCGGGATACATCTGGTGAGGTCAAAATAGAAGCACATAAGAACAATATAACTGCCAGAGCTACCTCTGGGGCTTGGTGGGGTGCTTTGATCGGATTGATATTGGCTGGACCTCTGGGTTTGGCAGTTACAGGACTAGTGGGTGTCGGCATAGGAGCCCTTGCTGGATCATTAGAAGATTATGGTATTGAGGATGTTTTTATGAGGGAGGTGGGTAAGTCTCTACCAGAGGGGGCTTCTGCCCTATTTTTAATGATTGAAAATGCTAAACTTGATAAAGCCCTAAATGAACTCAACCAGCTAAACGGTCGGGTTTTAAGAACTTCTCTTAACAAGGCTAATGAAGAAAAACTCAAAGCAGCAGTAGAGGGAACCTTAATCAAAGTTTCCGATGACACATAAATTAGGTTAATCATGGTCTTGGCAAGTGTCTGGTACTTTACCGGGCTTTTTTTTCCTATTTTTGCGATCCCTTCCAAATAATGATCTTACTAAATAACTAGTAAAAATATATGAAATTAGATAGCATTAACCGCCCCAAGGAGTTAGAAGACATTCTAAATCAGCAAATTAAAACGGCCCTTCGGGAGCACAACCGTCCTACCTTGGGCCTTTTTCTTTCTGCCTTAGCGGCTGGTTTGGAAGTGGGCTTCAGTTTCTTTTTAATTTGTGCTATGCATCACTTGTTTGTCGGAGAGTTAAGCCCTTCCACCCTTCACTTTGTCCTGGCCATTTCCTATCCTATTGGGTTTATTTTTGTGGTGATTGGCCGTTCTGAGCTTTTCACCGAACACACGACCTTAGCTATTCTGCCAGTGTTGGCCGGGTCAGCCACTTTTAAAAGCCTTATGGCACTATGGGCCACGATCTATGCTGGCAACTTATTTGGCGGGTACATATTCAGCTATATTTTTTTGGTCATTGGCCCTTCTATGAACATTGCCTCCGAACATACTTTTGGAGAAATTGCGCGTGAAGTGATTCACCACGATTCAATGGTCATTCTGAGTAGTGCCATCATTGCCGGTTGGCTGATGGGGCTCTTGGCTTGGCTCGTTACCGCTGCCAATGACACGGTAAGCCGGATTTTTATTATCATTTTGATTACCAGTGTGATCGGCATTGGGGGCCTGCACCATTCCATAGTGGGTTCTATCGAGGTATTTACCGGATTTTTAACCCAAGCTGAGATTAGTTTGTACGATTACCTGAATGTCCAACTTTGGGCTACCCTAGGTAATATCATTGGAGGGGTGTTTTTCGTAGCCTTGATTAAGTATGGGCATACCCGTAATATGCGTCCTAGCTCCGATTCTTGATAAATTACGAATGTAGGGCCAATAACATGGGCTGTCCGAAAAGCTAGAAAGCTTGGTATGAGGAGAATGGTTGAGTTTGAAAGCTTTAAAAGGAAAATGTTTGGGGCTTGCCCGCGCTAAAAAATAGGGCTACGAACGAGAACTTGTCTGCCTGCGCGGGCCGGGCTGGGCTAGTGAGCC
>CAWUIO010000219.1:0-3255 GCA_963922455.1 uncultured Microscillaceae bacterium
AGGCCAAAGTATAAAAAACCATCCCCCTATATATACGCTATATATAGCCAGAGCCGTGAAAAGTAAGAATTCATAAATTAATAGTCCTGGCAAGGCGAAAACCCAGGTCGACGTAGCGAAGATCTGGACGGTCGCCGTCACGGTAAGCAACCCGGCAATAATCCGGCTCGTTGCGCCAACTCCCACCCCGGAAGACCCGGTAGGAGCCCTCAGAAGGGCCCTTAGGATCTTTTTGAGGGCTTTTGGAATAATAATCCCTAGCATACCAGTCCTGGCACCACTCCCAGACATTTCCACTTATATCATATAAGTCTAGGCTATTGGGGGCTTTTAAGCCTACGGGCATAGTCCGTAATTTAGCGGTATTTTCCTCATACCAAGCTACTTCTTCAATATCATCACTTCCGGCATAAGTATAAGGGTGCTCCTCAGAATGCCTACCCCCTCGGGCGGCATACTCCCATTCGGCTTCGGTGGGCAGGCGGTAATCCTGTTTCGTTTGTTCATTCAACTTCTGGATAAAGCCTTGGGCATCCTCCCAAGAAACCCTCTCTACGGGCGAAGAGTCACTCTTAAAACGAAAAGGATTGTTTGCTTCCCCCAGCACGGCTTTCCATAGTCCTTGGGTGACGGGGTATTGGGCCAAGTAATATGAGGAGACTTGAACCGTATGGATGGGGCTGTAATAAAAGACCTCCTCATCTTCACTCCCCATCTCAAAGCTTCCCCCCTCCACATAGACCATTTCAAACTCAAAGCCACTAGACAAGATCTCTTTATAATTTTCCTGCATGTTTGTATGGAGCTTGGTTTAAACCCTATATTATATGTTTTGTCATGATTTTACCGTGAAAAACCAGGAAAAACTCTAGAGTTTCCCCCTATATATAGGCCAAAGTATAAAAAACCATCCCCCTATATATACGCTATATATAGCCAGAGCCCTGAAAAACAAGAATTCATAAATTAATAGTCCTGGCAAGGCGAAAACCCAGGTCGTCGAAGCGAGAATCTGGATGGAAGCGGTTACGGTAAGCAACCCGGCAACTATCCGGCTCGTTGCTCCAACTCCCACCCCGGATAACCCGGCTGGAGCCCTCAGAAGGGCCTTTTGGATCTTTTTCCGGGCTTTTAGAATAATAATCCCCAGCATACCAGTCCTGGCACCACTCATACACATTTCCGCTCATATCATATAAGCCTAGGGCATTGGGGGCTTTTAGACCTACGGGCATTGTTCGTAAACTATCCGTATTTGCATAATACCAAGCTACTTCCTCCAGGGTATCACTTCCGGCGAAGTTATAAGAGTGTTCATGGGAGTCCTTTCCACCCCGGGCGGCATACTCCCACTCGGCTTCCGTGGGCAAGCGGTAATCCTGTCCCGTTTGTTCATTCAACTTCTGGATAAAGCCTTGGGTATCCTCCCAAGAAACCCTCTCTACGGGCGAAGAGTCACTTTTAAAACGAAAAGGATTGTTTGCTTTCCCCAGCACGGCCTTCCAAAGTCCTTGGGTCACGGGGTATTGGGCCATGAAAAAGGATGAGATTTGTACGGTATGGATGGGTTTTTCATCACCATATTTCTCTGAGCCCATTTGAAAGCTGCCCCCCTCCACGAGCCGCATTTCAAATTCAATCCCTCCTTGTAAAGTTTCCGTATAAGCCGTGGGCCTATCCGCTAGGGTATCGTCCATAACATTCCTTTAAGTTCCATAAAATAGCCCCTTAACTCTTCGCGCTAAGCCCTACCAAGCTAAGAGGCCAAAAAAACTATTTGGTGCCAAGCACGCCGGATAATTAGCGGGACAAAATATGCACTCTAGACGCTTCCTTAAAAACACCTATTCCGGCCAGTATTTGTATTGGCAAGGCGAAAACCCAGGTTGTTGTTGCGATTATCTGGATGGTTGTTGTTACGGTTAGCAACCCGGCAATTATCCGGCTTGTTGTTCCAACTCCCACCCCGGATTACCCGGTTGGAGCCCTTTAAGCTAACTACCCGTAGGTAAATTAATACACTAAAGCATTTTTTTCAAACGAAATTGGTAGGTATTGTAATGCGAAAGATGGGCAAAATAACTATTACCACAAGCAACCAACTCCTCCTCACTCAGTGATCCCTCTTGCCAAGCCCTTCTTTTGGCCTGGTATTTCTTCATGATCCGCCGGAGATGGGTACTTTGGGGGCGGATATGCCGGGCAAAAATCCGCATACCCAAAAAAGGAAGGCCCAGGCCCGCCCGGTTGAAAAAGCAAGCCTTAGGCTTCAAAGTCAAGTGAAGGTAATCGGCCAAATACCCCTTTATGGCTTTTCTATCTTTTTTCAAGTCATCTTTGTCCGGCCTAAACAAGACAAAATCATCCATGTACCGAAGGTAGCCCCGCAAGCCTAAATTTTCTTTAACAAAATGGTCGAAAGGGTCAAGATAGACATTGGCAAAAAACTGGCTTGTGAGGTTACCAATGGGTAAGCCCTTGCCAGCCTGGCCCCCATTGGAAAATATCCTTTCACATAAGTCCAAAACCAGTGGATCTTTGATTTTTCGGGCAATAAGGGCAAGCAACCGGGAATGCCCGATATTATCAAAATACTTTTGAATATCGGCTTTGTAAAACCAGTCCTGTTTACGTAAAAAATGCTGGGCCCGGCGTATAGCTAAGTGGGTTCCCTTTCCTTTTCGGGTAGCATAGGAGTCATAGATAAATATCCTCTCAAAAATAGGCTCGAGCACATGGATAAGCGCGTGGTGCACTACCCGGTCCCGAAAGGGGGCTACGGCAATCAAGCGTTGTTTTGGGTCTTTTATGGTAAAAAAACGATAGCCGCCAGGTTGGTAGCTTTGGCTAATCAATTCCTTCTGAAGCCGAATGATTTCCCACTCCAAGTTGTAAAAAAAATGCAGGTTTTCCTGGTTTTTCCGGGTTCCCCGGCGGGCCTTTTTATAGGCACTCATCAAGTTTGGTATAGATACCAACTCTGGAAACAAACCTCCAATACGTTTCACGGCTTTTTGCTTTAAATTATGTTTTTGGGGCTTGCCCACGCTTTCAAAATAAGTACTAACCTGCTAGTTCCTGCCCGCGTGGGCCGGGCTCTCGCTACTCGCTGGCCAACCCACGGCCAGCGGCGAGCTCAAACATGCCGCTCCATCCCTAAGCCAAAAAACCCATCACCTGTAAGCCTTGGCCTACTAAAACTGTCCGAAAAGCCAATATATTGATCTTAGAAACTCAGAACTCCCTATTCGTAGC
>CAWUIO010000220.1:0-3240 GCA_963922455.1 uncultured Microscillaceae bacterium
GCCGGCCCGCGCGCGGGCCGGCGGCGGGCTCAAACAGGCCGCTCTATCCCTCAGCCGATTGAGCACAGTTACTAAATGGAACATCTTCTTCAGTTATCCAGGCCTATCAAAAAGATGCCTTATGCGTGGATGTTCCCTAGGATCATCCCGAACTTTTGGATAAAAGGCAGTTCTCTAAACGGCTAGCCGACAGGCTGCTTGGCCAAGAACCCGCTTTGCTTAAAAAGTGTCTGGCCTTACAAAGGCCATTTCCCGTGAGCACGGATTGGCGTTTACGCACGGGCTATCCCGAAAACGTGTGCTGGCAGATTATCAGTTGCCTCGAGCATTTTTCTGACTTCCTGCTAACTGATGTACTTAGAAACTGTTTAAGTTTATTTTTTGTCGGCGAAAAGGGCCAGTTTGGGGTTCTGATGAAATCAACAAGGAGCGCATAGCAGCGCTATGGGCGAGGAATTTGATGAAATCAGGTTCCCGAAATGGCTCTTTGCAGCCCAACGCAATTAAATACGAACAGTTTCTTAGGTAAAGTACTTTTTTTTCTTTTGGGATACAGGTAAAACAGGCCAAGTTTCTTATCATAAATCAGCTCATAAAACTTAGCAATCGTACCCAGCATTTGTTTTTGATAGGCATCACTAATTTTTTCATTTTGGAGCAAATGGGCAATGTAATTCTCAATATTTTTTTCTGAGACCTGATCAAGTTCGTACTTTTCAAAGGCTTTGAGAAATTTAGCCAAACAGTTTCTGTACCTCTTGATTGTACTTTGGGCGTATCGTTGTATGGAGAGCTTTTGCCTGAACTTTGAAACCAAACCCTGAATAAGCAGATGCGACATTCGTAATACATTTTTTTTATAGAGATAAATATATGCCCTGCTGAGCTTAAAGGCTAGAAAATTGGGGATAAACGGAGTATTTTGTATAATTGGATAAACGAACTTTCTAAAGACAAAATAAACGAATGTCGTATATTCGGGTGTTGTGTGCCATTAGAGGAAAATGAAATTAATACCAGTAATAGAAATTGGATATGCAAATCAGGGGGTTGAAACTCTTGAACACAGACCGTATTGGGAATATCCGAAAGAATGGGATGAATTCAATAATGAGTCATACAAAAAAGCAGGATTTAAAGGCTCATTTAAGCCATTTGACCCTGGCGCGTCTCTGTACGAAATTGGGCTAATTAGTGACGACAACCTTAAAAAAATAGTTGTCGATCACACTGAAGAACTAAGAAAAGGCGAGTATGACCGAGAACAAGCAAGTCCTTTATTTGGCGGATACGTCCTTGAAATTAATGGAGAAAGACTTTTCTATCCTCAATGTTGCGGAGACTTAGGTGATATCCAGTTTTGGAGAAACATATCAAATGGCAAAGAATCATTCTATGAAGGACACCCTGCTCCCATAGTGAAATTTGAAAATGAAGAGATTCTGTTTGACTTGAGCGTTCAGGAGTTTGATGAGGAGTTTACTCCAATTCCTGAGAGAAGAGTTTTTCGATTTAATAAAGAGGAATTGAAAAAAGCAATTAAAGAAGCGGAATTGACCTTGGAGAAATTTGCAAACCGAATTCAAGCAATCAATGAATCAGAAAACTTGAATTTAGAAAGGATTGAAGATTTACTGGTTTGGGAAAATCTTAATTATCAATAAAAAACGAGCACACAACAATGGCTAAAAAATCATAGCCACCCTGCGGGATGACAACGCTTTTTAGCCGGAACGTTGGGCTGCATTAAAAAAACGACATGAGTACCCCATCTAGTCCAAGCATATAAAAAAACAACCCTGGTTCAAGGATAAGCGCAGCGGTCCTTGGACCTTTTCTTTTTACAGAAAGCGTCCCCGCTTTCCGCCGCTAGGCTACGTTGCCGCGACCTAGGCCACCCTGAGCCAAAAAAGCGATTTTGAGCCTCTAGATTTTTCTTTTTTTGAAGAAACACCCCTTATCTTTATACCTAGATCAAGTCTAAGCCTAATCCGTCCTGTTAGGTCTGAGAGACTGGGGGCTTGGATAGGGAATGGATGGGCTGAGCCCAGTCAAGGTGATACCCCTCAGCTCAGAGGATATCCCCCAGGCGCCCTTGCCTGCGGCAGACAGCGGGGACGCTGTCGCTAAGACTAGGCACAAGCACCGCTTCGCTTATGCTTGCGCCAGATGGGGTGAGGGTCGGCATACAGTATATAATCTTGAAATTTACAAAGACCATAACTTTCTAGTCGCAACTGATAAAATATTAGTTCATAATAGTTGTATTACAAAGGCTCCAGATCCTTCTGCCGCTCATAAGGCAATAAAAAATAAATGGGGGCATGAAATGAGTGGTGCAGAAATGAATGAAATACAAAATACAGTTGATCGTATAAAAAGAGGAGATAGATCTGCATATCCTAGTAATGACGGTACTCCCTTTCAAAACTCTCACGAGATAAGTCCTGATGCTAAACGACTTAATACTGGTGAAACCTATACTGAGTGGACGGTTAGAACTCCTGGTGTTGGAAATAGAGGAACAAGAAGAATTGTAGTCAGTAATCAAACAGGAAGGGCTTACTACAGTCATAATCATTACATTGATTATATAGAAATTGATTTATCGAAATGGTAAGCTTATATGGAATTGAAAATTGACTTTTCGGGCATTGAAGATTTAAATTCAATGCACGAGTTATTAATGGAGAAGTTTGGTTTTCCTAATTTTTATGGAAAGAATGTTAACGCATTAATTGATTGTTTGACTAGTTTAAGATACCCTGAAGATGGAATGACTAAAGTTTCTTTGGAAAGAGATGAGGTATTACAACTTACGGTAAAATCTTTTCCGTTCAGTAAAGATATGATAACAAACCATTTCCTCATCGCTGTACAGTCTGTAAATCAAAGGTATCTAATGAAAGGAATGAGTGTTCCTATAAGTTTGCTGTTTGTTTGAAGTAAAAAAGCCGAGAACACTGTATAAAAGCCATACCCTATCGGGATACGGCTTTTATACTAAACGTTGGGCGCAAGCCTGAAAGACACTACAATACAAAATGGAGTTTTATAATTTAGACATACCAAGTTTTACTCAATATAAATATGCAAGGGCAGAGACACCTGATAATGCTAATGTATCTGACCATTGCGATACTTGTCCTAAATGTGGTAGACCGATTTCATTCCTTCATCATAACCCCCCATCTAGCCCAAGCATATAAAAAAACAACCCTGGTTCAAGGATAAGCGCAG
>CAWUIO010000221.1:0-3234 GCA_963922455.1 uncultured Microscillaceae bacterium
GAACGTATTCATCCAAACCTACATGGTCAGCGCCGGCAGCTTTTGCCTCTTCTTCTTTATCAGGGGTACATAATACAAGAACTCGCACTTGTTTCCCTGTTCCGTGAGGTAAGGCAACCGTACCCCGAACCATTTGGTCTGCCTTCCGAGGATCTACACCTAAACGAATGTCCAAATCTACCGAAGCATCAAACTTGGTAAAGGTGATTTCTTTTAATTTTGCCGCTGCCTCTTCCAGGGAGTAAACCAATGAAGAATCAAATTTATCTAGAACGGCTCTTTGATTTTTTGTTAACTTGCCCATTGCGATGTTATGAATTTCCCTTCAACTATGCGATGATTATTCGGCCTCTACCTCCCAAGGAGGTGTACCTTCTACTGTAAATCCCATACTCCGAGCAGTTCCGGCAATCATGCGCATAGCCGATTCAACTTTAAATGCATTTAAATCAGGCATTTTAGTTTCCGCAATTTCCTTAACCTGATCCCAAGTTACTGACGCAACTTTTTTCCGGTTAGGCTCTGGTGAACCTTTTTTTGCTTTTGCGGCGTCTTTTAATAGAACTGCAGCCGGTGGGGTTTTGATAACAAATTCAAAAGACTTATCTGTGTAATATGTTACCACTACCGGCAATACCTGCCCTTGCTTATCTTGGGTACGTCCGTTAAACTGCTTGCAAAACTCCATTATATTGATCCCCTTAGCACCTAAGGCCGGACCAATCGGTGGGGATGGATTTGCCGCTCCCCCTTTTACTTGCAATTTTAAGAAACCTGCTACCTCTCTAGCCATAATATTTTTAAATATGGAGTTTACCCCTTACGCACCTAACGTAATGCTAAACTCAGAATAATTCAAAATTCAAATTTTACTCTTGCTTTTCTACCTGGATGTAATTCAATTCAACTGGGGTATTTCGGCCAAAAATCTTAACCATTACGTTAAGCTTTTTTCTTTCCTCAAAAACTTCTTCTACAGTTCCAGTAAAACCATTGAATGGTCCATCCATCACTTTTACCGTCTCTCCAACAATGAATGTCGTTTCCAATTTGGGCTCATCCACGGCTGCTTCGTCCACACGACCCAAAATCCGGTTTACTTCCGATTGCCTCAGTGGAATAGGCTCCTTTTCCTTACCTGCCGTAGCCACTTCTGTGCTAAGAAAGCCCAGAACACCTGGTATATTGGTAATCAAGGGAGCAACTTCCCCATGCGTTAAATCAGCATGCACCAAAATGTAGCCCGGAAAAAAGTTTCTTTCTCTTTGATACTTTTTCCCGTTTCTCATTTCGTAGACCTTCTCCGAAGGGATCAAAACCTGAGGAATATAATCACCAATCTTACGACGGGCGATCTCTGTCTCCATGTAGGTTTTAATTTTCTTTTCCTGGCCGGAGATAGCTCTCAACACATACCACTTTAAATGATTACTCAAACCGAAAACTTATTTAGAAGCTACTGTAAAACCAGCCGATTACTGTCTCAATGACCCTATCTATTCCAAAAATTAGGAGCGCAAAAATAAGTGAAGCCACTAAAACTAAAATAGAATTACTTTGAAGTTCACTATATTTTGGCCAACTCACCTTATGGAGTAATTCTTCATAAGATTCACGAACAAAAGCAACCAGACTATTCATAATTATAAACGTTTGCACGAGCGGCAGGACTCGAACCTGCAGCCTACGGTTTTGGAGACCGTTGCTCTACCAATTGAGCTACGCTCGTTTTTAGCGACAAAGGGCCGCAAATATAGAAAATAGTAACTAGAAAACAAATGCGCTGCTTAAAAAAACAGCGCATTATTTATATCTATTTGACTAATCTAATACTTCAGTTACCTGACCTGCACCAATTGTACGTCCTCCTTCACGGATCGCAAAACGTAAACCTTTTTCCAAAGCAACTGCATTGATCAACTGGATATCCAAGGTGATATTATCACCAGGCATAACCATTTCTACTCCATCTGGCAAACTAACAACCCCCGTAACATCCGTTGTACGCATGTAGAATTGAGGACGATAGTTTTTGAAAAAAGGAGTATGACGACCACCTTCTTCTTTGGATAACACATAAACCTCTGCTTTAAATAAAGTGTGAGGAGTTACTGTACCTGGCTTACAAATTACCATTCCTCGCTTGATCTGGACTTTTTCAATACCCCGTAACAACAAACCAACGTTATCACCGGCTTCTCCACGATCCAAGATCTTACGGAACATTTCTACCCCAGTAACCGTAGAACTTAAATCCTCAGCCCCCATACCTAAAATTTGTACAGGATCTCCTGAGTTGATAACCCCACGCTCGATACGGCCCGTGGCAACCGTACCACGACCTGTGATAGAGAATACATCTTCCACAGGCATTAGGAAGTCTTTGTCTACAGCACGCTCCGGTAACGGAATGTAATCATCCACAGCAGCCATCAACTCTACAATCTTCTCCACCCACTCAGGCTCACCATTCAATCCACCTAAAGCAGATCCTTGGATTACTGGAATGTCGTCCCCAGGAAACTCGTAGAAATCCAATAATTCACGGATCTCCATCTCTACCAATTCCAAAAGCTCTTCATCATCTACCAAATCCACTTTGTTCATAAACACAACCAAAGCAGGCACCCCTACCTGACGAGCTAAAAGGATGTGCTCGCGGGTTTGAGGCATCGGGCCATCAGTGGCCGCAACTACCAAAATGGCTCCGTCCATTTGTGCAGCTCCCGTAACCATGTTTTTTACATAGTCAGCGTGACCAGGACAGTCCACGTGAGCATAGTGACGATTTTCAGTCTGGTATTCGATGTGAGACGTGTTGATTGTAATACCCCGCTCTTTCTCTTCAGGAGCATTATCAATCTGATCAAAATCGCGTGTCTCCGCTAAACCTTTGTCAGCCAATACCTTGCTGATAGCCGCAGTGAGGGTCGTCTTACCGTGGTCAACGTGACCGATCGTCCCAATATTTACGTGCGGCTTGGAGCGGTCAAACTGTTCTTTAGCCATCTTTTAAAAATTTCCAAATTTGATGATACAATTAACTATAAACGAGCCTTCAGAAATTGAATCAGAGCCAACGACGGGAATTGAACCCGTGACCTCTTCCTTACCAAGGAAGCGCTCTACCCCTGAGCTACGTCGGCTGATGGATTTCCAAAGAAAAAAACTGAGCGGGAGACGAGGCTCGAACCCGCGACCTACAGCTTGGAAGGCTGTCGCTCTACCAACTGA
>CAWUIO010000222.1:0-3189 GCA_963922455.1 uncultured Microscillaceae bacterium
GCGGCGGTCTCCGCCCTTCGGGTGCCCATCCCTATGCCAAGATAAGAACATAGCAAGGATTGTAATTGTAGTACCTAGCCCGTATCTTGGAAAAGATTAAATCATTTTTCGTATTCATAATCCTCTTAGGTAATGCCAACTTTTTCTGTAATCCATGACGGTCTTCCTGATGATTTAGAGGACATCCTTTTGGAAATTGAGAAATCCTTTGCCGTGACCCTTGAGGAAGACGTACTTCTCAGAGTCAAGACCTTTGGAGAACTTTGCGAGCACATAGCCCAGAAGATGCTAGGGCAAGAAGTAGACGATTGTACCCACCAACAAGCTTTTTATAAAATTCGAGGAGCGTTTCAGCAAGTAATCGGGGCAGATTTGGGCCATCTGCATCCCCATGCCTCACTAGAATCAAGCTTCCCTCCCAAGCAACGTAGGAAGAAAACTCGAGAGGTGGAGAAATTATTAGGTTTCCGGTTAGGAATATTGGCCTGGCATGCCCCTTTGCTTATATGTTCCCTTGTGGGGCTGTGTGTATCGTTTGGCTTGGCATTTCTGGGTACGGAATACTCTTTTTATAGCTTTTGCTTATCTGGTTTTGGGATTTTCCTGTCGCCTCGTTTAGGAATCTCCTTAGTGAAAATGACTTGGGGAGATTTGGCGAAAAAAATGACACGATATCACTATACACAATGCCGTAGAAACCCCAATACTTACAACCCACAAGAAATTTATGACATACTTCAGTTTTGGTTTGCAGATCAATTTGGCTATGAGGTAAATCAATTGCAGCCCAGTACACCGATTATGTGAGGGCAGCTTAATTTCCAAAAGAGAAAAATCTTGCTAATTTACAGGAGCATTCTCAAGCAAACGGTACCATGCTCAAGAGCTTTCAACTCAAACTTTTACATATTTACCTCCCCTTCCTCCTAAGCGCTATCGGCCTGCTGATCCTGTATGGCCTCTTTCGTTGGGTGCTGGATATTAAACTAGGCCTTTTAAGCGTAAAAGGTGACCTGCTCAATTTATGGATTCCCTTTGCCCTTCCTTGGGTAGCGGTTTTGTTTTGGCTCCGTCGTCGTATTGGGCTTTTGAACCTCCGCTTCAAGGATGGCGATGTATACTTTCTCTATAAATTCCTCATGGCTGTGGCTATGACCATCCCCTTAATTGTCAGTCAAAGCTATCTAGAAACGGCCTCGTATCCCTTAATCACGCTCGAGAATGCCTCGCAAGTATCCCAATACCCCTCGGAAAAATACTTCCAGATCAAGTCCTTTGAGGTAGATGCTCCCCGGAGCCTATCCCACGTAAGCGCCCGGACCTTTGGCCGCAACCAAGATGACCTACGGGTATACATTTACTTAGCCTGTCCCCTAGCCCAAAGTCGGGGGGTATGGTACGGGATTAAGTTTCAAGAATCTATAAACAAGCGCTTGAGTGATGATAAAAAGGATAAGGTTTATCAAGATTTTGTAGAAAAAACCAAGCAGGATTTTGAGGCCTATGATTTCCAAAACCTTAGCTATTTTGAAAAACTGGGCTACTCCGATGACCAGGATGGCTTTTTAGAAGCTGTTCAGAAAGGAAGCACCAGCCCGCAAAGGGCCAAAAACGTGATCTTGATACCCCAAAAGGAAGAATTCTCCCAAAGAGTGGGTTCAAGCTTCTATTGGATTTTTGCCTCTTGGGGAATGGGAGCCTTTTTAATCTTTGGGATGGTCTGGATACCGCCCTTGGACAGTGAAGAAGTCCAGCGTTTTGAGAACAAGCAAGCTCGGCAAAACGACGATATGTGGGAAACCCTACAATACCTAAACCCGGGGGGAAAGTACCGGGCCACGGCCTGCTTATTTCACTTTACCTGTTTGGTATTCCTAGGGATGGTCTTCTCGGGAGTCAATGTTTCTTCTCCTACTAGCCAAGAGCTACTCGATTTTGGAGGAATTCGGCGAGGCGAAGTCTACGCCGGAGAGTATTGGCGTTTGCTCACGGCTATTTTCATTCACAGTGGGATTATGCATTTGGCTATGAATCTATTTGCCTTGGTGCTTGCTGGCATCCTTTTGGAAAGAGTAATCGGCCCTTTTACCTTATTGGGGAGTTTTCTCCTTAGCGGTTTACTGGGGAGCCTGGCGAGTATCACCTGGCACGAAAATATGCTCAGTGTAGGGGCTTCTGGCGCCATTATGGGCTTGTATGGCCTGGTTTTTTTATTTGTTCTTTTCAAAATATACCCTCCCGAAGTGAGAAGTTGGGCCGGCGTGTTTTTAGGGATCTTCCTTGGGGGCACTTTTTTGATGGGCCTCTTGGGAGGGTTTGACCAAGCGGCCCATTTGGGAGGTTTTTTGATTGGATGCCTTTTGGGAGGGCTTTTTATGGGCTTAGATGGAGACAAATTGGTACAAAAAGCGAATGAAGATCATTTTTAATATATGTTACCCGTGGAAATAAATTTTAAATTATACACAGCATCCGATAAAATGGATGTCTTGCATATGATGGCTGCCTTCTATGCCCTAAATGCTTATCCCTTTGAGCAGGAGGTAACCGAGCAAAATATAGAGGTGTTGGCTCAAAACCCATCCCTGGGGAGGCTTTACCTTATCCAAGACCGGGACGAAAATGTGGGCTATATGGCTTTAACTTTTGGTTTCAGCTTTGAGTACCGAGGCCGCGATGCCCTTATCGACGAAATATACCTCAAACCCGCCTACCAAGGCCAGGGAATTGGGGCCAAAGCCATGGAATTCCTCGAGGCCGAGGCGCAGCAGATAGGCGTACACGCCTTACACTTGGAAGTGGAAACCCATAATGAAAAAGCTAAACGGCTTTATGCCCAGCAAGGCTTTAGATCGGCTAAGCGGAGTTTGTTGACTAAAAGACTACAGTAGCGTATATGTTTTTCTCCCCCGGGTTGTTGTTTATGCGTAGCGCCCCTCACAAGCTTTGAGTGATTAAGGGGCACTCAGCTTTGATAAAAAGGCCATACAAGTACCTTTCTTATCCCCTCTTAAAGAAGGCTTAGGGATAGAGCGGCCTGTTTGAGCTCGTGCGGGCCCTGCGGGTAAAGGCAGCGAGTAGCGAAAGCCCGACCCGCGCTGCTAGGAGCTTCCACAACAGTCCATACGGAAATTGCGCGGGGAAGCCTAGGCTGCTCAAAAGATTAAATAAAAATAACCTCCTATTTTT
>CAWUIO010000223.1:0-3183 GCA_963922455.1 uncultured Microscillaceae bacterium
GGCCTGTCCTTTGCCGGCTTTGGGGGAGGAAGAAATAAAAGAATACGGGCTGGATGCCTTGGAGAAGTAGAGAGGAAGCTGGCTTAGAGAAGGGAAATGAACGGGCGTGTCCTTCTTTTTTGTTACCTTCCCCTGCTTTGAATGGGCTTAGCTTAAGTGGCTAATATCCGTCCCTGCGCCGTTTTTATAGATGAAGAGGCCTTTGGGATTTACCGGAATGACGCAATAGAAGAAAGTCCCTAATTTTACCTACTTAAAGAATTGTCCAGCAAAAACAAAGTATGCGCGAGTTCAATACTTCCGGTCCCAATGACCCGGAAAAGCATTACACGGTTCATAGGAGAATATTAGGGACTGGATTTTACCCAAGTGGGTATGACCGATATTTTTCATCAATTAGAACAAATCAAAGATCCTAAACGGGTATTAATTATTGATGAGGTAGAAGGGATCAACTCGCCTTATTTGGGAGATTTTCGGCATTCCATCCGAAATATTTATCATTCTCATCGAGACCATGCCCTGAAATTGTCATCCGGGTGGGGGGCAGTAATAGTGTAGGCCTTACACGCCAATGGGCGGATTGGAGATATTACAATTTACACCTATGTAGTCCTCTATGATGAGGAAAAGGATTTTTGAGTTCTTGGATTACAAACCCTTCTGATACCCCAAGGGACTCACCCCCACCCGCTCCTTAAAAGCCCGGTTAAAAGTCGACTTAGAATTAAACCCACACTCCATCGCTAGTCCCAAAAGGCTGAGGTGCTGGTAAGCGGGGTCTTGGAGGAGGTTTTGAAACTCGCGGACACGGAAGTCATTGATCCAAGCATTGAAGTTTTTTTGGTATATACGGTTAATCTGGGCCGAGGCTTCCTGGCGAGAAGTCCCGAGGTGGCGGGCCAAGGCCGTTAGGTTGAGCTCCGGGTCCCGGAAGAGCTTTTCTTCGTCCATGAGCGCTTCCAATTTTTTTTTAAAATAGGAATCTGGAGTGACTTTATCTGGTTTTTGGGGAGGCGGTAGGCTATCGTCTCTCTTTTTTTGGGGAGGTTTCTCTTCAAAACGCATGCTTTTGGGGCGGGTCTGTTGATACCCCGCAATGCAAACGATATACAAAATGAGGGAGATAAAGAGATACTCCCACCAACTTTCCCGGTAGTTCATTTGCCATCCGGCCAGATAGGCTAGGTTGAAAAACAGCGAGGTACTAATACCCAAGAAGAGCAACCAGTGGAAGAGGTAGTACCAGGTAAGAGTAAAGGGGGCGGCATCGGCATATTCATTTTGTAGCCAAGTACGATAGCGGGCCAAGTATCGCAAATTGACATATAGATAGGCATAACAAGCCGTGATAACCAGCATATTGAGCACGGGGTTGATGTAGGGAATGTCGTACTGGTTGAGCCAGCGGTGAACAAAAGCCGGCCCTTGGGCAAAAACGATTAAGTGGTAAAGCGTGTAAAGTAGAAAAGGCACAAAGTGCCAGTAATCCCAGCTTTGAAGCCGAAAATCGGAGCGGGTTTGGGCCCGTAGGTAAAAGTACATAAAGGGCCCCATAAGATAACCCGTCTCCGTAGGAAAGAATAGCAACTCTCGCCAAAGGATGTGTATGTCGAGAAAACCCAAAGTGTAGGGGAGAAGCAATATCGCTCCGGCCTGGAGAAGACCGCCGAGATAATAATCGGCGGCCCGGCCTTCGCGGGCAGCCCGGAAGAAGAGCAGCCCCGCATAAACCGTAGAGTTGAAGAAGCTAAACAATAGGGGAATGGCGTACCAGCTCATATACAGAATATAGAATAATAATCGAATTTAGGAAGGGAACCGGAAACCGCGAGGCGGGAACCGGGATTTTTTTTGGTTTTATTGATATGATCTTCAAGTCATCCCGACGAACTGCCATTCTGGCAATATCAAAACCTTGCTAATCGTATGATTATCAAGGTTTTTTGTTTTTTATGCAATCATATGATATCGTTTAAACCCACCCTTCTGGTGTGCAATTCGGTGTACAAAGCGGTACGCAATTTGTGCTAATTTAAATAGCATTTTGTTCATTTTAGATGTAGTCTTTAAACAATATTGTTTAACCCAAAAGACTTATAACATGCGAACAGACAGCACATTTGGGGTGATATTCTTCACCAGAAAAAAAAGGAGCAATCCAAAGATATTGGCCATTTACGCCCGTATCAAGGTCAATAAAGAGCGGGCAGAATTCAGTATAAAGCGGGACATTTCGGTGTGCAATTGGGATATTTTCAGGTGTCGGGCAAAAGAAACGAGCGAAAACCTGATTTTATTGAACATCTATTTGGACGATGTACATGCCGAAGTCCTCAATGCCCACAAGCAATTGCACTCGGAAAGAAAGCTGATAACGGCCAAAGCAATCAAGCTAATGTACTTCGGCAAGGACGAAGAACGAATGTCCCTGATGAAGGCCGTGGAATACCATAACTAGAATATCAACAACGAGTTAAAGCCCGGAACCCTAAAAAACTATTTTTCAACCAGTTTCTTAATCCAATTGAACTATGGGTGCATTGTCAACTTTGAAAACTATATCAAGACCTACAAACCCAAAACAGCAAGAAGGACCTGTACCAATAATGGTGTGATGAAGCATATGGAACGGTTGTTGAAAATAGTCAACCTAAGCCTAAGGATGGAATGGTTGGAGAAAGACCCATTTCGAAACTACAAGCTTCGATTTGTAAAACATGAGCGCAGTTACCTCACCAAAAGAGAGCTCAAATTGATTGAGGATACCTCTTTCATGCCCATAGGTTTAAAAAGGTCAAGGATATATTCCTGTTCAGTTGCTATACAGGACTTTCCTATGTCGATATCAAAGAACTAAAACCCAACCAAATATTAATTGGAATAGATGGTAACCAATGGATACACACCAAAAGGGTAAAGACCGATGAACCGGTTAAGATTCCACTGCTGCCCATGGCCAAAGCAATATTTGATAAGTACCGAGAAGTAAGGATACTCACTGATGAACTATTGCCGGTCTATAGCAATCAAAAGACCAATCAAATACTAAAAGAGATAGCCAATGCCTGTGGTATCCATAACAAACTCTTTAAATTTAATTGCGTTGGGCTGCAAAGAGCCATTTCGGGAACCTGATTTCATCAAATTCCTCGCCCATAGCGCTGCTATGCGCTCCTTGTT
>CAWUIO010000224.1:0-3119 GCA_963922455.1 uncultured Microscillaceae bacterium
AACCCCAAACTGGCCCTTTTCGCCGACAAAAAATAAACTTAAACAGTTTCTTAAGTTTTCTTATTTTTCCTTTTCCTTCTTTTCAGCAATTTTGCCTTAAACTATTTGACTATCACCCTATTTGAGGCAAAAATGATTTATGACAAGGTAACATGTTTACTCCTACTCTTTAGCATAGTACTTCTCTTTTCTTCTATCTCTAGGGCTCAGGAGCATGAGGAAAAAGAGCTGGGGGAAGCCCCAGCATTTCAAATGAAACGGGCAGAGGAAGATTATAGCTACCTCCAAGATAAAGAGAACAGTCCCTATGAAAAGGATGTCTTGGATGCCCTGAAATACATCCCTTTTTCCCAATCGGGCAAGGTGTACATGACATTAGGAGGGCAGTTTCGTCCTCGATTTGAGCATTTCTCCAACCGTTTTTGGCTAGATGAGGAGGATTTTAATTTTTACTCGCAGCGACTGGCTTTTCACACCGATCTAGTCTTTGGCAAACATATTCGCGTCTTTGGCGAACTGTACCATGGCTATATCAGTGACGAAGAAGAGTTTTCCGAATACGATGAAATGGACCTATTTCAGGCTTTTGTGGAGCTCAAAATCCCTTTAAAATCCCAGGATCTAGTGGCCGCGCGTTTGGGCCGTCAAGAAATGGCCTTAGGGGCGAACCGCTTGCTTGGCTTAAGGGAAGGTCCTAATATACGCCTAAGCTATGACATGGCTCGCGTGATATATACACACCAGCAAACCGTGGTGAACGCTTTTTACGGAAAGGAAGTAATCCCTCTTTTCGAGGCTTTTGATAATGCCTTTACCTTCTTTGATGAAGATGAGAACAATCCGAAGGTGTGGGGGCTTTATTCCCAATTTAAGATAAAGGGCTGGCAAGGAATGAATGAGCTGTACTACCTCGGTTTTCAAGCCAGGGTATCCCGCTTCAATGATGTCTTGAGTAAGGAAACCCGTCATACCCTGGGACTGAGGCGATACGGTAAATTGGGGAAGCATTTGCGCTACAACTCTGAGGTAGTTTTTCAATTTGGAGAAATTGGCTCGAGTACAATCAGCGCTTTTAATATAGATACCGACTGGCATTATGAATTGATGCAAACAAAATGGAAGTGGAGCCCGGGCCTCAAATTGGAATACACGAGTGGAGACCGCAATACCGATGACGGGAAAATCAACTCATTTAACCCCATGTTTGTAAATCCAGCTTTTTACAGTTTGGCAGCAACGGTTACTCCGGTCAACCTCATGGCCATTCACCCCTCCATTAGGGCACACCCTACTAAGAAATTAGAAATTTATGCCGAATGGGCCATTTTTTGGAGGGCTTCTCGAGAAGATGGTTTGTACCGGCCTACTCGCTTTTTAAACCGGCCAGCCGAAGGGATTCGGGCCAGATATATTGGGAACCAATTGGGATTTGAGTTGGAATATGAGATCAACCGGCATATGGGGTTTGACTTAGATATCAGTTATTTCATCGCGGGTAAATTTGTGGAAGAGAGTGGAGATGAGAAAAACATACTCCATATTGCGCCTACATTAAGTTTCAGGTTTTAATCTGTAGCCAATATTCACTCTCTTTATGAAAAATTCGAGAAGCGATCAATCCATCACCACAGTAGTGCGGCATTTTATCAAGGCCGATAAAAAACAAGAATTCGAGAATTGGGCCAAAAATATCAATGCTGTCGCACAAAACTTTAGGGGTTTTTTAGGGCTTCAACTCGTACCGCCCCCAGTAGGGCACCACGATTATTTGATTCTCTTTAAATATTCTAGTTTTCATACCTTAGAATCGTGGATGAAGTCGGAGGAACGCAAAGGGGAAATCAAAAAATTAGAAGCAATTTCCGAAAAAGAAATGGTCATTGGGGAAGTAACCGGTATTGATTTTTGGTTTCAAGCCCCCGAGACCAAGACCCAAGGGGCCCCGCCCAAATGGAAGATGGCTATTTTGACTTGGTTTGTGGTCTTCCCGGGCGTGGTACTTACCTCTGGCATGTTTCGCTCTTTGTTTCCCAATTTAAGCCCTATCCTGACCACCTTCTTGGTAACCCTCTTCCTTGTTCCCCTACTTACTTGGGTACTTATGCCCAATTTAGTAAAGCTATTCAGAAGTTGGCTTTTTAGTAAAATGTATTGATAAACCGATCCCTCACTCCTATGCGATTCATCTTTGGTATATGCATCTTATTTCTGGTAGCCACGTGTAGCTATAAAAATCCGGAACACCCTACAAGTGTTCAAGCCCCCACAGTTATGTGTGTGTACCCCAGTGCCGATACCCTCCCCGAAAACTTGCTGCGTTTTTACGTGCAGTTTTCCGAGTCTATGAAAGCTGTGGATAATCTAGAACATATCCATTTGCTTGATGCCTCGGGTAAGACAATCCCGGGTGCTCTATTCAACCATGTATATGAACTCTGGGATAGCCAACAAACACAACTCACCCTCATTCTGGACCCCGCCCGGGTAAAAACCGGACTAAAAGCCCACGAAAGTCTGGGCAGAGCCTTAAGCCCCGGCCACTATTATCAACTGATTATAAGCCAAGCAGAAAATGTCAAAGGACAGCCCTTAGCCCAGCCTTTTGTCAAAAAGTTTTATGTTACCAGGCAAGACACGGTCATGCCGAAGGTAAGTTCCTGGAAGATCCTTCCCCCAGCGGCCCAAAGCAAGGAAGCTCTCCGCCTGCAATTTCCTCAAAACTTAGACTGGATGTCCTTACACCAGCGCATCCGGGTACTTCAAGATAATCAAAGCCCTGTACCCGGCCGTATTGCCATCCTCCAACAGGAACAAGGGTGGCAGTTTACCCCTAGGCAAGCCTGGAAAAAAGGAACGTACACCCTCCAAGTCAACAGCCGCCTGGAAGACCCGGCCGGTAATAACCTCCTTGGGCTTTTTGATCATCCCCTAGGTAGTCTCAAAGGTAAACAAGAAGGAGAATTGATTGAGCTTAAAATACAAGTCCGATAAGTAGAGGGGCTTGCCCGCGCCATAAAATTTGGCTTCCGTTTGTGTTATTCTGCTGGCGCGGGCCGGGCTTTCGCCACTCGCCGGCCAGCGCAGGCCCCAGCGGCGGGCTCAAACAAAGGCTCTATCCC
>CAWUIO010000225.1:0-3080 GCA_963922455.1 uncultured Microscillaceae bacterium
CCGTGGCGGTAGAATCCTCATTATCGGTAATGGTGAGCGTCAAGCTGTATACCCCAATAGGCAAGCTCACGGTATCTTGTACTAAGGTAGAAAGGGTGTCCGCGCCATTGGTCCAGATATAACTCACAATCGTCCCATCCGAATCGCTGGAAGCACTGGCGTCCAGGATGACATCGGCCACGCCATTATCGTCCAGGTCGGTGAGGGTGGTATCGTTGCCGGCTTCGGCAATTGGAGCCGCATTTGGAGGAGTGACTACCGTTACTGTGACGGTATCCCGATCTTTTGCCCCATCATTATCAAAGACCGTTAAAATGAGCGTATGATCTCCTGTGGTAAACAAGACGTTTTCCTGCACTAATTGAGATAGTGTATCTCCGTTTTCGGTCCAAATATAGGAGCTAATATTTCCGTCCGAGTCGGTGGAAGCAGATGCATCTAAACTTACTAACTCTTGTCCGTTTCGGTCTGTATCCGTTACGGCTCGATTCCCTCCGGCATCTGCGATTGGGGCAACATTGGGTATATTTTGTACGCTTACATTGATGGAGTCAATGTCTTTAGCTCCTAGGTTGTCAGTTACCTGTAATATTAAGTTGTGGACTCCCACGGTAAATAGTAAAGTATCCTGGGCTTGTTGGGAAAGTGTATCTCCATTTTCGGTCCAAAGGTAGCTCACAATGCTACCATCGCCATCACTAGAGGCCGTGGCGTCCAAAATGGCCTCTTCACTACCATTCAAATCAGCATCAGTGAGGAGTTGATCAGGGCCTGCCTGGGCAATTGGGATCAAATTCTGAGCCCCTTGAATGGTGATTACTACGGTATCCCGATCAATAGCATTATCAATATCGGTGACAGTTAATACTATTGTGTGGGTGCCTTGACTTAATGATACGGTTTCGCTGACAAGTTGAGAGAGTGTATCCCCATTTTCAGTCCATAAGTAGGTAAGGACACTTCCGTCTTGATCAAATGAAGCGGAACCATCTAAGGGTACATCCTCTGCATTATTATTATCTTGATCCGTAAGGGATTGATCAGGGCCAGCATTGGCAACTGGAAGTTCGTTGGTAGTACAGTTCAAGGCACTATCACCCAAACTTAAGGTTTCGGGAGCCATCCCATCATTACGTACTATAATTTTATCTAGGTTGTGGCCATTTTCCCGGTAGGCTATATCAATTGTATTTGTTCCAGCATGTAGGGTAATAGGATTCCCTTGCCCTTGCGCACTCAGGGCTACCCAAGAAAATCCGCTATTGAAGCCGCTAAACCAGTTAAAATACGGGCTATCATTGATTCGTATCCAGAAAGAATCATCTCCCGATGAGGGAGCGTCGGTACGAACAAAGAAATCATATTCACCAGGATCGTCTACATTCACGTAAAAACGAACCCGGTTTTCTGGTAAATCAGGTGGGGCAGAACCCGTACTATTAGGCCCTTCCCAAACAACAAATTGTCCACCTGATGCTAAGGTATCCGATTTAAGATTCCACTGTCCGGAAAATTCTGAACATTCGGCCTCGAGAGCTATCACCTGAATGCTAGGTTGGCGGGTGGTGATTGTTACCTGGGCTGTATCCTTACCTCCATTATTATCCGTGATTACTAAATCTATGATGTGAGGCCCATCTCCAGTTAAAGTCCCAACCGCGATGGGTGAACTTGAACTGGCTAAAAGATTGATTCCCTCATACCACTCGTACAGGACAATTAAGCCATCTGGGTCGGTAGAACTGCTCCCATCAAAGGGGAAGCTTACGGAACCATCTTGATTGCCATCTACAACCGTTGTATCAGACCCGGCATCGGCGGTGGGGAGGAGGTTTATTAAGTTAGTTACAGTAATAATGGTAGTATCTGTACTCATTTTACCATCATTGTCGGTGACTAACAAAGCTACAATATGACTTCCAACTGAAAAATTGACTTGTGGCTGGGCGCCTTGGGCGATTAAGTTATTATTCTTAAACCACTGGTAGCTAACAATATTTCCATCTCGGTCGGTAGAGGCCGTTCCGTCTAAGCTTACGTCTTGCGATCCGTTTCCGTCGCTATCTAGTACGCTTTGATCTACTCCGGCATTGGCTACGGGCATATTGGCATCCGTGCAATCATCATCTCCATCAGGATCTTCAAAGATGGTAACGTTACGAAAGTATGAGTCGGCCCCTATGTCAGAACCACGAAATACAACGTATAAATAGTTTCCGCTTAAGTATTGGCCAATAGGGATGACATAGGATTTATAATTTCCATCTCCCGGATAATCCTTAAAATCAGTATTTCCCGTGCCTCCTGTACCATAAAGTTCAAAAAATTGGGAAACATCTGGATCTATATCGGTACCAAAGTTTAAGTTACGGGCAAAACCAATGGCGTGAGAGAGTCCTTGATTATCACTTTTAAAATCAAATTTGATTTTAGTGTCGGGAGTTATCAAAAACTTATGGTCTACGGCCTTACCCGTACTATTGGTAACCCGTAGGGTTAAGCCCCCATCTTGGATAGACGTTTGGCCACTATCATTAGCCACGTAAAAAGGCTCAATGCTTTCATTAGTAAAGTTGAACTCATTACAAGAGTCGGTAGCAAAAGCAACAATCCCTTCCGGGTGTGGGCGTATATTTCGGAAGTAAACAATTTCATCATTATAATCCCCATTTCCACTAATTCCTCCATCTTCTAAGATGACATATTCATTGGGAATCAGGTTGCCTTGCATGTCGCGGGCCACAAACATTTGCATTTTCAGCAAAGGCCGGTTGATACTCTCAATTGTATCCGTACCCGATGTAGTCTGATCGGATACCCTCAGGCGGAAAGGTTGACTTAAACTACCAACATAATCAGTTGCTAGGCTAATGGAGTCGGTTACACTTCTGGGGTATACTCTTTGGCATTGGCAAGTATCATTCACAAAAGCGGCAAAACCAAACTCAAAATTCCCAACGGTATTGCCATTTTCATCGATTAAAGCACTGGTAATTACTTTGGGGCTTACCCCGGTAGCAATAAACATAGCCTCAATACCCTGGTTGGGGTCAGCCTGCTCCCAATATTCAGATACAACA
>CAWUIO010000226.1:0-2966 GCA_963922455.1 uncultured Microscillaceae bacterium
CCGGGCTGGCCTGCCGAGCCGGCTCCCCGCATACCAGCGGCGGTCTCGGCCCTACCGGGCGGCCATCCCTAAGCCAAAGGAATGTAGCCCCATACAATTCCTGTCCATATTCAGACTCCTTACATTTGCTCCTGTATGTAAGCCTTCAGATCGAAAGAAACAAAATCATCGGCATAGGTGAAAGCAAATTTACCCCGGCTGAGGGGATGCCGGGGATGATGGCTACTCAAAAGGCTGCCCCAAGACCAATATCGGTAGGCCTTATGCGAGAAGGTATGTAATAAGTCAAGTAAAAAAGGCCTAAAATACGTTCTGTGGGACAAAGTGGCTCCCCAAGCGCACCAAACATCGGCTTGAGGGACGATAGAAGCCACCCTCTGCCAAAAATGAAGGTTCAATTGATGATATTCGCTACGTGCTTGCAAATCAATATCTTGCATATGGGTAGCTCTTTGCGGGTAGATATTGAGCAATAAGACTCCTTCATAGCCTTTTTGCTCCGCCACGCGTCTTATTCTTGTCCACGTAGGGTCTGCCCGCTGATGATCGGCCCGACTAGGGTTCAAACCTATAGTAAGTAACAAGTTATTGCCGGAATTTCCTTGAAGAAGGCCCGTCCTAGCCCCGTAATTTGGGGTTTGCCAACAACTGGACCATTCCGAGGAACTCCGCTCCAAAAAGCAAGGGAAGGTTAAAGAAAATAAGAGGCTAATAGGGTCAGAGGAGGAAACAGGTAACAATTACTCTTTTTTTTTAATTTTTTTTCCAAAAAGTGGTTACCATTTCCAAAGGATACGTATATACTATTGTAAACAAAAAAGCAATACCTAGTTCTTGGTACTTAACAAGCTTTATTGCACTTTTTTCTTCAACACTTTACTATAATAGATCCTAATTGTTTGGTATTAAAGGCTAATAAGCCTTTTGAGAGTTGTATGTATAGGATCCAATAGAGCTATGCCGTTTCAAAACAGGCTCATTTTAGGTTTAGTTAGATATAGTTTATTCAAATTAGTGGAAAACCTTACTCCTTCTGGAGTAAGGCTTTTTTTTATCTAACCTTGTTACTAAAGTATATTCAAAATTTGTTCCTTAATTTTCTCAAGCTCGTCTTTCATATCTACGACAATTCTTTGAATCTCGGCATCATTGGCCTTAGAACCAATCGTATTAATCTCTCTGCCAATCTCCTGCCCAATAAAATTTAGCTTTTTGCCATTGGCTTCCTGGGAGTTAAGGGTCTTTTTAAAGTATTCCAGGTGGTTTTTAAGGCGTACTTTCTCCTCGGTAATGTCTAAACGCTCAATGTAATAGACCATTTCTTGCTCAAAGCGGTTTTGGTCAAACATATCATTATTATTTATTTCCGAGAGTCTGGTCTGGATTCTTTCTTTTATCGTGGCTTGACGTTTGGGATCTAATTCCTCAACTTGTAGAAGCAGCTTGTGAATATTTTCCGCATATTGTACAATGCTCTCGCCTAGGGCATCGCCTTCGCTTTGTCGATACGACTCACATTTTTCAATGGCCTCCAAGAAGGCACTCTTGAGCAATACCCAGTCTTCCTGGGTCTCTGAGTCACTACTTTCTTCTTCTAAGAGGTTTTGGTTTACCACATCGGGCATACTTAAGGCCAGGGCATATAAATTGGGGGCAGGTGCGTCTAAATCTTGGGCAATAGACTGTAAGGTATGGTAATGGGCTTTTAAGATATCGCCTTGAATCTTCACCTGTGGTTCATCATTTAGCTTCGCTTGAACATCCAAAACCACACTTATCTTCCCCCTTTGTAGCTTTTCTTTGAGCAGGCTACGGAGCTCCAGCTCCTTCTCTTGGGGAACCGTTTTGGGGAATTTAAGATTGATATCTAGGTAACGGGAGTTTAAAGATTTTATCTCGGCTACTACCCGTAAACGATCATTTTCTTGGCGGGCACTGCCGAAGCCGGTCATAGATTTTATCATACAAAATTGTTTCAAAAGAGCTGAAATTTCTGCAAATTAACTTAAAATGGATAATTTTCACGCGGAAATAGAAATTTAATACCCTAATCCATTGTCTTATTTGTAATTTTAAGTTTGCAAACCATACTAGGTATTTATGAAATTTGGTGTAATTGTCTTCCCGGGTTCCAACTGTGACGATGATATGGTATATGTCCTACGTGAATTAATGGGACAATCAGTGGTTAAGATTTGGCATAAAGAACAAGACCTGCAAAATGCAGATTTTTTAGTATTGCCCGGCGGTTTTGCTTACGGTGATTATTTACGATCTGGGGCTATTGCCCGCTTCTCGCCCGTGATGCAAGCGGTACAAAAACATGCCCAAAAAGGGGCTTATGTTTTAGGTATTTGTAATGGTTTTCAAGTATTGTGTGAAGCGCATTTGTTGCCTGGTGCTTTGCTTAGCAATACCAATCGCCAATACATTTGTAAGCATGTCCACTTGAAGCCCCAAAACCAAAGGACTCCCATAACCCAAGGCCTTGATTTGCAAAGGACTTATCAAATCCCTATTGCCCACGGGGATGGCCGTTTCTTTTGTTCGCCAGATGCCTTAAAAAGCATTCTAGACCAAGAACAGATTCTTTTTAAGTATGTAAGTGCCCAAGGGGAAATACATCCAGAAGATAACCCCAATGGCTCACTGGAAGATATTGCCGGTATATGCAATGCCCAAGGCAATGTCATGGGCTTGATGCCCCACCCCGAAAGGGCCGTGGACCCTCGCTTGGGCCAATCGGACGGTAAACTGTTTTTTGAATCTATTTTGGCCCAGGTAAACGCATAAACGAGCCAAGGCATGCTAGGAGGCTTCACAAAACCACCTGCTAGCTTGCCCTCTCTCCAACGGCTCTATCCCTTTAGTTTATCCATAATATGGCTCTTTACCGCTTTAATAATTGGCTTAGGGATAGAGCGATTTGTTTGAGCCCGCCGCTGGCTGCGGGTGGGCCGGCGAGT
>CAWUIO010000227.1:0-2954 GCA_963922455.1 uncultured Microscillaceae bacterium
GCCCGAAGTTCCTTCTGAGCAAGAAGTGAGCGAAAATGGAATCTTCCTCGGCGAGATGAATGCTACCCTCTTGCAAAAAATTGAGGAATTGACCCTTTATGCCATTACACAGGAGAAGAAGTTAAAAGAAGAACAAGCAAAAAACTCTCAGCAAGAACAGCAATTGACCGAGTTATTCAAGTTGGTTCAATCGCTCAAAACTGAGGTGGAAGCCCTCAAAAAATAAATTATAACCCTTAATAATTGACAAAGGCCGGGCATCTTGCTCGGCTTTTTTTAGTACTCAACTTTAAAGTTTGGGGCTGCCCCCGGCGATGAAAATCTTGCTGCCGCTGATCCAAAAAGTGGCGCCGGGGTCGGGCTTTCGCTACTCGCTGGCCAACCCACATACCTGCGGCGAGCTCAAACAGGCCGCTCTATCCCTCAGCCATTTTGAGAGCCGGGAGACGAGAACCGACAGCCGGGACTTTTTAGGCTAGAAGATAAAGAGAAAACACATAATAGCCCCCTTTTTGTCATTCCGACTGCCAGGAGGAATCTTAGCCCTCGGGAGATTGGGTGTTTCATTCAACATTAGCTTTTCGTATTTCGAGACTCAAGTGTCCTCTATTGTTGCCCTGACAAGTTAATCTAGCAGCCATCCCGACCAAGAGGAGGGATCTTAACTAAGGGTTAAATTTACATGAGACGCCACATCCCACAAGGCTCAAGATTTCTCCCTACGGTCGAAATGACAAGAATTTTTATCATTTCTTGGCTGATGAACCCCGCTCATTTCAAGTTCGGGATCATAAAAGAAAATACTGTCTTGCCCAATTTTCAAGTTACTCCTCTCTCTACGCTAAATCCCGTCCCGTCTCCCGGTTCTCGCTTCCCGGTTCCAAAAATCCCACTTCATATTAATATTCAAATAAAAAATATAACTATAAAAATAACATTTCTCCAGTCTAACAGAATTCTAACACTCTTTTTTAGCCTTTGACCCGCCCATTCCCGAATATGAGAAAAGGTAGGGCCTCCACTACCAAAGACGTTTTAAATCAAATGTAAATCCACTACTACCTTAATGAAAAAATTACTTTGCAACCTAGTTTTAATACTCTTACTGAGTACATCAAGTAGGCTCCTGGCTCAATGCCCAAGTTCCTGCGACGGCTCCAGTACTTCTTTTGGGAATGGGGCTGGACTAAGTACCAGTGGCATCCAAAATTCATTTTTTGGATCTAATGCCGGTTTAAACAATGACGCTAGATCTAACTCTTTTTTTGGAGCATCCGCTGGAGAAGCCAATATAGCCGGAGGCCAAAATGCTTTTTTTGGAACCCGAGCTGGCGCATTAAATACATTTGGTCGCGGGAATGCTTTTTTTGGGGCATTCAACGGAGACATGAATACTACAGGTAAATTCAATGCTTTTTTTGGGTCATTTACAGGAAGAAGTAACACTACGGGAGATAATAATGCCTTTTTTGGAGAAACGGCCGGTTTCAATAATACCACTGGCGCATTCAATACCTTCCTTGGCTCCGGAGCGGGAAGCGGCAATCGTACCGGTAGCCGAAATGTGTTCATAGGCTATGACGCAGGGGACAGTGAATTAGGATCTGATAAACTCTACATTGCCAATAGTGATACCGTAGCCCCACTTATCTACGGAGAGTTTGACAATAACCTTTTACGCATCAACGGCAATTTGGAAGTAAGGGGAAGTTATACTTTATCCGGCATAAGTCTGATGGGAACCAATGCCTTTTTGGGCACCAACTCGGGACTCAACAATTCTACCGGGGTGTTCAATACCTTTGTAGGCCAAGGGGCCGGGGCCGCCAACACTACGGGGGTGTTCAATACCTTTCTAGGCCAAGGAACGGGAGTCACCAACACTACGGGGGTGTTCAATACCTTTCTAGGCCAAGGAGCAGGGGCCGCCAATACCACGGCAAGCTTCAATACCTTTGTCGGTACCGAAGCCGGGTTCAATACAACCACAGGACAACAAAACGCATTCTTTGGGACTGAGACGGGAGAAGCCAATACCACCGGTGGCTTCAATGCCTTTTTTGGGGAACAATCAGGGAGGGCTAATACAGTAGGCTCGGCCAATGCCTTTTTTGGGCAAAATTCCGGAAGGTTCAATACCACCGGTACAGAAAATGTATTTATTGGTTCTAGTGCTGGCCAAGGAAACGAAACCGGCAACAGCAATACCTATATTGGTAAAGATGTTGCCCGGAGTATTAAAGATGGCTCTTTCAATGTTTTTATTGGGCATAATTCTGGCCGTAATGCCTTCTCTGGCTCTTTCAACACCTTTGTGGGCGACTCCACGGGGTATAGCAATACCACCGGCCAAATAAACACCTTTGTGGGCCGCGCGGCGGGGGCGGCCAATACCACGGGTAGCAATAACACTTTACTTGGGAATAGTGCCGGAGAAAGCAATACGACGGCCTCCAACAATACCTTGGTAGGCGCTTATGCCGGCAGTAATAATACCACTGGGAATCGTAATGTTTTCAACGGGGCTTTAGCTGGTAATATGAATACCACTGGTAGCTCCAATACCTTTACAGGGGCTTCGGCAGGCTTTCTCAACACGACGGGGCAACTCAATACCTTTACCGGAGATGCTACGGGCTTTAATAACACAACTGGAGGTCTCAACACTTTCCTAGGTGCACTAGCGGGATTTTTCAATACCTCGGGCTCGCATAATACCTTTGTAGGGGGCATGGCAGGCTATTTTAGTAGAAATGCTTCCAATAATACCTTTATTGGCGACTCAACCGGATATAATAATATCTCTGGTGCAAATAATACTTTTGTCGGAAGGGCTGCCGGGGCCGGTAACTCCACCGGAGCCGATAACACCTTCATTGGTTTTGAAGCGGGCCTAAAAAACACCCAGGGCGGGCAAAACACCTTCCTCGGAACCCAATCGGGGGCCAGCAATG
>CAWUIO010000228.1:0-2887 GCA_963922455.1 uncultured Microscillaceae bacterium
CATCAAAACTGGAGACCATTTTTTTAATCTTTTGAGCAGCCTAGGGGAAGCCCCTCCACTTTTTCTTAGGAGGAGTAAGGAGGGGCATTTCAATCGGATTAGTCTGATTCTATCACAATGCGCATAAGGGCTTCTCTTAAGTTATCAGGATTACCCCAAGAGTCGGGATTGAACCGCTCGTTGTTACTCAATATGATTAAGGTTTTATTTTCTTCAGGAAGCCGGGTCAAGACAACATTGGCCCCCAAAATACCGCCCCGTCTTTCCATAATTTTGACTGGTTTTTTAGCAAAAGGATAGGTGTAATTCCATACGCCAAATCCGGCATATCCGTGTTGAGGGAAAGAGCGTTCCAGTAAAGTAAGGCCGAGGCTATCCAGAATCTGCGTAGTGTACAAGGCTTGCTCTATTTTGAGGAGATCTTCGGCATTGGAATACAGGCTACCAGCCGCGTAAAAATTCTCAATAAAATAAGGCGGGTCCTTTTTAAAGGTTCCTTTCTTATTGACCTGATAGGTGTGAGCAAAATTTTCGGGCTGGGCATCCCGGTATACAATACCGGTGTTTTTCAAACCCAAGGGCCGGATGATTTGCTCTTTCAGAAGGATTTCCCAAGAGTTTCCACTTAATTTTTCCAAGATTAAGCCTAAGATCACATAGTCTACATTATTATACTGGAAGCTCCCCATCTTGCCCGATGATTTTTGAAGGAGTACTTCTTGGAGAAATTCCCGAGGAGTCCGAGCGGTACGGTATATGGCATCTTTTTCCTTGGGAAGGCCAGACGTATGGAGCAGAAGGTCTTGTACGCTAATATTTTTTGCTTGGGGAATGGATAAATCGGGAAGCAAGGTATGAAGCTTGGTGTCTAGCGCTAGGCTTCCTTTCTCAATAAATTGTAAAACCAAGATAGACGTAATCATCTTGGTGACAGAGGCCACCAAAAAACGGGTATTGCTTTGTATGGGTTTTTGATTCTCCCGATCGGCTAGGCCATGCGCCCTTTGGTAGACTATGTTTCCTTGTTCGGCTACCAAAACGACCCCTTCAAAATAGGACGAGTCTATATGTTTTTGTACCGCTTTATCGAGGGCAAGGCTGTCCGGGTCTTTTGGTGGGTATGGCGCGAGGGCTTGAGTACCTTGTATGGTGATACCCATTAAAATACATACATACAGCAGGCGGCGGCTATCATTTAATACCTTGGACATATGGTTATAGATTAAGTTTGTAAATAAATATGTCCAAATATGGCCTCCAAAGGGCTTCCGATCGTCTCAAAACACGAATTGAAACCTTTTTGGGAGCTTATGAATGCTTTTGCAGATACTCTCGTGGGGTAAACCCGGTAAACTTCTTGAAGATGCGGTTAAAAGAGGATTTGGAATTAAAGCCCGATTCTAAGGCCAAGGCCAGGAGGGTCAATTGAGCGGTTTCTCCCCGGTCTATTTTTTTACGGATACAGTCCACTCGGTACTGGTTGACAAAATCGATAAAACTGAGCCCTAATCCATGGTTGATGTGTTGGGAAACCAGCCGCGGGGGATGCCCCAATTGGCGAGAAAATTCGCTCAGGCTCAGTCCCGGATGTAGGTAGTCTTGGTGCTTCTCCATGCGTATGCTGATTTGATCAAGCAGGCCCTGGTCTACTGGGAAATTATTCGCTTTATTTTCCTTTTGCGTAAGGGGTACATGTTGGATATTTTGTTGCAAAATACCCCCCACCGCCAATAAGAGCACAATCATACCCATGAGTGTAACCGAATAATTGTATTCGGTATAGCTGTCATAATAATTTCGGAGGATGATTTCTACCAGCCATTGCAGGCATAAAAGAAGTAGGGCGCCCCAAACAAGCTTGAGCCATTGTAGGGTAATCCGGGAAATCTCCGAATAGTGTTCCTTGATTTCTTTTTGGTATTGATTCAAGGCACGGATAGAAAAAATAAGGTATATCATCAGTGAGAGGAAGGTGCCATCAAATTCCAATGAATAGGTATACGGGCGGTGTACTTCCAGCCAGTACCAGCGCCGAAAGGCATAGCCCTGTACACTGAGCCAACTATAATGTCCCATTTGTAAAGCCGCGGGAAAAAAATGAAGGAGGTAACTCCATTTCCAAGTAAAACGGGAATTACTGAGGCTGAGGGTGTAAAAGTACACGAATGGCCCAAAGGCCCAAGAGTAGAAAATAGGCAGAAAATAATAATTGGGGTTTTGCGCATAAATTCCCCCTTCTCGGTAAAAAGAATCGAGAAGCCATAAAGAAAAGCATAAAAGCAAAGTGCCAAGAAAACGATTGGCGGCTCGATTGACCCGGCTTAAGAAAAGTATTCCCGCCGCAAAAAAGCCTTGGGCAATGATCGCTCCTTGCAGGAGAACATGTATTTCAAAACGTAATTCCATACGGCGCCGATCACAATCAATCCTCAAAATCTAGCACTTCCTCTACAACTTTTTCCAACATTTCAACCAGCTCGGGGTCTAAAAATTCGTATTCATCGGGGATGTCCAGCACCCAAATTTCCCGCTGCCGGGCCACGTGAGGAAACTGATCCAGTATATATTTTTTATGCTTGTTTTCCATCACGAGCACCAGTTCGGCCCACTCGAGATGAGCTGCTTGTACCCGGATTCGGGCCTGAGCCGATGTGCCAGCCGATCTAACGTCTACCTCCCCGTGATTTTTAAAAATATGTTCGGCGGTCCGGCTTCTCCAGAGGTTACGGCTACAAATAAATAAAAGTCTTATTTTCAATGCTTTATATTTTGGGGCTTTCCCGCTTGTTCCCATGTCTGCCCGACAGAAAGAAGCTTGCGCGCGGGTCGGGCTTGCCAGCCAAGCCGGAGCCGGCCCCCGCCCATCCAGCGGCGGTCTCCGCCCCTC
>CAWUIO010000229.1:0-2823 GCA_963922455.1 uncultured Microscillaceae bacterium
TTCATCGCCCGTAGCGCTGCTATGCGCTCCTTGTTGATTTCATCAGAACCCCAAATTGACCCTTTTCGCCGACAAAAAATAAACTTAAACAGTTTCTGAATCGAATAAAAAAACTACCAGTATCACTGGTAGTTTTGAATGTATGCAATCTTTTGTAATAATCTTACTGTACTTGATAGAAGTTTGTCCCTTCGTATCGTTTTAACAATTCGCTTACCGAGATAAGTCCGTTGCTGAAGTCCACTCCGGTCTCCAGATAACGAATAGTACCGTAGGGGGCGAAATGCATGGCTACAATAAGGTTTGTACGGTGTAGTAAAATTCCATTTAAATATTTGAACTCATACTTGTCCAGGTCGAGCATTTTTTCATACATATGGATAAGATCCAACATCAATTTGTCTTGAGCTTCACAAGACATAGGCTGTTCGTACCCAAACTTTTGAATAAGATGCGGTGTGATCTGATATTTCCCGTACGTAATGTTGTAGGGATCCCAGATCTGACACTGAAAACGACTCTCTTTTTCGGCAATCAAATAGAGGAGCTTGTCATAATTATAGTCTAGCTCTACATTTAAAAAGACCTTAAAGATCAGGATATAAATCATAAGCGTTGCTTGTTGATTACAATTTAGTTTAAGAGAAAAAGGGCTTGAAAAGCTGTCACCTTTTCAAGAGCTCTTGGAACACGATAAAGTTTTTTTGAATGTACCCCGGTTATTGTTGTGTGATTAAAGGAATAAACCCCGGAAAATTTTCAGGATTGAAAATTTGAGAATAATACGCTTAAATAGAAATCGGAAGTTTTCATAAGCATTAATTAAAATAGTACCTGAGATCGGAGTCGAACCGATACGAGGTTGCCCTCACTTGAGTTTGAGTCAAGCGCGTCTACCAATTCCGCCACCCAGGCATATTGATTAAGTCGTGCAAAGTTATAAAAAAAAGAAAAAGTACAAATAATTTCCCCGTTTTTTTAGCAAAAAGCTTGAAAAAATCACAATTCTTCATGTTTAAAAACGGAGTAAGCCGAGGGCTTGTCGGCAAACAAAATTTTAGTTTTCGCCCATACTTCTCTAAATAATTCTGAATTCCTATAATCATTAAGGTGCTTTTCCGAATCCCAATGGCTCAAGGTATAATAAATATTTGGTTGAGCGGCATCCCGCAATAATGACAAATATTGACAGCCCGAGAAGGCCCTAATTTTGGCCTTGTTGCCATGGAAGTTTTGCAAAAACTGCTCTACTTTATCTTCTTGAAAAGTCATCCGAACGATCCTAATCAGGACTTGCATCGCACTTTTTAATTTAATCTAATTTGCATATTAGCCCAAATAGTTAAATCTTCCCAATTTTTTGGGTACTTTGTATTATCTAAATTGATAAAACTCTAATTTCTTGCAAACCAAGGCAGTAGCTGGCAAAAAACAGGCAATAAATTGATAATGTGAGGGGATTTAGCTAACTTCCAGGCAAATCAGTAACTAAGCCTTATAGCGAATTTGATAGAAAAAGTTATCCAACTGGAAAACGTCTCCTTAGTAGACTTCTTAGGAGCCGGTAATGATAATATTAATGAAGTAGCGGCCGCTTTCCCCAAGAGTAAAATCATTTCCCGGGGAAACGAACTACGAATCCAGGGAAGCACTCCCGAAATTATCAAGATCAATCAGATCATCAATTCCCTTCTTCTTCATTATCACCGTTACGGGAAAATAACCCGAGAAAATGTAACATCTTATCTGCAAAGTGGTGGCCAAGGTTCCCACGATTTAGAAGATAAGATCAATGATCAAGAAGTACTGGTGTACGGGACCAAAGGCTTGGCCATTGCTCCCAAAACCCCCAATCAGAGGGAGTTGGTAAAGTCTGCCCAAAAGAATGATTTGGTGTTTGCCATCGGCCCTGCCGGTACAGGTAAAACCTATATCTCGGTAGCTTTGGCGGTAAGGGCTTTAAAAAATAAAGAGGTAAAGAAGATTGTCATCACCCGGCCGGCTGTAGAAGCCGGAGAAAACCTTGGTTTCCTTCCGGGCGATCTTAAAGATAAAGTTGATCCCTACTTAAGGCCTATCTACGATGCCTTGGATGATATGATCCCGGCAGAGAAGCTGAAATATTACCAGGAAAATCGCATCGTGGAGATTGCCCCTCTCGCCTACATGCGGGGCCGAACCTTAAATAATGCCTTCGTATTATTAGATGAGGCCCAAAATACCACTCCTATGCAGATCAAGATGTTTTTGACCCGTATGGGCCCCAATTCCAAGGTAGTGGTAACCGGGGACAAGTCTCAGATTGATTTGCCTAAAAAACAAAAGTCAGGGCTGGTAGAAACCCTCCGTATCTTAAAAGATGTACCGGGTATTGGTTTTGTGTTCTTACAAGCCAAGGACGTGGTACGGCATAAATTGGTGAAACGCATTATTGATGCGTATCAGCAAGCGGATGAAGAAGCGGAGAAGAAGGAGGCTAAGGCAAAAACCAACGGAAAGTCCCGTAAGGAAGATCCATCTGATAGGGAGTAACTGGTTGATTATTCGCTCAGTAAAAGTGTCTCGTTGAAATATCTTCTTAAGAGTAAGTAGGTTTAAGGATAAAATGGCAAATAAAGCCATACATTAAAGGTCTAAAGCGGTTTAGATTGGCTTAGGGATGGAGCGGCCTGTTTGAGCTCGTGTGGGCCTGGCGGGGAATGGCAGCGAGTAGCGAGAGCCCGACCCGCGCGGGCAGGGTTTTTCAAGCGGCACATTTACTTGCCTTTCGCGGGGAAGCCTAGGCTGCTCAAAAGATTAAAAAAATGGTCTCCAGTTTTGATG
>CAWUIO010000230.1:0-2771 GCA_963922455.1 uncultured Microscillaceae bacterium
CATTGCTTAGGGCTTCTACCCCACCTTCTAAATCAGAGGCGTGTAATACTTGGAGCTGGAAAGTTTCTACCGGAGCTAATTCAAACACGGTAACAGTTCCGCTTACTTCATTTCCAACTACCAACAAGTTTTTACCATTGGGACTCTCATTAGAAGGGATGTATCGCAATCCTTCTGGTCCTAAATCAAGCGCTTCGGGAGTCGTTGCATCTACATCAAAGTTTCGGTTGTTCACATATTCAATGAAAGTAGGGCTAAATGGATTAGTTACATCATAAACCACGATTCCACCAACTCGCTCAAGGCCTACAAAAGCGTACACTCGCCCATCAATTACGGCAGTAGTTACTCCTTCAGGTTCTGGGCCTTTGTTATCACTTCGGCTTTCGAAACTTCCATTTTCGTCATTGTTAGAGTTGAACTCCGTTGGGAAAGCTGCTGCTGTGATTTGCTCTAAGTCATCCCCACTGTCAAACACAATATTACCTTGCGCATCAAAGATCGTAAAAGAACGAGCACCGTAAACATATAATTCATCAAAATCACCATCCCCGTCGGTGTCTCCATCGACAGTGGAAGCTCCAAGACGGCCTAGATTTTCATTCATTTGTAAGGTGGCCGCATTTGGGAAGGCAGTTGGGTCTAAGAGTAGATCAGCTATACGATCATCTTCTCCACGGTCATCTCCTTCATTGGCCGTGATGTAATAAGTTTGTCCATTTACTTCATAAGAAGCTATAGCATCGGGCATATACATCCCAAGTACTGGCCAATTGGCTATGTTGATTCCACTATCACGATCACTCGGATCCAATTCATTCCCGGGCAATGAGTGATCTTTAAGTCCCATTGGGACAATACTAGTCACTACTTCTTCTACTAAGTCTATAATTGCAAGAGAGTTAGCTTCTTGTAAAGCAACAAAAGCTTGGGTTTCATCAGAGCTAATAGCGATGTATTCAGGCTCAACATCTTCGGCAACAGTTTTACCATCAAAAATACGAACTCCAGCAGCCCGAAGAGTAGCTGCATCAAATCCTTCAAAACCAATGGTGTTTACAGAGAACCCATTACCTGTGGAATCTCCAACTGTCACAATAGATACACTGCCCACAGGATCAATTCCTTCGTCAGGTTCTCCTTCATTGGCAACATATACCTTGCTTCCATTTGCATTAAAAAGAAGCATATCAGGTAGGGCACCTACGGTAACCTGAGCAACCAAATTTCCAAAAGCATCAAAAAATACTACTTGTCCAGGATCGGTTACAACATTGGCTTGTACGGCAACAGCCAAAAGTCCATTTTTGAAATCTACACTGTTGGAAGCATCTCCAAAGCTAGATAAGTCTATTGAACTAATAAAGTTTAAGTTAGACGGATTGGAAACATCAACAATGTCTACATTACCAGTCTCCCCGTTTACCACAAAAAGTCTTTGAGTAACAGGATCGTGTGTCACGATTTCGGCAGCATCTTCATCGAACCCACCCAGGTCAATTGTACCAATGGGTTTTAGGGTGAAGGGTGCTTGTGCATTTACTGACGGAATAAAGCATACTAGGCTTATGATAAAGGCTAGTATGTATCCTTTCAGCAAAGTGTAAGGATTACTGTGTATCATATAAATAACTATACAAGGTTAGAAAATCTGAAATACAAATTTACTGGATTTAAACCAGGATAATATTAAGCTTCTGTTATGCTTTGGCGGAGTAGTTTAAATTATAATAAAGCCTGAAACAATTTTTAAGCATAGGGTATAGAGGGCGACACCCAGGCTACTTCCTGTTCAATTTAATTAGCAAACGAGTGCCTTTGGCTTAGGGATGGAGCGGCCTGTTTGAGCCCGCCGCTGGTATGCGGGTCGGCTGGCGAGTAGCGAGAGCCCGGCCCGAGCTTCGTACATGAATAGAAGCGTCTTTGGGGGCTCGCACACAACGAGGGGATTCTAATACAAGGCATAAGCGAGGGAAAGCCCCTAGACTTGATTATGATGGAATGGATAGTTCGGTATTAATTCAATCTTGAGGTGTATTAGGAGTATTGGCTTTTCAAAGGAATTAGGCAGGAAATCTTAAAATAAAAAAAGGGGCAGTACATGCTGCCCCTTTTTATTCTAGCTAATCTTATAGCTTATTTTACCAATACACTGGTAGTTTCGGTTTTGTCACCATTGGTTACAATTACTTTGTACCATCCTGGTTTCAAATCACGCACTACCATATTCTTTTCAGCAACTTTACGAGTCATTAAGATATTACCTTGCAAGTCTACGATAAGCAACTGACAAGCATCACAGTCAGACTTAAGGTCAATCGTAAAGGCTCCCTCAGAAGGGTTAGGCGATACAGAAACTTCTAGAACAGAGGATTGAGCAGTGGATACTGTCACATTAATTTCTAACCCTGAAGAAGCCGTGCCTAGGCTAGCTACAGCGCCGATGGTATAAACTCCCTCAGCGACATTAAATGGAACGAAGTTACCGTTGTTATCACCCGCAATCGCGTAAGGAGCAAGTGCTTCGGTACGTACTACATTACCGTCTACGCTGAATACCACTTGGTCTACTACCGAAGGAGCCGTCTCCGCTACAATCGTATACCCGTTCGGGAAGTTGTTCGGATTGATAACATCTCCATCCATTAAGTTGCGAACAAAGGTGTTTGTTCCGGCATCGTATAAACTAAATACACCCACCGTCGGTACATCCGCGTTTACCACCTCAAAGTTTACACTTACGGTAGCTCCCTGTGTACCCTGGGCCAATT
>CAWUIO010000231.1:0-2692 GCA_963922455.1 uncultured Microscillaceae bacterium
GATTTCAAGTACACGATCCAAGATAAGTAACGAGGCCTGATCCCACTTCGTTACAGATGGTAGCGGAAATTGTCTAGTAATTTCCTTGTCAAATATTTCTGTCTAGTCAAAGAAAGTGAATTGCCAAATTGAAAATGAGCTCGGGTAAAGCTGCAGCGTCCAAGTCAATCAAGCGGACCCAACCAGTTCCCGGAGATGTGTTAGAGGCAGTGACCGCACATGGAACTGAGGAGCAAGTACCGGAGGGGAGAACCCTGGCCGACTTATGGGTCAATGTTGACCGTATAGCCCAGGCAGTGGAGCTACTGTTGGAGGAGAGGAATAATAACGCGAGAGTGATCGCAAACACCAGCCCGACGGGAGGAACGGATCCCGTGATAGCTCCAGAAAAGGTAGTGGCAATTGAAGTCACCAGTGACAATGGTGAAGGTAATGTTGCAGCGCAATCGGAAGCGCCGAAGCAAAGACAAGGAACGAATGGAAATGACAACACAAGTAATGATTCAATCAAGGGATGGGATTGGTCCCGAATGCAAGTAGAAGCGATGGTACCAAAGTTCAATGTGTTATCAGATACAGCATTTGAAGCAAAAAGATTCCTTCGGAACCTAAACGCGTACTTTGGAACCGTAAATGTACCTGACAAGTACAAAGTTCAGATCGCTACTACAAGATTGGAATCCGGTGAAACTATGGAATGGTACATAAACCTAATGGAAAAACATCCAGGAATTCACCAAGACTGGCACCAATTCCAAGATGCCTTTCAAAAGAAGTTCACCTTCGATCCGTCGGCCTATGAGATCTGGCTTAAGTGGAATAACCTAAAACAAACGGGTTCCTTAACGGACTATAACAGCCAATTCAGAAAGTATCAAACTCGATACCCAGCCACGGAGTCGGAAGAAAGTCTAAAAAATAGATATCGCAGTGGGCTAAACGATGAAAACAGTTACCTGGTATCTCATTGGCTCGCCACTAAGCCAAACAAAGCAGAAACTACTCTGGACGAAATAATCAACTTTATAACGGAAATAGACAACGACCTAAAAAACTCAAAAGGACGCCCAATAACCGATAGAGCGCGGAGTGGTAATCATCCGAATCATCGAAGACCATCTCCAATCCAAATGCGAGACACAAGCAGGCGATTCAATCCTGGTGAAAGAGAATTTCTAGCTAAGAATAGGGGCTGTTTTCTTTGTAAACAGTGCCCGGCAGACCACATAGCGAAGAACTGCCCGAATAGAAAATCAAAGCGATTATGGACAAACCCAAAGCCCAAAGAGCCTAACAAAAGTGAGTACCTCCAAGCAATTCAACAATTGCCGGAAATAGTACGGGAGTGCTCCAATGAAATAAACGAGTACAAACAGGAGCAAGTCAACGGAGTCGAAACCCCCGGCAGTTCCCTCATTACATTACATGGCAAGTTTAACGACAAGACGGCTGAATTCATGGTCGATTCAGGCGCAACGTGTAATATAGTACCTAAGAAAATGATAGAGGACTGGAACTGTCAGGCGACACCAATTCATAGGACCGAGCTCCGAATGGCGAATGGGCAATTATCATCAGCCAACCAAGAGGTGGAGGCAGATATAACGTTACCTCAAGAACATACTATGAGTTTGCGAAAATTAAAGAATCCGCAAAGTGAGAGTCTGAATGCTATAATACATCCTCAACTACAAGAGTCAGAAGAAACAGCTAAAAGACAGATACAAGATTCTAACAACGAAGAATGGGTAACCCAAGTGACTTGTGAATTCGACACGACTGAGTCTTCACCTAGATCAGTTCTTCATGCTCCCATTCTAAGCGAATTCAGTGATGTATTTGTTGAACCGACAAAGTTACCCCCTCATAGAGCAAATGAACATGGAATAAACCTTCACGAAGACTCCAAACCACCAAAGCCACCAAAACCCAAGCGGCTGTCGAACCAAAGTATTGGGAATATATTGTGCCCCAGTTTAGCACAAGAGGAGTCATTTACAAAGTGGAAAGATGCGCTAACCACTACCCGTGTATTGAGCGTACCAGATCCTAACAAACCATATATTGTTAGAACAGATGCATCCGATCGAGCATATGGCGCAGTGTTAATGCAGGACGACAAACCGATTGCTTACCTGTCTGGAAAATTCAACGCAAGCGAAGAAAAGGAAGCTGCGTACACCAAAGAACTACTCGCTGTCACGAAAGCTTTGGACCGATGGACCAACTACTTGACAGGCGGAAATGTAACTATCGTTACCGACCATAACCCGCTCGTTTATCTGTCCAAACAACAACATCTCAAAGGAAGGCAGCTACGTCTGGTCGAAGCCTTAATGAGGTATGATGCGAAGATTATTTACCAACCTGGTAAATCGAATGTGGTAGCCGACGCACTATCTCGTAAGCCCTATCCTCAGGAAGTATGCTCTGTATGGATTTCTACGAAACTTGGAGTCCCTGATCCACAGTTGGATGCGATACGGCTTGGTTATACCACTGATCCACTAGCAATGAAGATTTTCGAACAGCAACCAGGAGATCGTGGACCTTATACAATCATCCACGGGCTTATTTTCCATACGAACAATGGACAGCGTAGCCTGTACTTACCGACGGAAGACGTTCGCTCTGCAGTGTTGTCCCAATTGCACAACAAGGGTCATCCTGGTATCTATAGAACTTTTGACCT
>CAWUIO010000232.1:0-2632 GCA_963922455.1 uncultured Microscillaceae bacterium
TCGCTACCTTAGGACCGTTATAGTTACGGCCGCCGTTCACCGGGGCTTCAGTTACAAGCTTTGTTAAAAAACGAACTCACTTCTTTAACCTTCCGGCACTGGGCAGGCGTCAGCCCCCATACATTGTTTTACAACTTAGCGGAGACCTGTGTTTTTGGTAAACAGTCGCTTGGGCCTGGTCACTGCGACCTAATTAGGTACCCCTTCTTCCGAAGTTACGGGGCTATTTTGCCGAGTTCCTTAGAGAGAGTTATCTCGCGCCCCTTGGTATACTCTACCTACCCACCTGTGTCGGTTTCTGGTACAGGTATTTAAAATTTAACGTAGTACAAGCTTTTCTTGGAAGTGTGACATACTCTACTTGCGTTATCATGACTTAGCTCAAAATGTTTTCTCCATTTCTCTTCACCTTGTACATTTCAACCGTGAACCATCGTACGGCTAGATTAGCCTTCTTCGTCCCTCGCTACAAATTTTAAATAGTACAGGAATATTAACCTGTTATCCATCGATTACGCTTTTCAGCCTCACCTTAGGTCCTGACTAACCCTTCGCGGACGAGCCTTCCGAAGGAATCCTTAGGTTTTCGGGGCATTGGATTCTCACCAATGTTTTCGTTACTCAAGCCGACATTCTCACTTCTGCTTCGTCCACATTTGCTTACGCTTGTGCTTCACACTACAACAGAACGCTCCCCTACCGCTTTATTAAAATAAAACTCATAGCTTCGGCAATTTACTTAGTCCCATTCATTTTCGGCGCAAAAGCGCTTAACCAGTGAGCTATTACGCACTCTTTCAAGGATTGCTGCTTCTAAGCAAACCTTCTGGGTGTCTGAGCACTTTTACTTCCTTTACCACTTAGCAAATATTTAGGGGCCTTAGCTGATGATCTGGGCTGTTTCCCTCTTGACAATGAAGCTTATCCCCCACTGTCTCACTGGTAAATTGAAATAAATTTTAGTATTCAGAGTTTGCATCGATTTGGTACCAGTTTCCCAGCCCGCACCGAAACAGTGCTTTACCCCTATATTTAATCATAATTTACCGCTGCGCCTCAACGCATTTCGGGGAGATCCAGCTAGCTCCGAGTTCGATTGGCATTTCACCCCTAACCACAACTCATCCGGTGATTTTTCAACATCAGTCGGTTCGGACCTCCACTTAGTTTTACCTAAGCTTCATCCTGGTCATGGTTAAATCACTCGGGTTCGGGTCTATAGAAAATGACAAACGCCTTTTAAGACTTGCTTTCGCTTTGGTTACAGTTTAGCTTTAACCTAGCCAATTCCTATAAGTCGCCGGCACATTCTTCAACAGGTACGCGGTCAGTTTTCACCTCCCACTGCTTGTAAGCTTAGGGTTTCATGTTCTATTTCACTCCCCTTACGGGGGTTCTTTTCACCTTTCCCTCACGGTACTACTTCACTATCGGTCATTCAAGAGTATTTAGCCTTACGAGGTGGTCCTCGCTGATTCACACGGGATTTCACGTGTCCCATGCTACTTGGGATTCAATCTTAATAAATTCTTTTTTCGATTACTGGGCTTTCACCATCTATGACTCAACATTCAATTGATTCATCTAAAATACAAATTCATTTTTTTATAATTGTCCCGCAACCCTTACATAAAAAATATATATAAGTTTAGGCTGTTCCCATTTCGTTCGCCACTACTTTGGGAATCGCGTTTGCTTTCTTTTCCTCTAGCTACTAAGATGTTTCAGTTCACTAGGTTACCTCTTTCGTATAAAGGGTTACCCCATTCGGGAATTTTTGGATCAATGCTTGTTTTCAGCTCCCCAAAACTTTTCGTTGATTTCTACGCCCTTCATCGTCTTTGAATGCCTAGGTATCCGCCCTAAGCCATAATTTCTATTTAGCATTAGAAAAAATATAAAAAATTTAAGGTTTTAGAGAAAATCTCTATGGAGATAAGCGGACTCGAACCGCTGGCATTTGCCTTGCAAAGGCAACGCTCTACCAACTGAGCTATATCCCCCATTAGGCTATTCTGGACTTGAACCAGAGGCCTCACCCTTATCAGGGGTGCGCTCTAACCAACTGAGCTAATAGCCCCTTTAAAAAATTCAAAAAGGGTTTTTTAAGTATTGCGATCGATCTTTAAGCTTTAATTTACTTTAGCTTAAAAAAAAGGAGGGAATCCAGCCACACCTTCCAGTACGGCTACCTTGTTACGACTTCACCCTAGTTACTAGCCCTGCCTTCGGCATCCCCCTCCTAAAAGGTTAGAGTAATGACTTCGGGCATGGCCAGCTTCCGTGGCGTGACGGGCGGTGTGTACAAGGCCCGGGAACGTATTCACCACCGTATAGCTGACCGGCGATTACTAGCGATTCCGACTTCATGCAGTCGAGTTGCAGACTGCAATCCGAACTAAGGCTAGGTTTTTGAGATTCGCTAGTCTTCACAGATTTGCTGCTCATTGTCCTAACCATTGTAGCACGTGTGTCGCCCAGGATATAAGGGGCATGCTGACTTGACGTCATCCTCACCTTCCTCCGGTTTATCACCGGCAGTTTTTCTAGACTCTTCAAAGAAGAATAACTAAAAACAAGGGTTGCGCTCGTTGCGGGACTTAACCCAACATCTCACGACACGAGCTGACGA
>CAWUIO010000233.1:0-2625 GCA_963922455.1 uncultured Microscillaceae bacterium
TTCGGAGAAGTTATTGACAAAGTTGAGGGGGTTTTGGATTTCGTGGGCGATGCCGACGGTGAGTTCGCCCAGGGAGGCCAGCTTTTCGGATTGGATGAGTTGGGTTTGGGTGGCTTTAAGATTTTCCAGAGAAGTATTCAACTCATTCGTACGTTCCTGCACTTTTTGCTCCAGGACTTTATTCTGGTTTTCTAATAACTCTTGCTTTTCCTGAGTGAGATTTAAGACTTTAAGGGTTTGTTTTTGCTCTTCCAGGAATATTTCCTGAAAACGAATGGCGACAAACAAAGCAAAACCAATGGGGCCACTGATATCCCGGATAAATTCTAATAATTCCTTCGGGCCGGAGTCGTACACTTGAGAGATGATCCAGACGATGGTCAATAAAAAACCAGCCAGAATACAACTCACAAATATGAGGGAGGCTCCCTTCATACGAGGCCAGGCAGAAATGACATAATACCCCAAAAAAACCAGAGTGCCTCCAAAAGCAATTAAAAAGGTTAAGGAGGGTAGTAATTGGAGGGCGTCTAATAAAACAACCGAAATATAAAAAATGATAAAAGCAGAAAGGATTCTATTAATTTTAAAGCCCAGAATGATGCCCACACTTACCATCAACGTTAAAGGAATGAAGGCAGTTATATGCTGGCGCAGATTCCGTAAAACTACGTGGGTTGTGTAAGACACATATGATTGTTGATTAAAAAATAAACAGAGAAATTCCAAAGTTCCTAAGGAAAAAAATACTGCAATAATCCAAAAATCCTTTTGGGAAGGGATTCGCCAGACAATCAACCAGGCTAACAGCATTAATAAGAAATATAAACCTACCACCACGACCCGAGAAATATCTATCAAACGGGTTTTTTCTTGTTGAGCAAAAACTTTATCCAAATTTTGGAGATGGAGAAAACGGAATTCTGACCCATCCTGGAGGGTCAGTTTTTGGGTGAGGGGAGAGAGGTTATCTACCAGATGGATGGTCAGTTCATGGGTTTCGTTGGGCGTAAGGGTGAGGGGAATGGGCAAGCGATAATTTGGGTTATACGCCTGATAGTTGCCTTGATCAATATCCGGGTTGCCAAAAGTTTTTACTTTTTTCCCATCAAGATAGACCTCGGCGGCCGCCCAACTGAGCATTTGTAAGCCCAGAGGAAGTTGAGCCAGGGAATCATCTATCTGAAAGCGAAGCCACAGCCAGCCTTCTAACTTCCCCTTCTCATCGACCAGGCTCTTATTGAGTTGGGCGGGGTTTATTTTTTGCCAGGCCTTTTTATCCCCTGATGAATGGGCCCAAGTGGGATCGTGTCCAGGGCGAAACAACCAGTTATCTTCCTGCCCCAAGCTAATTTTACCCGCTTCATCCAGCTGGGAAAAGTTGAGTTGAAAAACATTCGGTTGCGCATATGCCTTTCCAAAGACACATAAAAGGAATATGCTGGTGATAAAAATATATCTCATCAATGTAGTTTTAATGCTTCAGGATTGGAGGTCCCCTCTAACTCATTTGATCCAAATGAAAATATTTCTCCCTAGGGTAGAAATTGCCAATATTTTTGCCAAAAAATAACCGAATCAAAGACCAGTTAGTGAATTGGTTTCAACCCAAAGTCCTAGTGGTGCCTGGATCCTTGAAAAGTAAAGTTAAAGAAATAATATTGATTCCACTTTCCGGAGTTTTGTTAATTAAAAAAGCATTGCTAAATTGAGTTAGCAAAACAATGCGACCGGTGGACAAAAAAACTGAAAATAAAATCCATAATCCTCACGACAAATTTTTTCGAGAGCTGTTCTCCAGAAAAGAAGAAGCCAAAAACTTTCTTCAGGGAGTGCTGCCGCTGGATTTGATTCGTAAATTAGATTTAAATTCTCTGGAAATAGAAAAGACCAGTTATTTAGATGAATACTTACAGACCTATTTTTCGGATATGGTCTATACTTGTACCTACAATGACCAGGTACCCATCAAGGTTGCTTTCTTATTTGAGCATAAATCTTATTTCCCAACCGAGATGCCCATCCAATTGCAGTTATTGAGATATATGCTGGCCCTTTGGGAACATAATCTAAAACAACAATCGCCGCTGGTGCCGATCATTCCTATTGTATTGTACCACGGCAAGCGGCAATGGGAACAAAAACCACTGGCTCATTTTTTTGGGGAGCAATTGGGCCTAATGCTGGAAGGGCAGTTAGCCCGTTTTTTACCCGGTTTTGATTACATCCTGAAGGATTTATCGGCCTATCCCGACGAAGAAATCAAAGCCCTTTTCTCCCTGGTTTCTTTACAAACTGCTTTGCTTATCATGAAAAAGATTTTTGATACAACCCTGGCCGAAGAGATTCAAAAAATTGGAGATGCCTTCAATGAGCTCTTAGAGACGAAATCCGGAGAGAAATTTTACCGGACGATTTTATTATATTTGTATAATGGTACTACTATAGACAAGCAAGTAATTATCATGAATATGCAAAAAGTATCAACCAAAGCGGGAGCCCTTGCCCAATCCGCGGCGGAACAGCTAAGGAAAGAAGGAAGAGAGGAGGAAAAGCTCCAATTAATTCATAATATGATTTTGAGTCAATTGCTGAGTTATGAACAAATTGCTGCGATTGCCGGGG
>CAWUIO010000234.1:0-2610 GCA_963922455.1 uncultured Microscillaceae bacterium
TGGGAAAGTGCATGCCGCCAAGGGAGGGGGGCTGAGGCCGGAAGTGCCTTCCCTTAACGGGCCAAGCCAGGATTACCTACGTCAAGCCCTGGCCCAAATCCGCGAATATAATACCCCCAAAGGATCCCGGCCCTTTAAAAAGGAAATGGAAAATGTCGCATCCGGTTTAGACCAGATCATCCGAAAGCAAAGAAAACCCTACGAAGATAGCAAACCCTTCGTACCCCGGCAAGCGGGAGTTTTCTTAGGGGAGACACCCTTGAAAAAACCGCTGTCCCAGGTTGGGGCCGCTTACAAAGAAAAAGAATACACTTACAACCGAGCTTGGCTAATAGAGCAACTCACAAACCCCAAACTATCCGAAGAAGACCTGGGGTTCCTAGCCTCCCTTTTGCGTTTTGAGGGGAAGTTTTTTGGGGAATATATAGAACGTGCCCGAATCCAGGCACTGCCTCAAGAGGAAATTATTCAAAATATAGCTCAAGAAAGCTTAAAGCTAATTAAACAAATTCTTGATGAAAAAATCTATCCTAGCTCATACTAATCAAGCTGTAAAAGCTTTTGCCCTGTTTTTGACCGGTCTGGCCTACTTCTTATGCCTGGGTGAGGTATGGGCCCTAAACCCCTTCCCTCTTGCTGATAATGAAGAAATTATCCGGGCCGGGGTAAAAGCCTTGCGGGAAGCCCAGAAACGTAACGAGACCTGTCGTCAAAAAGGACAATGGTCCCAATTGGACTTTGTGGTGGAAATTTTCCCGGCCAGCAGCCGTCCCTATGTCACGGATACGGCGGTCAATGGGAAGGGTGCTTTTTTGGCCAGCCAGACTTTTAAACAAGACCTAGAAGCCCGGCTCCGCCAACTCAATGTCCAAGAAGGGCTAGAGAGCTATCTGCTGCTCATCAATGGTTTTGATATCAAGATTGACCAGTCCTTATCTCCGGGACTGGACTGGAAAGCCCTGCTCCAAGGGCAGGCCGATGTTCCCTCAGGAATAAACCTGGATGAAATCCAATCTCAGCACAGCCTCATTAGTGCCATCATTGCTGATGAGGTTTTTGGGCAAAGTCCAGAAAGCAGTCTCCTGATGAGTGTGGGCAATTACTGTGGCTACTTTGCCCCCCAGGATTACCGTTGTTATAAGTTTTTGGAGGTCTTGCTGGGACGGCACGCCCCCGAAGACCCCCGTTATCCCCTCATTTACCGCCGGGTCGTGGAGTATGTGCAGGGCCGCCGCCCCCAAAACCCCAGCCCAGAAAACTGCGCCGGGTTTTGCTTGGAAGCCCTGGAGTTTTCTGTCCGCGAGGCCGGGGAACAACTTAGGCTCCTGGATATACAAAACCTGGAAGAACTGTATCCCATCCTCCAGCGCTGGACCTCTTCCCCCAATGCTGCCTTAAATTACCAAAGCCTTAGCCTGGAAGAGCGGGTCCATATTTTGCGCTTACTGGCCTCCGGGAGCTTGGACGGCCCGGGGGGCTTGCTATTTTCCAAGCAAGCGGGGGTTTATGCCCTCAATGCCCTAAAACTTGCCCCCGAAGTACAAGAGAAGCCCCTCTTGGGGCATTTGATAAACGATAAAGAGTTCTTGGGCAAGCAAAGGCTATTGCCAGCCCTCTTGGAAAAAATGAGCGGGGAAGCCCTTGTGGAAATGGTCCAAGAACTGGCTACTTGGGTAGCGGGGCATTATCCGGTGCCGGAGGGTTTTACCTTAGAAGAAGGGATTGGACAGGGCAGGCACTTGCGGGTAGCCCCAGGTTTTTGGGGCAATATCCACGATAGTTGGTGGGAAGAAAAAAACCAAGAAATTGTCCTTCATACCCGGAAAAACTTTCGTTTGTGGGGGAGTGAAGTAAGCTTAGGGCCCTATGAATATGTATGGGTTTCTTTTGCGGGGGACTTTGAGCTTAACCCCCAGTTCCGCTTTACGAAAGGCCAGCAATTTCAGATGCCCGCCTTATTTGCTTATTTGCTCTTTGATAAGGCCAACCGGGACTTGTTTTGGCAAAATACAGGCTTAGCGCTAGACCTTGCCCTATTTGCCGTTGGAATTGGGGAAGTAAATTTGGCTTTAAAAACAGGAAAGGCCGTTCACACCACTTTGGCGGTGGTAGACCTGGGGCTGGCCAGCTCAGATTTGATTGTCCGGTATGGCTTGGGGGATGCCCTGGGCCAAAGTGAAGAAGGCAAGCAGTTTTTAAAGTATTGGAACAACTTCCAACTGGTGGCGGGCCTAGGGCTTTTAGGGGCCAGCCTGCCAGATATCTTTCAGGATTTAAAACGGCAAGGCCAAAGCCTCCAAAACAGTAAGCAGCTCTCCCCAGGACAAAAGGGCCAAGTGGGGGAGGTCTTGGAGGAAGCGGCAAGAAGGGCCGGGATTGTTCCGGGAAGGGGGCTTACAGTAAGGGCCGAAGGGCTGGATGCCCCTTTGGATGCCCAGTCCTTGGCAAAATTACAGACCGAAATCTCTTGGCGGGCACAAGACGGTATCTTGGATTTTTTTGTCCACGGGGAAGGGGGGAAGTTCTTTGCCTATTTGGAAAATGCCGAAGGGAAACTGCTTAAAATAGATCTGGACGAAAAAAACCTAGCGGAGGTGATCGGGCAAATAC
>CAWUIO010000235.1:0-2555 GCA_963922455.1 uncultured Microscillaceae bacterium
CTTGTTGATCTCATCAGAACCCCAAACTGACCCTTTTCGCCGACAAAAAATAAACTTAAACAGTTTCTTAACCTTTGGCAGAAAATGCGCTCCACATCCAGTGATCTGTTTCTGTTTGCTTGATGTAACTCTTGATCATATCTTCGGTGCCACTATCTCCGTTCTCGATGGCAAACTCGAGGACTTTAAACATATATTCCAATAAAATGCGTTGATCTTTGAGGATTTCTTTGACCATTTCGATAGCTGCCAGATCGGTTCCACTTTCTTTAATTTCGGAATGCTTTAAGTAATCGCTCATATTGCTGTACGGAGTCTGACCGAAAACCCTAATACGCTCGGCAATATCATCAATAGCTACTTTGGCAAAGTTGTACTGTTCTTCAAACTTTTCGTGGATGTCAAAAAAATCTCTGCCCGTTACGTTCCAATGGAAGTTTCGTAGTTTTTGGTAGTGGACACTATAGTTGGAAATTAATTGATTGAGAGAATTTACCAGCTCCGCAGTTTCCATTTTGGTATAACCCAATTTTTTGAAGGTTTTCATAGGGTTCTTTGATTCTTTTTCTAAGGTTGTTCCGTTGTTATTCATATATTTTTTTTCGTTTACGTTTGTCTTATATAGTGCGAATAGCATTCCAAGCCTAAAAACCCCCTCAGAGCGTCCTCTGAGGGGGGGAGATTTAAAAAAGGGGGAAATAATGCCAAATGGTGGGTATTTTTTTCTACAACTTAGAAGGAAGGCGAATATAAAAAGAAGTGCCTTTTCCAACTTGGCTTTCTACCTCGATATGCCCTCGGTGGCTCAAGATTATATTTTGCACGGCAGTAAGCCCCAAACCAGTACCCACAACCTTGGCACTAAAAAAGGGCTCAAATAAGTTATGTAGATTTTCCGGGCTAATTCCTTTTCCGTTATCTTGTATTTGGATAACAAATGTATCCTGATCTTGGAAAAGGGACACGCTTAGTACGCCAAGCTCAGGTTTCATGGCCTCGATGGCATTTATAAACAAATTGGTTAAGGCCACCTTCATCTGGTCTGTGTCGAGAGGTATGGCGGGCACATCGGGTTCAAAATTAGTTACTAAGCGCATATCTTGTAATTTGATGCGGTCTTTGACTAAGTCTAAAGCAGCACGCACAACGTTTTGAAGTTTTCTGGGTTTTAGGCTTAATTCTTTAGGTTTAGAAGAATTGAGTAAATCGGTGATCAGGTTGCTTATTCTATCGGCATTGCGTTGAATGATGTTGAAGTACATGTCGGCATCCTCAGCGGTTTCTGCGGGGACTTCATCTTTTAATTGCTGGAGGGCTAATATAAGATTGGTCAAGGGGTTTCGCACTTCGTGAGCGATAGTACGGGCAATCTTACCCGTGAGGGAAAGCTTTTCGGCAAGGAGTAGTTGCTTGTTGAGTTGTTTGCGTTTGCTTACGTCCCGAATTACACCAATGTACTTTGTTGTTTGTATTTCTTCATCCCAAAAGGGAACACAATTGATATAGCAGTGCCTTTTTTTTCCTTTCTCGTTAATCAAGGTTTGCTCACGCTCCACAAGTTTGCCCTGACTGCCTAAGGTATGAGTAAAATTCATGAAGTCATCTAGACTAGGAAAAATTTGCTCTAAGGGGCTACTTTGCCAGGATTGGGGGTTGGGCAGGAAAAGCTCTTGGAATGCAGGGTTGGCATCTAGCAAGGCAAAAGAAGCATCTACTACGAATATTGGGTCCATAGACTCATCGAATAATTTTTTATACTGAACACTGCGGGCTTTGGCTTCTTTAAGGACTTGCTTGAAGGGGGTAATGTCTTGAAAACTAACCGTAAAGCCATCTCCCTGCTTCACGGCAGTTATATTAAACCAGCGATGGATTTCTTCGGAAGGATAGTATTGCTCAAAGCTGATACTTTGACCGCTCAAGACGACTTGTTTGTATTTGTCAAATAGGCCCGCTTCCCGGTTTCCGGGCATTACTTCGAGTAAGCAGGCACCCATTAATTCATCGGAGGTTTTTTGAACGATTTGGCAGGCAATGTCATTGGAATATTTCCACTCGAAATCTATAATGTTGCCCGACTGGTCTCGTACGGAGGCAAAGGCCATAATGCCGTGAAAAGTGCTCTCTAGAACACTCCGTAAAAAATTATGCACATAATCGGATGAGGTATTGGATAGTTGGTTAAGCATGGGGCGTGTTCAATTTAAAGGGTCAAATGTTTAAAATACAACTTAAATGGCAGGTGTAAAGGGTACCTGGACAAGATTGCCTGGTTTTTTTGGCTTAGGGATGGAACGGCCTGTTTGAGCCCGCCGCTGCTTGGCGGGGTGGCCGGCGAGTAGTGACAGCCCGGCCCGCGCGGATTCTAATGGTGAAGGCTTAAGCAAGCGGACTAGCGCGGGCAAGCCCCAAGGAGATCCATAAGGAATGGTAAATGATTGCTTATCTATATAAAAAAAAGCCAATTCATCCGAATTGGCTTTTTTTTAATCTATTTTAAAAACTGTTTAAATTTAATTATATGGGCTGCAAAGGGCCATTTCGGGAACCTGATT
>CAWUIO010000236.1:0-2526 GCA_963922455.1 uncultured Microscillaceae bacterium
AAGAAGGCCACTGGCGCGCGCAAATCGGCGAGTATTACACCACCCCCGAACAGTGGCAAGTGCTAGAACAGACCTACGCTGATTTCATCTTGCACTATGCCCGGGTGGCCGATTCGGCGCAGGCAGACCTTTTTTGCATCGGCACCGAACTGGAAGCCTTCACCCGCCTGCGCCCCGACTACTGGGCCGACCTCATCGGCCGGGTGAAGGCCGTCTATTCCGGCCCGCTCACCTACGCCGCCAACTGGGATGGCAACTACCGCAAGTTTCCCCACTGGGCCGAACTGGACTACGTGGGCGTGCAGGCATACTTCCCACTGGTGGAACAAGAAGACGCCAGCATCGCTGAAATTGCCACCGGTTGGCAACCCCATTGCGAAGCGCTGCGGCAGTATGCTGCAGAAACCGGAAAGCCGATTCTCTTCACCGAAATAGGCTACAAAAGCACCCGCGATACCGCCGTTAAGCCCTGGCACTGGCCCAACTGGCGCGAAAACGCCGAAAAAGTAGACCAACTGGCCAGCCAAGAGGCGCAGGCGCGGGCCTATGCGGCTTTCTTTCAAGCCTGCTGGCCAGAACCTTGGCTGGCGGGGGCCCACTTCTGGGAATGGCAGGCGGGCAACCGTCGGCGCCGCTCTAGCAAGTACGCCAACTACCAACGCATCAGCTTTTCCCCGCAGGGCAAGGCCGCCATGACCGCGCTTAAGAAAGGCTTTGCGCCATGATATTGGTTGACTTCTTTGGAAACCATAGTCCTGAATCGGGCTCTCGCTCCATTCCCTATCATTTTCCTTGCCGTTTAGGAGCCGACCGTCGGTAGGTGTCGGAGCTGAAGGTGCGCCCGTCCATTTCCAGTCCGAAGGGATAGTAATCGCTGGCCGAGAGCACCTCAGCTGCGGTGGAGAGATCAGTAGGGCCAATCCAAATAGTCTGCTCGCTTATGTTTGCACACCAGCCGTTTTATATATACTATATTTTTCAAACGCACTTAATCAATATCATCTAAATCAGCAGCCTCTATATAAAGGTCTGGCTCAACTGAGAGCCTAGCTTCAAGTTTACTAATAAAATCGATGAAAGATTTTGGGAATATTATAGCCGGAAAATATAGTCCAAAAATATCTACATAAAAGTAAATTCTTAGTATGAAGTCAGAATCCACGATAAAATTAGCTAAATTCTTTTCAAAAGGAGAAAACACATTAATTAATTTAATGCATATATCATCTACGTTTTGATTTTCTGAGCTATAATAAAAAGAAAATCCACAATAAGAGGAACTGCTAGGCTTTTGTGAATTTCGCGATATCGGGTCGCCCTTATACTTTATTCTTTTTGGTTTTATATTCATTATTTCCACTAGAGCATCAGGCGAAATTCCTGATTCAGAGATAAAGTCAAACTCAATCGTCACACCTCTTTCCTTAGGTCTTCTCTCCATTATCGTGGTTTTTATGGTTCATCGTAATTGTCAACTGCAACTCTACCTTTTTTGTCTCTTAATTGCAACTTTTTTGTCTTTTTGTTTCTAAACACATCATATTTAGAAAGATCCTTATCATGGCCTAACATTTGTTCTTTTAATCCGTGAATATTGGTACCCATTTTCTTGGCAATCTCAGTTGCTTGGGACTTACTTAATATTTTAAAACCAGCATTTTTTTGCTTTGTCAATTTCGAAAGCTCTTGCTCATCTTCATCATCAAAAGAGCCTCCTGCTTGTTTATTTTCAAGATAAGCGATTTTCTCGTCCAAATCCATGTCATCCCAATCCTCGGGCCATTCATCCCGACTATTCTGGATTAAGTTATGCACACGGAGTTTGCCGTTTTCATTAAATTCACCTTGGTTTAGTTGACTTGGCATGAGCATTAGAGCGAAGAAGTTCGCCGCTCTGCCTGCACCTATGGCCGCACTTCCAAGCCATCTTAAAATTACTGACCCAGCACTGCGTGTAGCCGCTTGTTTTGCTGCAGTTTTGGCTGCTTGTCTGGACAAAAAGGCAGCCATAGTCATAGGCACTCCTCGTGCTTGGTTGGTCAGTTGCGGAGTAAGAGTGGTGTTAACCGAAGTAGAAGCCGGGTTTGGTTTCTTTTTAGTTCCATCATTTTGGGTCAACCCATTTCTCTTTGCATACTCCGGACTTAGCGGACCCATTTGGGCAGCTTTATTACCATCGTTGGTATACCAATCTTCAAGCCCATCTAAGTCGGCTGCCCAAATAGGTTTATTCCCCGCGAACTGATAAGGCGTGTACCAAGGGTACTCCGGCGCGAGGGGGTCTACGCTGAGGAACTTGCCGATGGCCGGGCTGTAGAGCCGAAAACCGTAGTCCTGTATCAGGCTCTCTCCCCACTCGCGGTCGTTTTCCTTGCCGTTGAAGCCGTATCGGTAGCTGTCAGCGCTGAAGGTGCGCCCGCCCATCTCCAGCCCAAACGGATAGTAGTCTGAAGCGGATACCACCTCCGGCGCGTAGGCGATGTAGTTTTGCAAAGATGCAATGTAAGTGCCCTCCTGCCCCACAAC
>CAWUIO010000237.1:0-2481 GCA_963922455.1 uncultured Microscillaceae bacterium
AATACGGTTTGCTCAGTACTCGAGGGTCTTAGCGAGACGCTAAGACCAGTATGGGTTTTTTCTTCAGAATCAGAAAAATGGTTTGAAGTTATTACTTCATCTGAGGATATATTACAAACAGAAAAACCATTACAGAAATACATCATTATAATGTTTGATTTAATAACCTATTTTTTTGTCAATAATTATAAAAAGATAAAAACAGAAGATTTTTTTGAGTTTTTTGAAAAAATAGATTTTGAATACCTAATGTCCTTCCAATACCCTGCTCCATATGATGAACAAAGGTTTATATTTGATAATCTAGCAAAAACAAGAAATAGTTATTTTAGCTGTTATGATTATTGACACTGTTTCACCCCGCCGTCTGGCGTGAGGTTGTTTCAATGAATAAAAACTTAAATCTAGCGCAAGGGTAGCGACAGCGTCCTTGTGCTATTTTTTTGTAGCCAAAAGAAACCGAAAGCATGTTGCTTTCCTGGTTCGAGAGAACCAGCAGTAAAAGCCCTTGAAGTTTGCCGCAGCATCGCAGACAAAGCCTTCAAGGGAGTGGCTACGCCAATTGTCCATCGCTGTCCGGAGATAAGGAGTTCCGTTCCCTCGCAGTCGCGAGCCTCCTGGCTCGTGACGAAATTCTTCGGCCTCTGGCCGATTTCCCTCTTAATATGCGGGCTTAATTTGTTACCACGGCCAGAGGCCGGTGTGGTAACGTCACGAGGCAAGAGCCTCGCGACTGCAGGATTCTTTTTAAAGATAAAGGTCGTTTCTTTAAAATAAAAGAACGATTTTGTGGCTCAAAACCGCTTATGGCCCAGGATACGCCAGGTCGCGGCAACCTAGCCTCACGGCTGAAAGCGGGGACGCTTTCGGTAAAAACAAAGGTCCAAGGACCGCTGCGCTTATCCTTGAACCAGTTTGCCTTTTTTATAGGCTTGGACTAGGTGGGTGGGAAGAAAATCCCCACCCCTCCCTGGTCTTAAAGTTTCGCTAAGTCCAGCCTGGTTTCAAATGTAAATACGGTTTGCTCAGTACTCGAGGGTCTTAGCGAGACGCTAAGACCAGTATTGAGTTATCCATTCAATTTCCAACAGTCCGGGTTCCCCGCCATAATCCCGGGCACTGCCCTCTTAATATGCGGGCTTAATTTGTTACCACGGCCAGAGGCCGGTGTGGTAACGTCACGAGGCAAGAGCCTCGCGACTGCGGGGGGGGGCCAGAGTTTTTTTTACATACTTAGACCAGATCGGGTTTTATGGCCCAGGATACGCCTGGTCGCGGCAACCTAGCCTAGCGGCTGAAAGCGGGGACGCTTTCGGTAAAAACAAAGGTCCAAGGACCGCTGCGCTTATCCTTGAACCAGTTTGCCTTTTTTATAGGCTTGGACTAGGTGGGAAGAACTTCTGTTCGGAAGGCAGGTTTTCAAAGGATTCATCTATTTCTTTTTTTGGCATTGATACCCGTTTTCTCTTTCCAGAAAGATACAATTCTTCATAGCCCAATTGTCGTATCCAAACTAGTAGGTTTCCTTTTTCCTCTTTTTTGCCAGTATACTTCTCCCAGATCCACCTTTTTGTGCAATCTGAGTTTAAATATTCCTTTACTATTAATTCTCGTTCTTCTCTACTAAATTCCCCAGGACGCTTTTGTCCTAATATAACTTTACACTTCTCTTTCATTTTTAAGACTTTTGTGTAAACCTATTTCAGGACAAGACATCCGTAGTTGTCCTGCGGAACACTACGGACAGTGCGGGGGATTATTTTGAGCAGCCGGAAATACACACAAAAATTCCCTGATCATCTATAACCCATTTTTCTACTTTCTTAACCTCCATATCCCTTGGAAGCAGTTTCTTTTCAGAATTATTAGGGGTGATATATTTTACTTCTAATTCAGTATTTGAAATAAAACCAATTCTCGCAACAAAGTCAGTCTCACTACACGTTCTACAATAGAAGCTAAAGGTCTTGACATCTTTTTGGTTTTTACCCGAAAAAGTTGCGACTATATCCATAACAGAATCTTCACTGAGATATTTTAGTAGAAAAACTTTAAGGTTATTATCTTTCAAATTTATTACTCCCCTACCAGAAAAACGCCCTTTACTACCTTTTTGAATATTTTGACCAAGGTCTAGATGCCTTCTTATTAAATGCTCTGGTACATCTTGGTAGTTCAAACACATCCGTTCAAAACTTTCAAATGAAGACGAATCACGTAAAGAAGTTTTAGGTTTTTCAGGTAGATAGATACTATTGGGAATTTCAATCATGCTATCCTTAAAAGGTTGGTCTATTCTGTTGTAGTTTTCTTTTGTTGTACAGGAAAAACAAAAAAACAGACATAATCTTACAATATTTCTATTAATCTTCATCAACTTGGCTTTGGTTAGGTTCCACAATCGTGACCCTCAGGCGAAGCTCTTCCCCTGGCTCTGGTCTTAGCGTCTCGCTAAGACCCCCTCGAGTAAATTGTAAATGC
>CAWUIO010000238.1:0-2432 GCA_963922455.1 uncultured Microscillaceae bacterium
CTGCCGCTGGCGTCAAATTGGACTACTAGGGGAGCGTCACCTTCCGTCTGGTCGGCTACAAAGGCGGCCAAAGGGGCTTCGTTGGGTTTCAGGGCAGTGATTACTTGGGCGCTCGTGTCGGTAAACTCCCCGTCCCCGACAAGCAATTGGGCCGTGTATACCCCAATGCTGTCGTAGGTATGGCTTACTTGGACGCCCGTGCCGCTATTGCCGTCGCCGAAGTTCCAGGTATAGCTTAGGCTATCGCCGTCAATGTCGCTGCTGCCGCTGGCGTCAAATTGGACTACTAGGGGAGCGTCACCTTCCGTCTGGTCGGCTACAAAGGAGGCCAAGGGGGCGGTATTGGCTACCTCGATCATCACACTGGTTACATCTTCCAGGTTCCCGTCATTAACTGTGAGTTCGGCCCGGTAATTTCCTTTTTGGGTGTACACATGGGTGAGGGTATCCCCGCTTCCCGTCGTACCATCGCCAAAGTCCCAAGTATAGGTTAAGGGATCATTTTCTGGGTCTGAGGAGGCGCGGGCATTAAATCGCACGCTCAAGGGGCTCGTGCCCCGGGTGGGATTGGCCAGGAAGAAGGCCTGGGGGGCTTGGTTGCCCACAGGGGGAGCATCCGGATATAGATATTGACTTGGAATGATTTCTTTACTGATACTAGGGCCTTCCCAAGAGAGTTGGGCTACTGCTCCACCGGCTCGTTCGAAGTATTCCATTTTAAAGCTTACCCGGATACCGGCCGTCAAGGAAATCACACCACTCCACTCTTTAGGGCCTTGTGTAATCCATTGGTCAATGATTAATTGATCGTTGATCCAAAGTCTAACTCCATCATCCGTACGGGAGGTGAAGGTAAAATCACCGGTTGAGGGAGCTACAATACTTCCTTCCCAACGAACCGAATAATCATCATTGCCCATAGAAGGGTCGGGGGAGCCATTGCCCCATTCAAAATTAACCTGAGGGTCTAGCCGGGTTATTAAGGTTCCCGTAAAATCGTTGTTGTCGTAATAATTTCCCGTTAAACCTCCGCTTTGCCCCGGACTGGCATCATCACAAATTCCATTGCCATCTGGGTCTTCAAATAGATTCACATTACGGAAGTAGGAATTCCCATTTCTTGCCCCCTCGTCGTGGTCGGTTATAAAGGCAAGCCGGTCAAAACTTCCCGTAAAGTATTGCCCTACCGGGATCGTATAGGTCTGCCACTCCCCATTGCCTGGATAATTATGGAAGGCCTCAATTCCCCAGTTTTGCGTCCCATAAAGCTTGAAAGAAGAGCCGTCACCGGTACCCGTTCCGTTGGCCAGGCCAATCCCGTGTACCTCACCCTGGATGGTGCTACGGAAATCAAAACTCAAGACAGTATTCTCGGTCACAGTGTAATCCATCAGTACCGACTTCCAAGCATTGTTCTCTAACAAAAGTGTCAGGCCGTCATCTTGTACACTAAAACTTCCTGCGTCTTGGCTCCCTCCGTGGGTAATTACGTTCATCTGGTTGAAATCTAGAGGAGGACAAGTGGGAAGCGTTTCTCCCCCACCATAATCGTAGTTGGGATCTAAACTATTGATCCAATCGGCGAGCAATTGTAATCCCTCTGTATCTACCACATTTTTGGCTAAGGGGGGCATGGCATCGCTCCCCAAAGAATGTACACGTTGGTAAAGTACAGAGAGCGCCGTATCCTGAGGTACTATGATGGCTGCTCCATTAATCCCCAAGTCACTTAATACGGATCCGTTAATATAATCTTGTTCGTCGAGCGGAGTGGTAATCCTCGCATCAAAGGCGGCGCGGTTACCCGTAGCGGGTTGGTGACAATAAGAGCAGTTGACATCCAAATAGGAACGGGCCCGCCACTCGAGGGAAGCACTTTCGTCGTCCTTAGCGGCCAGGGTAATAAAGTCTAGAGTGTTTTCATCCTGGATATCGGTATTGAGTATCCCGAGGTAGCTTAAAGTTACCAATTGGTTGGCGGTTTGTCCGCTGCTGGGATAATAGATAGGTTTGTTCAGATAACGGGTTTTGGCTCCCAGAACACTTCCGGCCGATTCTTGATGACAGGCCAAACACTCAATCAGGCTAGGATACTGCCAGATTTGGGCTTCCCCATCTACAAAAACCGTTTCTTGTAAGCCTTCGGTGAGTAATTCGGCATCGGTTTGGGCATCATTCCACTTATAGGTGAGGTAATAATAGGTTCCATCGGCCCCGTGCACTTCAAAGCGGGTCTCTAATCGTTTTCCTCCTAACTCGAAATGCTTAATCAAGACCGAACCTTGAGGGAAAATCCAGTTACCATTTTCAGAAAATTGAATCTGTTCGCCTGCGGTATCGTGGGTACCATCATTGGGGATCGCCATCCATCGGAACTTCACGGCATTATCAGACCAGAAAGGCTCCACCATATCATAAGGTATTACGCCAGG
>CAWUIO010000239.1:0-2406 GCA_963922455.1 uncultured Microscillaceae bacterium
TCCGGGTTCTCATTAATACTCCCTTTAAACGAAGGCTTGGCCTTTAGATCCTTAAACAATTCTTTCTCCAACGTTTCTCCCATCTGCAAACTTTGTAACTTCCCAAATGCCGCAGGATTTAAAATTTCTTGTAAAGAAAAGCCTGTATACAGGCTAGACCGGGGCATCAGCTCATAATTCCGGGCCATACGCCTTACTTGCCGGGCCCCCCGGACAAACTCTTTGACCACTTGCTTCCCAGCCTGGCCCAGTATGGGGGCCAGGGCTACCCCATAGGCAATGGCTTCCCCATACTCCCCATGCAAGGAGGCATAGGCCACAGCCATACCATCGGGGATAAAATCCAAGCCGAGGGGCATTAAAACCCAGGACAGGCCTTCTAAATCATGCAAGGTCTCCCGGTAGACCACCTGATTGTAATTTTTGAGGAAATGCTTGGCATCTGGGGAGGCGGTTTTAGGATAAGTCCGCCCTTCTATGGTCCAGCCCCCCAAGTGGTGGCCCCGGTACCACTGAACAAAAGCCTCAGCAATAGGATTATAAGGCCCATGCTCATCTTGCTCAATTCCTTTTAGCGGTGCTTCTTTGAGTCCGTGGTCTACGGGGAAGAACCCACTAGGCTCCCCTTCTTTTATTTCTAAGAGCGATCCGTTTACTTTATTAAATTGATCTTGTAAATGCTGGGGAGCATTTTGATACAGGACCATCTCTTTTAGGTGTTCCTGTTGTTGAAATAAGCCTTTAAAATTTTCTAGTCGGCTATCTACTAGAAACATCAGGTCATACAAGCGCTCTTGGCCTTTTACAATACCCGTTTGCAGGGGCAGCCGGAGGTACTCCCCCCGGTAGCTCATATAATAGCCCCAAACCTGATAGGGCTTGGGCAGTGCTTTGTAGACTTCCACCACCCGTTTCTCAATTTGCGTGAAAGGCTGGCTGAGAAATGTCTTTAATAAACCTCCTTTCTCTTGACTAAATTTTTGGCCGGTTTGGATGCCCTCATAAGCATAAAAAGTGCTTTGGGCCATATCGCGACTGAGTGAGATTTGACTATCTTCGCTATCTATGTAGACGGGAATGAGCAGAAATACCGTTTGCCCTGCCTTTCGGATTTGCGGGTGGGCCCATACCTCTTGGAGGTATCTATTTTTTTCTGTCTTGGGGAGGGTATACGGAATCCTTTGATAGACAATTTGAATATCAATGCCCGTTTCCTGCTTTAAAAAATGTAGCTTTTCATGTAACCTGTCCCGCACTGAGGCACTCAACTCGAGTCCTATGGTGTGAATATGACCTGCTTGGTGCGTAGCCAGGGCGGCTGACTCTATATTTTTTTCCCAATAAGTTTTGCGTTTTTCGGCCGTTTTTTGGTCAAGCGCTCCGGTTTCCCCTTCATTCTCCTCAAGAGGCCCTCCCATTAAGCTTTTGTAGGCATTACGGAACAAGCTTACCTGACGGCTGAGGCAATTATAGTGTAGGTCCTTGGGGTAGGTTTTATACGCATCAAACAAAGGACGGAGCCCCGAAAGTTGGGCCCTTATTTCTTCACTATGGTACTGGCCTGTGGGAGCAAATTTGGCATAATAAAATGGCTGAATATGGGCTTTGCCTGGATTTGGGCTTGGGTAATGAACAGAAATCCTACTATAAAGATAAGCATAGGCCCCTCCATATCCCTTGGCCCGGAGCCCCTTGATAATATCTTGGGACAATTGCCCCACCCTTTGGCGCAATGTATTGAGTTGTTGCTCTTGGTTTTTGTTTTGCCAGGCTTTTAATTCGCTTAAGTCTCCTACTCTTTGCAAATCAGAGCTTGTAATTGGGGTTTCCAGGTAGGCTTCCAGGTTATTGATCAAGAGGATATAAAAACCCGCCTTTTGGGCTATCATTTCTTCCTCTTGATGCAGTTCTTGGAGGAATTGGTCTAGTTGCCCAAAGCGGTTTTCACTTAATATCCTAAGGGCTGGCGTACCTAGTTCCCGGCTATGTTCGCCCGCTTGGAGAACCGGCTCTTCCCCTAGGGTAATAATAAAAGAATTGTTCTCTGGATTTCCCTTGGCCGTATGGCTAGCATTTTCTAGTATTTGGGCTTCTAGCTTCCTAAGTCCTTCTTGAAGTAATTTTTGATACCAATCTTCTACCAGGGGCGTGGCTTGCAAGGCCCCCAAGAAATGGAGGCTAAACAATACACTAAGCGCGAGGACGCGCAGGAGGCCCTTAATTTTATTCATCATAGAGGTAGTTGTTTATAGCTTGGCCGATGTAGTTTTCAATGCCTTCCCTGATCAATTGAACTTGTTCTTTTTCGGAGGTGGATTCTTTGGCTGCTAGCTCTAAATAGAAATCCAAGCTTTGCCCTTCTACCCGGATTTTACGCTGTAATTCTTCATGCCTTTTATTAGATCT
>CAWUIO010000240.1:0-2329 GCA_963922455.1 uncultured Microscillaceae bacterium
TACCTTTTGGCCAAGAAAATATTTGTGGGTAATCGATAGCATGTTTGAGCTCGTGATGGCCCAGCGGGGAAAGACAGCGAGTAGCGAAAGCCCGGCCGGGGCGGCACCCATGGGAATAAAAGAACTATATGCCACCGCCCCGGATGCCCCAAAAAACCTTACCAGAATACATAATAAATCACCGCCAAGGCCGCTACTACGGCCAAAGAAGAGATATTAAACAAGAATCCGGTCTCAAACAGGCCTTTGCGCCAGTGGAATGCCTTGGGATCGTTTTCCCCCTTATTATCCAAATAAGAGATCAGGACCATGATGGCGACGATTAGCAAGAAACAGTAGCCCATGCGGTCTAAAAAGGGTACCTCTGGAAAGCCATATTTGATACCAGCCGAAAGGGGGATGGCAATAATTGCCGCTACCAAGGCAGCATTGGCCGAGGCTTTTTTCCAGAACAGCCCCAAAATAAATATAGCCACTACGCCTGGACTTATAAACCCGGTATATTCTTGTATATATTGAAAAGCTTGTTCTACATTTCCCAACAATGGGGCGAAAATTACGCCGATAATTAAGGCCAGGAAAGAACTTATTTTACCCACAGTAACCATATGGTTTTCATCTCGGAGCTCCATCACGTCTTTCCCTTTACGATAAATCAAGGGCTTATAAATATCCAGGGTAAAAATGGTAGAGGCACTGTTAACCATAGAACTAATAGATGAACCAATGGCCGCTACCAAAGCAGCAAAGGCCAAGCCCCTAAATCCGGAGGTTACGTAGTTTCTCATCACCCAAGGGTAGGCCTCATCGGCCTTAGCGATGTCTGCTCCTAATACAAAGGCAGCCAAGCCCGGTATCACGACAATCAAGGGAAGTATAACCTTCATACCGGCGGCAAATACTGTCCCGATTTGAGCTTCCCGGAGGGTTTTAGCGGCCAAGGCTCTTTGAATAATGTATTGATTGTTCCCCCAGTAATACAAGTTGGCAATCCACATCCCGCCTATCAGGACCCCAATTCCGGGTAGATTGCTGTATTCTGGGTTGGAGCGGTCTAGGATCATATCAAACTTTTCGGGAGCTTTTTCATACAGTAAGTTCAAGCCGGCTATAAAACCACCGCCGTCTGATAGGGCATTTAACACCATATAACTGGCCAAAAGCCCGCCAAATACCAACACAATTACTTGCGCCACATCTGTCCAAACCACCGCTCTTAGGCCACCAAAAATCGAGAAAGTGGCCGAATATAGGGCTATCCCTATTACTGAATACATAATGGGCACTCCGGTCATGTTTTCCAAGGCCAGCCCTCCCAAATAAAGCACCGAAGAAATATTGACGAAAATGAAGAGAATCACCCAGAAGAAGGCCAAACCTGTTTTTACGCGGGCATCAAATCGCTCTTCCAGAAATTGGGGCAGCGTATATATTCCTTTATCTAAATAGGCCGGGAGAAAATACTTGGCCACAATGATTAAGGTAGCAGCCGCCATTAGCTCATAGGTAGCAATGGCCATTCCGACTACATATCCCGACCCCGACATCCCGATAAACTGCTCAGCCGAAATATTGGAAGCAATCAGGGAGCCTCCCACGGCCCACCAGGGTAGCATTTTACTGGCGAGGAAATAATCTTGTGAAGTTTCTTGTTTGTCTTTGAAAGAGAGCCAAATCCCTAAGGCCACCATTCCAATGATGTATACCACAAATATGATGGTATCAAGTTGTGTGAAACCCATGTTGCGTGTGTCTATTGTTTAGATATTTTTTTTGCAAACCCTAAATTTGGGCGAAAAGTAAGGAATAATCGGATAACTTTATAAAAAAGTGGCTATTTCCTGGTGAAAATAGTGGAATCTTCTGGATTCTTCTCATAAAAAAAAGCCGGGCTTGCGACCCGACTTTCTTTTTGATAGAAAAGGATTTTATTCTTTAACAATCCGAATGGGTATGGCGCTTAATCCTTGCCCTTCTATAATCAAGTAGTACACGCCGGGTATTAAGTTCAACCCTCGCAGATCCAAACTTAGCCGTTCGCTAGGGTCTCGCAAGTCTACCTGCTGTTCACCCACCTGAACCTGGTATGCATCTACCATACGTACCGTATATGAGCCTTGCACTGCTTCGGTAAACTCCAAGGTAAGTATATCCGTTTTCATCGGCATCGGATACGCGAGGATCGATTGATTAGCCTCAGTACTCCATTGGCTTACTGGCAATTGCGAAGTATTTACCATGGGCACGCACACATTTTGGGCAGGCGTTCCTAGTTCGGTGGCAAAGGGGTCCGGGCCTTCGTTCTTCACTATCAGCTTATCCAACTGGG
>CAWUIO010000241.1:0-2194 GCA_963922455.1 uncultured Microscillaceae bacterium
GGAATGGAGGATTATCAACCCAAGGTGACGATCATTACAAAAACCTTGGAAGACAGCATTGAAATCCGGGTGGAAGACAATGGAATGGGTATACCGGAGGAAGTAAAGGCAAAAATCTTTCAGCCTTTTTTTACCACCAAGCCTACCGGGGAGGGTACGGGTTTGGGGCTGAGTTTGGCGTATGATATCATTACCAAAGGGCATGGGGGCAACTTGAAGGTGGAATCTGAATTAGGTACAGGTACAACTATGCTTATTCATTTGCCGAACTCAACTTAAAGTTTGGGGCTTCCCTTCTGCTTCTTTTTCCTGATTTAAAAACCAGAAAAAAGAAGCAGAAGGTCGAGCTAGCCTGCCGAGCCAATCTCCCCGCCAGGCTCTTTCGGTCTCGGCCCTGCGGGCGGCTATCCCTAAGCCAAGGGAGTAATAGGGTAAGCTGGGCCGAATACAAAAATAAAAAGGCAGCTGCTTTGCGGGTTTTGACTTAAAAAAGCTAAACCCTGGCTTAGGGATAGAGGCTTTGTTTGAGCCCGGGTAGGCCTTGGGTGCTGGCTGGCGAGTGCCGAAAGCCCGACCCCGGCCTGCAAAAATTCCTGGAAGAGGTCAGGGTTAATTTAGGCCGGGGGAAGCCCCAAGCCTTTGTCATTCAGAAATATGAAAGAATAATTGAATAAAAACAGGAAGGATACAAGATGAGATATTTAATCTATTTAGGGCTATTGCTTTTTTTAAGTATCCCAAGTTTTGCCCAGGAAGACATCGTGGAGATTTCTGCTCAGAATATCACCCAGTATTATTATTTTTCCCTGAGCAGTCACCCGGGCTGGTATTTTAGGAAAGGGAATGAGCCCACATGGAGCCAAAAAGAAATTGACTTGCAGGGATGGGAAAAAAGAAATCCACAGCAATTGTCCAATGATTTGATGGATGAACAGGGCCGCCTGGAAGCCTGGATGAGGATCACTCTTAAACTGGATGATTCTTTTACAGATTCTCTTTTTTTAAGGCTAGGGGCCACGGGCCAGGCCCTGGATTTATACATCAATGGCGAGTACAGGGGCTCCGCTGGCAATACCGGTAAATACGGAAAACCCTATCAACGATCCCGTCGGGGCGATCAATATTATGATTTTTCGATTTCGCCCAATCAGACCTATCACATTGCCATTCATTATCTACACGAACCCGCATCCTTCTCCCCAATATTCTATCCTTTGTATTACGGGTTTGGAGAAAGAATGCTCACCGCCAGTGTCGACATCATTACCTTTCCTCATATCGCTTTTGCCAAATCTGCAAAAAAACAACGCTTGCTCAACTCCATCTTCAATACCGTCGTGATTCTGACGCTATCCTTGTTATACTGGCTCATTTATTTCCTCAATCCTAGCGAACCCGTTCTCAAATACATAGGAGTGACCTTTCTTTTATTTTCTGCCTTTCTACTTATTCCCTTGGTAGAGTCTGGTACCATTCCTATCCATTTTATGCTAACTAGAGGTGTCATCGCTTTATTAAAAATTATTTCCTCGTTTTCAGTTTTAACCTATACCATCGTGTTGGCCTACGTATTTAGTGGGCGAGCTCCCAAACGGGTTTGGATTTATCTTTTAGTAGCTTTATGCCTGGCAGCGGGATATAATTATAATTTTACCCACAGTCTTCATTTCGATTTTTTTTATCAGTCTATCCTGATAGGGTTGGGGATTTACTATGTCTTCACCAATCGTAAGAATTTAGGAAAACCTCAGTGGGCAATCATTACGGGGAGTGTAGCGTTTGGTGTTTTTCAGGCCGCTTCTCTTTTATTCGGTACCTTCTTTGGGATCTATTTCCCAGAATGGCTGTATTATGTGGCGAGTTTATTGATCACCCCGGCTTCCTTTATCTTGTATATCGCCTTCAAGTATCAGGAAATACTCCTTGAGGCAAGTACCCAGGAAAAAGAGAAAAAAGAAATTTTAGAAAATCAAAATAAAGTCCTGGAAGAAAAAGTAGAACAGCGTACCCAGGATTTAAAAGAGAGCAATGAGGAACTCAACCAAAGAAATGAAGAAATCTCGGCTCAGAGAGATACCTTAGAGAAAACTCTCCAGGAATTGAAGACTACCCAGACCCAACTTGTTCAGTCTGAAAAATTGGCCTCCCTGGGAGAACTCACCGCCGGCATCGCCCACGAAATCCAGAACCCCCT
>CAWUIO010000242.1:0-2179 GCA_963922455.1 uncultured Microscillaceae bacterium
TTAGGGACTCCAATTCAAGCAGTTGGCCGATAGTTTGGGGGAATAGTTGTTTGGACGTAATGAAAAGAGTTTTTAGTTTTCTTAGACGTCCTAAACTTGTAGGAAGAGTAGCAACATTTTCTGTATTAAGCTCTAAGTAAGTAAGATTTTGTAAGTCACCGATACTATTGGGAATTTCATTAAGGTTTCCGCTTGATACTACTAATTGGTTAAGGTTGTTTAGTTTTCCCAAACTTTTTGGGAGTGTGACCAATGAACTATTTAGAATAATTAGCTTCTCCAAGTTTATTAGATTACCAAAGTCTTCTGTGATTTCAGGAAAATTGGCTTGAAGTTCTAAATGGCGTAAATTCAGTAATTTTCCAATTTCTTTTGGATAATATTTCAACCAGTTATACGAAAAGTCTACATGTTCCAATTTATTGAAATGCAAGAGGCTATTCATTAAGTTCTTATAAAAATCGCTAGCATAGAGTTTTTTTAAATTTTTTAATAAGGAAATAGAGGTCGGAGGTTCTTTGATTGTCATCATGCCTCCAATATCTAATTCTTCAAAATTGAGAATAGCCTTTTGTATATCATCCAAAGAGTTAACTTCCTTAAACCCCTGCTGCTGATTTGTGTTATGTATTAACCAATCATAAATTTCTTCGTACTCTTGTTTTTCAGATGTAAGCATATTATCCAATTATTTCCCGCTATATAAGTCATAGTCTTTTTCTACACGAGATCTCAGGACAGGGGTTATATCATTTAAAATACTAACGTCGTATACCAACACTTCATATAAACTGCCCAGATTTGGTTGTAAAGGATCAGTACGTGTTAATGAATTGATTCTTGAAAACAGTTTGTCATAATAATCCTTGTTTGTTTTTAATACTGCTTCTGTTTGGATATCTCTATTCAAAGTAGCGTCAATTATATGAACCTTCCCATCCTGAACCGTCACATTAAAAGCGTGTCCCCGGTCTCCGGCTACCGCAAAAATATAAGAAGCCCTTTCTTTGGGCAATTCGCCAAATAACTTTAATAATTCCCGGTAAGTATTGGTGCCGTCCCGGGTTTGGGTTTTACTCTTGTAGTGGGTAAATTTCCGTACTGGTGGCCCGGTAAACTGTTCCAGAAAAGGAATGGCCCCCCGCCCGTTTTCCCCAAAGTGCTTATTGTGAAAAAAGTGATGGGTGAGCCCGGGCTTCTTCCTCAATTGCAAAGCAACCTCCAGCGAAGCCATCGTACAAGTAGCCCAGCCCTCGGCCCCTTTTTGGTTTTTGAGTTGATATGTTTTCTGTTTGATGTCTAGGTATTCAGCTGTGCTCACTTGCACCCCGTCCCGGGCATTGGCAAACTGGCTAGCCCCCCTTGGGCCAGGGATAACCTCCGGGGCCTTAAATCCATAGGAATCCCCCTTTTTATAAAAATCATACCGTATCTCCGTGGAACTCCCCGGTTTGCGTAAATTAATGTAAAATGCGTTTTTGCCTATCATCAGCTTGCTATCACTATCAATGTACTTGGCCGGGTTAGGTGCCCCGTTTTCGATCAAGTCAACAAGGGTTTTTGGGTTACGTTTATGAAATACGTCCAGGGCATTCCAAGTGGTCATTAAAATGGGGTTTAAAGCCACCTCTTTGCCAAAAGCCGGCTTATCAAGCATGTGAAATATAAGGGCTTCCCGGTTGTGGGGCTTAATAAATTTTTGAGTGAAACTCTCAGGGACATTGTCCCAATCATCTGTAAAGCCAATCTCTTTGAGGAACTTTTTGGCTTCAGGGATACTGTAAACTTGTCCAGTAATGGGGTTTAGGGGGCTTCTTTGGCTAATTACCGTTTGGAGCTGCTTGTCCAAAAATGATTGGCCCATCCGCACAAACGTACGCTGGGCTTCTCCTTGGGGCGCGGCCGGATATGGGGCTTCGCCTACATCTTCCCCATTTTTTAGTTTTCGCCATGGTTGGGCATTGTTGCCCGAAGAGGCAATGGTAGTGATCCCCCCGTCGGTATGCACCAAAACCAAACTTTCTGTGGCAAGTATCTCCCGCTTGGGCAAAGCCTTGGACAGTTCTCGTGCCGAAGCTAAATCACTACACGAAAGCAACCGTAATATTTTCCCCTCGTTCCCCGGTATTTGCCCGATCACCTCCGCTAGGTTTTTTTCGTCCAGATCTATTTTAAGCAG
>CAWUIO010000243.1:0-2154 GCA_963922455.1 uncultured Microscillaceae bacterium
GCGGCCCCGGCCCTCCCATCAGAGCAGCTATCTTCACCGCCGGGGACAGCCCCTGCCCTTCCTCTTAAAAAGCCTAGTCCTTCCCAAATCACTTAAATGCCTGCCCCCAAATACCCTCGCACTTCTCTCCTCTCTCCTCTCACTTCTCTCCTCTCAAATGCCCCCTCCCCAGGTGTTGCTAGGCATTGCTGAGGATGTCCCGCCTATCTTTTTCTTTATTCGAATTTATGACAAAACCGTAAGCCAGAGGGCTTTTAACTTGGTAATAGACTGCCTGTAAATAGCGGTTGAGCCTTTCCTGTACTTTTTTGAGCTTGTAGTTAGGGTTGTCGATATGCCGCTCTCCCCCCGACTTTTTGCCTACCTTGAAGCTCTGGTACTGAGGGTTTTCGCTTAGTTCTTGAAAAGCTTGGCGGTTCAGGTTTAAGAGGTCAAAAATTTCTCTTGGCTTTTGTAAGCGGCAGAAGAGATCGGCCTGTCGTTTTAAGTATTTGGGGGTGTGGTATCGTTGGGCAGCCATAGATGTTTGTTTTGTTTATTATATAACATAAGTCAGGTCAATTTTTCTCCCTTCATGCTTCTTTCTTCTTATTTTGTAGGCACGCCTGACCTAGAAAACAAGGTTAAAGTCCCCCCCCAAATTCGCATTCCTCCCAATAGTTTTTACATTTAGATACCGGGAGGGTTCCGCCCTCCTGCCCTTGTCATCACCCAAACTTCGCGCACTATGCATACCCTTCGTTATCTGCGGGTAGATTTTGACCTGCCCCTCCAATTTTCTGAAGTCGCTTATTTCCGGGGCGCCATTGCCGACCGCGTCGGCCCGGAGCATATCCTCTTCCACCACCACTTCCAAAACCCCCGCGGCGAAGAGCGCGTACTCTACCGCTACCCCATGATCCAGTACAAACAACTGTACAAACACGCAGCTATTCTTTGCTTAGGAGAGGCCGTCGACGAGATCCACCACCTCTTTGCCCAGGGCATCCAGTGGGACCTGCGGATTGGAAAGCGGCAGGAATCGCTCAAAATCCAAAAGCTCCGCCTCCACGAGTACCGCCTCGAGATGAAGCCCGAAGGCACCACCTACCGCTATACCCTCAACAAATGGCTCGCCCTCAATGGCGATAACTACCGCCGCTACCAAAAGCTGCCCAGCCTCCGCGAACGCCTGGGCCTCTTGGAAAATATCCTCGCCAACCACATCTTAAGCTTTGCCAAAGGCGTCGGCTGGCAAATCCCCACCCATGCCCAAGGCCCCTTCTCCGTAAGCGTGGAAGACTGCGCGTCCTTCGTGATTCCCTACAAACGCAAGCCCCTCAGCGCCTTCAGCCTTACCTTCCGCACCAATATCTTCCTGCCCAGCTATATCGGCCTGGGCAAGGGGGCCAGCCAGGGCTACGGACTCATCAAGTTTTTAAGCGAACACAAACAACAGGCTCCCCCGAACGTCCTTCGGGCATAAAGATTTTTTTTCGTAGGATTGTTTGCCGCGTTTTCCCATCTTGAGCGTCATACGTATGTCCTTAACGGGGCATTAACAGCCCCCTACTTAGGTCTTTTCGTAAGCTATTATAAACCTAAATATTTTTCCTATGCAACGTTTACGTTTTACGATTATTCTGCTAGCATTTGCCCACATCTCGTTGGGAGCCCACGCCCAAGCCTGGAAAAATGCCGAAAACCGCCACGCGGTCAACAAAGAAGCCGACTTCAAAAAGCGGATCGCCAACAACGAAGCAGCCTTGAAAAAAACCAAGGACCCCGAACTCCAAAAGATTTACCAAGAACGCATCGACTTATTCCAAGGGGGACTAGATTTGGTCAAAGTGTACCAAGAACGCATCGAGTCGGGCAATAAGCTCAACGCCCAACGTACCAAGGAACTTTTATCCCTGACCACCCGAAAGGGGGAAGCCATGCAAATGTTAGTTTTGTTGCGTACTACCGAAGCCGTACATGAAGGCTTTAAGACAGAACTCCAAGACGAAATCGTTCCTATTTACAAGGAAGCCCGCCAAAAAACCTATGACTACCTCCGCACCTTCGATCAAGCCATGAGTAAGGTAGAAGCCTTGATTAAATAGCGTACATACTTACTTCCCAAAAGCTCTTTCTTGTTTAGGAAGGGCTTTTTTTTATAGGAGCTTCCCC
>CAWUIO010000244.1:0-2122 GCA_963922455.1 uncultured Microscillaceae bacterium
ACTGTATTAATTCAGGCTTATGATAAAGCCTTGCCCCAGTTTGAGCTTTTGGGTAAATTTCTAACTGTCAGCCAAACCTGCCCAAAGTAAGCGCCTAATCTGATAGTAAGAATAAGTAGGCCTTTTCATGGATGACTATCCAAAATTTATTTGTATCATCAAGCTTCTTAAATAAAAATAGCTTAACTCATCGTGTCAGAATTTAGCCTTAACCACTCCTTACCCGATCCCTCTAATCAAAGCCGGGAAAACTTGATCAAAGGCTTCCTGAATCAAGGATTTATCAAAGAAGAGGGCAATCGAAGTTCAGTCAAACCTGAAGGCTCGTTTGACTATGCCCGTTTAAGCAGCCCTGAAACCTATGAAAGGTCTATCCAACAAGAACCCATCCACGGGGCCAAAGAAATTAGGTTACACTTTAAAGGGCAAGAAGTACGTATGCTGGCCAATTTAGAACGCTTAGACAAACTAAAAATCCAGTCCATACTGAAGGTCATCACCAGAGAAATAAGTTTGGGCATCCTATTAGCCTTGGTAGACGCTTTTTTCTTACAATCCAGTGGAATCGATATTCTTGGGCCGATCGAGGGCTTTTCCTTGGCCGACCAACCAGGTCCCTGGGTGAGAGGAGCCTTGGTTTTTGCCATTGTCTCGATTCTTACGGCCCCTCTCCTTTTTATTACAATGAAGAAAGCCCAAGGCTTGGAAAATAAAACCAAAGAAGCCTTGGAGAACACACTTAAGAAAAGTCACAGCTTACTACCTTAAGCCTGATTTTTTTGTAAATACTGCTCAAAAATAAACTTTGATACTTTAAATGAAATCCCGATAGTGATCAAGATGGCTCGTACAATATTTTTTTTCTGGCAGGCGAACATGAATAATTTTAGCATGGGTATCTCTAATTTTTTTTCAATAGTTGAACAGCGTGTTCTGTAAATAGTTTTGCTGCCCTAACCCTCACTCTTTAAAATCAGTCTAGATCTATACGCGTAAACTTGGAAATACAATCGGGTTTCACTATATTAGTAATCAGTTACGTTAATATATACAAAACAATGAACGTATTTCAAAAAGCGGGTAAAATGGCCCTGGGCAGCCGTTTGCGTATACTTGGCGAAGAGATGATAGAAAGTGCCCAAGCAATTTATAATGTTTACGAAGTAGAATTAAAACCCAAGTGGTTTCCGGTGTTCTATTGTCTCAGTCAAAGCCCCGAAAGGCTTTCTATTACCGAAATTGCCCGGGATATTGGCCAATCCCACCCGGCCGTGATCAAGACCATCAAGGGCATGCGGGCCGAGGGCATCGTCAGCGAACACCGAGACGAAAAAGATGGGCGCAAAAACAATATCGCCCTCACCGAAAAAGGGAAGCGCATTGCCCAACAGTTTGAAAACCAGTACCAGGATGTGGGCCAAGCGGTGGAGGCCTTGCTCTCCCAAACCCAGCACAACCTTTGGCTAGCCCTGGATGAGTTTGAATATTTATTGGCCCAAAAACCTTTATTTAGCAGTGTTTTGGAACAGAAAAAGTTAAGGGAGTCCCAACACGTGCAAATCATAGATTATGAGGCCAGGTATGCCCAAGCATTTAAAGCTTTAAATGAAGCTTGGATCAGTAAGTACTTCAAAATGGAAGCCGTAGACCATCAGTCTTTAGACAACCCGAAGTCCTACATTTTAGACAAAGGGGGGCTCATCCGGGTGGCCCTCTATGCAGCGGAACCAGTAGGTGTGTGTGCCCTCATCAAAATGGACCACGAACGCTTTGATTACGAGTTGGCCAAAATGGCTGTTTCCCCCCAAGCTCAAGGAAAGGGGATAGGCTATATCCTGGGCCGGGATATTTTGGAGCAGGCCCGCCAACTTGGGGCCCGATCGGTGTACCTGGAAAGCAATACCGTGCTAGAACCGGCCATCAAGCTGTACCAGAAATTGGGTTTTCAGAAGGTAGTGGGCTATCCGAGCCCTTATGAGCGTTGTAATATTCAGATGGAGGTGCGGGTGGCTTAGTAAGACCGTTCCCCCTCCCTTTCCCAAGGCTTAGGGATGGAGCGGCCTGTTTGAGCTCGCCGCTGGCAGTGCGCTGGCCAGCGAGTAGCGAGAGCCCGACCCGCGCC
>CAWUIO010000245.1:0-2110 GCA_963922455.1 uncultured Microscillaceae bacterium
GGCCGGGCTTTCGCCACTCGCCGGCTCACGCGCCAGCCAGCGGCGGGCTCAGACAGAGGCTCTATCCCTAAGCCATCTTGAGAGCCGAGAGGAAAGAAGACAGAGGAGAGAATTTGGAAGCCCCAAGCTAGCACAAGGTTGAGCTGAGCGGTCTTTGTACCAGCCGGGAGATTATAAATTCCTAAAAAGGGCTAGAAACGAGGGCAAGCCCACTGGCTAGTTTGGGTAATTGTATTAACTTGTAGGTAAATAAAAACCATATGGCGTTTACACACTTGTTATGCCCAATGACCATAAATCCCAAAAGCAAAAAATCCCAACCAAGCAATCCATTAAAATTGAAAACTTTGTAAATTTGGCTAATGCAGAAAATTGGCAAATACATCCATCCCTTCACAGATTTTGGCTTTAAGAAGTTATTTGGTACGGAGTTTAACAAAGACCTCCTGATTGACTTTTTAAACGAAGTCTTGGGAAGTAGAGAAAAAATCAAAGATTTAAGCTATCTGAACCCTGAGCAAGTAGGCAAAAGCAAAGGGGCCCGGAAATCCATCTTTGATTTGTATTGCGAAAATGAAAGGGGAGAGAAATTCATTATTGAGTTACAAAACATAGGCCATAGATACTTTAAAGACCGGAGCATCTACTACTCCACGTTCCCCATTCAGGAACAAGCCGTGAAAGGAAAAGACTGGGATTACCGTCTAAAAGCAGTGTATACGGTTTGTATCCTAAACTTTGGCTTTGGAGATGAAGAAGACATCAAACGCTATTACCGGGAAATTAAATTAATGGATACCCAAACCCATAGCGTATTTTATGATCGCTTGACCTTTTATTATTTGGAAGTACCAAGGTTTACCAAAACCGAGGATGCACTAGAAACAAACTTTGATAAATGGATGTATGTCCTCAAAAACCTGCATCAACTTGAAAGAATACCCAGCAAATTACAGAATAAAATTTTCAAGAAATTGTTCAAAGAGGCAGAAACCGCCAATCTAAACCCGGAAGATATGAAAGCATACGAAGAAAGTTTAAAGGAGCATTGGGATGAATACAGCATCCTGAAGTCAAAGAAAGAAGAAGGGATTGAAGAAGGAAAAGATGTAAGAAACTTTGAAATTGCTACTAACAGTATCAAAGAAGGATTGGATAATAATATTATATCTAAAATTACAGGCCTACCCATTGAGAAAATTGAAGAATTAAGAAAAGGATTAAAAAAATAATGAAAAGGGCATAAGCAGCTCGCGCTCTTGTTCTATATTAAAATATTTTAACAAAGACCTCCTGATTGATTTTTTAAACGAAGTCTTAGGAAGTAGAGAAATAATTAAAGATTTAAGTTACCTGAACCCTGAGCAAGTAGGCAAAAGCAAAGAGGCCCGGAAATCTATCTTTGATTTGTATTGCGAAAATGAAAAGGGAGAGAAATTCATTATTGAGTTACAAAACATAGGCCATAGATACTTTAAAGACCGATAACGTTTCAGTAAGTGTGTAAGTAGTAAAAATTCTTAATTTTACGCTTAAACACCTAAAATGATGTCTAAAAATAAGCAAAAAACGCCCAAAAAATTTAGTAAGGAATTTTTATCCCAATTTAAAAATACGGAAGATCTGCAAGGCTACATGCAAGATTTACGTAAGGCCTTGATGGAAGAAATGCTTGAAGGCGAATTAGATGCCCACTTAGGCTATCCTCCTCACGCCAAATCAGGTAATAGTAACGCTCGCAACGGCAAAATTAGTAAACTCGTCCAAAGTAAAGATGGCACCTTTGAACTATCTGTTCCCAGAGATCGTGAAGGGAGTTTTGAACCGGAATTAGTGCAGAAACGTCAAAAGACCTTGGCCGAAATAGAAGACAAAGTATTGTCTTTATATAGTCTGGGCCTGAGTACCCGCGATATTTCGGTCCAAATAGAGGAGATGTATGGGGCTTCTATTTCATAATCCACCGTGTCGGGAATCACCGATCGTGTCCTAGAGACTGTTCGTGCCTGGCAGGAACGCCCCTTAGAAAGCATCTATCCCATCATTTGGATGGACGGCATAGGGTTTAAAGTCAAATCAGAAGGGCGCTATATCCGTAAAGTCATTTATT
>CAWUIO010000246.1:0-2068 GCA_963922455.1 uncultured Microscillaceae bacterium
ATACCTGGCAGATGCCGGAGACCGGAACCGGCGAGGACACGCACGAACTCCTTATCTCCGACCGCGACCTCAGGAAGCGGGCGCGAGCGATAGCGAGTGGATAGACCCGTTTGAGTTGCAGAGCTGGTTCGCGATAAGCTAGCCTTGAGGGCTGAAAGCGGGGACGCTTTCGGTAAAAGGAAAAGGTCCAAGGACCGCTACGCTTATCCTTGAACCAGATTCAATTTTCTAAATGCTTGGACTAGATGGGGCCAAACGCATGGCAAATGCTTAAACCCCACAAGCCAGCCCAAAAACGCGCGCTAGCCAGTTTTTTTTAATCGGGAACACGAGCGACAGCGGGGAATTCTTTTGTTCATCCTCGGGCTAGATGGGGCAAACCACTTGCAAGTAGTCCAGCAGATTCGCGCTAAATAGCCTAGCGGCTGAAAGCGAGGACGCTTTCTGAAAAAGAAAAGGCCCAAGGACCGCTGCGCTTATCCTTGAACCAGGTCTGTGGCCCGAGGTAAAAGAACATCCGCGCCATTGGGGGATCCTAATTATTCCAAATCAAAACATTCTCAAGCTCCCAATTACATCTTACACTCTTAAAAGTAGCCTTACACCCTAGACCTTCTATGTCATATTTAAAGTAAATAAACGCCTTATCTCTTTTAATAGTTAATTCTTTAATATCTATAAACCCTTTTATCCCTTTATTAACTATTTCATTTATTGATAAAATTTTTACTGGATACCCAAACTTTGATATAGTAATACTATCTGAAAAAAACATATTTCTTTTAATTACTAACTGTTTATTATCATAAAGAAAGTCCTTATGATATGCAGACTGCATTTTTGGAATATCAACAACAGCTTGTAATAATTTTGCTTTTGCAACAACCGTAGGACAAATATCATCTATGTGAAAAATAGCCTCAGACTCTTCGTTTTGAGCAATATTATCCTTCATACAGCTTAAAAGTGGAGCTATAATGAAGAAAAAAACTAGATTTATTTTTTTATTTTTTCTTTCTTTTTTTTCCATTTTGTACCATTCCAAGTATAAGTACCCTCAGATAAATTATCAAAATCACTAATTAATTTATTGAACTCTGTTGCTTTTTTATTTCTATCTTCTTTTTCTTCATTATCATTGTTTTTGTTATTTTTCTGAAAAGAATCTCCTCTAAGCCATCTTTCAAGGATTCTCTTCGCCGAGTCAAAACCATTCATATCTTCTCCATAAACATCAATTTCAAATAAATCACCTTCTTCTCCAGGACGATTTATATTTTTTATGTAGTCTCCTCTATGAACAAACTCATGCAAAATCGTAATTGATATCATTAAAAGATATATTTCCTTATCTAAACCAGAAGACTTTTGGAATCGCTTCATAAGAAAAGTATCTATAAATAACTTGTCTTTGGTCTGTTCATCTCTGATAAACATACCTAAAGCTCCATCTGTATTTCCAATAATAATTTCAGGTCCTTTACCAAACTCTAATGCTTCTAAAACCTCTTGATCTGAATAGCCTCCGTATTTCTTCAGTCCATTCATAATAGTCGGGTTTTTTGCAATAGCCTGTATTCCAAATTGTAAAAAGTGTTTTAATCCTGGATACGCTTTTGCAACTTCAGCACTAATCTCAAAATTCCCACCTAAATCTATGTACTTTAATGGATTATTAAATGCATAACGATAAGGGGTGAACTCTGGAAAGCGGTCTGTAAATGCATCAACTCCATGCCACCTCCCCAATTGCACATCATAATTCCTAGCCCCATAATCCAATCAGTTCAACCCAAACTCCTCCTGCTTCTCCTTGCCGTTGTACTGAAACTTATGATCCGGCAGTCCTTCTTTTTCCATTCCTACTAGATTGAGCCCAAAGGGATAATAGTGATTCTCTTGGACAATCAGGGCCGGGCTGTGGACAATTTTCAAGTCATCAAACCAAACATCTACCTCGCTTTCATTGGCTACGAATATTTGTACCAAACCCTCTTCCTCTATAATGAGATCCTGTAAGCTTAAATACTCCTGGCCATCTTTGGCTACCTCACTCACCTGTTTAAAC
>CAWUIO010000247.1:0-1875 GCA_963922455.1 uncultured Microscillaceae bacterium
ACAGCCCGGCCCTGATTGTCCAAGAGAATCACTATTATCCCTTTGGAATGAACTTGGCTGGCATTGAGAAGGAGGGGAGGCCGGAGCATAAGTTTCAATGGAATGCAATGTCTGAGAAGAATACAGATTTTGAGTTAAATTGGTATGAGACAAAATTTAGAAGTTATGATGTTCAATTAGGGAGATGGCATCAAGTCGACCCTGAAGCGGATACTGATTATTTAATTTCTCAGAGTCCATATTCAGGAATGGATAATAACCCTATATCTAATAGTGATCCTAATGGGAACTGTCCTTGGTGTGCAATTATAAGTATGGCAATTGATATCGCAGTGCAAGCTGTAGAAATAAGCCTTGATGACTCTAAAACAATTGATGACTTCAGTGTAACATCGGTTGTTATTTCTGGCACCACAGGTTTCTATGGGGCAGGGGTTGTGAATAAGGCTAAAAAGCTTGCAGATATTGCTACAAAGGGTAATAAATTCGCAGTGGCCGCTGCAGACTTAGTAACAGGCTCAACGGTTGATGCTTTGGGTAGTGCAGGGTCTCAATTTGTTAAGGATGGCAAGGTGGATGCCGGAGAAGTTTTACTTGACGTGACTTTTTCTCAAACTGTTGGTAAGACAACAGAGGCTCTAACAACTCCTATTGCAAAAAATAGTAAGGCCGGAAGACAGTTACAGGAAAATATCAACCGAGAAAAGAATATCTCAAGGGGGAATTCAAATAGCAGGACAAAATCTAGCGCTAATGTATCCGATGCAGAGAACAAATTGTCTAGTTTTGTGACTGGTAGAACCGTTTCAAGTGGTACAGCCTCTTCAAATGCGGCCTCTACCACTTTCAAAATAGCAAATGGTAATGGAGGAAACGAGCCTGGGTCTTCTCAGAATAAATCTCAATCCAATAAGCCAAATCCCGTAGATCCTAGACGGGGGGTAACTATGAAAATTGGGGGAAAGAAGATGACGGTCCTGTTCTCAGGTGTAGAACGCTAAAAAAAATCAAATCAAATGAAACAATTTTCTAACTTTTTTAAAAATCCAAATATTTACATCTATCCGTTAATTTTTGCTATTGGATTCACGTATGGGGCTTACAGATTTAGTTTGCGTGCTGCTATTATAACATCTTTAGTAATGTTTGGAATAAGTTTGTTAGTTGCGTTACTTATGATGTTCATTTTGAGGTTAAAATAACCATCGTTGATTGAAGTGTTCAAATGAAAAAAAAAGTTGTGCTAAGTTTATAACTTAGCACGACAAATGATGTGAAGTTTGACACTTCATAGGCGAATGCCTTCAGACCTTGTATCCAGTGGATGATGAAATAAAACCGAAAGTCAATTTAATTTGGCTTTCGGTTTTTTGTATTTAAAGTATTGTGATTCAAGGATATATCCTGTCTTCCAGCCAGGCGTAGCTGACTTATGGTCATCTACGGAACAAAGGAGTTCGTCCGTGTCCTCGCCGGTTCCGGTCTCCGGCATCTGCCAGGTATTGCTCGCTACGCTGCGCTCCACCGGGCATATACCTGCGCCCGGCCCGGCTGCGGTACTCCTCACGGCCGCTCCCCTATGCCCCTCTGGGAGTTTGGTTGCACATGAATAAATAAGGTGCTTCCCGGGGCCCAGCCGCGGCCATGTTTGGCTCGCCTGCGGGTTCGTCCGGCTCCCTATGGTCGGTGCAAAGCCCACCTAGTCCAAGCATATAAAAAAACACCCCTGGTTCCAGGATAAGCGCAGCGATCCTTGGACCTTTTCTTTTTACTGAAAGGCGTCCCCGCTTTCAGCCGTGAGGCTACGTTGTCGCGACCTAGTGTCCTCTTCCCCTATGGTGCAACCACATTTGAGTAGAGTTCTTTTTGTTTCAT
>CAWUIO010000248.1:0-1839 GCA_963922455.1 uncultured Microscillaceae bacterium
TTTATTCTTATTTTTCTTCTTCTTATTCTTCTTCTTCTTCTTCTTTTTCTTCTTTTTCTTCTTCTTCTTCTTCTTCCTCTTCTTCGTCTTCGTCTTCGTCCTCGTCTTCGTCTTCGTCTTCATCCTCGTCCTTACTCCAGACTACTATAAATACTTTATCAGGCAATTCCTCGGATTGTTTACAAGTAGCAAGCTCACGGTCTTGTTGATTGTCATTATAATTACAAGATGCTCCTGTGTAAGCAAATTTCAGGGCAATGATATCATCGTCTTCATCGCAGCAGTCTTCGGGAAGCGCTTCCATTTCTCCACAAGTCTTGCCGTTTTTGAATAAAATGCCTGAAATCTCGGCTGCACCCAGCTGTTCACCCGGTACCAGAGCTTGTGAGCAACTGGTATGTAATTCCAGTTCTTGTAGCAAATGCCCTCCTTTTTGGGTGTAGATCCGAATATGCGTTTCTGATTTTAAGTAATCCTTATCGGCCCAATCGGCGCGGATGGTAAAGAACTCATCGAGGGCAACTCTCCCCGCAAAGTATTCATAATCTTTCTTGCGGTCGGAAGCCACAATGTACACTTGGTCTTGGAGCATGGGCTCCCCATCACAAGAATATTTAGAATCGTCTTGCGAAAAATTAGTTTTGCGACAGTTTTCAGCTGTGTACCGGAAGGTGATGGCTGCCACTTTGTCTTTGTCTTCACAGCAGTCATCCTCTTCATTCGCTTGGCCTTCTAATTCTCCGCAGGTATAGCCATCTCTAAACTTAAATCCTTTTACTTCCATCGAGCCTAATTGCTCACCCGGGATTAAGGGCTGCGAACAATTGGTTTTAAACACCAGCCTTTGTAAAAGGTGTTTTTTCTTATAGTCATATACTAAAATCAAGGTTTTAGCCTGTATCTTATCCCGTTTGGCCCTTGAGGCGCGCAAGCTGAAAATTTCTTCAAGCGCTACTTTTCCCTTATAGTAGACGTGTTGTTGGCTTATATCACTGGCTACGATAAAAACCTTCTTAGCTTCATCGGGGTCACCCACACAGCGGTATTGGGAGGGGGACTGAGAAAATTGGCTAGCATCACAAGACAAACCTGTGTACTGCAAACTGATTATCGTAGGTTTTCTACCCGGAGCACAGCAGTCTTCGGGTTCAGTTTGCGCATGGAGCGGCTCCATTTGTAGAAAAGGAGCAAATAAAATAAGTAGAAGTAGGAGAAGTTTTATCTCCTTGGGCTTTGGTAAAGGTGTATCCATTCCATTGGGTTAGTTTGGTGGCAAGAAATAATTGATATACCAATAGAACGAATAGAGTAGTGCACTAATATACCGGAAAAGTACTAATTTTCAAGACAATGCAGCTACATTTAACTTTAACTTAATATAGCTGGGCATTTCATGAGCCTACTGGCTAGGTTATGAGAAGTCCTAGGGGCTTCCCCGCTTATGAAAGATACGGCTTTTAGGATATTTACTGCCTGCGCGGGTCGGGCTGTCACTACTCGCCGGCCAACCCGCCTTCCAGCGACGGGCTCAAACAGGCCGTTCCATCCCTAAGCCTTAATGAGAAGGGTAGGGAGAGAGAAGAAAGCCGCGATGAGAGGCGAAGTAGGGGAGAAATTATGAAGAGATGGGTTGCTCTTCTAAATGGCAAAAGCTAAGGTACCTAAGGCTGTCTCAAAAGCCAAGTGTCTGTTCAAGGAAGCTCAGGATTCCTCATTTGAAGCAAAACTTGGCTTAGGGATGGGCGCCCGAATGGGGTGAGACCGCCGCTGGCCGTGCGGGGGCCGGCTTACCAGCCCAGCCCGGCCCGCGCGGCCTACTTAATCTCGTTTGAAACCAAA
>CAWUIO010000249.1:0-1810 GCA_963922455.1 uncultured Microscillaceae bacterium
GCATTTTCCTGGACAATAAGGGATGGATCAAGATCTACTGTAAGATCATCAAACCATACTTCGGCATCCCCACTTGATCGGCGGGGTATTTCAGATTATCGTAGGTCTACTATCGGGTCAAACAAAGGATTGAGGAGCTTCCCGCGCTGAGAAGGGAAGGAGAAGTGAGGGGAAGTGTAGAAAAGCGCGGGCCGGGCTCTCGCTACTCGCTGCCTTTCCCCACCAGGCCTACACGAGCTCAAACAGGCCGCTCCATCCCTAAGCCAAGGAAAACCTTCTTTATTGACGAGTAAAAAATTGAGAACCAACGCCTTGGCTTAGGTGGGGCTGGTTCGTGGTCAAGCAGCCTTCGGCTGGCAGTTCTGAGAACTGCTTTTATTGAGACGTTCGGGATGGTTCTCCGGAACATCCACTCACAACGGGTTATCTTAAATTATCTCGTAAAAGACGGAGAATATGAACAGGTAGACAAAGAGACCTTAAAACGACTCAAAGAAATACAAAAAATGACTCCTGAAAACAAGAGTCATGTATTTGCTCTGCTTGATGCTTTTATCAAACAAACTAAATTGCAATGAATTTCATAACAAAAGTCACTCCAAAGAGTGATTTTTGTTATTTATTGCTTTTCCTAATTCCTCAAAAGATACTATTAGTTCTGTAAATTCTAACTCATCAAGTTCTTGCTGACTCCATTGAATAAATTTTCGAAACTCAATTGGAGCAAAAGAAGGAATCACTTGTAATACCTTTCTATTTCCTAAATCATACCAAATACATTGAATTTGACATGCAGGACAAATCATCAAATGATGATCTAAAGCTTGTATATTACATTGCTCTGTTCCACAATTACTACATTTTATTTTCTCGTAGTTACCTAAACTATACCAACTCTTCATCATTTTAAATATTCTTGTAAAGTTTTTCCATAGTGAGCATCTAAATGCCTTTGTTGAGCAGCTTTCGATAAGCTGTTCCACTCAACAACTCTACTCGGAATAGTTTTCTCTCCTAAGGATTTCATTGCAGCAACTCGGTGATGTCCTCCTGCAGAAACCAGCTTCCCATTTGGAAGCTTTAATACTGGTATTGCCTGATTTACATCATACCCGCCTGTTTTTATCGATTGAGCTAAGTTTTCAACATGATTTGCAGGCTTCCCAGGCCTAGGAACAGAATGTAATGGGTTTAATTTATCAAGGCTAATTTCTGTGATTACCTTTTTAGTTGTACCTGTTCGAGCCACCCCCTTATTGTCATCGCTTCCACTACCTCCTGCATCACTGTCATTCCCTCCATCATCCCCACTACCTGTATCGCTTCCACTACCTCCTTCGGAGTCTGAAAAATAATTATAAACAGCTTCTACCGTTGCCGCTCCAGTTCCATAGTATGCCAGAAAGGTAAGGCCCCTTTCTAGATAATCCAAATAAAGATTTAAGCCTTCCTTACCCCCTCTGGCGCAAGCATAAGCGCAGCGGTGCTTGTGCCTCTTCTCATCCGACAGCGTCCCCGCTGTCTGCCGCAGGCAAGGGCGCCTGGAGGATATCCTCTGAGCTGAGGGGTATCACCTTGACTGGACTCAGCCTATCCATTCCCTAGTCTCTCGGAAATGACCTAACAGGACGGATTGGGCTTAGACTTGATTTAGGTATAAAGATAAGGGGTGTTTCTTCAAAACAAGAAAAATCTAGAGGCTCATAAGCGCTTGTATGGCTCAGGATGGGCTAGGTCGCGGCAACGTAGCCTCACGGCTGAAAGCGGGGACGCTTTCTGTTAAAAGGAAAGGTCCAAGGACCGCTGCGCT
>CAWUIO010000250.1:0-1751 GCA_963922455.1 uncultured Microscillaceae bacterium
ACCCCCGAGGGGTTTGAAATGAAACAAAAAGAACTCTACTCAAACGTGGTTGCACTATAGGGGAAGAGGACTCCCTCAATTCTTGTCGAGGAACCTATACTTTCTATTGTTGCAATCTGCTTTAATTCCTTTAAGTAAACAGACTCCGAAAGGGCTAAACCCGCCCATTTACCTCTAAATGAGTCTATGAACGCTATCTTTTTCAGTACTTGCTGATTTGTCTTAAAGTCAAAGGACAACTTATTTTCCATCGAATCAAATTATTTGATCTTTATCCAAAAGTAGAAATAGAAATCAAATTATCCAATTTGTATCCAATATTTATCCGATTTAACGAGGGAGGCTAACGTTAATTATATCCTGCGTAGGCGTTAGCCTATGCTGTGATACATAGTGTTGTAGTGAGTTGTTCAATAGCTATCTGAACCTGCTAACTTTACCTGGACAAGTAGTTAAGAGATAATTCTTAACTTAGTAAATCATGAGCAAAAAGAGAAAGAAGTATGACAGGGAGTTCAAACTCCAGACTATCAAACTGATTAAGGAAGGTCGCAAAGTATCTCTTTAGCCCAGGAATTGGGTTTGACTCCGGCCACCCTTTATCGTTGGCAAAAGGAATTTGAGACCTATCAGGGTGGAAGTTTTCCGGGTAATGGCCAAGCCAAATTGACTGAGGAACAGCAAGAGATCCAGGCTTTGAAAAAAGCCTTGGCTGAGGCAGAATTGGAGCGGGATATTTTAAAAGAAGCGGTTACGATCTTTTCCTAGGACAAATAAAGGTTCATCAATTCATTTGGAATCATCGTCAGGAGTTTCCGGTGAGCAAGATGTGTGAAGTATTAAATTAAGTCGGAGTACTTATTATGCCTGCTTGAAAAGACAAGCTGGGCCTCGTCAAAAGCGCCGGGAATACCTTTATAAAAATTCAGAGACACCTATTTTGAATGTAAACAGCGTTATGGAAGTCCTCGCTTAACCGCTGAATTACGAAAACTGAATGTTGAGGTGAGTCGGCCCACGGTTGCCAAAATAATGCGTAAACTGGGTCTGAGGAGTAAAATCGGCAAAAAATACATTCCCAGGACTACTGATTCGAATCATAATCAGCCAGTATCACCTAATTTGTTAGCCCGGAATTTTAAGGCCGATCAGCCCGGAAAAGTCTGGGTTTCTGATATCACTTATCTGGCCACCTTAGAAGGGTTTATGTACCTCACGGTGATTTTGGATTTATATGACCGTAAGATTGTAGGCTGGTCTTTGAGTAAAGGACTCAAAACCCAGGAGACCGTTTTAGCGGTCTGGTATCGGGCCCTGGCCAATCGTCCGATTCAACCTGGGTTGATATTCCATTCAGATCGGGGAGTGCAATATGCCTCGGGACGATTTCGCAATGTACTCAGTGCTCAAAAGGTCACCCAGAGTATGAGCCGAAAAGCGAACTGCTGGGACAATGCCGTTGCGGAAAGTTTTTTCAAATCGCTGAAAGCAGAAGCTATTCACGGAAATAAATTGAGAAGTAAAAAACAGCTGAAATCGGTGATATTTGAATACATCGAGATCTGGTATAATCGACAAAGAAGGCATTCTTATATCGGAAATAAAACCATATTGGAATTAGAAATTGAAGATCAAGTAAAATTTAATCGTGTCGCTTAAAATTTGTCCGGTTTTTATTTGCAAGTCCAAGGCCGCTCTATCTAAGACTGTCCGAAAAGCTAGAAAGCTTGGAATGAGGAGAGTGCTTTATT
>CAWUIO010000251.1:0-1717 GCA_963922455.1 uncultured Microscillaceae bacterium
CGTACCAGTTTGAAAAAGTGGCCCTTTGCCAGTTGTCCTTACTGAACAGGCGTTCGGCCATACTGCCCAGGCGCTGGCCTACCCGTGGTTTCGGGCCGGGCCTGTTTTTGGCCGGGCTGTCCGGGGGCAGCCCGTACAGGCGGGCATTGAGCTTCATGCGGGCGATCAGGCCCACCCCGGACCGGGACGCCTGGACGAACAGTTGGAGCGTGGCAAAAGAACCATCGCCCACCAAATAGACCTTCCTTTGCAGGGACGCCTTCTTCCGCCCCAGCCAACCAATGATCTGACGGGCAAAACCGGTCAGCTTTTTCGCCCGTTTGCCCTTTGAGCCATAATACCGTTGGGAAGGGCACAGCACCGTCAAAAAGGGCAGTGCCCAATACCGGCCCCGTTCCAGCCAGCCCATGGGGGCAAGCAGTGCCACCGAAAGCCACCGCAGGCCGCTGCACTTGACAAAGTGGCCCTTTGAGGAGCGGACAGGGTCCCGGTAGATGCCCCGTTTGACGATCTTGCGCCCCCAGCGCCTTTCAACGGTGTCGTCCAGGCACAAAACAACCGGGCTGTCCTTGGGTATAAAGGCCCTGACCAGCAAAGTGAACAGCACAGAGGAAAGCTGAAATGCAGACCATTTGTCCTTGCTCAATACACGGTGGTATTTGGGGAAATTCTTTTCCCACCGCAGACCAAGGCAGCGCAACAGGTTGCAGACCGTCCTGCTGCCGGGGCACACAATGGCACCGACCAATAACGGGACCACTTTTTTCCAAACATCTTTACGGAAGGCAAACGAAAAGTGCGATATTATTTCCTGAAATCCTGTGGGTAAACCTATCATCTTTAGAGAGTTGGTATGTTCTAAAGAAAAGGTAAACCATAGGATTTCTTTTATGAAGAAGTAGTAAAGTCAAACTTAGGAACACTAAAAAAATAAATGCTGCATTTTGGCCGGGCCACGTTGGCTAGTTCTTTCACTAATATTCTTCGTCCGAAGGTCGGCCCCGACTAAATCTTGCCTTAGCACTGCTAGAACAGTTCCACTGCGACTGCATTTCAGTGTCCCGACCGAGAACGGCTCGGCCAGGACGGCTTGTCTATTAGCGAAATAACTGTCGCTAAAATTGTATCATTTATTCTTCCAGCGTTCCTTACCGGAAGATCTTGCGACATTTTAAAAACCCAATCAATTCTTTTTTCCATACTTTCGAGTCGTGGTCAAGCTAAACGCTAAAGTATGTTCAGGTTCACAGGACACCTCTCTGTCATAAAGCCCCTCTGCTTCTTGTTAATTTTCTTTTTGAGCATTACGTTTTTTCCATTGAAAGCGCAAACTGGTTATTCGCTCAGAGGCAGGGTGGTTGATACAGAAAACGAATCGCTGATTGGAGCTACAGTCTATTTGCACGAAAACAAAAAAGGTACGATTACTGCCCTCAATGGAGTGTTTACTATCGATAACCTGAAGAAAGGAAAATACCATTTGCACGTATCTTTTTTGGGGTATCATGGTTATTCACAAACCGTAAGTCTTCCACAGAAAAAGTCGTTAGAAATCACGTTGGAAATTGCAGTTAGTGAACTGCATGAAGTGGTCATTGAAGGCAATCCGCTGAAAGAGGATTTAAAAGAAAGTGTGGTGCTTTTTGAAACCATCAGTAAAAATTTCATCCAGAAAAATACGGGGCATACGTTAATGAACTCGCTGTCTCAATTGCCT
>CAWUIO010000252.1:0-1703 GCA_963922455.1 uncultured Microscillaceae bacterium
CCCCAAACCCCAAACCCCAAACCCCGCACCTTCCAAATTAAAAAATCTTTCGAGAAATATAAATGGAGAACGCGGCGAGTAAGAACTTTAAAGACAAGGTGGTGATCGACGGGAAGACGGTGCTGGAAATCCCCATCGAAAACATTCTGCACGAGGATGTCAAAGTTAGCTTCAAGAGCAAGTGGAGTTCGCGGGAAGATAATATAAGAGTCCAAAGTAGATTTAATCGTCTTGACAATAATAAATCCAGGATGAATGCAAATGATATAGTGTTTGATCCCATTAAGGCGATGATGAACCCCCAAGTTAAACTGGCCATTTGCGCCGACCCCAACCCAGGTACTTTCGGTTATTTACTCTTTATTCGGATACTATAACCACTCTTTATTTGGGTATTGTGACTACTCCTTTTTCGGATAAATAACACTCCCTTACTGTGGACAAAAGCCCGTAAATCCCGCCCCCTATATATAACCCCCGCACCCTAAAAAAAAGACGAAACCAACAAGCGCCGCTCTCGATGGGGCGAAGACTGGGAAAAGACCTTCCAACCCCCGCCGCTCAACAAAATCCCCCCGGACCTAACCTTAGAAGAAGTCGAGTACCTCATCCGCCTGCACCGTCTCGACGACCTAAACAAAAAACAACAAACCGGCTTCATGGAAGTCCCGGACCCCGAAATCCGATCCCCTTCGCCCGAGCCCGTCTACGACGCCAACGGCATTCGAACAAACACCTTGGAACAAAGGGTCAAAAACAACATGATCGGTACCCGCCATAATTATATTTGATTAATTGCCAGTCGAGAAGAACACGTTGATCGAGGAGTGCCAGCGAATGAACATCGGCTTTATGACGCCTTATGATTGGAAACCGATGAAAAAAAGCAGGCGGATTTACCTGCCCGAGTATGACAACCCGGATTTGAATTTTGTGTCGCTGGTCATCGGGCATAAGGGGAAGACGCAGCGGGTGTTGGAGGAGAAGAGCGGGTGTCGAATTAGTGTGCAGGGAAGGATGGCTTCGAGGAATAAAAGGCCCGGGCAGTATATGGATGAGCAGACGCATGTGCTTGTGCAGGCGGAGACGGAGAAGGAGCTTCTGCAAGGGTGTGAGATGGTGCAGGCGGTGCTAAGGGGGGAAAGTGTGCATGCTTTGGGCGGAGTCAAGTCGGGGAATTTTATTCAAGCCGGGAATGAGCTGGTGGCGGTGGAGGCCATTTTGAGGGATTTTTGTGAAAATTGCCGGGAGGAAGGGCACAAGGCCTGGGCGTGCCCGTATATTTACAACGAGGGCTTCGGCGGGCCCAAGCCCATAAACAACGGCATCATCCCCAATGTCTACAACACCCTCAAGTGCCAAATCTGCGGAGATAAAAGGTACTTATACATTCTTTAATTAACCAAAAGTCACCCGACACAAGATTGCCCCGAAAAAAGAATGAAGGACTTGGAAACGGTGATGAAGCTGAACAAGGAGTACGTGGACTTTAAAAACGAGTTGGGGGAAAGCGAGTACTCGAACTTGTACAAGACGAATGAGCCCGTGTTCCAGAAGGGTCAGACGAATTTTATTACGGCGGGCTTGGATGATAATGCTATTAAAAAGAAGAAAAATCAGATGACGTTCATGATTGAAAATTAATTTATTTATGGGCAGGATTAATTTTAAGTGGGTATGTATCTGGGGTTTGGGGTTTGGGG
>CAWUIO010000253.1:0-1687 GCA_963922455.1 uncultured Microscillaceae bacterium
GCTGGCATGTCCAAGGAAAAGCAACCCAAGGGTGAAGGTCCTTGCCGGATCCGTTGGCATTGGAGGCTCGCAGACAGGTATTTACGCGTTAGACAGCCCGGGAGGCTGGAATGTGATCGGCAGAACTCCAGCGACCCTTTTTGACAGACAAAAAAGCCTCCCGGCCAAAGTAGACGTGGGCGATTGTTTCCATTTTTTCAGAATCAGTGAGGAGGAATTTAGTAAATGGGGAAGCTAAAAGTCATCAGGTCGGGGCCATTGGCTACCATTCAAGACAAAGGGAGGTTTGGGTACCGGAAGTTCGGTGTTCCTCAGTCAGGAGTGATGGACACGCAGCTGATGGAACTGGTCAATGAGGGGGTAGGTAATGAAGAACACCTTCCAGTCTTGGAGTTTGCACTTCTTGGGATGAAGTTCCAAGCGGTAGATACGACCCTGGTTGCGTATGCCGGCTGCCGGGCGAAGATCAATGGGCAGCCCACTGACGAGCTGTCCGTTCAGTTAATGCCGGGAGACATGCTAGAGCTGAGCCCGCCGACGCGAGTGTATGCGTACTTGGCAGTCGGAGGTGCGATGAAAATTGAAGCGCTTTTTGATAGTTACTCCACCTACTTGCCAGGATCTTTGGGAGGGCTTGAAGGGAGGGCTCTTAAAGCCGAGGACGTATTGGAAACAGAAGGAAATGGATGCCTGCATACAAAAAGACCGATTGAGGTGAGCCCTTCCAATACTGTACGCTTCATCAAAGGCCCTGAATCGCATTATCGAAGTGGCAGCCTTAGCCATATCCGTTTTCGAATAGATCCTTCCAGCAACCGCGTAGGGGTTCGACTAAAGGGTCCAGTGATCTCCTGCAAGATCTTCGAGATAAAGTCTTCCGCAGTGTTGCCTGGAACCATACAACTTCCCCCCAACGGGCAACCCATCGTATTGATGAACGATTGCCAAACCACCGGTGGCTATCCAAGGATCGGGAAGGTGGTGAATGAAGACCTACGCATACTTGCACAAACTGGTCCTGGTAAGGTAATTGAATTGAAAGAAGTTGAATTTTAGAGATTTTTTTCATGATTTTTTACTAAATTTCCTATGAATAATCATACTAACTGCCATGAAAAAAACTGCTGCAATTCTTTGTTTCTTAATCGTATTGTCATGTGTGCCTACGTCTGCCCAACGGTCGGTCGAAGCATACGGGTTTATCGGTTATACCGGAGTCAATGTCGAAGACTGGGCGGGTACAGGTTTTCCACTGCGAGAGTACGATCAATTTAACTCCGGATACTACTTGCAAGTATTCCCTTACGCAAATGAGCTTTTTAGTGTGGGGCTGGAGTACGGATACTCTTACTTGCTCTATTACACTTTTTTTAATGAGTTTACCACGGTTGAACGAAACGTCGATGCGACCAGGCTTTTGGCTATGATACGCCTCTTTCCACAAGAAAAGATTTTTTTCGAGGGAGGCTTGGGTTACTATTTTTTTGATGGGTTCTCTGACTTTACGGTGGGGCTTGCCGCTGGTTACCGATTCAAAGTGCTAGAAAGCTTGTCGATACCCATAAAATTCAGGAACAACTTCATTTTTGACTCTGCGGCTAATATTATTCAGCCCGGCATCGATATAGGTGTCGCTTATGGTTTTTGAGACCTTTTGCAGCTTGATCTACTACGGCTTTAGCTGGGA
>CAWUIO010000254.1:0-1673 GCA_963922455.1 uncultured Microscillaceae bacterium
GGCAAGGAACGGGTTTGGGGCTGAGTTTGGCGTATGATATCATTAGCAAAGGCCACAAAGGAAGCTTGCAAGTTGAGACAAAAACCGGGGAATACACGGAGTTTTTGTTAATTTTACCTGAACCCTATTCCGTATGAAAAAAATTCTTGTGGTAGACGATGAGCCAGATGTAAAATTGCTCTTTGAGCAAAGGTTCCGAAAAGAAATCCGAAAAGGCGACGTTTCCTTTACCTTTGCTTTCTCTGGCGAAGAAGCCCTGGAGTATTTGGGGCAGCCCGATAGTGAAGCTGTACTTATTCTCTCCGATATTAATATGCCCGGGATGAGCGGCTTGGAGCTCTTAGGACAAGTAAAGCAAAAGTATAAAAACCCGCCTCCCCTGGTGATGATGATCACCGCTTATGGAGACGCCGAAAATAAAAACCAAGCAAGCAAACTCGGGGCCGACGATTTTCTAACAAAACCCCTGGATTTTGCCTTATTAAAAGATAAACTCAAGCTGGGAGAACATGGCTAAAATTTTGGTGGCCGACGACGAGGCCGATTTGGAACTACTCATCAAGCAAAAATTCCGTAAGCAAATCCGGCAACAACAGTACGAATTTATTTTTGCAAAAAATGGCCGTGAGGCTCTCGATAAATTGGCAAACAATCCAGAGGTAGACATCATCCTGAGTGATATCAATATGCCCGAAATGGACGGATTAAGCCTGCTTCAGCACCTAAACGAGTCCAATCCCCTAGTCAAAACGGTCATGGTATCGGCCTATGGCGACATGGATAACATACGAGCGGCGATGAATGGGGGAGCCTATGATTTTATCACCAAGCCCATCAACTTTGAGGATTTGGAGCTTACCATGCAAAAGACCCTGGCCCACGTAGCCCAAATCCGCCAGACCTTCCAGGCCATCCAAGAAAATAATATTCTCAAGATGTACGTAGACGAAAACGTACTCAATTTTATGGCTACGCGGGAGTACGAATCTACCCTGCTCCATAATGAAAACATTGAGGCCTCGGTGGCCTTCATTGATATTTGCCAATTTACCTCCATCAGTGAAAAAGAACCCGCCGACAAAGTCGTACAGCTCCTCAATCAGTACTTTGATGTCATAGTCCAAGCAATTATTAACCATCAGGGCCATATTGATAAATTTATTGGCGATGCCGTCATGGCCGTGTTCCGGGGCGAGCATCACCTCGATCGGGCCATCGAGGCCTGCCTCGATGTGCGCCAGAGCATTTCTGCCCAGCCCGAGTTTAAGGACCTCGTCTCCTATATCCCCAAAGTATCCATGGGAATCCATTCTGGGGAGATGATTTCGGGTAACATTGGTTCGGCTACCCTGCGACGTCTGGATTTTACCGTGATCGGGGATACAGTCAATACCGCGGCCCGTTTACAGTCAATGGCCCAAGCCGACCAGATTATCCTCAATGAGGAGTCTTATCACAAAATAAAAGAGTCATTCTCTTGTGAAAAAGTGGGCGAAGTGAAGCTCAAAAATAAAGATCTCGCGCAGGTAATCTACAATGTGTTAGATTAATATAAAGCGTTTTTGGGGCATCCCCCGGCCTAAACAGTAGGTGCTCATGATTAAAAATTGCCCGGCCGGGGTCGGGCTGGGCAGCAAGCCGGAGCCGGCCAACCCCCAGCCAGCGGCGGTCTC
>CAWUIO010000255.1:0-1625 GCA_963922455.1 uncultured Microscillaceae bacterium
TGGAAGACAATGGTACCGGAATGCCGGAAGATGTAAAGGAAAAGATTTTTCAGCCCTTTTTTACCACCAAGCCCACGGGGCAAGGAACGGGGTTGGGGCTGAGTTTGGCCTATGATATTATTACCAAAGGGCATGAGGGAAACCTTAAGCTTGAAAGTGAGGAGGGGAAAGGAAGCATATTGATCATTCAATTGCCCAAAAAATAATGCGATGCAGTATAAATATTATTTTATATTTCTGATGATACTAGGCGGCTATACCCTTAGAGGGCAGGAGCCGGTTATCACCATTAATCCAGATATAACTGAAAGCCATTTGCCTTTTATCATCTTATCTCAAGGGGATGGCTGGTACTTTCGCCCTGGGCATGATCCAGGCTGGGCTCAGCAAGAACTAGATATGAGAGAATGGCAATCTGTTAATATTGAGGAACTGGGTGCTTATTTCAGCTCAGAAAAAGGTCAACAAGAAGGTTGGTTAAGGTTTCGCTTTCGGTTATCCCCAGAATGTAAGGGAAAAGTTTTCCGGATAAGATACGGAGCCTGGGCAGCAGCCGAATTGTACCTCAATGGGCAATTGCTGGAAACTTATGGCAATCTTGGTAAAGATGGCACTGCATTTCAGGAGTACAATCCCGAGACCAAAGCCTTCAATTCTTTTCCAATTAAATATGGAAAAGAATACTCGGTTGCTTTACATCTGGTTGATCGCCAAGGTTTTTTTGTGAATTCAGAAGCATATTTTGCCCAGGGTTTTTTGGCCATGCTTAGCCTGGTACGACCCGGCTCGCAAAGTTCCCTGGAGTATCTGTTAGGGATGAATCAGTATCACGCGGGACTAAGAGATGGAGTCTGTCTCCTCCTGGTACTATTATTTACTTTCTTATTAATCATTGATCCTCAGCAAGTTCAGACTCGTTATCTATTTGGGTTTCTGTTGATTTTATTTTTTGTTTCGGTATCGAATGGAATCAGACATTCTTATGCCATTACTCGTCTGGAAATGGAATGGGCAAACTGGTTCTTTGGCCTATTCTTTCATCTACTAGTCATTATGATTCTGGCCGTATTGGTCAGTATTTTTCAACCTGCTTCAGCTCGGTACTGGAGAGCGGGATTATTGATTTTAGCTGGCTCATCATTTCTTGCGGAAATATTAGATGCTGTTTTTAATATTTATTCTTTTTTATTGATAATTTTCTCTTTTCTGGGCGGTATATGGCTATTGTTTTCAACTCGGCAAAAAATTAAAGGTGCCCAATGGGCCGTTGTTTTGGGATTAATGTTAACTGTTTTTCTAGTGATGGTTTTATTTATCCTCGCTCTTAGCCTCGGATCGGCAGTATTTTGGGGAGTTCACGAAATGTTTACACTAGTTATTCTTACCTTACCAATTTCTTTACTCATCTACACCGCTCTAAATTATCGTGATATGAATGAAGAAAAAAAGCTGATTCTTGCCAATCAGAATAAACTCCTGGAACAAAAGGTCACTGAAAGAACTGAAGAACTCAATGCTTCATTAGACCATCTCAAATCTACCCAAACCCAACTCATCCAATCCGAAAAGCTGGCCTCCCTGGGAGAACTCACCGCCGGCATCGCCCACGAAATCCAGAACCCCCT
>CAWUIO010000256.1:0-1615 GCA_963922455.1 uncultured Microscillaceae bacterium
TGGAAGACAATGGTACCGGAATGCCGGAAGATGTAAAGGAAAAGATTTTTCAGCCTTTTTTTACCACCAAGCCCACGGGGCAAGGAACGGGGTTGGGGCTGAGTTTGGCGTATGATATTATTACCAAAGGGCATCAGGGCACCTTAGAAGTAGAGAGCAAAGAAAGAGAAGGGACTATTTTGACAATTCAATTACCGCGATGATTAAATTAAAAATAACCATATTATTGGTATGTTTAAGTCCCTGGGTTCTGGCTCAAGACCAGGTTTTATCGCTTAGTCAAGATGATGTTGACAAAAAGACCTGGAGCCTTGACCTGAGTAAGCAAGCAGAGTGGATATTCCAACCCGGTCATCAGATTAATTATGCAGATCCGGAATTAAACACCCGCAACTGGCTAAAAATGAATCCCGCTCAATTGCCGGATAGCCTGGCCGATGAAGAAGGGAAGCTTGAGGGTTGGTTTCGACTCAAAATTCGAGTAGATACAAGTTTAACTCAGGCAAACCTTGGACTGTATCTTTCCGGTTGGGCAAGCAAAAGCCTTTATATAAACGGAGTGCCCCTTGGTGAAAAAAAAGGCAACAAAAATTTCCGAATAACTTTTCAGAACCCTTTGCAAAAACACCCTCTAAGGTTGGAACTGAAACCCAATACAGAGTATACCCTGGCGCTGCATTGGGTAGAGGAGCTTGGGTTAAGAAAGCAACTCTCTTTTACAGAATGGCACTTTGTCAAAACCCTCAAACAATCCCCACTACAAATTACGGTGGGAGGTTTTCAAACTGAACTTGATCAGAAATATGATTATATTCACTATCGGTACGGAACGGAGATTGCCTTTAATTTGGCTTTGAGTCTACTCTTCTGGATTATCCTATTTACTAATTCCAGCGAGAAGAACATTTTATTAATCGCCCTCGCCGGAACCTTTAATGTTTTATTACCAATCATAGAATATCAGAGTTTTTATCCAGCCTTAACCCTGGCAGAATTTCTTATCTTTCAGTGGTATTGGGATTTGGGCAGATTAGGGTTGACCGTATTTATATTTTTGATTCCTGCCAAAATTTTCCGCAAAAGGATAGATATGTTTACCATCCTTTTTTTAAGTGTGATGGCAATTTTTATATTTTTCAGGATCAATCCCGATGATTTTGTACTCTTCCTGATGATATTAAGCGGTTCTGGATTAATGTTGTATTATATGTTAGCCGCCCGCAAAGGACTTCGACTGTCACAATGGGTATTTATGATTGGTCTCTTATCCATGTTTAGCTCTACCCTGCTCTATGAAGGCTTTGAATCACAGATTGTTCAAAAAATTGGAGGCATCATACTTAAATTTGGCTATTCTTTTACCTTAGCGGTATACCTGGCCATCCGATTTAGAGAAAACTTTGAAGAAAGAAAAAAAATCCTGGAAAATCAAAATCAGGTTTTGGAGCAAAAAGTGCATGAACGCACCGAAGAACTCAATGCTTCTTTAGATCATTTAAAATCTACTCAAAATCAATTAGTACAAGCTGAAAAACTCGCCTCCTTAGGCGAACTCACCGCCGGCATCGCCCACGAAATCCAAAACCCCCTCAACTTTGTCAATAACTTCTCCGAA
>CAWUIO010000257.1:0-1614 GCA_963922455.1 uncultured Microscillaceae bacterium
TCCTGGGGTCTGAGTCAAGCCGTTTTGGGCTACTGGCTACGTAAATATAGGCAGAAAAATCAGTTGGAACCCAGTGGGTTTGTCTCCCTGCGGGTTGAGCCAGAAGTTTCCTCAGTGGGTCTGGAGCTGGTTTTTCCCGATGGTCTGTTGCTTCGGTTTCCGGCAGGGACCCCGGCCGGTTATGTAGCCCCGGTGCTCAAATCCATCCAGGATGCTTGAGTTAAGCCACCGTCACCGTTATTTTTTTTACCGGGGGGTGACCGATATGCGTAAATCTTTTAATGGCCTGGTGGGATTGGTATATAATGAACTGGAACGCAATCCCTTGTCGGGGGATGTATATATTTTTTTAAACCGCCGTCGGGACAAGATCAAATTGCTGAGCTGGGAAGTGAGCGGCTTTGCGATCTATTACAAACAATTGGAAAAAGGGACTTATGAACTGCCCCGGGCCGGTTTAGGGGGCAGGGACCTGGAGCTGAAACGTGAAGAACTATTGCTGATTCTGGAAGGAATTGAACTGTCCTCGGTCAAGCGCCGGAAACGTTTTTGTCTGACAGTCCAGAAAAAATAGCCGGATTATTTGTGAAATTGGTAATTATTGTGTGATTTGGCAGGGTGAAAACGCCTGATTCCAATTCCTCCTTATCCAAAGAAGATCTCCTGGCCAAGCTGGAGCTTCAGCAAGAGATCATTGCCGGTCAACAGGCGGCCATCCTTGAGATGCAGTCCCAAATGAAAATGCTCAATAAGATGGTCTTTGGCGCGAGGAGTGAACGACGGGCCGAAGTTAAGGCGCAAAAAAAATCCGCCAAAAGTACTGCTAAGAAGGCGGATCAAAGTCCCAAAAAAGAAGCGCCAAAGGAGCAGAAAAAAAGAAAGGGGAGTGGAGCGGCCCGACAACCTTTGCCAGACCACCTGGTCCGTAAGGATGTCATTCTTGAACCCCAAGAGGAGGTAAGTCAACTCCAAGGCATTGGCCAAGAAGTATGTGAAAAACTAGCCTACAAACCCGGAGAACTCTATGTGATACGTTATATCCGGCCTAAATACGCCCACCCGGCCCTTGAAGAAAAAGGGATTGTGATTGCCCCGGCTCCTCAGGGAGTAATCCCCAAAGGAAATGTAGATGCCAGTCTGCTGGCTTATCTTTTGATCAGCAAGTTTGAAGATCATCTGCCGATTTACCGGCTGGTCAAGATGTTCAAACGAATGGGGGCCCCTTTATCTGAGGGCACCATCAGTGGTTGGCTTCAACAGGTCTGGAAGTTGTTGGAACCCCTCTATGAATTGGTCAGCCAAGAGGTCCTTCAAAGTAATTATCTGCAGGCCGATGAAACCCCAATCAAGGTGCTGGAGTATGGCAAGGACAAGCGCAAAAAGATCAGTCAGGCTTATTTCTGGGTATATCGGGACCCGCTCAAAGGGAACCTCTTTTTTGATTACCGAAACGATCGCAGCAAGGTCCCTCCCCGAGAAATCCTTGAAAACTTCCAGGGAACCCTGCAAACCGATGGTTATGCTGCTTATCTGAAGGCTATTGAAGGTAAAGAACAAGAGGTCACCCATATCTTTTGCCATGCCCATGCCCGAAGGAAGTTCCACGAAGCGGTG
>CAWUIO010000258.1:0-1604 GCA_963922455.1 uncultured Microscillaceae bacterium
TTAAAAATACTTGTTTAAAGCAACCTCTCCCATTATCTCAACTCCCAGACAACCTGAAAGACTTAAAAGCCAGCAACCCCAGACAATTTCGGAAAGCCTTCGTAGCTCAGTCGGTAGAGCGCCCGGCTCTTAACCGTGTGGTCGCGGGTTCGAGCCCCGCCGTGGGCTCTTTTTTTACTTGATTCATTCCGCAAAAACCCACTCCAAAGAAAAACGGATTGATCTAATTAATCTAATTAGAAAGATGATTCGTCAATTAATACAGATTTCGATCGTTATTGTGGTCAGAGTGGTCTTTTTTTAGAAAAGTGAAAAATATTTAAAGGCTTGGTTTATAGGTGTTTTGGAGAAGGGGCCCTACACACGTCTCTGGCCAGAGGGTTGGCTCGATTTTTTCGTTCGATTCGATCGTATCTTTCGTTCAAAGGGTCGTTGAAGGCATTTTCATTCTCTTCGTCGACCCCGCTCTCCAACTCCTTCATCGCACTGAAGGACGTTTCGATTTTGTTGATGACCACTCCATCTCCAAGTGGCGCGCCCTCCCCCGTCGTAATAGGCAGGAACCAAAGCGCCTTATTCTTCCCAAACACCATTTTCCAATTATACTCCTCGCCCATATCATAGGACACGCCGCCCTGCCCTCTTTTTTCATCAAGATTTTCAATAGTTGTCTAATATTAACCGACGTGCTTCTACAAATTCCCACCTTATTGTTGTTGACCAGATGAAAGTGATACGTCAAAAAGTTGATCATCACGGCGACGAAGACGACCCCCAGAATATCCGCAATAATCCCGAGCAGGAACTTCCAGAGATTCGAGTAATTCTTCGCCTTGAGCTCGCCCCCCAAGACGACAAGGGGGAAGATGCTGCCCATGATGCCGAAGATTCCGACGAAAAAGGCGTAGATGATCAGGAGCATGAAGGTCTTTCGGTTCTTGAAACCGACGCAGTTGCTGAGCCAAGGACAGTGGTGGTCCATCACGAGGACGCAGCGCTTGCATGTGCTGCAGTGATGGGTTCGTTCGGGTTTGAAAACCTGGCAGATCAGGCAGTATCTGTGGTTAATTTACGCCTTCTCTCTATATAGACCGACACTCCGGTATTCCCGCGCCAAAACTCCCTCAGTATCCGTTCAAAAAAACTCAATATAAAAAACTTAGCAATTTCAACAATGTTATCAAAAAATCAAAGCGCGTAACTTTGGACGCAATCCCACGCCGTATACCTTTGCTTCCGAATCTCGGGCGAGTCGTAGTAGAACCCCCAGTACTGCGGGGGTTCCCCTGGGTTGGTGAACATGGTGTACAAGTAGCAGTACACGACCAGCCCGATGAGAATATGGATGAAGATCAAGTAGATAATCGAGAGGGTGATTCGGAGCCCCGTGGACCACATGGGCGGGTAGGTGAAGTAGAGGTTGACGACCCAGCCGAAGTAGAGGAAGAGGAAGAAGATCAGGATCAAAATCGGGAAGACGATTCCCAGTGCTCGCTTGCTTAAAAAGGCCATCGATTGATTATAAGGTTAAAACCACTTGGTAATCAATTTGAAGGGAAAATGTTTTGGGAAAAGGGGGTTTGGGGTTTGGGATTTGGGTTTTG
>CAWUIO010000259.1:0-1576 GCA_963922455.1 uncultured Microscillaceae bacterium
AAAGATAAGGGGTGTTTCTTCAAAACAAGAAAAATCTAGAGGCTCATAAGCGCTTTTATGGCTCAGGATGGGCTAGGTCGTGGCAACCTAGCCTAGGGGCTGAAAGCGGGGACGCTTTCGGTAAAAGGAAAGGTCTCAGTACGGCTGCGCTTATCTTGGAACCAGATTCAATTTTCTACATGCTTAGACTATATGGGGGTATTGGTGTAAACATTACCTCTTGAGCCAAACGCATTGCAAATGCTTAAACCCAGTGAAGCACGCGTTGGCCACTAGCCCACAAGCCAGCCCAAAAACGCGCGCCAGCCAGGGAACTGCTTTTATTGAGAAGTTCGGGATGATCCTACGGAACATCCACTCACAACGGTGGATGATTTGGTTGTCCCCAAATATCCTAAGTGATCCCTTATTTTTTTCTAATATTTTTTTCAAACAGTTTCTTAATATCAGTCAATATCTGCTCATTTTTAACAAGTGCCACTAACTCCATACCTAAAAGTTTTTCTAGCTCCAGTACAAGAAATTTATTTTCCTCTTTAATAGTATTTTTTTGAATAGCCTTGGCTAGTACATAGTAAGATTCGGCAAGAATCTGATATTTAAATGGCCTTTTCATATTATTAATCACATCAGGTACCTCCATTCTAACCTCAGCATTACCCTTCATAGCACATATAACAAATAATTTAAGTTTGTCTGAAAAATCGAATGCAGAACAAGCAAAAACTATCGTACCTACATCTCCTTCAAGCCCTACGAGTTTTAGCACATCAACCAGTCGTGATTTTACAAAACTTTGTTCTGTATTAGCTGTCATTAATGCAAGTGCACAACCATTTCTTACCAAATTATGTGGAGTGTTAACCATTAGGTCACAAATACACTTAACATCTTCTGGATCTGTAATTGTTGTGATTTTGATGAGATAATCAAATAATTGTTTTGGATTATTTTCGCTTATATACTTAACATTATGAATTATGCTCATGATATATCAATTATTTCCAGTTGTTGGTTTGCCATCTTTTATCCATTATTCATATTCCCTATCTAATTGTTCATTAGGCGGATCCGTTAGGAGTTTTGGTTTAATTTCTTTGTAGAAATATCGTCTGAACTCGAGAGGAAATGTAAAAAGGTAATTATCTCTTTCTCTCTGTTTATTTCCTTTATAATTATCCACAGGATCCCCCTCTGGCGCAAGCATAAGCGCAGCGGTGCTTGTGCGTCTTCTCATCCGACAGCGTCCCCGCTGTCTGCCTCAGGCAAGGGCGCCTGGAGGATATCCTCTGAGCTGAGGGGTATCACCTTGACTGGACTCAGCCTATCCATTCCCTAGTCTCTCGGAAATGACCTAACAGGACGGATTGGGCTTAGACTTGATTTAGGTATAAAGATAAGGGGTGTTTCTTCAAAACAAGAAAAATCTAGAGGCTCATAAGCGCTTTTATGGCTCAGGATGGGCTAGGTCGTGGCAACCTAGCCTAGGGGCTGAAAGCGGGGACGCTTTCTGTTAAAAGGAAAGGTCCAAGGACCGCTGCGCTTATCCTGGAACCAGGGGTGTTTTTTTATATGC
>CAWUIO010000260.1:0-1558 GCA_963922455.1 uncultured Microscillaceae bacterium
CCAAAGGCCCCAGCACCCCGCCAGGAAGCCCCATCGGCGAAGACTGCTGGCATTGTTAAAGCCTATCAGTATCTCTCGAGCCGGCTAAGGGTTTACAACTTATTGACGAGCCGGTGAACTTGTGCGAAATTTCCGGAAAAAGCTGGAAAAACTCGTGTCCCCATCAAGTAAGTCGTTGTATCGAATATCCAACCTTAAGAAACTTCGGCAGGAAGCTGGGCTCAACAAGAGTGAGCTAGGCCGACTCGCGGAAGTATCAGCAAGGACAGTTGCCAACGCCGAAACAGGCGCAGGTGTCAAGAAAGAGACCGTCGCTAAAATAGAGAGAGCACTAAAAACACACCGTGAAAAAATAGGCCTGCCACAGGAAGAGCCTAAGACCTCTCCAGCCAAGCCTAAGAAACGTCCGAAAAAGCTTCCCAGAGAACAAGGATGATCATTCGTCAACAACTTCCCTACCTTTAGCTTTTAGGATTTCGCTTACCAGGCCTTCGATGTCACCAAGTATCGTTGTTGGCGATGGCGCGATAACTTCGAATTCCTTCGCTATTTCGTCTAGACGCCCGCTCTGTAGCCTAAAACAAACCAAGCTCTCGTCGGTATTTTTTCCAAGTATATTGTAAATTTGGGTGTCAATGGGATCTGTGTTGCGCCCATTTATCGTAAAGCAACTCTTTTGGAGAGAAATTCGCTTATCAAAAACATCAGGCAGGAACGCTACAGGCAAAACATCAGGCCTTTGGTTCTCGTCTCGATCAGGGATGTCGTCCTCTTCCTCAAATGCAAATCGCGCAAGATGGACTATTCGGTCGGAATTTGCAGTCCACAAACCTGGGTTTTCTTTTGCAAAATCGATAACCTCCTCGACTTCAGCGCCATAATTATTCCTACTAATCTCAGACCACTTTCTTTCCGCCAGTGAATTAAGAACCACGGGATTTAGAATCCAAATAAATATATCATCCAAGTTTACCCGTAACTTCGACGCCTCATCGCGAGAGTCAAATGCAAAGTATAAAGCAGTACTCAAACTCTCTGACCAATCAAGCAAACGCGTTGGCAGACCGTAGTGTTGTGCCAAGCAAACAACGCTAATGTCATTGTCGGGTTCTAGGTTATCGACGAACATTCGGCCCATACGACTAAATGTCTTTACCACATAGTCTTCTGAGTGAATATTATTGTCTCGCAAAACCTTAGGCGATTGTTCGAAGTTTCCATATACACCACGAAACCAGCGGCGATCCCAGGACGCCGTGAGTGTGTTTGTTTTAGCAACCAGCTCGGACAACGATTTCACGTCACGAACAGGAAAACCCGATTTAGTTCGAAAAACCACTCTACTTCTCTTCGTGCTGGCAGGCATTGACGCTGTACTCTATCTACAATTTCGGCAGATTCTAGTTTAGCCGAATAGGTTTACAGCGACTAGTATACATATTGCATCCACTTGAAATCAGTCATTTCACCCGCTGAAGCCTCTTGCACCAGACCTTCTCTCGAGGCACCACCCGCCAGTGAGCAGACTGACACCGACATTTGACCGGCTGAAGGCAGA
>CAWUIO010000261.1:0-1550 GCA_963922455.1 uncultured Microscillaceae bacterium
CCCGAAAAATCTGTTTCTAAGCTATATATTATAAATCAAATGGCAGGCATAGTAGACTGGATTCCCCGACTTTTCCTCTTCGGAGCCCTGATTGGTGCTATCGGTTGTCTCGGCCGGCCCGATTATAACCTCCCCATATTCTTATTCGCCTACATCGCCTGGAACTACATGAGAGTACCCCTTAATTCCTAGAATCAAAAAATGGTCGTAATCGCCCTCTTTCTCCTTTCCATCATCATCGACATCGCCTGGCTCATTTTCATCAGTTGGAAGACCTGGAACTCCGAAGTCTACCTCAAACTCGCCAAGTGGGAAAAGGGTATTCATAACTGCACCACCATTATGGTCATCATAAACTTCGTGCTCAAGGTAACTTAGCCCTTTAAGTTTCTTTTAAATAAACCAAATCTGCGAAACTCGGCTGCCTTGAGATTTGGGTCGATATTGAGTGAAAGAGGGAAACGGATTTTTTCTAAATTCCATCTTTCAAATTATCTCCTCAAATTAAAACTTTTGAAAAGCGTGGCCGTTTCATTTAAACAAAACTTCTAATCCCCAGATTATCTGTGTCGGCCTGTCGTTCGCTTTCAACGCCGGAGGACTCAAAGACAGCATCAAGAATTACGGAGCCAAACGAAATCGCGGACACGCCGGATCCACCCTTTAAATAATCTCCTTTCACACAAACAAATCAATAATATTATTTAGATTATCCCAATCGAGTTTGGATATTCTTCCAAATATTCTCAACGCTGTCGTTGGCCTGGATCTCTTCCAAGACATTGTGATTCTTGTAGTAGCTGAGGATGGGCTTGGTCGAATTGTGGAAGCCCTGCAGTCTTTTTTTGAGCGTCGCTTCGTTGTCATCTTTTCTCTGCACGAGATCCTCGCCTGATGGCGTTAGTCTTCATTTCGGAAGAAAATAAGCGTTACCTGTGATATCATCTTTTCCGTCGACTTTCGGAGGTCGGAATTTGACGTGGTAAGATCTTCCCGAGGCCATGTGGAAACGCCTTCCGGTGATTCTTTCGACCAGCAGGGAGTCTTCGATTTGGAAATCCAAGACTTTGCTGATTTGCTTTCCGTTCTTGTTCATGATATCGTCGAGCTTTTGGGCCTGGACCAGAGTTCGGGGGAATCCGTCCAAAAGGACGCCTTTTATTAGAGGGACGGATTTGCTTACCGTTGATGCATGAGGGTCGCTTGAGGTTGTTCATGATTAATCCGATGATCAACTCATCGGAAACGAGTTCTCCTCTTTCCATGACAGACTTGGCCTTCAAACCTTTTTATTAAAAATCGATGCTTTTATAAGCAAAATAAGAATCTTTAAATATTCGCTTATTTGATAATACTAGAAAGGCAGAAATATATTGTTTGTACCCAATTCGGTCTTGTTTCGGACAGCTTCTCGAAGCATGTCACCAGTAGAAAGATGGCAGAGACAATATTTGTCAGCAATCTTGGGGGCTTGGGTTCCCTTTCCTGATCCGGGGGGCCCGACCAAAATCACGTCCATTTTGGGTTTGGTGGAGCATTTGAAACGGTAG
>CAWUIO010000262.1:0-1532 GCA_963922455.1 uncultured Microscillaceae bacterium
GGTTCCCGAAATGGCCCTTTGCAGCCCATATAATTAAATTTAAACAGTTTATTAGTCGATGTACGTATCGACACGATTATTTAAATACTTTCTAAGTAGATCCACACATATTAAAGGTATATCATGGTATCCCAATTATTCCAAATTCGGGCATGGAAATGTATAGTGCGTTTCCGTGGTCTGGCATTGGCTCTAGTCGTCTGCACCTATTTGCTAGCCACCATCCCCGTAAATACGGGCCCGGGCCTCGTCAATCCTGAGCCCATGTCTCCCTTCCTTAATGGAAATCTTCCCGAAACCTTTGTGCTTGATGTTTCCGATCTGAAACTTGAGCCTGCCTTTGGCTTAACCTTTTCCACGGTCATGGACATGACAGCGGCTCCCCGGAGTACCGAGTTTTACGTCATGGAGCGGTCCGGTAGAATCCGTTATGCCGACCGTTCCTTGAGTACTCCGAGCAAAATTTTATTCTTGGATATCAGTGCCCGTACCTGGACAGGCCAAGACTCCGGCTTGATGGGGATGGCCTTCCATCCCGATTATAACCTTCCTGGTTCCCCCAATCGCAATTACCTCTATGTTTACTACATTACCAATATTTCGGGCACTCAGTATTATCGGCTCTCCCGTTTTACCCGAAACGAAAGCACCCAGGTTGCCGATCCCAGTTCCGAGTTGATTATGATCGAGCAACAGCTTGGGCCTACCTTGCACCGGGGGGGAGGGATTTTATTTGGCTTAGATGGCTTTTTATACCTGTCCATTGGAGACTTGGGCTGGCAAGAGCAGTCCCAAAACATCACCGACCGGATCTCGGGTTGTGTTATCCGAATCGATGTGGATCAACAAGGGGGGGCAGTATCCCACCCGGTACGACGCAAGCTAGAAGATGTGGGCCAAGGTAGCTCCGGGCTTAATTACTATATCCCCAACGACAACCCCTTTTTGGATACCGCGGGGGGAGTATTTGAAGAGTATTATACCCTAGGTAACCGAAACCCGCATATGATGACCCTCGATAGTGTCACGGGTAAAATTTACATCGGTAACGTCGGCTCCAACAGTGGTGACAAGCGAGAGGAAGTCAATATTGTTGCCTCCGGGGCCAATTTTGGTTGGCCTTTTCGAGAAGGAATAAACGATCGCCCCGACCTAATGGCCCGGCCGGGTACAATCATCGGTACCCTCACCGATCCAGTTTTAAATTATCCCCACCAATCGGGGGATAGATCTATCATTGGAGGATTTATTTATCGAGGAGATGCCATTCCTTTACTTCAAGGAAAATATGTGTTTGGGGATTACGGAAGTGGCCGCGTGTGGGCTTCCAACTTAATCAATAATCAAAGAGAATTGATTGGCACGGTGCCCAGTGGAGATTTGATTTCTTTTGGTCAGGATCAAGATGGGGAGCTTTATTTAGGAGTCACCGGTAACCGCAGCCTCTATCGCATTCAAGGTTCCTCCGGGGGTGTTGTTCAGGTGCCACCCGCGCTATTATCCCAAACCGGGGCTTTCCAGGATTTAATTAA
>CAWUIO010000263.1:0-1524 GCA_963922455.1 uncultured Microscillaceae bacterium
CTGCGCTTATCCTTGAACCAGTTTGCCTTTTTTATAAGCTTGGACTAGATGGGGCCAGGGCTATTTTTTACAGCCTTGGACTAGAGGGGAGTTAATAAACCTGCCAATATCCTATCTCTGTATTATCTTTATTATAGATATGGCCTAAATCTTGTCCTAATTGAAATTTATTTATCGGTTTTTGATACAAAAGTACACTCCGGTCAGGATTAGGAGGGTAATACACTACTAAGAACTTATCTCCTACTTTTACACCACCTACAAGCATGACTAAACCTATATATACCTTCTCCTTTATCTGAAATTTATAAACCAAATCACCTTTGCCTAACGAGCCGTATTTTTTCTCCACAGCTATCCCAACTGTGTAAGCACCGTGATTCCTTAAATAATATACACTCATAGAATGACGCATGTATCCACGAATAGTGCCTACTAATGATCCTAGAAATGCGACAACTATGATGAAAGTTACAATTTTATCCTTGACCTTGTTTTTCATTTTTGTGCGTCTTTCTCGGCAGCTTTACGGAGTTCTCCCGAAGTTAATGAGCTAGCATAAGGGATAATATTATTGCCTAAGTTGCGAAAAAACCTAGATGTCGCTTTTTGTTCTTGACCATATTTTCTGGTTTGAATAAACAAGTTATACGACTTCCGTCCTCGGAATAGACTCATAGCTAGAATATTTGTTAACGATCTATCCTCTAAATAACCAGCAAAAAAACTTCTGGCTTGGACGAAATTGTATTTCGCTGTACGAGCAAAAGCATTTGCAAGGAGTTCACTTGTACCAGCAAACAGCGTATTAACGGTTAAATCAGTAGAAACTTCGACACCGCTTTTAGTCCCGAAAAAGTAGTTTTTGACATTGCCTTCCATATCTACATCAATAAAAGATGGCAATACTATATTTGTTAATCCAAAATAAGCAGTTTTGACCAATCTAGTTCCCGGAATAAAATTCGTCAACAGTTTGGCACTAACCTCTAAGCCGGAATCAAATACATCAAAATCCGACGTACTTAGTTTACCATCTAATATACCGTAGGAAGCCTGGGCAGAGGAGTTGATCATAAAAGTCGTACCGAACGTGGGAGTCATCGCCATAATAGCCATAGGGGCCATTGCAAAGGCCATTGACCCATTGACCATCTTATCTAAACCTTTGGTAAAAGAGCTTTCGTGCTTGTACAGCCAGCTAAAATTCCTGCGCCTCCCGCCGTGGCCGATGTTTCCGGCGGCCCACTGGCGAACAAAGTTATTCGGTGTTCGGGCCAAGCGGGATATGTTGTATTGGTACATTGCATCTTCCAGCAGGTTTTCGGCACTCGGCTGAACGATGATAGGCGGATCGGCAACGTAGCCCTGATCGGTCACAATCAATTCTTCAGCCCCGTCCAGGTCAATGGCTGCAATCGGTTTGTTGCCCGCAAACTGATAAGGACTATAAAAAGGATAAGATCCCGTAAGCGGATCGACACTCAAAAACTTCGCAATGGCCGGATTATACAAGCGGAAGCC
>CAWUIO010000264.1:0-1518 GCA_963922455.1 uncultured Microscillaceae bacterium
CCGGGCTTTCGCCACTCGCCGGCCTGCCCGCCTAGCAGCGGCGGGCTCAAACAAAGGCTTTATCCCTCAGCCATTAGGATTTTGGAAGTTTACAGTTATAATTTTCATATATAAGTAAGGGGGCCGTACGGGGCAATATGCTTAGGGGCAAAAGCTGGGGGCGAGGTGTAGGGCCAGTCGGTTTAGTGCCCATCCCGGCTCCCGGCTCCCAAAAAATTAATAAACAAACTATAAACCCTATCCCCTTGCTTGCCCCGGGCCTACCGTTTTAAGAAGCGGAGCCGGCGGCCCGCCGAAGATGTATTTAATGCGGCCCTCAATTACTACTACGGTATGCTATATTCGGTGGTGGAGTCGGCCTTATTTGCGGCGGGTTTAGACCCACATTTGGGTATTTTGCATACCGATGAATACCGCAAGCCCGTCCTGGCCTTTGACTTGATTGAGATTTTCCGGCCTTGGGCCGACCGGCTTTTGATCGAGTTGTGTTTAGAATCGGAAATATTGGGCAATTTTTTTAGCAAAAATCAATACGGGGTATTCTTGAACAAAAAGGGAAAATCGGTCTTGATTCCTCGGTTTAATGCCTGGCTGCGGGAAAACAAACGTTTTCAGGAGCGCGAAGTAGATATTAAAAGCCATATATACCAAACAGCCGGAAAATTGGCCCAGCGCATTCGTAATTTTGGAGAAAAATAATTTTAAAACAAGGATATTTATGGTCTTACTAGTAAGCTATGACATAGAAAATAACTATTTTCGGAAAAAGATAGCCGATCATTTATTGGATACCGGTCTAGATCGTTTTCAATATTCGGTTTATTTAGGAAACCTCGCAGAAGCCGTCAAAGACACTTTGGTGAAGTGGTTGCTGGATTTACAGGGCGACCGCCGATGGGGCCAAAAAGACAGTGTCCTGGTTTTATTTTTGACGGATCGTCAGGTGCGGGAGATGCTCACCATTGGCAAGCCCAATTGGAACCAGGAGGCCCTACGGGGCGAGCAGCATACGATGATATTCTGAGAGACCCGGTCTTTGAAATCTTAAATTGTAGTAAGTTTTTTAGAAATAAATAGTAAAACCAAAACTCGCTCACATTGTGTCAGGAGCACAAAATTATAAGTCTAGCAATTTACTAGACTTGAGCTTCAAATTGCAAAAAACGCCCGAATTCCTGTTACAAAATAGGGGTTTAAAAGTTTGGTTTTCAGAGCTTAGCGACAAGCTAAGGGTAGGAGTCTATTCCATTTGTAGTGAGGATTGCGACGATTGCGAAACCTAAGGGACTAACCCTTAGATGTAGGAGTCTATTCCATTTGTAGTGAGGATTGCGACGGTATCTACCACCGTCTGGAAAGGCGACATCATAGGGTAGGAGTCTATTCCATTTGTAGTGAGGATTGCGACGCTATGGCTGCAATTTTAAGATCTTAGTTTTAAGAAATAGTAGTAAAGTACATTTATATATAGGATTTCGACGTTACAATAAAAAAAATAAGATCTGCGGGTTGGGGGGG
>CAWUIO010000265.1:0-1509 GCA_963922455.1 uncultured Microscillaceae bacterium
ATCACACTACTCCTAATGACATCATTAGGAGAATACCATGGCCAACTACAAACAACTGAGCTTGCTCTCACCGGGCAAGGTAACGGAAGTCCATTTAAGAGAAGATCACGAGCTTGTGCAGATGACCGATTTTCTGGACTGGGACGAACTGATATTGATGGCAATGAACTGTCGCTCAGCCAAAGTAAAAAAAGAGACAGGACCACAGCCAAGATACCGAGAACTTTTAGGGGCCGTGGTTTTAATGTCTGTAAAAGGCTTCGATTACCGACAAGCCGAAGACATGATCGCCCATTACGCTCCAGCTCGCTACCTATGCGACTTGATGGACTCAACCTGGCAACCCGATCATGTCACAATTTTCGATTTCACCACGATGCTTGGTCCAGAGGGGATGAGCTCGATCAATCAAGTTGTTCTAAAACACGCTCAGAGCCTGGGTTTTCTGGATTCCTCAGAACTTATGAGCGATACCACAGCTCAAGAAGCAAAAATTCCCTATCCCACCGAAGTGGGTTTGATGTCAGGTTTTGTCGATCGAGTGAAAAAACAATTGAAAAAATCTGGCAAAGCCTTTTCCAAAGTCAAAACCAAGGTGAAAGAGGTGGCGGGGAAAGTCAAAGGACTGGTGAGAAACTACCACTTATTCAGCAAAGGGAAAGAGGCCAAGCAAAAGACTTCAAAGGCGATCTATCACACAGTGGAAGCCATTCAAAAAGAGCTGGATCAAGTGTTCAAAGATTTTCAGTCCCGCGGCTCCAAGGCAAGCCAGGAGCTAGGAAGACTGTGGGAGGTCATGACAGTTCTTCTGCCTCAGATCAAACATTTTGTCGAAACCGGTTTCGTGGCCAACAAAAAGATCATTCACTTAAAGATGTCAGAACTTTATTCAATTGTTCGCGGCAAATCTGGAAAGAAGACCGAGTTTGGTATCAAGTGGGGAATCAATCGAATGGGTGGTGGTTTTGTCAGTGGCTTCGTTATGGATTCCTGCAAGCACGCCTCCGATATCAAGTTCTGCCAGCAGGCTGTGCTCGAGCATGTGAAAACCTTTGGTACGATTCCAGAGACTTACGGCTTCGATCGAGGAGGCTACTCAAAAGGCAATATAGAGAAAATGAAAAAGCTCGGCATCAAACATATCGGGATTGCTCCGAAAGGCAAAGCCGATTGGGAGATCTCAAAGACCAAACAAAAAGTGGTCAAGTCAGAGCGGGCCCAGGTCGAAGGAGTCATCGGCACTATCAAATCAACCAGATACAAGTTCAACAAACCGGGTGCTCGCAGTATCACGGCAATGGAGAGCTGCGGGCATCGTTCAATTTTAGGCTTCAATTTAGTCAAACTGATGAAAGAAAATCAAAATCTTCTTTTAGAGTCCATGTAATTCAGGGATTTAAAAAATCTGACAGAAAAGTTTACGCGGGAAGCCTCAACAAAAAGTGAAAAGACAAAAATTCTAAGCAAAGCTGGAGCTAAACGGCTACTTCAAACTCCGAACTTGCTCTA